>CAKUAR010000006.1 GCA_934636465.1 uncultured Muribaculaceae bacterium
CAGCCGTTAGGCAAACCTGCGGTGTTTTTCATATTATTTTCACCCACAAGTTTTGCACTTCCATTTTGAATGTATAAAATCGCCACCACAAAGCCCCCTGTTTGTGCAAAAAAACGCACCACCCCATACAGAGCGATGCACATTTTTTCTTTTTCCCCGGCCGTTAGCTTATTTTCGCTTCAAGCGCATCACCACCTTGCCGTTAGAGTCAGTCACCGTGGCATCATTGCCTTTCACGCTCACCATGGCCGTTGAGTTAAGAGCCTCGTTCACGGCACGCTCTATCTCCATGTGCTCGCCGAGCATCATGGTCATGCCCATGTTTTTAAGTTGCAGCTTATTGCCACTGAGCGTGTAATCGCCAAAGAAGTTGTTCACGCTTGCATTACCGTGTATCTTGCCGCCTTTTTCAAACGTGATTTCGGCAGGGTTCATGCCGTTGGCTGTGCTTGTGCCGCAAGCCTCAGTTATCGCCCATTTGCCCTCAACCGAGCCGCCTGCTGCTGCATTTTTACTTGCGGAGCAACTGCCCAGCATGATAGTTGCCACGGCCATCACGGCCATAATAGTTGTTTTAAAGAATTCCATGTTTTTTCCTTACTAATATGATTTATTTGTGTAAAAAATTTATTGTTGTCAACCTATCACCGTCTTTGCCCACACACGAGCGGCTTCATTTCAGCAGGTCGCATATTGCCGGCATTGCATCAAAGTCGGTCATGTCGGCACGGCACGGCGTTGCGCTCACCCACCCACGGTTAAGCCAACACAGGTCAGTGCTGTCGTCGTCTGGATTTTCGGGCACAAATTCCCCTGCCATCCAGTAGTAGTCACGCCCAAACGGCGTGGTGCGTTTGTCAAACACATGATGAAACCGTCCGCGGGCACCGCTTGCCACCTTCACGCCCTTGAATTTCTCGCCGGCAGCCACGCGCGGCATGTTGATGTTGAGCACTACCTTTTCAGGCAAGCCATGTTCAAGCACCCTGGCAACCACATCTCTCACCACTGGCACACACGGTGTGAAATCGGCATCACGGCCATAGTCGCCATAAGAAAATGCCACACTCGGAATTCCGGCAAACAGTCCCTCAAAGGCAAAACCGAGCGTGCCGCTATACAAGGCATTGATGTTGCAGTTCAAGCCATGATTGATTCCAGATAGCAGCAGTTGCGGCCGCCTATCAGCAAGCAGGTGGTCTATCGCCATCTTTGCGCAGTCGGCCGGCGTGCCTTCCACACCATACACCTCCATGCCCTCATCTGTCTGTAGCTTGTTGACAAAAAGCGGCGTGAGCAGTGTCACCGCCGACGACTTGCCACTCTGGTGCTGCATAGGAGCCACCACAACCACATCGCCAAACTCCGAGGCCAGCTCTGCCAAGACCTTTATACCCTTGGCCCACACGCCATCGTCGTTGCCTATCAATATCAACGGCCGTTTTTCGCCTTTGTTCCGCATCTGCAAATTATCATTTTCTTGTTTCTGCCTGCAAATTTACAAATTTATCTCTGCATCACCACAATTAACACCTCGTCATTAGGATAACTTTTAAGGATTTCGTAACTTTGTCAACACAATTAAAGCATTAATTGATAATTCTCTAAAACACTTTTTAGCATGAGACTGATTATCGAACCTGATTACGAGAAAGTATCAGAATGGGCAGCCAACTACGTTGCCTCACGCATCAATGCAGCCCAACCAACCGCCCAAAAACCTTTCGTGCTGGGTTGCCCCACCGGAAGTTCTCCTCTTGGCATGTATAAAAAACTCATCGAGCTCAACAAGGCCGGCAAAGTTTCGTTTGAAAACGTTGTGACATTCAACATGGACGAATACTGCAACCTGCCCGAGAGCCACCCCGAAAGCTATCACAGCTTCATGTGGAACAATTTCTTTAGCCACATCAACATCAAGAAAGAGAATGTCAACATTCTCAACGGCAACGCTGCCGACCTTGAAAAGGAGTGTGCCGACTATGAGGCTCGCATAGCCAAAGCTGGCGGCATCGACCTTTTCATGGGTGGCGTTGGCCCCGACGGCCACATCGCGTTCAACGAGCCAGGCAGTTCTCTCACTTCGCTCACTCGCCAAAAGACACTCACACAAGACACAATCATAGCCAACAGCCGCTTCTTCGACAACGACGTCAACAACGTGCCTAAGACAGCCCTCACCGTGGGTGTAGGCACAGTCATGGCAGCTAAGAGCGTGATGATTATCGTCAACGGCTACAAGAAGGCTCGCGCACTGCAAGCAGCAGTAGAGGGCGGCGTTTCGCAAATGTGCACACTCAGCGCGCTGCAAATGCACCGCAAGGCAGTCCTCGTTTGCGACGAAGACGCCACAATGGAGCTGAAAGTTAGCACATATCGCTACTTCAAGGACATCGAGAGCAAAAACCTCGACCCAGCCACCCTCCTTAAATAACAAACCAACAGCGGCAAGCACCGCAGTGCCACGCTACGCACGCGCGCTTACCGCCCCCACCCATAAAACGAGGGGAGAGCCTTTTGGTGGCTCTCCCCTCGTTTCTTTTCACCCTCGCTTGCATCACGCCAACTATATCTACGCCAGCGACACACAACACAGCACCCTATACGCGTACCTACGGCACGCACCACGCCCCCACTGACCGCCGACCGTCGCTATCGCTCCGCTGTCAGCGGCTACCTACACACGAGCCCCTCCAGGGCTCACCCCCTCACCACCCACCACACGCCACACTACAGCATCACATTCCCAGCACTGACACGTAGCACTTCCACACTCACCACCACGCGACGAAGCAACGAGGCAGCACCACACACCAGTGCAACATGCAGCAGCTGCCCCTCCGGGGCAGGTATAATCATAACCCCCGACTGAGGAGCGATAGCGACGGTCGGGGGTCTATGCGACAAACAAGAAAAGCGTGCCAGAGGTACGCGTACAGCACCATGGCATGTCTCACGTATAGGCACAAAAAAAGCTGCTCGCCTCACACGAGGAGAACAGCTTCAAACTCTTTTACTGTTTATGCTTCAATTATTTTGCAACAGCAGCGCTATCAGCAGCAGGAGCAGCAGCAGAATCAACTACAGCAGCAGAATCAGTAGCAGCGCTATCAGAATCAGCAACTACAGTAGAATCAACAGCAGCGCTATCAGCAGCAGCAGCGTCCTTGTTGGCGTTGTTGCAAGAGAACAATGAAACACTGAATACAACAGCAAGTAATAAAACTAACTTTTTCATTTCTTTAAAAATTTAAATAATAAAACAATATTTTTCTTTTTCAAAAATCGATGCAAATTTATAACAAAAATATCACATGCAAACTTTTTTCATGTTTTTTTTTAGTCCCCAACTGTATTTTTGAGAGTTTTTTCAACATCTTTTAAAGTTTTAGCGCTCATAACAATCTAATTCACATCAAGATAAGCACAAACCGATAGGTTTAATCTGCAAGTGTTAATTAATGTTATTTTGATATTTATTACCTTCACACTCCCATAGCGGCTCATCGATAGAGGAAACGCTTGATGCTGCGCTTTGGAGTTTTTTCAAACTCATTTTCCATCACCTCTATGCTCGACAAACGCTCATAAGGAGCCACCAGCTTGTTGAGCTCGGCAAGCACCGTCCCCATCAGCTCTGGCAACTTGTCACGCGTGAGTCCCTGCTGGTCGAGCACATCATAGTCCGGATACACCAGACCCACCATCTTGCCGCCGCGTTGCACCACAAGGCTCTCGCCCACATAGCTCATGTTGTTGAGCTTTGCCTCAATCTCCTCCGGATATATGTTTTGACCATTTGAGCCAAGCAGCATCGTCTTCAAGCGGCCGCGGATAAAGATTGTGCCATCAGCGCTCAGCGTGCCCATGTCGCCAGTGTGCAGCCAGCCGTCATCGTGCAGCACCTTGTCGGTGGCGTCGGTGTTGTGGAAGTAGCCTTTCATCACATTCTCGCCGCGCACACATATCTCGCCTGGTATGTTCTCCGGGTCATCACTCAATATCTTGCACTCCATCAAGCCCGGAAGCACACGGCCGGCACTGTGAAGCACAAACTCGCGCCAAGGCGTGTGGCTCACAAGCGGAGCGCATTCAGTCATGCCATAGCCCACGGTAAATGGAAACTTAATCTTATAGAGGAATTCCTCCACTTCGGCATTAAACGGAGCGCCACCCACAATTATCTCCTCAAATTCGCCACCAAAAGCGTCAATGAGTTTTTTGCGTATCTGCTCATATATTTTCTTGTCGAGATATGGTATAGCCAGTGCCCAGCGAAGCATACCCTTGCTAATCATTGGCACAATCATCTTGGTGTGGATTTTCTCAAGCACCAGCGGCACGGTTATCACAAGGTTAGGTTTCACCTCGTTCATTGCCTTCACCAAAATTTTAGGCGACGGTATTTTGCCGAGTAGCGTGATGTGCGCGCCCACCACAAGTTCGGCAAGCATGTCAAACGAGCAGCCGTAAGCATGAGCCAGCGGCAGGAATGACAAGTGACGCGAACCGCGGAATGCCAACTGCGAGTTTATACCATATATAATGTTACCGGCAAGGTTGTTGCCCGTGAGCATCACACCCTTGCTGTAGCCTGTGGTGCCCGAGGTGTAGTTTATCACCATCAGTTCCTCGTTGTCCACCTCTGGAAAATTCACGTCGTTCACCTCAAAGCCATTAGGATAGGCAGCGGTGAAAGTGTCATCAAGCTTTTGCAGCTCTGCGCCCACAGTCTCGCCCTCTTTTTCCGCAAGCAGGCTCTTGCTGTCAAGCGAAATCGCAGCCTTCACATGCAGCAGTTGCTCAAAGTCAATGTTGCCAAACACCGAGTCACTTGCCATGAGCAGCTTTGCCTCGCTGTGGTTAATTATGTGCTGCGCATCGTTGGGATTGAAATCCTGCAAAATCGGCACTATCACCGCGCCGTATGTTATTGTGGCTACAAACATCACCACCCAAGTGGAGGTGTTTTTGCCTATCAGCGCTATGTGGTCGCCTTTTTCAATGCCGATTTTACTATATAATAGGTGTACTTTTGCAATGTCTTGAGCAAAGTCGCCGTATGTGAGCGTGCAGTTAGTGCCATAGTCACTCACCGCAGCAAGCTCCCAGTTGTCGCGGAAGCTTTTCTCAAACATCTTGATTGTATTCTCCTTAACCATTTCTCTTTTTTGATATTTGCGTCGTGCAAAGTTACCTATTTTCTTCAACTTATCGCACAAAATCTCCGTTTTTGTGTAATCTTGCCACAGCTCCGCCTCCACAAATGGCAAGAACCGCCGCGCCGGTCTGTGCCGTGCCAGAGCCCGAAAAAAATTGTGCCAAACACCCCCAAACACAGCCGAAACAACCGCCCCGCACCCCGATTTGCACAAAAATTTCAAAAAAAACTCCGCCGACGCTTGCTATTTTAAAAATAACTCGTAACTTTGCAATCGCAATTCGGAAATGAAACGCAAGTTGACTCCGTGGCTCAGTTGGTAGAGCAACTGACTCTTAATCAGTGGGTCGAGGGTTCGAGCCCCTCCGGGGTCACAAAAAGGAAGTTCTTCGGGACTTCCTTTTTTATTTTCCTCTCACTCATTTATAGCCGTGACAAGGCTACTATAATCCAACCTTATTTGCTACCTTTGTGACATCATAAAACATCACAGATGCACAACGCATGAAACAACATCATACTCTCCCTATCATAAAAGACGACCCCTGGCTCAAACCCTACGAGCCGGCCATCGTTGGACGGCATCAAGATGCCGTGAGCAAGGAGCAGGAGCTCACGCAAGGTCACTCCTCGCTTGCCGACTTTGCCAACGCGCACAACTACTATGGCCTGCACCACAAGCCCGATGGCGGCTGGGTGATTCGCGAGTGGGCACCAAACGCCACCGCAATCTATGTGGTGGGTCAGTTCAACTCCTGGAGCGAG
This sequence comes from uncultured Muribaculaceae bacterium, assembly GCA_934636465.1. Taxonomy (GTDB): domain Bacteria; phylum Bacteroidota; class Bacteroidia; order Bacteroidales; family Muribaculaceae; genus Sodaliphilus. Next base: position 5,927 of record CAKUAR010000006.1, read on the forward strand.
TGCGCCCCCTACAAGATGCAGCCATGCGGCACCGGTGGCAACTGGCAGCTCACGCTGCCAGAGCAAGCCATGACCCACGGCGACCTCTACAAATTTCACATTCATTGGCAGGGAGGCATGGGCGAACGTATTCCGGCCTATGCCACACGCGTTGTGCAAGACGAGAAAACAGGCATATTTTCGGCGCAGGTATGGAACCCGGCACACCCCTACCAGTTCCGCGTCACCAACTTCAAGCCGAGCACCAAGCCGCTTTTCATATATGAGTGCCACATAGGCATGGCGCAGGAGGCAGAGGCCGTGGGCACTTACGACGAGTTCCGCACCACGGTGCTGCCGCGCATTGTGGCCGACGGCTACAATGCCATTCAAATCATGGCCATTCAGGAGCACCCCTACTATGGCTCGTTTGGCTATCATGTGTCTAGCTTCTTCGCCGCATCAAGCCGTTTCGGCACTCCCGACGACCTCAAGCGTCTCATCGACGAGGCTCACGCCCAAGGCATAGCTGTGATTATGGACATCGTGCACTCACACGCCGTTAAAAACGAGGTGGAGGGTCTCGGACGCTTCGACGGCTCTGCCGACCTCTATTTTCATGGCAACGAGCGCCGTGAGCACCCGGCATGGGACTCCCTGTGCTTCGACTATGGCAAGAACGCCGTGCTCAACTTTCTCCTCTCAAACTGCAAGTTCTGGCTTGAGGAATATCACTTCGACGGCTTCCGCTTCGACGGCGTGACGTCTATGCTCTACTACAACCACGGCCTCGGACAGGCTTTCAGCACCTACGATGACTATTACAACGGCGCACAAGACACCGACGCCATCACCTATCTCACCCTTGCCAACAAGCTCATTCACGAAATCACCCCCCACGCCATAACCATAGCCGAAGAAATGAGTGGCATGCCCGGACTCGCACGCAAGTTCAAGGACGGCGGCATAGGCTTCGACTACCGCATGGCCATGGGCATACCTGACTATTGGATAAAAACCATAAAGGAGAAGCGCGACGAGGAGTGGAAACCGTCGTCAATCTTCTGGGAACTCACCAACCGCCGCAACGACGAGAAAACCATCAGTTACGCCGAGAGCCACGACCAGGCCCTCGTGGGCGACAAAACCATCATTTTCCGCCTGATTGACAAAGAAATGTACTGGCACATGATGGTAGGCGACGATAACGGCACCGTGAGCCGCGGCATGGCTTTGCACAAAATGATAAGGCTTGTCACCGCAGCCACCATCAATGGCGGCTACCTCAACTTCATGGGCAACGAGTGGGGACACCCCGAGTGGATTGACTTTCCGCGCGAAGGCAACGGTTGGAGCTACAAGTATGCGCGCCGCCAGTGGCCGCTCGTTGACCGCGACGACCTCAAATATAAGTTTCTGAACAAGTGGGACAATGATTTCGTGCATCTCATTGTCAAGACCCACAACTTCCAAGCCATGCCTATTCACAAGCTCTGGGACAAAGACGACGACCAAGTGCTCGCCTTTATGCGTGGCAAACTGGTGTTTATCTTCAACTTCAACCCCACCCACTCGTTTACCGACTACGGCATACTCGCGCCGTCGGGCGAATACGAGGGCGTTATCGACAGCGACAGCCCCTGCTATGGCGGCTATGGCAACATCGACGAGAAAGTGCATCATTTCACCGAGCCCGACCCCGTGTATTCTCCGGCAAAGCTCGGCTGGCTAAAACTCTACTTGCCGGCGCGCACGGCACTCGTCCTCAAGATGCTCCCCACCCAGTCGCACCGCAAATCACCCAAGCGCTAACCCTCACCACAACAGCACCGTTTCTTGCAAGCGGCAACCACAATATAAGCAAAGGGCAGTGACACTCTTGAGTCACTGTCCTTTGTTCAATATACTATATTGCAAGAAATCCACTGCGTTGCAAGCCAGTCAACCTCTCACCATGCATTTGTTCCGCCAAACCATTTCTTTCCGTTTTTGATATACACGCCACCTACGCTTGGTGTCGTCGGTCGTCCAAGCAAATCATAAGCAGTACCACAACCATTATTATCATCTTTTTTCATTTGAGCAATGCCGGCAGATTTACTGTTGAGTTTTGCCACAGAAAGGCCACTGCCAGTGTAGTGCACCAGCCACAACAAGTCATCATTGCTGTCAACCACAATCTTCAAAACCTCATTGTGCGCCAAACCGGAACTTTTCACTGTATATTCATGCCACGTTGCACCGTCAAACGATGCAACGCCCACATTTCCACCCAGAGCGAGCCACTTGTTGTTGTCACCGTCTATCTGTATGTCTGATATGAAATTGCCTCGAATTTGTGAATTATCCTTGTTGTATGTCACCATATTATTGCCATCAAAACAAGTGAGCCCAAATCCTTTTTCCGATGACATCTCCTCCGGATATTGCTCATCACGGCAATTAAACCACACCACGTCGTTTTTGTCAACCGCTATTGCCCCAATATAATCCGACGGTGTGTCATAGCGTGACCACACCAATCCGTCATATTTATATAATCCGCCACCATAAGTTCCGCACCACAAATTTCCTTTGCTGTCAAAATCCATGCACCACACATTGTTGACCTCAAGCCCCGAATTGCTCGCATTGTAACATTTCCACGAAGTGCCGTCATAGCAAAAAGCACCAGCCGTGGTTGCAAGCCACATTCTGTTTTTGCTGTCAAACTTAGTTTGCGACACATAACCTTGATTAAAAGGATAGCTGCTACGCAGAAACACGGTGGTGTCATTGCCTGCAATTTTCACACAAGCAGTGTCGGCGTCAAGCCATTGAAGCCATAAGTTGCCTTTTTTGTCAAGCACTGTTTCGCGCATCTGTCGCCATGGTCTAAGTGCGGCCTTCCCATTGTGAATGTTATATGTCACAAGCCCCTCTAAGGCACCGCCATAGAAATTACCGCTTTTATCCACACAACCACTGCCGGTTAGAGCATTGCTTGGCAACAAGTCCGCTTTAATTGGCAGCACAGTGAGCTGCCTGTTCTCCAACTTCAACACGCCCTGGTATCTCGACCCCACATACACATCATCACCGTCAATATCTAAAGAAAGCAAGTAGTCATTGGCATGGTTCGTTTTGTAAGGAATCACCGTGAACGTGCGGCCATCGTACTTGAAAAGCCAATATAGGCCAATGCCCCACACATTGCCATCACTGTCAATGCCCACATCAGAAGTTCTGTTCGTTGGAATAGCTGAATTTTCAACATTAAAACGAGTAAACAAGCTGCCATCATATTTCACAAGACCATTGTCGCCAGTAGCCAGCCAAACTGAATTGTTTTTGTCAACAGCCATTCTATAAGCGCTGCCGCATGTTTCATTATTGCCAGCCGAGCGCACTGGCTCCATTCCGGCATTTGTCAAGCGAAAGAAACCAATATCAGAACTGTTTGCACTATACCAACTCACATAAGTGTGCCCATCACTTGTTGTTTTAATGTCGCTGACATTAGAAAACGGCGACAACATATTATAAAACGAAAAAGACTTAACGAGATGACCTTTTTCAAAACGATACAGATTATTCACGCCACCCAGCCACCAGCTATTGTCACCGTCAAATGCCAAAGCCGTCACATATTGTTCGGTCATAGTGCCTGTCATGTCAATGGGCACTATCTTGTTATCCCTTGTTAGTTTTGCCAGTCCATAATATTTATTGCACAGCCACAAGTCTGAATTGTGCGGCACAGCGTTCATGATTGTGTTATCCGGTATCCCCCGCTCCGCACGGTTGTAGTGAATCTGTGCGCCGGTTTGTTTATTAATCCTGACCAAACCACCTCCATTTGTTGCCACATTTATATATTCGTCATCATGAGTGATGTGAGTCACAAAATCAGTGTTCGCAATGTTTCTCCACTCCGTCAATTCTGCTTTTGCCACAACAACCATTAGCAGCAAAACAATCAGCAATATCTTTCTATTCATAATCTATGTGTCGCTCAAACCATAAAATGCGCATTACACTTCCGCAGCGCCCATTTGCTTTTATCATCAGTCGTCGCTTGGCTTGGTTTCTGCCAAGCACAAATAGAAATTTTATTTACTTTTCAGTTTCAGCACAGCAAGCTCGCGCTTGTTCACTGTGTTGGCAAGGTTACTCATCACCTGCAATTTCACGTCAATGCTTGCGCCAGTGCGCAAAGCTTTCACCACCACATTCAGTTTGTCGTCGTGACCCTTGCTAAGCCTGTATCTTCCTATGCAGTTAACGCCTCCGTTTAGAGCCACATCTTTAGTCACGTCAGTGCCGTTAAGCTCAAACCTTATGTCCCAGTCGGCAGTTTTTGTGTCAAACAATGCCCTGATTACCGGGCTAAGCTCCACTTGTGGGCAATTACCGTTGCTCACCACCACTGGCACCTTCACCGTCTGACCTGCCTTCACTTCCAGTTCGTATGCGTCGGCACTGCTGCCGCTTGTGGCTGGGCTGCCCACACTAAGCACCGGAAACTCGTTCAGGTGCTTCAGCAACCAGTAAGCCACACCTGTTGCCGTGTTTTGAGGCACGTCCTCGCCATCAGCGTTTTTGGACGACTCCGGAAACAGTTTCAAACCATCTGAACCATACATCCACAGCGTCCACAACTCCGGTGCGGCATTGTGGTCCTCATGGCCAAGCACGCACTTCTTCGACACTGCCAGAAAATCGCGCGTTGACTGATAGCCGCTCACGCCTGCCGCATACGGAGCAAGCATAATCGCGGTCTCTTTCTTCTGACTTTGCATATACTTCACCACAGAGTAACTCGCCTCCACCATTCCGTTATAGTCATTATACCAGAAACCAAGCGGGCCGTCGGTTGAGAAACCGTCGCACCACGCCGACATGGTTTTCGACTCCTGGTCGGTCAGCACATTTCCGTTCATGGTCCACGGACCATTAAGATACAGGCACTTGCGGTTGCCTTTATACGTGCGCATCAGATTGATGCGCGTTTTGCAATTCGCCTCGTCGTTCACCTTCATATAGTTCACCGACGTGTAATCCACGTTAAATCCGGCACCAGTCAGCAAGTCAATCGTGCGGCGGTCGGTCGTCAAGTCGTTATATCCGTTTTCACCGCTGTTCACACGAGTCTCCATCGTGGCCTCAAAAAAGGCGTTCTTGTTCACAAACGTGTCATACAAATCCTTGCACGTCTGCTCTGCCGATTCCTTGTTTTGATACACCATGCACCACATGTCTATGAAATTGGTGTAAAATCCGGTCAAATTTCGGCGCGTGTAGTCCCAATACTTATAAGTTTGCTTGTTGGTTATGGAGTGCCACTGGTTGTCAAACCCCCAATACACCCTCACTGCACGGTCGGGCAGCGTGGTCACCGCTTGTCCCGCAAGCGGATTTGTGCCAAAATTTTCCGGCTTAGGCTCTCCTCCTTTGCCCGACGAGCTGCAGCCAAAGCTCACAGCAGCCACACACACCAAAAGCAAATATCTAAAAATCACATTTTTCATTTTGTGTCTGATTTATTCTGCAAATTCATGCCGTTGATGATCGCCATGCGCACTTCAATCTGTCACACGCCACAGCCACTACTTCCTTTTGTTGGCTGGCGGAGTGCCAATAATCTCCAGAAACCTGCGCTCCACCCTCTTGGCCTGCGCATCGGTCGGGGTTGCCAAAAACGAGAAGTTCGCTCCACGAGCCACCTCCTTGAAGTGCGTACAGCCCTTGCCGTCAACCGTCGCGCGCCCAGGCATGCGGCGGTTGAAATATGCACTGTCTGTTTCCACAGCATACAGCACCGACGTCAAGTCCCACGTTGGCGTGTCCTCATGCTTAGGGTGATACACCTCATATCCCACCCTCACCGGGTGATCCTCGGCATACATGTCCTTTATGCCTTGCTCGTATGGATACATGATTTTAATGCCCACCTCAAACGGCGAGCACACTATGGGCACCGGGCATTTGGCAAAAAAGTTGTTGGCTGCCACCGTGTCCTTTATGACGTTATATTCAGGCACAGGCACAGCAGCCGAGCTCCCAGCCATCACCGACACCATTTTCACCTTGCGCTTCATCAGTTGCACGCCGTTGAGCCGCGAGTAGCGGTCGGGCTTGCTGTCAACCAAGCGCGACAAATTGGTCGAAAAACCTATCGACACTATCACCACCGAGCCGTCCTTTTGCCCGGCCAGTATTTTGCGATACAATGTGTGAGCGTCAGGCAAGTTTTTCACATCAGTCAGCGTAGTGGCGTAATATGGTGTTCCGTCAGCTTTCTTCTTCCCCACCACGTTTTCGCAATATTGCACTGCGTCGGCATGGCAGTCAGCGCCATGCCTCACCACTCCTATCGGCACATTGGGGTGACCATAATATGTGCCCATTATGTCAACGAAGCGAGCCGAAGCGTCGCTTTCCTTGTTCAACATTATGGCAAGCAAGTTCACACGCCCGGCATCCATATACTTATACAGCATGTCAAGGGCAAGCGCGTCATCTACGTCATTGCCCATGTCGGTCTCAAAAATCACGTTCACCGGCTGCTTCTCCGCAGCCCACGCATCAGCGCCCAGCAGCAATGCCGCCCCCACAACCAATGCCCAAACAAATTTCATCTTCTTACGTTTATTCATTTTTCACAAATAGTTTTATCTCAAAAAGTCATTTATCTACACCATTCATTTTCAGCACTCGTTCTATTTCCTTACGGGCATTTTCAATCTCCTCTTCGTCTAATTTTGTTGCAACAATAATCCTAAACAAAACATTCTTAAAATCTTTGTCTGTCACCAGTAAAGACTGTGCCAGCATACTGATGCCCATTCCATTTTTGCATCTAAACGAATGTTGTATTCCCCAGCCAATAAACTTCCCTTTTTCAATCATTTTGTTTCGCTTAAGAATAATTCTTTCTTGCGCCTTGATTTCTGCCTTACTTTCAGAAAGTTCTTTCTGGATTTCCTTTATTTTTTCATTAGCCTGTCTCCGCTGTTCTTTATCGTAACTATCATCAAAATATGATGGGGCATATATAGCCAATTTTGTTTTTTCATACCCCATATCCCTTTCAAGTTCCTCTTGCTTTTCTTTATGCTCATTTATCTCTACCGCAGCACTCATGGCGTCACTGTCAATCAATATATTTGCAAAAGCACTATCAACCTTTGTTTCAACAGCCTCATAGCTACTCGCATCATTAAGGAACTTAGGTATATTTTCTTCTGCAAACTTTTTAGCCTTATCTTCATTACTTTGGCACCCACAAAACAGTAAGGCACAAAAGCAAGAAAACACCACCAACGTAACGCTAAGTAATTTCTTCATGATTTTCATTCTTTAATATTACACATTGTTAATTAGTTATCAAAATTAAGCCACGCAGTGCCACTTCGCCACCTAAAACCGGCAAAACAAAACCGCGCCACATTTCACTTACAAATATAACACTTTTCACAAGAATTCGTCTTGCCTGTCATTTCTTCCTGCCAGCCACAAAACGTTTTAGCAAGAATGTGAGAAAATAAGGGAAAGTATAAAACTTGCCATTAAATCCCACATTTTTGTAGCCAAGTTTTATGCCATATTTCACATTAGGATATTTGTCGTCTTTCAACAAATTGTTAAGCGACGCCGTCACACCGTACATAGCCTTAACTTCCACAGGAATAAGCGAGTCCGCGTCCCTCACAAAAAATGGTTTTTTCCCTACGCTGGTTTTCCAGCTCTGCAAATATGAGTCAATCTTTCTTTTTAGCAACACATCCATAGCACTCTGATAATTACATACAAATGTATGTGATTATCACATAATCCACACACAAAACGCTCCCAATTTTCACACAATCAGTCCAATTTTAGCCCGATTTTTCACATAACCCCACACAAACAACAAAAAAACACCCACAAAAGCAAGCCACCCAATAGCAAAACATAGCTCCCCCCCAATCAGCAAAACCGCAGCGTGCCGAAGGTACGCGTTTTCTCCATAACCCACGACAGAGGAGCGACAGCTCCGGTCGTGGGCACTCCCAACTCCACTCAAACTGCGTGCCGAAGGTACGCGTATCACACCCTCCAATCAGCCAAAAACAAATCAGTTATGCACTTCGCCATTTAATCTGCTACAAAAAAACTTGCACCAACCGCCAAGCCACCGTAATTTTACTGCCGAATAAAAGCAAACAAAACGTCCAAATCACTGCACAATGAAACGTTTATCATTACTCGCCGCATTAGTCCTCTCGCTATTCGCCACAGTCACGGCACAAACCGCCACCAAACTCACCTACACCGAGGCATCGCAACTAACCCTTGTGGGCAAACTGATGCCAGGCACCACCAATCCCTACCACCGCATCGACACCACAGCGTTCAAGGGCTTCACACCGTCGGAAAACTTTCAGGTTCGCATGTCGGCAGGCATAGCCGTGGCGTTCAAGACCAACTCCCCGCGCATTGCAGTGCGCGCCACATTCGGGCAAGTCAGCACCCCCGAAAACGCCACCGCCTTCACGGCGCGCGGTTTCGATCTCTATTGCCGCCCCACAAGCCGCGACCAGTGGTGCTGGGCTGGCTCTGGCGTGATAGGCAAGTCGGGCGAACTGACACTCGTCAACCACATGACCACCACCGCCAAGGAGTTTATCCTCTATCTTCCGCTCTTTTCCGAGGTCAACTCGGTGCAAGTTGGCGTTAATGCCGGCAGCACCCTGCAGCCGCTCGCGCCACCATTCCGTCACCGCATAGCCATATTCGGCTCAAGTTTCACCCACGGCTCATCAACAGGCCGTGCCGGCATGACCTATCCAGCCCAGTTTGCGCGCCTCACCGGTTTGCAGCTCCTTAGCCTCGGCTGTAGCGGCAACTGCAAGCTCCAACCCTATTTTGCCAAGGCTCTTGCCGCCGCCCCCGACATCGACGCTTTCATCTTCGACACTTTCTCCAACCCTACCGTTGATGAAATCAAGGCTCGCCTCTTTCCGTTCATCGAGACCATTCAGGCTGCCCACCCCGGTGTGCCGCTCATTTTTCAGCGTACCATACGCCGCGAACACCGCAACTTCGACCAAGCCTACGACAAGCGCGAAGCCCAGCGCATAGCCGTGGCCGACAGCATGATGCAGATAGCCACCAAGCGCTACCGCAATGTCTATTACATTCACCCCAACGCCACAAGCCCCGACCACAATGCCTCAATCGACGGCACGCACCCCTCCAACTATGGCTACACGCTTTGGGCAAAATCCATAATCGCACCTGTCAAAAAAATCCTCAAAAAGTACAATCTGCAATGACTCTGCCACCAGTGTGCTAACATTTTTCGCCCCACAAGCCACTTTTGCTTAGCAATCATAACGAAAATATGCCATGCGTCTTTGCATTTAGTATTCATTTTGTTGCTATCTTTGCATTTCAAAGGAGGCAGCATGCGTTTTCAGAGCCTCACAAAGCTGGTCGTGGCGACTGGCACACAGGCTCACGCTCCAAGCACAGCGCATGCCGCACGCATATACATATATGCACAAATAAACTTTTTTGTAATCAACAAAAAAAATTAAAAAAGGTATTTTTTACAACACTAAAGAAAAATGATTGACGTCAACGAAATTGAAGTTGTAGTTTGTGGCGAAGAGCACGTCAAATATATCGACGAGATATTAAAGACGATGTCCGATGCCGCAAAAGTTCGTGGCACGGGAATCGCAAAACGCACTCACGAATATGTGGAGAAAGTGATGCGCGAGCACAAAGCTGTGTTGGCTCTTTATCACGGCCGTTTTGCCGGTTTCAGCTACATCGAGAGCTGGAGCCACCGTCTGTTTGTAACCAATTCCGGACTCATTGTCCACCCAGACTTCCGAGGCATTGGTTTAGCTTCACGAATCAAGCGACGAGTTTTCGCTCTGGCACGTCAACGCTATCCATTGGCCAAAGTGTTCAGCCTCACCACCGGCGCTGCCGTGCTCAACATGAACACCAAGCTCGGCTTCAAGCCAGTCACATTCGAGGCTCTCACCAGCGATAAACAATTCTGGAAAGGCTGCGAGAGTTGTGTCAACTTCGACATTCTCCAGCGCAACGGTGGCCAGAAATGCCTCTGCACGGCACTTCTCTGGGACCCGGCCGAACATCTCGACGAACAACCTGTAATTGAAGAGAAAATGGATAATAAGAAAAAAGAAATCAAGCGCGAAAAGGTGGTGCTCGCCTATAGTGGCGGCCTCGACACCTCTTTCGCTGTCAAGTATCTCACCGAGTGCGGCTACGACGTCTATACTGCCACAGCCAACACCGGCGGCTTCAGTCCCGAAGAGTTGAAGCTCAACGAGAAGCACGCTCTTGAGCTTGGCGCCATCAGCCATGTCAACCTCGACATCACTCAAGAATATTATGACAAGAGCATCAAATACATGATTATGGGCAATGTGCTGCGCAACGGCACCTACCCCATCTCGGTCAGCTCCGAGCGCATGTTCCAGGCAATAGCTATCATCAACTATGCCAAGAAGATTGGAGCCGACTGCGTGGCTCACGGCAGCACCGGTGCCGGTAACGACCAAATCCGCTTCGACCTCACATTCCAGGTGCTCGCGCCCGAAATCAAGGTCATCACCCCCACCCGCGACCTCGCCCTCACTCGCGAGTATGAAATCAACTATCTCAAGGACCACGGCTTCGAGGGCGACTTCAAGAAACTTGAGTATAGCTACAACGAGGGCTTGTGGGGCACCAGCATCTGCGGCAAGGAAACACTGCACAGCGACGAGAACCTGCCAGAGAGCGCATATCTCGTGCAAATGACTGCAAAAGAGAACAAGCGCATCACGCTCAACTTTGAGCAAGGCGAGCTGTGCGCCATCAACGGCACTCGCTACACCGACCACGTTAAGCTCATTCAGGACCTCGAAAAGCTCGTTGCCCCCTACGGCATTGGCCGCGACATCAACCTGGGCGACACCATCATCGGCATCAAGGGCCGTGTGGGCTTTGAGGCCGCCGCTCCGCTACTCATCATCGCAGCCCACAAGCTGCTTGAGAAATACACGCTCACCAAGTGGCAGCAATACTGGAAAGAGCAGCTCGGCAACTGGTACGGCATGTTCTTCCACGAGAGCTATTATCTTGAGCCTGTGATGCGCGACATCGAGGCTTATCTACTCAAGTCGCAGCGCAACGTCACCGGCGAGGTGATTATCGACCTCAAGCCCTACCGCTACGAGCTGGTGGGTGTCAACAGCGATTTCGACCTCAGCAAGACCAACTTCGGCGAATATGGCGAGATGAATAAGGCTTGGACTGCCGACGACGTGAAAGGCTTCACCAAGATTTACGCCAATCCGCTCAAAATCTATCAGTACAACCAGCTTAAAAACGGCAAAAACGACATCGACTTATGATTAAGGCCGCTATCATAGGAGGCGCTGGCTACACCGCTGGCGAGCTAATCCGCGTTCTCATCAACCACCCCGACGTGCAGTTGCTGTGGGTCAACAGTTCGAGCAACGCCGGCAACCGCATCGACTCTGTGCACCAGGGCTTAATCGGCGAGACCGACCTCAGCTTCACTGCTAACCTCGACTTCTCCGACGTAGATGTGCTGTTTCTGTGCACGCCTCACGGTTTCTCGAAACCGTTTTTGGCAGAGCACCGCGACGAGATTCCTGCCGAAATGCGCATAATTGACCTCTCGCAGGACTTCCGCATCGAAGACGGCACCCACGACTTCATCTATGGTCTGCCGGAGCTCAACCGCCGCCGTCTGGTGCATGGGTGCAAACATGTGGCCAACCCCGGATGTTTCGCCACCGCCATACAGCTTGCCTTGCTGCCTTTGGCTAAAAATTTGCTTCTCAACAGCGATGTGCACATCACTGCCGTCACCGGCAGCACCGGAGCAGGCGTCAAGCCAGGCCCCACAAAGCACTACTCTTGGCGCAACGACAACATTTCCATTTACAAGCCGTTCCGCCACCAGCACCTTGCCGAGATTAAGCAGTCGCTCACGCAGCTCCAAATGAGCTTCAACCATCAGCTCGACTTCATTCCCATGCGCGGCCCGTTCTCGCGAGGCATTTTTGCCACGCTCTATCTTGACTGCCCTGTGGAGCTCGACGTGGTGCGCAAACTCTATGACGACTACTATAGCGACCACAACTTCACCTTTGTCACCGACAAGGAAGTTGACCTCAAAGATGTTGTCAACACCAATAAGTGCCTTATTCACCTCGATAAGGTTGACGACAAACTGCTCATCACGTCAGTTATCGACAATCTGCTCAAGGGCGCAAGTGGCACTGCCGTTCACAACATGAATTTGCTCTTCGGCTTGCACGAGCGTGCCGGCCTCATGCTCAAGCCCAGCGCATTCTGAGCCTAAGCGGCAAATCCGTAAGAAAAAGACAATTCTAACCACAACCATAGCGGCAGTAGCGGTCACCGCACACTGCCGCTTTCATTTCAAACAGAAACGATTATGAAATTATTTGACGTATATCCTCTCTTTGATGTCGAGATTGTGAAAGGCCGCGGTTGCCACGTTTACGACGCCAACGGCCAGGAATACCTCGACATGTATGGCGGCCACGCCGTGATTTCAGTGGGTCACAGCCACCCACACTACATCGAGGCTTTGAAAAAACAGGCCGAGAACCTCGTGTTCTACTCAAATTCCGTCATCAACTCGCTGCAGCAGCGTCTGGCCGAGAAACTCGGCAAGGTGTCGGGCTACGACGACTATCAGCTGTTTCTCATCAACTCCGGCGCCGAAGCCAACGAAAACGCCCTTAAACTCGCCTCGTTCCACACAGGCAAGAAGCGTGTGATAGCTTTTGGCAAGGCTTTCCACGGCCGCACATCGCTCGCAGTCGAGGCCACCGACAATCCTCGCATTCAAGCCCCTGTCAACGTGCATGGCGAGGTTACATTTGTGCCGCTCAACGACATTGAGGCCGTTAAGGCCGAAATCGCCAAAGGCGACGTGGCAGCAGTCATCATCGAGGGCTTGCAAGGCGTGGGCGGCATCAATATTCCCACCGACGACTTCATGCGCAGCCTCCGTCAAGTCACAGCCGACAATTCCGTCGTGCTTATCCTCGACGAAATCCAGTCGGGCTACGGCCGCACAGGCAAATTCTTTGCACACCAGTGGTCAGGTATTCGCCCCGACATCATCACCGTGGCCAAAGGCATCTGCAACGGCTACCCCATGGCAGGTGTGCTCATCAGTCCTGAGTTCAAGCCGTCATACGGCCAGCTTGGTACCACTTTTGGCGGCAACCACCTCGGCTGCGCCGGAGCCATTGCCGTGCTCGACATCTTTGAGCAAGAGCACCTCGTTGAAAACGCTCACCGTGTGGGCGAACACCTGCTCCAAAGCCTCAAGGCTCTTGTGGGTAAAGGCGGCATAACCGAAGTTCGCGGCCGCGGACTCATGATAGGCATTGAGTTTGACCACCCGGTCAAGCAGCAGCGCATCGACCTCATTCACAAGCAGCATGTTTTCACCGGTGCAGCCGGCACCAACATGCTCCGTCTGCTTCCGCCATTGGTGCTCACCACTGAGCAAGCCGACGATTTCGTGTCTCGCCTCAAGGCCGTGCTCTGACAAGCCGACAACCGCAACAAACCTCATAAAGCCGAGGCGCATCTTTCCAAATTGCGGAAGATGCGCCTCGCTTTTTGTCTCATTTCCTTGCGCCACTTAGCGCAAATAATACACTATTCAAACCCATACTTCTTCCGAGCAGCTGAAGCCACACTTCCATCATATTTCCAGTTCGTTTTGCCATAACTTATACTACGGCATATCTCTGCCAAATAGGCTTGCTTTTTGGCCTCGTCCATATCCTTAAACACAACCGTCACCTCGAGCTTAGGCTTCCCTTGTTGTTTAATATAAATCTCCGTGCACGTTTTGTAGCCACTGCCAAGACCTGCCACATTTTTCATCGGCACATCTTTCAGTATCACTGCCTCGTCGGCATTAAACTGCTTGGCGTCAAGTGTGGTTATGTGTTTGGCAATCTCTGCCGTGTCAACGCTGGCTTTATCTCTTGCCGACTTCAGATTTGCGAGCAAATTATATGTATTAATGGCTTGATTTCTTGGCTTAAGACCAGTTTTACCAGTACCCCAAAAGAGGTCATACGCCCACCACAAATCATTCAACATCACAAAGCAATCGCCGGCTTTCGAGGCAAAAATCACGTTATATTCCTGTATGTGCTTTATGCCAGGTTCATTAGGTTCCTGCGAAATAAATGCCACATATTGCCGCACGCCCTCAAAGTCCTTTGGTTTCACAATTTTCACGTTAAAAGATTCTTCGTAATACTTCACTAAATTGTCATACCTGCACTCCACCGGACTAAACGAATAGCTCAGTCGCAATTTCTCCTGTTCTTGGGCTTTAGCCACAACAACAAGCGTCAGCAAAAGCACCGCTACGCAAACAATTCTCTTCATAGCCTTGTCGTTTTTATTTTGTTACTATTTCTTTTGAATGTCTTTTCTCGTTTTTGAGGTCAGTTCAAGCGTTCCTCATCTTCAGATGACTTGCCTCCAAATATACGCACAAAAAAAACAGATTTCAAAACGTTTACCCCACTTTTTTGACTTATTATTAAGAAAAACTTTCACAAAAAAGAAGCGGAATTGCCGCAAAAGACAATTCCGCCCGATTATTGCTTCTAATTGCGGCATCAGCCGCAATCATGTGTCACATCATTTCATAACTTTTTTGACTGTAGTGGTCGTGCCGTCGGTGTAGCGTGTAACCACAATGTTCACGCCCTCAAACGGCATCTTCGACTGCATACCCAGCGCGTTGACGTAAGTCACGCTGTCCACCGTCTTTCCTGCCACGTTTTCTTCCACGCCGCTCACTTTCACCACAGCCTCGTTGCTGTAGCCACTGGTGGCCTTGTCAAACACGGCACGCACGGCATATTTCGCCTCGGTCAAATCGCCGAATGTGGTGTCGGTGTAACTGGCATCAGTAGTAGTGGCAAGCAACTTGCCGTCGCGATACACCTCATAGCCCTTAACCTTGAGCACAGGCACCGAGAGGTCGTTAAACGTCAAGTCGTCAACAAACAGCGCGAACGACTGGCTGCCGCCAGGAGAAACGCAGTTGATTGCAAAATATTTTGCGCCCTCTGGCAAGCGGTAGCTATACTCCGTCCACGTTTCCGGCAACTCTATGTAGTCGCCACGGCTCACTTGCACAAAGTGCGATGGGTCGGTGTCGGTGGTTGAATAGAGTACGCGCATGCGCTCTATCGTGTTGTCTTGGTTTGTGAACGCCTTGGCATAGAACGAAATCACCTGCGATGCTCCGTTGAGTTGCGGCGACACAAGCCAGTCGTTGTTCACATAGTTGATGTCCGACATTGCCATAAAGAACTTGTCGCCTGAGTGAGGTTTGCCCTCGCTCCAGATGTCAATTCCCAGGCGTTTGGCGTTACACACCTGGAATGCCTTGGGCGATGACTCGTTGGGGTAGCTCTCCAAGTCTTTATGTATGCTGTAAGTCACATCGTGGTCACGGTCAACCATGGTCCACTCGCCTATGTGGTCTATCGCGAAGTCCTCATAGCTCTCCACGCTGTCAGTCACCGCTCCGCGCTCATCGGCAGGTTGCCAAGCCAGAGTCACAGCCTTGTCGGCAAGTGTGGCGGTGAGTTGCGTTGGCACCGGTATCACCGGTTCCACCACCTGCGTGGTTGCCGTAGCAGTGTTATTGCCAGTGTTCTCGTCGCCTGTGCAGCTCACGGTTGCGGTCAATTTCACAGCCGAAATCTTGTCAAACTTCACAGCAAAGGTCACATTGTCCTCGCTTCCGCTGGCTATGCTGCCCTTGTTTGCTGTGGCAAGCTGGTTGCCGTCGCCGTCGGTCAGCGTCACCTTATAGTTGTCAACTGCCTTGCTGCCCACGTTTGTCACCTTCACGCCATAAGTTGCCGTCTCTCCGCGCGCTATGCGGCGAGGAGCCTCAAATGCGGTTGCTTCAAGGTCGGTAGTGGCTGCATTGCTTATCGACACATTGTCGATATACACATTCTGTCCGCCAGCCGTTGTGCCGAGGAATGCGATGCGCAGATTTTTAGCACCCTTCATGCTGGCGAGCGACACCGTATGGCGCTGCCAACCGGTAGTGCCGTTGTCGCGCAGCCACTTGGCGCCTTCTATCTTCTCAAACGCACCTGCGCCGTTCTTCACCTCTATCTCTATGCTCTCGGCAGTGTTGATGCTGTCGATGTGCGAATGATAAAGCCAGAAGCTCAACTCCGGATTTTCAAGGTCTGAAATGTCAATCTTAGGTGAGCTGAAACGGGCGTGTATGCCCACACCCTCGCCCACAGAGTGCAGTGTGGCAAATCCGTTGTCGCCATTTTGGTCGCTGGCTGTGGGGTTGCTGCCGCTGGCGTCAAGCGTCCAGCTGCTGCTCATGAGCTTGTCGCTCTCGGTTACCCACGGATAATAGTTCATGTCGCTGTTGCGGAACGTCTCGGTCAACGGAGCCTTATATGCCTTGCCGAATATCACGGCCTCGCTCAAGGCGTAGTCGCCTCTCACGCCGTCTATGTAGGGGAACACCACATAGTCAATCAGCGTCTGTTTGGTCACGTTCACATTGTTGTCGGTGAAGTTTGTCACCACCACCGAGTCGGCAAGTTTTGTGTAGTTGTCATATCGCCATATCTGGTAGTAGAGCTTTGAGGCGTCAATGTAGCCGCCATTGCTGCCCACCTCAGGAGCGTCCCAGGTGAGCACTGCGCTGCCGTCGGTTTCAACAAGTTTCAGATTGCGTGGTGCGCCTGGCTTATCCACGCCCACAAACACGGTTGCCGTGGCCTCAGCTCCATTGCCGGCACTGTTTGATGCCACAACACGATAAGTGTAGTTACCGGCCTTGGTAAACGCGTTGTCGGTCCAGCTCAAGCTCTCGCCCGGTGCTGGTGCCAAGAAGCTGTGCACAGGTGTAGCCTCGCTGTCGCGATACACGTTCACAGTCTTTATTTCCGTGAGCTTTCCGCCCTTGGTGTCGAGTTCCGGAGCTGTCATTGTGAGAGTGGCATTGAGTGCGCCCTTGTCGCCAGCTTTCACGTTGAGATTGCCCACAGTGGCAGGAGCGTTGTTGTCAAGTATGTCAACAGCCACATCGTCTATGTCCAGACGATACATATATGGGTTGCTGAACTCATATATTCCCAGGTGATAATATCCGTCGGCAGGCACGGTGAATGTCACTTGATGCTTCTCGCCGTCGGTGTTCTTGTATTCCTCTCGCTTAATCAGCTCGGTGGTCATGCCCGCTGGCGTGGCGTCAGTTCCCAGAGCCACCTTAAAGCTTTCGGGATATGACTTTGAGTAAGTGCGCGCATACATGCTGAACCTATAAGTCACACCTGCTTTAAGCGCAATCTTCGGAGATATAAACCAGTCGTCGCCAGGTTTCTTTTCCGGAGTCTGGTCATATTTGTAATACACGCGCTTGGTGGTGGCGTCATACTCCCATGTGCTGCCGCCATTGTTGTCAAACACGGTCCACAAGTCAAATGCGTCTTTGGTGTCGAACCCTTCCACAAATGGCACTTCATAGCCGTCGCCAAACGTCACTTTGTTGCTTTGTGCCGGGTCACTGCTTCCCTTGGTTGTGAACGCCGTCACCTCGTAGTAGTAGGCATTTGTGCCAGATCCGAGCTTACTGTCGGTAAATGTGGTTTCTTTGCAGTTGTCGCTCACCACCACTATGTCGGGGTAGCGCACTATCTTATATGCCACAGTGCTCTTGTTATACTCGCCGCCGTTCATGCCAAGCTCGGCAGGAGTCCATTTCAGCACAGCCTTGCCGTCTTGCTCGCTGAGTGTCACGTTTTGCGGCACTCCCGGCACGTCTTCGCCCACATAGGTGGTGTACCAAGCTAATTCGCCCTGATATTCTTCGTTAGCTGGTGCGAAACTCAACGTCTGATAGCCTTGTTCAAACTGCACGTTGGGCATGGTGTGCGTAGCACCTGGAGCTATACCAGCCACCACGGTGTCGGCGCCGGCTTTGTTCACAATCACACTCATGTTGCCGCTTATGGCGCTGCCATCTACGTTCTGCGTTGGGGCTGTGAATGTGATGTCGCCCGACGTGTCACCAAAGTTCTTGAAGTTAACAGCTATGTTGCTCACGGTGCGCGGCGCTGTGAGCGGTGTGGAGTAAGGCAGGGCAAACAGACCCGAAAAACTTGCGTTTCCAGGCAGGTCTTTAATCTTTGTCAGTTTGCCGGTGTGAGTGTTTATCTCATAGAGAGCCGACACCCATTTGCGTTTGCCGCCCGAATACTCCTCATAGGTTGCGGCCCAGTAGAGGCGGCCGGTTGCGTCGTCAAACGTCATTGAGTTGCGGTCCACCGGATAAAGCCCCGTGTAGCCCACTGGCACTTGCGCACCGGTTTTCTTGTCTATCTTATAGAACCAGCCGGTGCTTCCCACGCCATACAGCTCACCATTCTTGTTGCAGGCTATAGCATACACCGAGCGGTCGGCATCGGCAATCTTGGTTGCCTCGCCGAGCGACAGGCTGAACTCGCAAAAGCGGGTGTAGTCGCCGGTGCTCTCGTCATAGAAGTAGCCAAACACCTTTTGCGACACAGGGTCGTAGGTCAAGTCAGTGGCAACGTTCACAGCGTCGATTTCGCTGCTTGTGCCCTTATACCATGTTGAGGTGGAGTAGTTGCTGTAATAGCTCGTCTCACCGTCGAATGTTGACGACAGCACATAATAGGTGCTTCCCATTTTGAGAGCCGAGCGTGTGTACATCCACTGTTTGTCCTCTTTCACTTTCTTGATTGTGCCGTTGGCTTTAGCTTCCACGTTGTAGATACCGGCGTCGATGGTTGCACCGTCGGCAGCCCAAGCGTCGTCATACACCTTCACGCCACACAGCACGGTGTTGCTGCCAGGCACCTTTGCCACGGTTGTGGCAGCGTCTTCAACGTTTGCCATGCTCACGGCCTTGCGTGGCTTCGACTCCGGAACTGAAGTCGCCACCGGGCGGTTAAGCCGCAATTTCGACGCCGGGCCTTGCTTTGTGGCAAGCACTCCGGTATCGGCATGAGCCGGCAATGCGGTCAGGAGCAGCAGTGCTGCTGCGCTCGCCAACCAGTTACTAATCTTTCTCATTCGATAAATTTTGATATAAAAAACATAAAATAAAATCTTTAGCGTAAAAAAACCGAAATTGCGCCCCCTCCTTTTCACAGGAAGGGACGCAGTTTTTTCGGAACAGATGTTTAGTTTCTGTCTATCACTTTGAAATCTTGGCAGATATACGTGCACCGTTAACTGTTGCAGTCACTACATACACACCTGCCGGTTGGCCATTGAGGTTTATTGCTTCGCCGTTGCGGCTTTCTGCCACCTTGCGGCCCACAATGTCATACACAGCCACTTCGCTTGCGCCTTCCACGGTGAGCACACCGCCAGCCACGCTCATGGCTCTCTTGGCGTCGGCCACATCAACTATGCCAGTAACTGTCTTCTTTTCAACCTTGATTGACTTAACGTGGATTTCACCTATGTTGTTGGCATGGAAACCAATCACTTTCACACCTGGAGTCACAGTCACCACAGTGTCAGTATTCTCATTGCCGTCGGCAAGCGGAGCTGCTTCTACCGAAGTCACGTTAAACTCCACGTAGTCGGTCTGGGCGTTGTTGCTCGTCGATGCTGTTGCAGCCGTGGTCAGAGTCTTAACGGCAGTCATCTGCGTGTGGTCGAGGGCTGGAGCCAAAGCCAAATCCCAAACCACATCGGCATCAGCTTGCGATGCGTACGACTCCAATGTCACGAGAACTCGTGTTCCGTCCTCAAATTGCAGACGTGGTGACATTGCCCAGTCATCACCCTGTATTTTGCCGGAGTTGTAATAGATTGAGCTGCCAGAAGCCTCCCAAGTAGTTTCATATTCCTCTCCAGCTATCGTGCGGTGGTCGCCGTTGGCGTTGACGATTTTCCAGTTCGACCAAATGTCACTGCTTTCGTCCACATTCACGCTGTAAGGCAATGCAAGGCCGCCGCCCACCCAGTCAATGAGCACGCTTGGAGCCAAATGTTCGCTCTTGCCGTTTTCGTTGTAGATTTCTACTGTGTATTTATATTGACCTGGAGTCTGGATTGTGTTGTCGGTCCATGTTGCGGTCTGGCCAGGAACGAGTCCTTCCGTCACCACACCAGACTCAAGACCGTCGCGCAAAATCACAGCTTTGGTGATTTTGTCGAGTGCAATGCCTTCAATGTTAGTTGCAGTCGGGTTGAGCCAGGTGAGCGTTGCAGAGAGCGATTGGTCGGCAGCTGCCTTTCCAGTCAACTCTGTTGCCACCTCTGGC
Organism: uncultured Muribaculaceae bacterium; assembly: GCA_934636465.1. GTDB lineage: Bacteria > Bacteroidota > Bacteroidia > Bacteroidales > Muribaculaceae > Sodaliphilus. Next base: position 26,290 of record CAKUAR010000006.1, read on the forward strand.
ACCACTGGAGTGTATTCAATCTTAATGTCGGTTATGTAGAGCTTGTTAGTGCCCGATGACGAAGCTATGCTGTTGTCTTGGAATGCGAAATACATCTTGCCGCTATCCTCAATCTTCACCACACAAGTGTCGATTGTGTAGCCGTAATCCTTCACATATTCCACATCGCGGAATTGCTTGAAGCTTGCAGCCGGAGCTTTGGCGTCTTTCACCGTACCCACCTTGAACGATGCGCCCTTGCCGTTGTAGCTATAAATTACGCGATAGTAACCAGCCTTGATGTTAAATGGCGGTGTCACCAAGTAGTCGTTGCACACGGCATATTCAGTCATCTTGGAGTGGTCGTTGCATGCAGAGCCGCTGCTGTACGAACCGTTGTTATAAGTCCATGTGTGGCCGTCGTTGTTGGCGTCAACCACGGTGTAGAAGCCCCACTGGTCTTTGTTGTTGAACTTGAACTCGTATGGCAGCGATTGTGTGTTGTCGCCCACCCAACCGGTTCTCACTGTCTTGGCAGTTCCTGCGGCAGCGCCACCGTCGTTGTAGGCCACCACCTGATAGTCGTAATATCCTGGAGCAGGCACAGCGTCAACATAGTTCATGGCAGCACCCACTTGCGGAGCGTCAAATGTCTTAACCACTTCACCACCGCGCAGCACCTCAACCTTAGTGAGTGCAGTGAGGTCGGTGTTGATGTTTGTCTTTTCGGGGTTGGTCCAAGTGAGGGTCACGTTGTTTGTCATGTCGTCAAACGGCACTGCAGCAAGGTCAGTAATCTGCTCTGGCACGATTGATGTCTTTTCCACAGTCAGACCATAGAATTTATACGTTGAGCCAGAATAAGCCACCTTCTCGCTGCAAGCATGCAGGCCCAAATAGTATTTTCCTGCCTCTGGCAGCTGCACATACATCACATAGCTGTCTTTACTCGACTTAATCGTGGTCAGCGTCTTCACCGGAATGTTGAGGCCCTCGGCAGTCTTTGCCTTGCCCATCAGCACCTCAAGTTTCTCGCCGCCATAATATCCCACAGCGAAATCCAGGGTTATCTTATATGCACCGGCTTCTGCCACTACGAGCGGTGGAGTAACGAGATATTCATCTTCCACAAGGTTAGTCTTTGTGGCAAGCTCCATGCTGTTGCCGTTGCCATAGTAGCTCGACTTATATTTCCATTTTGCGGTTTGTGTGCTGCTTGCGCCCTTAAATTGGGTGAACAGAGCGTCCACTTTGTCGGCGCTCGACAAGTCTGCCGTGTAAGGCAATGCTTGTGGAGCCACAGGACCCACATATTTTGTAGTCACACTTGCTGCTGCGCTCTTGGCAGTGCCGAGCACAGCTTTCACCTCGTAGGTGTGGAAACCGGCTTTCAAGCCATCAGCTTCAGTGTCTTGCCATGATGTGGCTGTGCCGTCGAGGGTTTTCACCAAAGCGCCGTCGCGATACACCTCCACGCCTGTGAGGGCTGATGTGAGGGCGTTGCCGTCGTCGTCGGTAGTTGGCAACTTCCAACTCAAATCCACAGTCAGAGCCTCATCGGCGCCTTCAGTAGCAGCGAGGTCGGTCACAGCACCCGGAGTGAGCACATTTTCTGCCACCTGAAATGCCGTCACATACACAGTGAATAGGTCTTTGGCGCTATATTCATACAAGCCAAAATAGTAATCGCCTGTTTCTCTTGCGGTGAACACTTTGGTTTCTTTCTTGAATTTCTTTTCGGTCAATTCCGGGAAATCCAAAAGTGTTTCGCTGTTTTTCGACAAAGCCTCCACAGTGTTGGCATTTGCCACCACCAAGCGAAGACTTTCCTTTGAACCTGCGGTTTTCACATAAAACGAAATCTTGTATTCCTTGTCGGCCTCAAGATGCACTGCTGGCGACACCAGCCAGTCGTTAGCAGCCGACGAGCTGTTGTAGGAATACTTTGCACCAGCCGTTGTACCGGCATCTTTGTAACCACCACTACCGCCATAAGTGTCGTTAGCCCATGTCTTTGAATCAGCGTTGACGTCATAGACCGTCCAGTCAGCGTCAATCTTAGATGCCCCTCCTATCTGTGAGAAGTAAGGCACACTCTTAGCCTGTGCGTACCCCAATAGTGGCAACAACACCGCAAGAGCTAAAAATAGTCTTTTCTTTAGCATGTATAAAAAAGTGTTTTTAGTTTATAAATCGGAATTTAGATTATGTGGAGAAAGGGAATAGCCTAAGCGGCTAATAAGCCATTAGTTACTAATCGGCTACAAAATTAATTGTTTCCGTTTATAATTTCAAAGATTTTTTGATACTTTTTAAGCAAAACGTTAGTTCTGCACACCAATTCACCAAACAAATCCAACTTTTTAGCCGCAAAACCAAACATTCTTTAACCAAAACCAGCCATTATATTTTAAGGTGGCACATGTCACGCTTTCGCCTAATTTTGCTAATTTTGCAGCATATCGTTTCACTGTTGAAACCAAATTTGCTTTTCAAAACAGAACTTATGAAAATAGGAATTATAGGAGCTGGCAACATGGGGGGCGCAATAGCCCGCGGACTGGCAGCCGCAAGCTCCGCATCAAGCCCTCTTCACATCATTGCCACCTCACCCAACAATCATGGCGAACTCGACGCCTTGAAGTGCGACTTTCCCAGCGTTGATGTCAGCACCGACAACACCGCTGCCGTCCGTGGCACCGACATTATAATTGTGGCAGTAAAGCCCTGGCTGCTCGACGAGGTGATGAACTCTCTCAAAGACAGCATCGACTTCGGCTCACAAATCATAGTGTCGATTGTGGCAGGCGCCACACTTGAGCATCTGGCATCGTTTGCCGGCGAGAAAAAAAGCACCGTGTTTGAACTGATTCCAAACACAGCCATATCAGTCCACGAGAGCATGACGTTCATAGCTCACCGCGGAGCCTCACAGCAGCAAGTCGAGATGGTTAACGCCTTGTTTGCCAAGCTGGGCGGCACCATGGTGGTGGAAGAGCGGCTCATTCCAGGCTGCATGGCTCTTGCATCATGCGGCATTGCCTATGTGATGCGCTACATTCGCGCAGCCGTGGAGGGTGGCGTGGAGCTTGGAGTGAAGCCAGACGACGCCAAGCGCATCATGCTTCAGACAATGAAAGGGGCTGTGGCGCTGCTCGAAGCCACCGGCAACCACCCCGAAGCCGAAATCGACAAGGTGACCACTCCAGGCGGACTCACCATCAAGGGGCTGAACGCCATGGAGGCCAACGGCTTCACCCACAGTGTCATCGAAGGACTTAAAGCCTCGGTCAAGTGACCGCTACCGTTCATCTCGCAAACTCACACGCATATAGACAACATTTTTTCATTTAGTAATAACATTTCACTCTTATGTCTGTAAACAAAGCCATCTTATTGGGCAACGTGGGCAAAGACCCCGACGTGCGCTATCCCCAGCAGGGACAAATCATAGTGACTTTCTCTCTCGCCACCACCGAGCACGCCTACAAGACTGCCGAGGGCGCGCAAATTCCGGAACGCACCGAGTGGCACCGCATTGTGATGTGGGGCAAAAACGCCGAAGTGGCGGAGCGATATGTGCACAAGGGCACACGCCTCTACATCGAGGGCAAAATACGCACACGCACTTGGGAGGACAAAAACAAGATGCGCCACACCGTCACCGAGATTTATGCCGACTATTTTGAGTTGCTCGGCCAGCCTCGCAACGACCAGCAGCAACAACAATGACGCCTTGCCACCAGTAGCGGTGAAGCGGCTGCACACACGGCGTTTTTTCATGGTTGTCAACACCTGCCCGGAGTTATTAACAAAAATGCCGACTTATCAACATTTCAAGCATTTTAACGCTCTTTTCCAATGCTGTTTGCTCAAAAAGTAATTCCTTTGCACTTAGAAATCAGTTAAAAACACTTATGGGAAGAATAATAGCAATAGCAAATCAAAAAGGCGGTGTAGGCAAGACAACAACGGCCATAAACCTTGCCGCTTCTCTTGCCATCAGCAAAAAGAAAGTGCTGCTGATAGATGCCGACCCGCAGGCAAATGCCACTTCAGGCCTTGGTGTTGACCCGCAAAAAATCACATCGTCAATCTACGAGTGCCTCGTTGACGACTACCCCGTGGAAAGTGCCAAACTGCCCACCTGCGTCAAGGGTCTCGACATTGTGGCCTCACGCATAGACCTCGTGGGAGCCGAGCTTGAGCTTGTGAACAAGCCAAGCCGCGAAAAAGTGCTTCGCGACGCGCTTGTGAATGCCCACGATGACTACGACTACACGCTCATCGACTGTAGCCCTTCGCTCGGACTAATCACCGTCAACGCCCTCACGGCTGCCGACTCCGTGATTATCCCTGTGCAAGCCGAGTATTTCGCCCTCGAAGGCATATCCAAGCTGCTCAACACCATACGCATCATCAAAGCGAAGCTCAACCCCTCGCTTCAAATCGAAGGATTTCTGCTCACCATGTACGATGCGCGCCTGCGCCTCGCCAACCAAATCTACGAGGAGCTGAAAACACATTTCGGCGACATGGTGTTCAACACCGTCATTCCGCGCAACATCAGGCTCAGCGAAGCTCCGAGTCACGGCCTGCCGGCAATTCTCTACGACGAGACCAGCCGTGGAGCCACGAGCCACATGCAGCTTGCCAAGGAGCTGATTGCCAAAAACCGCACTAAGAAAGCATAAATAGACGCTGCATTTGCTTCTCACAACCCAACAATTATTCACCGTTTGCAACAATCACAGATGACTAAAATCAAACGACAAGCCCTGGGGCGCGGACTCGACTCGCTCATTTCCATGGACGACATTCAGACGAGCGGCTCTTCGGCTATCAACGAAATCAGCATAACTCAAATCTCTCCCAACCCCGACCAGCCTCGCCGCACATTCGACGAAGAGGCTCTTGAGGAGCTGGCCACCTCTATACGCGAGCTGGGCATAATCCAGCCTCTCACACTGCGCAGCGCAGGGCCAAACGCCTATCAAATCATTTCGGGTGAGCGCCGCTACCGCGCCGCCAAGCTCGCCGGACTCGAAACCGTGCCAGCCTATGTGCGCACCGCCAACGACAGCGAGCTGACCGAAATGGCTCTTATTGAGAACATTCAGCGCGAAGACCTCAACGCCATAGAAATAGCACTCACATTCCGCAAGCTCATCGACCAATACAACCTCACGCAAGAGCGCCTCAGCGAGCGTATAGGCAAGAAGCGCGCCACCATAGCCAACTTCCTGCGTCTGCTCAAGCTCCCTGCCGAGGTGCAGCTCGGACTCCGCGACAAGAAAATCGACATGGGTCACGCCCGCGCCATTTTGTCGGTGGAGAAGCCGTCGAAGCAGCTCAAGCTCTATAACGAAAGCCTCAAAAAAGGATTGTCGGTGCGCCAAGTGGAGCAGCTTGCCAAGCAATACAACGAGGCCGATGCGTCCAAGCCTGCCGACGATGGCACACGCCCAGCCGGCAACGCCAAGAAAGACTACTCTATTCTGCAAAACCATTTGGCCAAGTCGTTTGGCGTGCCTGTCAAGTTCGCTTGCAACGCCAGCGGAAAGGGAAAAATCACATTCCCATTCGCCAATGAGACCGAATTAGAGAAAATTATTACTATCTTTGACAAATTAAAAAGCGACGAGTGAGGCAAGCCACCGTGTGGTCACACGCCCCACTCCACATGACTTACATTAGATTTCTGGCTTTGTGAAAAGAAGATTGAGTCGCATTATAACCTTGACACGCAGCGCAATATTGCTATTGTGCCTGTGTTTTGTCGTGCCCGCTCTGGCTGCCGAGACCGCTCCTGCGCCAGCCGACTCCATCGCCGTCTCATCACGCCACAAGCGCACACAAGTGGAGCTGCCAGGCAAAAAGAAGGGCAAAAACCAGAAAGAAAAAGCCGAGCAGCAGCCCGTGCGCATAGTCACCCTCGACGGCGACACTCTAAGCGTGGCATCGCTCGACTCGGTGGGCAAGCTCAAAAACGTGGAAATCCTCACCGACTCCATCACAGCCCCCGACCCAGGCCGCATCAAAGTGTTTAACCCCGACCCTATGCGGGCCATGTGGCTATCCACCCTGTTCCCGGGTTTGGGTCAAATCTACAACCGCCGCTACTGGAAACTCCCCATAATAGTGGGTGCATTCGTGGGTCTGTCTTACGGCACTTCGTGGAACAACCGCATGCTGTCTGACTACACCAAGGCCTATCACGATGCCACCGACAACGACCCCAACACACGCAGCTACATGAACTTCTATCCGCCCACGGTCAAGGAAGACGACCTCGACATGGACTGGCTGCAACGTGCCCTAAAATCGAAGAAAGACTATTTCCGCCGCTATCGCGACATCTGCATATTCAGCATGATAGGTGTCTATCTGCTCAACGTGCTCGATGCCTATGTCGATGCGTCGCTGTCGCACTTCGACATTTCTCCCGACCTCACCGTAGATGTGAAGCCGGCAGTCATCAGCAACTACAGTGGCGGCGGCAGCTACACGCCGTCGCGCTTGCCCGGCCTCGGCTTGCAGTGCGCCATCAGCTTCTGACGGCGGCTTCTCGCCATCACCATTGCCGTGTTATAAAAAAAACAGCAAACCGCGGCAGCGCGCAACACAAAGAAAACAAAGAAACGAAAACATTAAGATATAATCATAAACACAAGAATATGAACAAGTTCAAAATAGCGATTTTGGCACTCATGGGCACGGCTGCGCTCACATCGTGGGCTGTACCCAAGAGGTCAATACTCTCGCTCAAAGAGACCATCACCGATACCGCCATCGTCTATCCCGAAAGTTTTGAGACCAACACCAAAGAGATGATGAACAACTGGTATCTGCAAAACTACACCGTTCTCGACCAGAATGTCGAAAACCGCGCCACTGGCAACGTGTCCGATGAAGAATACATCAAGCGTCTGAAAGCCATTCCGGCAGTCATTGAGATGCCGTTTAACCAAGTGGTGAAGTCGTGCATCGAGCGCTACATCACACGCAACCGCACCCTCGTGGAGCAAGCCCTGGGCATGAGCCTCTATTACATGCCCATATTTGAGCAGGCTCTCGAAAAGGAGCAACTGCCGCTTGAACTTAAATATCTGCCTGTGGTGGAGTCGGCACTCAACCCCAACGCCGTGTCGCGCGTGGGAGCTTCCGGACTGTGGCAGTTCATGGTGAACACAGCCAAAGGCGTGGGTCTTGAGGTCAACTCACTCGTTGATGAGCGCCGCGACCCCTACAAGTCATCGGAAAAGGCCGCAAGCTACCTCAAGAGCCTCTATAACATCTACAACGACTGGTCGCTTGCCATAGCCGCCTATAACTGCGGTCCAAACAACGTCAACAAGGCTCTGCGACGCGCCAGCACCCCCGACGGCGTGAAGAAAGACTTCTGGCAGATTTACTACTATCTGCCGCGCGAAACCCGCAGCTATGTGCCGGCTTTCATTGCCGCCAACTATGTTATGACCTATTTCAAACGTCATAACATCAACGCGAGCTTAGCGAAGAAACCGCTCATCACCGACACCGTGAAAGTGAATCGCCGTGTCAACTTCAACCAGATTTCCGAGGTGCTCAACATTCCTATCGACGAAATCCGAATTCTAAATCCGCAATTCCGCCACGATGTGATTCCGGGCGACACTCACCCCTATTCGCTCATTTTGCCGTCGCAGCAAATCTACAGCTACATAATGAGCGAAGACAGCATAGTGAACCACAAGGCAAACCTCTATGCCCACCGCGAAGTGGTTGAACCAGGCGATGGCAGCGACGTTGCCGTGGCCGACAACTCCTCGGTTGGCGGCGCAGTGAAATATCACAAAGTGCAGCGTGGCGAAAAACTCAGCACTATTGCCAACCGCTATGGCCTCACAGTGGCTGCGCTCAAGGGCCTCAACGGCCTCAAATCAAACAGAGTGCGCACAGGCACCGTGCTCAAGGTGTCAGCCACTGAAAAAGTCGATACTGCCGACACCGACAACCTTGTGGCCGACAATACCGACACAGCCAACGCCGACACAACCGCCGCCAGCGAAGCCCCTGCCACTGCCGTCACCAACTCGCCCTACAAAGGCTCCTACAGCATCGACTCTCCAGCCCCAACGGCCGCCAAGTCGGAGCAAAACAAGCAAGTGGGCGACGCATTCAGCCGCAGTGCCAAGCATGAGGCAACCGCCAAGGCAAATGAGGCTGCACAGCCCTCAAAGGCAGCCAAGACGAGCGTGAAAGAAGCCGAGGCGCCCAACAACACCCCTGTAACCAACTCAAAGCAATGGAAGGCTCGAAACGACCGCTACGCAAGCAAAACCACCACGGCAAAAGCATCGAAAGAAAGCACCTACAAAAACTCGCGCAGCAGCCGCACCAGAGCCAAAGCCAAGCCTAAGACCGTGCCAAGCTCCTACACCATTCAAAAAGGCGACAACCTCATCGACATAGCCAAAAAGAGCGGCGTGAGCGTTGACGAGCTTCGCAAAGCCAACGGCATATCTGGCGACAAAATCAAAGCCGGCGACAAGATTGCCATTCCGTCAAAGGCCAAGGCCAAGACATATAAATCGAAGAAACGCCGCCGCTGATTCAGAAAACTGCCACGTGGCACCACCACGCACACCAACATAACACGCAGGAGGAGAGCCGCCACGGCACTTCTCCTGCGTGTTTTTACCCCTTTATCCACTTTCTGCAAAAAACGCCATTAGCGCCACGTCATAAGTTTGGAATTTAGCATAAATTTCACTAAATTTGTATGTTAAACAGCGTATGGTCGGCAATGCGGTCAGCTGCCGTGCATAATTGCGGCAAAAACCAAGACTGACAGCCGTTTGCGCCACACGCCCCATTAAACAACTGTTACTTTTATGGCAGAAGATTTAAAAGAAGAACAAGGAGAGAAAAACTATTCAGCCCATAACATTCAGGTGCTTGAAGGTCTTGAAGCAGTGCGTAAGCGTCCGTCAATGTACATTGGCGACACTCACGTCAGAGGTTTGCACCACTTGGTGTCGGAGGTCGTTGACAACTCTATCGACGAGGCTCTGGCAGGCTTTTGCAACACCATCAACGTCACCATAGGCACCGACAACACCATAACCGTCAAAGACAACGGCCGAGGCATTCCGGTTGACATGCACGAAAAGTTGCACAAGTCGGCACTCGAGGTGGTGATGACAGTGCTGCATGCCGGCGGTAAATTCGACAAAGGCTCTTACAAGGTTTCCGGCGGTCTGCACGGCGTGGGTGTGAGCTGTGTCAACGCACTTAGCGACCACATGAGAGCCGAGGTGCGCCGCGGCGGCAAAATCTATATGCAGGAATATGCTTTCGGCAAGCCCACCACTCCTGTCACCGTGATTGGTGACACCGAGGAGCACGGAACAACCATCATATTCCACCCCGACGCCACCATTTTTCAGTCAATCGTCTATGAGTTCGACCGTCTGTCAACCCGCTTGCGCGACCTCGCCTACCTCAACGCCGGCGTGAAGCTCACGCTCACCGACTTGCGCGAAACCGACGAGAACGGCAAGCCTCGCAGCGAGACCTACTATTCAGAGACTGGTCTTGACGAATTTGTGAAATATCTCGACGAGGGCAAGACTTCGCTCATCGGCGACGTTATCCACATTCAAAACACCAAAAACGACATTCCTGTTGAGGTCGCCATGACCTACAACAACTCCTATAAAGAGAACATCTATTCGTTTGTCAACAACATCTACACCATTGAGGGTGGAACACACCTCACCGGTTTCCGCCGCGGTCTTGGAGCCACGCTCAAAAAATATGCCGAGGAAAACAAGATGCTCGACAAAGTGAAGGTGGAGCTCAACAAAGACGACTTCCTCGAAGGTCTCACCGCCGTCATTTCAGTCAAGGTGCTTGAGCCTCAATTCGAGGGTCAGACCAAGACCAAGCTCGGCAACACCGAGGTGATAGGCGCAGTGGAGTCGAGCGTGCGCGAGGCTCTGGGCAACTATCTTGAGGAGCACCCAAACGAGGCAAAGGCAATCATTGAGAAAATCATACTTGCAGCCACAGCGCGCTTTGCTGCCCAAAATGCACGCGCCAAGATACAGCGCAAATCTCCGCTTTCGGGCTCCGGACTGCCGGGCAAACTTGCCGACTGCTCCAACCGCGACCCAGCACAGTGCGAAATCTTCCTCGTCGAGGGTGACTCCGCAGGCGGTTCTGCCAAGCAGGGACGCGACCGCTCATTTCAAGCCATTCTGCCGCTGCGAGGCAAAATCCTCAACGTGGAGAAAGTCATGGAGCACAAAATCTACGACAGCGAGTCAGTGGTCAACATTTTCCGCGCCATTGGTGTCAACGACCCCAAGAATTTCGACATCAACAAGCTGCGCTACCACCGCATCATCATCATGACCGATGCCGATGTCGATGGTGCCCACATCGCCACTCTGCTCATGACGTTCTTCTATCGCTGCTTGCCGCAGGTGATTGAAAACGGATTCCTCTACATAGCCACACCGCCGCTCTACCGCTGCAGCAAGGGCACCACGCAGGAATACTGCTGGACCGACATGCAAGTGCAGCAGTTCAAAGACAAGTATGGCCGTGGCGACGACAGCAAAATCAAGATTCAGCGATTCAAAGGTCTTGGTGAGATGAACCCCGAGCAGCTCAAGGAAACCACAATGGACCCTGAGAACCGTCGCCTCAAGCAAGTGTATATTAGCGACGCTGCCGAGGCCGACCATGTGTTCTCCATGCTCATGGGCGAAGATGTGGCACCACGCCGCAAGTTCATCGAGGAAAACGCCCACTACGCCACACTCGACACTTGATGTCTGTGCCGCACGCACACATTTATTTATTAAGCGCAGAATAATAAAACAAGCTTTACTATAATAAATCACATCACAAAAAGCCGCTTGCTTCACCACTTGCAAGCGGCTTTTCTTTTGCCTCTCGCCACCAGCGCCGAGCCGCCACATGCTGGCTTGCCACAGCCACTTACGCAAAATTTTATTGTAAAAATCACGTTGCATTATTGCACAAAAACAAAATTAGATATATCTTTACATCAGTAAAGTTCCTTTATTTAGTGCTATACCAAATATTAGTATTTGTTTGATTAGTAAAGCCAAGAAATCTTGACGCGTTCCCGGTACGAAGACGCAATACCACAAGATTTCCAAGTCAAGCAACGCTAAAGAAAAAAAATACCACAATAAAGGAAATAGTATGAAGATGAAAATTTTTGGAATTACAATCCAACTTCTCATCACAACCACATTTTTCTGCACAATAGCCCACCCAAGCTATGCGCAGCATGTGACCATGCGGCCGTGAATCCATAAAACCAGTTCACTGCGACAGCACAAAACACGAAAATGTAAAATTATTAATACAAACCAGAGGTTGCTATGCGCGCCTCACAAAAGAAAATTAAAATTATGAACAACCCTTACCGCTATCTGCATCGCGACGGCTACTCGCCGCCACCATCACGGCACACACTCTCAAACCATGAGTTGCGCCCATGAAAAATTAGTGCACCAACCAAAAACACTAATTAAAACTAAACCACCTCTCCCAACCCCCATGGAAAAATGGGAGAAACACAACTTTCGTTTAATGTCAAAACTACTTATAAAACCAGTTCAGCCGCAATAGAATCCATCAGCTGAACAGAAACTATTAGATTATGGAATCAACAAAACACAAATGCCACCCACGCAGGGTGGCAAAAGCACTGGCAGCGGCCATGCTATTCACTTTATTCAGTTTAGCAGCTTCGGCACAAGAAGCCGTTTTAACTAAAGCCGATTACGCGAAAATCAATTATTCGTGGACTGATGAAAGTGGCACAACACACGAAAATGTGCCAATCACCGAAAAAGCTTCTGACCCACGACAAATCATTGAGCTTCTTAGCACTATCTACAAAGACCCTCGCGTGCCCGGTCCTAAGTACAACGCCTACGATGCCGACGGCAACCGTGAACGCGAAACGGTGTATTCCAACGTCACAACAAATGGCTGGAATGTAACCGGTGTTCAAAAACCAACGAAAGAGGGCTACACAGTCCTAATCGTTTCGGTCAAAAACACATGGGAAGGTACAGATAAAACAAAAAAATTAGCAAACTACAAAGCTCTTGTTGACTACATCTCAAAAAGTATAGAATCCGTAGAGCTTATTACTGACGGCATGCGCATTGGCGAAGGCAGTAACCGAGGCACTCTTTTTAACTTTTCTGGCACATACAACCGCTTCTTTTTCATTTCAAAAGGGCAAACCAGACAAAACAAAAGAAACGTAGCCCTGGCTGCTTTTATGCAGATGTACGAACAGTTTAGTCCTACTGCTACAAAACAACAAACAGGCACATCTGATTTCTATGCAAAATTGACTTCTGGTGAAGTATATCCTGTAAAACACGACTGTGAAGGTATCCTTGACCTTGACCATTACTTCTGCATGGCTGGAATGAAAGGAACCACATATTACGATATGACTGAAGTCAATTTCTTCATTCCTGACCACAGAATGGACTTCTTCGGTAAAAAATCCACTACTATATTTGGAACAAGGATAGATGATTATCGTGATGACGACGGTGACTCTTATGTAATCTACAACACCTCGCACCAGCCAAAGACCCAGATGTACACAATCAAGCTCACAGCTGAAGCACAAGAGGCATCAGAGCAGCGCAAATACAACGTGACACTCAACTGGACTTCAAACCTCAACGACCTTGCTGGCGATGTGGAGCAAGAATACTACATCTATCGTGTGGTTGACGGCAAAGTGGAAGAAGAGCCTATTAACAAAGAGCCAGTCTATACCACCACATGGAGCGAAACGGTTGACCAGCAACGCAGCGGTTACGCATTAACCTATGTAGTTAAAGGTCGCCCAAAGGGTGCCACGTTCAACCCCATTCTGTCGAACCAGGCTTCGGTCAGTATTCCAGGCTTCGACCCAATGGAGCGTCTCAAGCTCAACATAAAGGGCGATTTCAAAAGCCAGTACAACCAAGACACAGAATATAACAACTATAACTGCACCCTCCAGATGAACAACGGCGTGGGCACAAGCGTTAAAAGACAGTATCTCAACGAGGGCACCGAATTTACTTTCTTGCGCAGCACCGGCAGCGAGAACACCCCTGTCGCCACCCTCAAGATTACCAACATATCATCGTCACGGGGAAGCTACAAGTACTCTTACACGCTCACTTACGCAAATCAGAGCAAGGACGGCAAGAGCCAAACCAGGGATAATGCGACCGGCTCATTCACAGCCAAGTCAAACGACGACATTGACTTCAATAATTTCAGCATTACCGATGAATTCTGTGCATCAACTAAAGACAACTCTCACCCCGACAAATACACTTACCAAGTGAGCTTCAAGCCTGCTGTGGAAATAGAGGGTGCTACCGGCGAATTGGTGTATAGCAACAGCGAAAACGTGTTTGTGCTCAAGACCACCAACGACGTCCAGACTACCTACACCCAAAGCCAAGTGGCTGCCGACGACAACCGCACACTCGCCATAGCCGACAACGGCACCGTCACCTTTGCCACTGCCGAAGCGCCAAGCATATTCCGTTATGTGGTGCGCCGCATGCAGAGTGACAAGGGCACCGAAATAATAGGCCAGGCACAGCAGACCACCGAAGGCTCTTACGCCATCTCGGAGCTTATCAAAAACGACAAGGGCAACTATGATATGACCAGCACAGGCCAAACGCTTGCAGGCGGTGCACTTGCCACCGTGACCGACTGGTCGCTCTTAGCACCGAGCGTTGCCAAGTATGTGCCGGTAATTGAGTCATACCAAACCGACAAGACCCAAGAAAAGAACACCTTTGGCTGCGACATCAAGTCGCTCCACAGCATAGCTGTTGGCTTCAATTTTGAGAACGCCTACAAGTCGCTCGGCACATTCCAAGGCGAAAGCGACCCCAATGTGAAATATCGCGGATTTGCAGCGAAATTCAATGTGGAGCCCAAACGGGACAACAACCTCAAGTCCTACAAGTTCCGCATCTGGCGCAAAATAGAAGACGGCAATGAGGTGTTGCTCAACAATCTCACGCCTGCCACTGGCGACAACTGGACCATAGCTTCTGACTACGGCTTGATAAAGGCTGCCGACGGCTCAAGTGAAATCCAAGACAGCAAGCTCACGTTTGCCGACAATTTCATTGCTCCCGAAGCCACTCGCAATGTGACCTACATAATCCGCTATTATGCCCAAGACGCTGCCGCCGATGCCTATTATGTGGCTGAAAGCGAATTCGTGGTCAACTACGACAACGTCACTCCAACGCAAATAGATGGCGTCAGCGCCACTAAAGAGGTGTCAAGCGTCAAGTATATCAACACACAAGGCATACAGAGCGACAAGGCTTTCAGAGGCATAAACATCGTTGTGACAACCTACACCGACGGCACAACCGCCACCGAGAAGAAAGTCATCAACAGATAACATAAAAAGAAGATAATAGCAAAAAATACGGTAATAGTAAATTTCGAAATCATTTGATTGAAGCCGGGGTCCCACGTGATGTGGCGCCTCGGTTTTTTGTTTTTCACGGCTCGCCGCAGGCCTTATGCACCTATCCTTTCTTATGGCAAAAAAAGACACCAAAAGCATTGTGTGTTGCTTCTGGTGCATTTTCAGGTAGTCCCAGGCAGAATCGAACTGCCCTTTCAAGAATGAAAATCTTGCGTACTAACCGATATACGATGGGACCATCTTGTCAAGCCCACCACACAGCCCCACAGGGCGGCAGTGCGGCTCAAAAACTTATAATGTCAAGCCCTGTGATTAGGCTTCAGCATTCAGCTTGTTTACGTGAAGAGCAAGCTTAGACTTCAGGTTAGCAGCCTTGTTCTTGCTGATTGTGTGGCGGATAGCCAATTTATCAAGCATTGAAGAAACTTTCTTCAAAGCCTCAGCAGCTTCAGCCTTGTCTTCAATCTTGCGGAGATTGCGAACTGCATTACGCATTGTCTTTGCATAGTAGCGATTGCGTAAATTTCTTGTTTCAGTTTGACGAATTCTTTTAACTGATGATTTATGGTTTGCCATTTTATAAACCTTTATTTTTATTTTTTATTTCTTTTTGATGTAGTCCCAGGCAGAATCGAACTGCCCTTTCAAGAATGAAAATCTTGCGTACTAACCGATATACGATGGGACCGTTTTTGAACGCAAGGCTCAAAAGCGAGTGCAAATATAGGAAGGATTTTCCAAATGGCAAAATTTAACAACCGAAATCTCAATTTCTTATAAGTTTTTTGCCGGCACTCACGCTTTTATGCCTTTTATTCCTAACTTTACATCAGTTTTTTATAACACTCACCCTAATCATGCGCGACAAGCTCACTGGCGTGGTGCTCAACACCATAAAATATAACGACAAGCACAGCATTGTGCGCATCTATACCGCCACGCGCGGCATCACGGCATTTCTCGCACGCCAAGGCCACACTCCGGCGGCTCGCATGCGCGCTGCCCTGCTGTTGCCGCTGTCGCTCGTGGAGTTTGAGGCCAACATTCCTGCCGGGCGCGACCTCGGCACCATGCACGACCTGCGGCGCACCCACCAGCTCACCTCCATATATGCCGACCCCTATAAAAACGCCATCACGTTTTTCGTCAGCGAGCTGCTGCTGCACACCATTCAGGAGCAAGAGGCCAACCAGAACCTGTTTAACTTCATAGAGCAGTCAGTGCTGGCTCTCGAAGAAGCCCGGCGCGGCATAGCCAACTTCCACCTGTGCTTCCTCTACAGACTCGGCGCGCTTGTGGGCATTCAGCCCGATGCCGAGAGCTACCGCGATGGCTACTGGTTCGACATGGCTGGCGGCGTGTTCACGCCAAGCCGCCCCATGCGGCACGGACTTGAGCCGCAAAAGGCTCAATTTTTGCACTTGATGAGCCGCATGACCTTTGACAACATGCACCTTTTCTCGCTCAACCGCAACCAGCGCAACGAGATTCTCGACACCATACTGTCTTACTATCACCTGCACAACTCCACGCTCGGCACACTGAAGTCGCCCGACATTCTCAAGCAAATTTTCATCTGACATCTGCATTTGAAGCCCGGTATCTGCGCGCTCGGCACGCAGCACGGCAACCCAAAGCCGCCTTTGTGAGCTTCAAACACCGCTACCACGAGCCCGAAGCTCCGCCGCCGCCAAACGAGCCGCCGCCAAAGCCCCCAAATCCGCCGAAGTCAGAGCCACCGCCCGACGAGCCACCGCCGCCCATTGGTGGAAATATTATCGGTCCTCCACCGCCAAATGTGCCGGAGTTGCCGTTGCCGCCGGAGCGGCGCATCGCCACAAAAATCACCACACAGAATATTACAAACAGCACAAAGCCGGCGAGCATGGCCTCGTCGTCATCGTCATCGCCCATATATTGCTGCTCCGAGTATTCGCCGGCAGCTATGGGCATTATAACTTTAAGGGCAGCCCACACGCCGCCGTTATAGTCATTCTCCTTGAAGTGCGGAATCATCTCGCGCTCCACCACCCGGCGGCAAAGCGCATCGGGCAATGCGCCCTCCAAGCCATAGCCCGGAGCCACAGTTGCCGTGCCGCGTGTGCTGTTTTTAGGCTTCACAAGCACCACCACGCCATTGTTGTGCTTTTTGCCGCCCACGCCCCACCGTTGTCCTATCTCATAGGCAAGCATGGTGGGGTCGTAGCCGTTCAAGTCCTTTACCGTCACCACCACTATCTGGTTTGACGTGCGGCGCGCAAAAGCCTCCAGACTATCCTCCATAACCCTGGTGTCGCCCAATATGCCGGCCAAGTCATTCACAAGCCGTGGCGGGTCGGGACGTGCCGGCACAGCGTCGTCACTGTCGGCGGCAAATGCGCACGCCGCGACCACAAGCCAAGCCGCCACCAGGCACAAAAGTCTATTGCCCTTCATCGCTATATGATATTTCATTCGACAATTCATTCACGTCGTCAGCACCCACCGGGAAATACTCGGCAAGCCGCCGCCCGGCGTGCTTTATCACCTCACACAATCCGTCGGCTATCTCTCCACGCTTCAGGTGGGCGGCAAGCGTTGCACTTTCCGCGTCCCAAAAGCCGGCCGGCACCTTGCGGTCTATGCCGCTGTCGCCCACTATGGCAAACTTGTGCGACTTAAAAGCCACATACACAAGCACGCCATTGTGGTTAACAGTCTTTTCCATGCCCAGCTTGTGAAACACAGCCACTGCGCTGCTAAACACGTCGCCGCGGCACCGTGGAGTGATGTGTACCCTGATTTCGCCCGAAGTCAGCTTCTCAGCAGTAGCTATGGCATCTACCACGCGCTGCTGCTCGTCGGCCGTTATAAAGTCAGCAAGAGCCATGACCGTTATTCTCCAAAATCCACTTTAGGAGCCTTGTCGGCACCGGCTTGAGCCTCAAAATATGGCTTGCTCTCAAATCCGAACATACCGGCAAACAGATTGGCAGGGAAACGCTTGATTGAGGTGTTGTAGCCGCGTGCCACCTCATTGAATTTCTGGCGTTCCACCGTTATGCGGTTTTCTGTACCCTCAAGCTGCGACTGAAGCTCCAGAAAGTTTTCGTTTGCCTTCAAGTCAGGGTAAGCCTCACGCACGGCAAGCAGTTTGCCCAGAGCGGCGCCAAGTTCGCCCTGTGCGTCTTGAAATTTCTTGAGCGAGGCGGCATCGAGCTTTGTCGGGTCAATCTTCACGCTGGTGGCATTGGCACGTGCGTTCACCACGTTTTCCAGCGTCTGCTGCTCGTGCTTGGCATAGCCCTTCACCGTTGCCACCAAGTTTGGCACGAGGTCGGCACGGCGCTGATACACATTCTCCACTTGCGCCCACTGGGCTTCCACGGCCTGCTGATTGTCAACCATGCCGTTATACATTCCTTTCACCCAGCCAAACACGCCAAGCAAAATCACCACCGCCACAACTGCGGCTATCAAACAACCTTTTTTCATAATTTTCTTGTTATTTAATCATTTATACTTTAGTTCATAGTCTGCGTTTTCCAAAGATAGTGCAAATTGAACGCAGAATATCAAGTTTCTCTTGAATATTATGCAGAGATGCTGCTTATCTTATCTGAAGATGATGCAAAACGCATAATCTGTTGAGTTATTTTGCCTATATGCCGCCATTCTTTTTTGTGGTGGCAAGGCAAATGCCCCCGACATCAATAAGCAAAACAATTACCGTGCCAAAACCAAAAACCGCCTCACAGACACTCGATGCTAAAAATCAGCCAAACTGCGAGCCACCAGACACAGCAGTACACCAATATTGCACAAATCACAGCATTTTGCGCAACAATTCACTATCACACTGCACATTATCCTGTGCCACACCGCAAAACGCGGCCACCAATTCTGAAATAATTTCACAATTTCAACTGTTAAAAAATGTAACTAAGTTAGCACATAAGTCAAAGTGAACATTTTTCGTGTGCTTTAGGACAGCTATTCAAACTATATGCACTAATTTTGCCCACTGAAATTAAAATCGCAATAGAAAATAATGAAGAAAACAATCTTGTTAGGCAGTGCTTTGCTGGTTTCGGCAATGAGCCTCAACGCTGGCGACTTGCTCACCAACACCAACCAATCTGTAGAATATTTGAGAATGACTGCGCGCGGCGCTTCGTGCGAGTCCGACGCTCCCTACTACAACCCTGCCGGAACAGCTTTTACCACCGAGGGTTTCCAAATCAACCTGAGCTTGCAAAACGCCTGTCAAAAGCGTGACATAACCTCCACATTCGCTCTCTATCCCGAAGGCACTCGCAAGTTTGAGGGTACAGCCGAAGCCCCTGTAATCCCGTCTATCATGGCCACCTATAAGAAAGGCAACTGGGCTGCATCGGCCTACATAGGTCTCGTGGGTGGCGGCGGCAAAGCCAACTACAAACACGGAATTCCATTGTTTACATCATCTATCATGGCTGGTCTTTATGCCAAGACACACGGCCAGCTCACACCGGCCATGTACGACATAGAAAGCTCGGTGTTCGGCCGCCAATACATTTTCGGCGGTCAGCTCGGAGCTGCCTATAAGTTCAACAACCACATTTCAGCCTACGCCGGTGTGCGCTTCAACTATCTCAACGGCCTCTACAAAGGCCACGCCACTGCCGTGATGAAAAATGGTGGCGACCCCATGGTTGACCTGCGCCTGCACTGCAACCAGACCGGTTTCGGCGTAGCCCCTATCCTTGGCCTCGACTACAAGGTGGGCAACCTCACTCTTGGAGCAAAATATGAGTTCCGCACCAATCTTACAGCCAAAAACGACACAAAGGAGAACACTGCCCCCAACGGAGCACTCGCAGCCTATGCCGACGGTGTGAAAACACCAAACGACATACCTGCCATGGTGGCTGTGGCCGCCGGCTATGACTTCACTTCAAAGCTCCGCGCCACCGTTGAATATCACTTCTTCGACGACAAAAACGCCGACATGGCAGGTGCCAAGGAAAAAGCCCTGAAGCGCGGCACAAGCGAGGTGCTTGCCGGTGTTGAATACGACATCAACCGCATGTTTACCGTGAGCGTGAGCGGACAGCGCACCGACTACGGCCTCTCCGACGGCTACCAGAGCGACCTCAGCTTCGCTTGCGACAGCTGGTCGGTTGGTCTTGGAGGCGCAATCCACGCCACCCCCAAGCTCACCGTCAACCTCGGTTATTTCCTCACTATCTACAGCGACTATCACAAGAACGTTCCAGCTGGCAACCCTGGCTACAACGGAACAACAATGGCAGGTGCCGAGACCTATGCACGCACCAACCGCGTGTTTGGCGCAGGTGTCACCTACAAGTTCTAAACTCACAATTTGAATCTATTATAACCGTAATTCATCGAGGCGTTTCGCATCAAGCGAAGCGCCTCACTTTTTCTTTGTCCCATGTCCCAACAAAGCCGCTTTTACGGAAAGGCGACCAGTCACAACCTGCCTATTTTTTTTGCAGAGTACGACAACCAGCCACGCCGTCATTCGCCACGCTTCCATAATGTGCCAGGCGATGCAAAAACACAAGCAGGGCGAGCCGATTTGGCTCGCCCTGCCCCCATTATCGCATTTGCGTCAATTATTCACGCTTTTTTATTTAACCATAACCTTTTGGCAATCGCTGCCCACTTTCACCACATACACGCCAGCAGGCACGTTGATAGTGGCATCGCCATTCACGGCAGCCATTTGCTGACCAGCCACTGAATACACAGCCACAGCCTTGCCTTCAGCACCAGTCACATCTATTTTGCCAGCACCGCCAACGGCGTTCCAAGTGGCATCAGCTGCCACGCCATTCACGCCAGAATAGTCAAAGTCAGCCCACACTCTGTTTTCTGCTCCTTGCCCGGCAAAATAAAGTCTGTAACCCTTGCCGTCTTCTCTTTCTTCAACCACACCCCAGTCGCCAAAAGCGTTGGTATCGCCTTCAAAACCTTCAAAGAACACAGTCTTGCCAGCTATCTTGAGTGTGATGTCGTCAAAGCAAGCAATCTCTGGTTGCGACATGCGAATACCCACTGTGCTGAAAGGCACGCTGATGTCCTTTTGCTCATCTACGAGTGTGCCGTCAACGTATGTTTTCAAGTTCGAGCCATCGGTCACCACCATCTTAATCTCATATTCCGTGAAAGGACCAGCTTTCTTCACATACTCTGCGATAGACCTGTCGGCCAACACTGAGAAAGTACCATTCTCGCACACGTGAGGCTTGAAATTCAGCTTGCCTTCTTCCCTTGTGGTGATTTGCCACATATAGAAGTTTTGCTCGTCTTGTGCGCCAAACAAAAAGCCGTGGCCAATGTTCTCAACCGAAACCTTGTAAGACACCTCAAAGTTTTTAATGCTTGAGTCAGAATAAATTTCAGCATTTGCAGCAATGCCAAACATGGTGCAAAGCACCATCAAAAGAGTAAATTTCAACTTCATAAGTTTTTGTTTTAGTTTGTATAATTAATGTTTATCTCATAGGTTTTGCTAAGCGGTGGTTTGGGCTTTTCATCTGCCTTGATTTGGTTATAAGCAAGACTGAGGACCCTCTTAACGTTTGTTAGCGTAAAATTATAAAAAAGCTGCGGTTTCTAAGCACTTTTAGGCTTTTTTTTGCATCAACGCCCTTGTTTTCGGCATCTGCCGATACAAAACGAAGAAGCCTTCTCCTCACCCTGCCAGCGCAGGACTTGAAGAAGACTTCATCACGTACTTCCACTGAGAATCGAACTCAGATTTTAGGTTTAGGAAACCCACGTTCTATCCGTTGAACTATGGAAGCAACTGTTTCTTAACTCTTAAATTTTTCTGTGCTGCAAAGTTACAAACATTATTTCATTTACCAAAACACAGCGCAGAGCCACAAGAGTTCATCGCACAGCCACCTTGCGAGAGGTGTTGCCGGCCCTCACCACATATATTCCGGCTGGCACGGCAATGCTACCGCTCGACAGCTTGCCCACAAGCGCGCCACCGGTACTATACACGCACGCCGGCACGGTGCTGCTCACCCACACACGACCCTTGCCGCCAAAAGCCTCAAGCGCGGTCTGCGGCTGCACCTTAGCCTGCGTAACGCCGCTCGGGTAGCTGCACACAATCTTTATGCAGTCAAAGTCCCACAGTCCGGCAAGCGAGGTCACCTTGAACACATGCTTGCCCTCGGCAAGTCCCACCTGCGCATAGTCGGGCGTGTCGTTATATTGCGGCACGGCAGCGTTGTCGCCTCCGGCCTTGGGCCAGAACCATAGAGTGTCGCTCGGAGCATTGTTGACCAGAGTGCTCACCCATTTTGACTTGTCGGCAAGCACGCCGTTAAACGTGCTTCCGTCGGCCTCATAGGTTGCCGGAGCCACAGGACGGCTCGTTTGTGCAGTAGCCACAGGCTTGCCGTCTATCTCAAGCACCATTGCGGCGGCATATCGTTTTGCCCAATCAACTTGCTTTCCGTCCACCAGATAGTTCACGCTCTCATCGTTGGCAGCGGCCTGGCCATATTTTTCCCAGCTCACGCCGTGCTTCACATATATGTCAACTGCCACTGCGCGGCTGCAGTTCACCGTGTAGCTGAAACTGCTGCCCCAGTTTTCCACGGCCATTTGTGGCGTTATTGACTTTGTGGCGGCGTCGGCAAATGTGGTTTGCTCATATTGCGACCAGTCGTTGCCCATGTCGCCAAGGGCCCAACCGTTCTCATAGTTGGAGCCGTTCACCATCTTCACGCCCACATTGTCGAGGCGGTATGCCGGCGTTTGGGCCGAGGCGGTGGCAGCTGCGCCAAGCAGGGCTGCCATGATTATAATCTTGTTCTTCATAACTCAATCAGTTTTTTCGTAGTTTCACGTTTTTCACCAAACAAATCATTCAGTCCAGGTAAACAGCAGGTAGTCGCCAGCCTCAACCTCGGCTTCAGTAGTTGTTTCGCCTGTGCTTGTGGCCTTGCCGTCCTTGCCCACTATCTTCACGTCGGCAGTGTGGTTTATGCTCACGCTTGCAGCATTGTTTATGTCGCTGTTGAGCAATATCAAGAAGTGGTTTTTGCCGTTCACGAGGTGCGACACGCACAAGCCACTTGAGTTATACGACGATAGACCGCTGAATTTGGCAGGGAGATAAGCCTTGTTATATCTCTTGGTGCCCTCTGGCACAGAGCCGCCCACTGGCACGTAGTGCGACACCTTGAGCAGTTTTGCACCAAGCCACACCCATGCCTGACTTTGGATTTCCTTGTTGAGTGTCTGTATGCGATACCACACGTTGGTCTTCTTGCCGTTCACGTCGATTGGGGCGTTGTGGAAGTTCCACTGCGTGCCTTGCGGAGTCCAGTAAGTGAAATATTGCACACCTTGTGCGCCGTAGGCCAGCGCGCTATACAGCTCAAAGCGCATGTGGTTGATTGACGGCACTGGATAGCTGCCGTGGGCTGTTGCCAAGGCAAATGCCCAGAATGGCTGGTTAGTTTCTCTCGACACAGCCGACACGTCCTCAAGGTTCTTATAGAACCCGGAGCGCACACTCACCTTGTCGCCCGACTTTACCACCGGGTAGTTGTCATAGCTTATGATGCCTATGTTCACCTCGTCAACGAAGCGTTTCACATATTCCTTGTAGCTGCTTGTGCCGAGCGAACCCACGTCAACGTAGGTTGGCAGCAGGTTCAAGTAAAGCAAGTGTTCGTTGTCTGCGCTCATTATCTCATCTCTGAAGTCGCGGAGCGATGCAAAGTCGCTCGACACAGGCTCGTCGCGCAAGAACCAGCCAGCCAGCATTTCCTCGTTTTTGAAACGGTTAACTGCAGCAACCGGGTTGTTGGTCAGCTCGTCGCACATCACTATCTGCTTCACGCCTGTGCCCTTGCTCTCGCTCATGGCTTTCTCCACATCGCTTGTGGAGTGCAGTTGCGAGAACGACAAATTAAATCCACAGTCGGCAAGCTCTTTATAGCGTGCTTTGGTAAGGTCGGCAGTGGCATCGATTGAGTACCATGCCAAAATCGGGAACTGGTTGCCAGTGGGGTTCTTATACATCTTGTGGCGAGCCGTGTAGCCTACGCCAACGCCGCCTCTGTCATAGTCCTCTGCCTGCACGGTCACCGTCTGGTTAGGGCTAAGCGTCACCTTCTTGAACGGACCAGTTGCGGCATTAATGTTTGCCCAAATCACGTCCTCGGCCGAACGGCCTGCGAAATGCAGCAAGTGACCCTCGCCGTTGCTTCTCTTCTCTATAGTGCCGCCCGACTCAAACGAGCTTTTTCCGCTCTCAAAGTCCTCGCTAAACACCAGCTCACCGTCGGCTTTCAGCGTCACATCGTCGAAGTAGCCGGCTTCGGGCAGCGACTCACGCATGCCCACCGTGCTGAACGGTATGCCAGCAAGCACACGCTCGTCCACCACCTTGCCGTCAAACGAAGTGCGCACCGTGTCGTTATCCACAGCGATTTTCACCAAATACTCCACACCAGGGGCAGCTTTCGACACAAAGTTTCTTATTGATTTTCCGCCAAGCGACTTGTAGCCACCATTCACGCACTGGTGCGGATTCAGATTCAGAGTGCCGCTGCCGCTCGATGAAATTTGCCACATGTAGAAGTTTGTCCTGTTTTTCGCGCCAAACGTCAAAGAAGCTGCCAAATTACCCACAGCCACTCTAAACGATGCCTCATAGTGCTTCACGTCGGTAGTGGTCATGAAATTGGTAGCCGCATGGCTGCTCATGCCCACAAGTGCGCACAGCACTGATAAAAGAGTGATTTTAAGTTTCATACAGAATGATTATTTTAGTTATTTATGTTAATCTTTTTCGGTTATGCCAACTCTTGATATAGCAGTGTCGCCAATGGTCGGCAGCGGCATTGCCACGCACACTGCTTCCAGTCAATAGCTACACACAAAGATAGTATAAATTGGAGTGTAGAAAAACAAGCCCACTACATTTTTTTGCTCCCATTCCCCCACATTTTCGCCACCCCACGCCACCAACCAACCCACAAAGGCGGCAGTGTGCCGGAAGCACACGTTTTTCATTTAACCCACGACTGAGGAGCGACAGCTCCGGTCGTGGGGCTATGAGCGAATAAGGCAAGGCGTGCCAGAGGTACGCGTATAGCAGCATGATAACCCATGTAAAAAAGCAGGGCGAGTCGCTTTGACTCACCCTGCCATGTGTGTTATTTTTAGTTATTATTGCTGTCCGATAAAATTTTAACTTCATAAAGTTTTGTTTTTGTAGTTTGAAATAATGTTTATGTCAATCTGTGGCCTATGTTAACCCAGATGTCAATTCTTTCACTTTTTTTTCAGTGCCCGGCAGCAAGCTGACATGCACGCTGCCAAAGTCACTAAAATCAGCTCCAAATTACAAAAAAATATCACACGCCCAACACGCAAGCAACGTCTTTTTACGTGTCTTTTTACGAGCCGCTCACCCATAACAATGCCACAATCGACACAACTCGGCATCGAGCGCGCAAAACGCAGCAAAAAAATACCGGTCAGCCCACAAAAGGCCGACCGGCATCAGAATTATAATTGTCGTTTTATTATTTACTTCCCGTCTTTTTATTTGCGGTTAGTGTTCACCTTGGCAGCCACAGCGTCTTTGTCACGTTTGTTTTGGCGAACTGCAAGCACATAGGCTGCAGGCGATGCCACGAACAGTGAAGCAGCAGTACCAAACAACACACCAAGTATCATTGCGAACACGAAGCTGCGGATAGTCTCACCACCGAGGAAGAATATCACAAGCAACACAAGCAATGTGGTGATTGAGGTCATCAACGTACGCGACAGTGTGCTGCACAATGCGTTGTTGAATGTGAGCTTCTCATCTTGTTTCGGGAACAGACGGCGATACTCACGCACACGGTCAAACACCACCACAGTATCGTTCACCTGATAACCAATCACGGTGAGGATAGCGGCGATAAACGTCTGGTCAACCTCCATTGAGAACGGAAGCAGTCCGTGCAGTGTAAAGAATGCCATAACCACAAACGAGGTGAATGCCACAGCAGCAAGAGCTCCGAGTGAGAATGCCACGTTGCGGAAACGTAACAAGATGTAGAGTGCCATTGCCAAGAGCGAGAACAGCACAGCCCAGATTGCCTGGCGTGTCATGTCGCTTGCAATGCTTGGACCAACCTGGTCGGTTGATTGCACACCCACATTCTCGTTTGTCACGCTGAAGTCGTCATACGACATGCCGTTGAGTTCGCTCGACAAACCTTTGTAGAGCTTTTGCATAATCACGTTGTCCACATCAACCTTCGGGTCAGTGTTGTCAATCATGTAGTTGGTTGAAATTCTAACCTTAGTGTCGTTGTCGATAGTGATAACCGAAATATTGCTGCCCTCAAACAGAGGTGTGAGTTGGCTCTGAAGTTTTTCAGTAGAAACAGGGTGGCTGAATTGAACCACGTAGTTGCGACCACCAGAGAAGTCGATGCCTCGGCTCAAGCCCAGTGTAGCAAATAGGATTGCGCCCACCACCACTGTGGCGATAACCACGATAAGGCTCTTGCGGCGGTTGCCGATGAAGTCAAAGTGCACGTTCTCCATCAAGTGACGGGTGAAGCGTGTGGTGTAGGTCATGCCGTTGAACTTGCCGTTGTTCACAAAGTGCTCCATAACCAAGCGGGTTGCGAACACTGCAGTGAAGAATGAGCAACAGATACCGATGATAAGAGTGATTGCGAAACCACGGATAGGACCTGAACCCAAGATGGCAAGAATTATACCAGTGATGATAGAAGTGAGGTTGGAGTCGAAGATTGCAGAGAATGCGTTCTTGTAACCGTCGTTAACTGCGGCCTTCAGGCTCTTGCCTGCGCGCAACTCTTCCTTGCTGCGCTCAAAGATAAGCACGTTGGCGTCAACTGCCATACCCAGAGCCAGCACGATACCTGCGATGCCAGGCAGTGTGAGCACACTCTGGAACGATGCCAGAATACCCATTGTGAAGAACAGGTTCAAAATCAAGCCCAAGTTGGCTATGTTACCTGCTTTCACACCGTATGTTGTCATCATGAATATCATTAGCAGCACAAGTGCCACGATGAATGAGATGAAACCTTTTTCGATTGAAGCCTTACCGAGCGACGGGCCAATCACACTTTCACTTGCTATGTTGACACGTGCCACCATCTTACCAGACTCAAGCACGTTGGCAAGGTCGTTTGCCTCTTCCACAGTGAAGTTACCAGTGATTTGCGAACGGCCGCCGTCAATCTGCGAGTTCACGTTAGGGAACGAATACACTTGGTCGTCAAGAACGATAGCCACCGAGCGGCCAAGGTTCTGACCAGTGATGCGCGACCATGCGCGGGCACCCTCGTCATTCATTGTCATCGACACCACTTGACCCTGCAAGTTGTCGAATTGGCTTGAAGCGTCAGTAATCACATCGCCTGTAAGAACCGGTTTGTTTTGCACCGTGCGCAATGCCACGAGCTCAAACATGCGACCGCCTTGGTCAATGGCCTTAACAGTCCAGCGCAGTTTCAAGTCGGTTGGCAGGTTCTGGGCAGCGGCCGGCGAGCGCAAAATTGCATTCACTTCGGCGGTATCGGTCACCTCGCACACACCCACAACAGGGCTGCTTGGGTTGAGTTGGCCACCGGTCATGAGCAACTGGTCGAGCGTGCGAGCCTTTTGTGCGGCTGGTTTTGCGGCAGCTGGTTTTGCAGCTTCCTTGGCCTCTGCTTTGGCTGTGTCGGCGGCAGCAGTGTCGGCAGCGGCTTTCTGCACGCCTCCGGCTGTGGCTGCACTCAAGTTGTGCAAGTCGTTTGCAATCTCGCTATAGTTGTATGTCTGGTAGAACTCCAAGTTGGCTGTTCCCTGAAGGAGCTTGCGCACACGCTCAGGCTCTTTCACGCCTGGCAACTCAAGCAAGATGCGGCCGGTGCTCTGCAGCTTCTGAATGTTAGGAGCCACAACGCCAAAACGGTCGATACGGGTGCGAAGCACTTTATATGAGTTTTCAACCATGTCGTTAACCTCGTCAGAAAGGATTTTTTCCACTTGCGCGTCAGTTGCGTTTGGAGTTTCCTTCACTTGAGGCACGTTGCGGAAGATTTGATACAGACTGCCTTCGGGAGCGATGCGCTTGTATTCGTTGCAGAACGAAGCAACGAAATCTTCCTGTGCGCGGTTGTTCGACGCCACAGTGTTGATGGCCTGGTTGAACTTCTTGTCAGGGTTGTCGTTAGAAAGGGCGCGCAAAATGTCGGGCACAGAGATTTGAAGAGTAACGTTCATACCACCCTTCAAGTCAAGACCAAGTCCAAGTTCTTTTTCACGCACTTCCTGGAAAGTGTAGTAATTCAAATACACTTTCTCCTTAGAGATTGAGTCAAGATACGCGTTATACACGGTCTTGTATTTGCTGTTGCTCGTGTCGGGCGTCTTCAGTCCCGATGCGGCAAGAGCCTTCTGCTCTGCTATGTTCTCATAGTGGTTTGTCACAAATGAGAACGACAGATAAAAGGCGCACACAAGAATCAAGCAAACGGTTATGACTCTAATAAAACCTTTAGTTTGCATTTGTTGAATTATTAATTATTTTTTAATTGTTTCGTTATTAATACAACTTACAGTTTGCAAATATACTATAATTTCTTCAAGTGAAAAAATATTGATTTGCCTTTTTTAAAGGTTCAGCCAAGGGGCTTGGCAAACAGGCGCAACCCACTGTCATCAAAGCAAATCACCCCGCCTCGGCCGCCCTTGTGCTGCCCCAGGTTTCATTTAGTTGGCTGAACCAAACGGCAATCACGTTTTTTTTGAGTAACTTTACCGCCGATTTTAAAACGTAAAGTTTCACACTGCTTTGATTTCAAGGAAATTCACATATATTCTGTTGGCTTGCCTGTCGAGCATACTGCTCTACTCGTGCGCCAACATCGGCAACCCCGAAGGCGGCCCTCGCGACTACACTCCGCCAGTGCTGCTCAAATGCTCACCGGCCAATGGATCCAAAAACTTCAAGGGCAACAAGTTGGAGCTGACCTTCGACGAGATTGTGCAACTCAAAGACCAGCAGAAAAAAGTGGTTGTGTCACCGGCACAAAAGGAAGCTCCGCTCATCAAGGTGCTCGGCAAGAAAATCACCGTGGAGTTTCGCGACACCATGATGCCTAACACCACCTATGTGGTGGACTTCAGCAACGCCATAGCCGACAACAACGAGGGCAACGTGCTCGACGGTCTTTCGTGCGCCTTCTCCACCGGCGACAGCATCGACACCCTGCAAGTGGCTGGCATGGTGCTGCGCGCCAAAGACCTTGAGCCAATGCAACACGTCACAGTGGGCGTGCAGAGCAACCTTGCCGACAGCGCGTTCTCCACAATTCCGCTTGAGCGCATATCGCGCACCAACGACCTTGGCCAGTTCACCATACGCAATCTCAAGCCAGGCCGCTACCATGTGTTTGCCCTCAACGATGTTGACGGCGACTACCGCATGGCTCGCACCGAGGACATTGCCTTTCTCGACACCGTGATTGTGCCCACCACATCATCGTTCACTTCAAGCGACACCACGTTCACTTTCGACCACCGCATCGACACCGTGGTGACCGCCACCCACACCGAATATTTGCCAAACGACCTGCTGCTTAGCATGTTCAACGAGGAGCACCGCTCCCTCTACATAGTCAAATCGGAGCGCCAAGGGCGCAACAAACTTCACATTAAGATGTCGGCTCCTGTCGGCAAGTTACCAGAGCTTAGCGTAATCTCGCCCAAGCCCCAGCAAGCCAACTGGTTTCGGCTTGAGCGCAACGCCGACAACGACTCGTTGTTCTACTGGCTCACCGACTCCGCCCTCATCAAGAGCGACAGCCTGAAGGTTGCCGTGACCCATTTGCGCACCGGCAAAAACGACTCGCTTGAATTGGCTACCGACACCTTGCAGTTTAACTTGCGCCGCTCAAACGCCGAGCTTAAAGAAGAAGCCCAAGCCAAAAAGGAAAAAGAAAAATGGGAAAAGGAGCGTGCCAACATTGAGCGTCGCGTGGCAAAAGCACAATCCGAGGGCAAAGAGCCCGACCCCGACGACCTTGAGTTGCTGCTCGCCCACAAGCCCAAGCAGCAGGGCGTGGAAGTAACCATCGACAAGACCTCGCTCGCCATAGGCGACTCAATAGTCCTCAAGTCAACAACGCCTCTCGACACCATTCTCGCCAGCGGAGTGAAGTTGCAACAGCTTGTTGACACCGTGTGGACCGACCTCACAGGCGTGCCGCCATTTGTGCGCGCCAACGCCTACACTCAGTTGCGCTATGTTCTGCCATTGCAACTCACACCAGGCACACGCTACAAGCTCACCATCGACTCCGCTGCCATTCGCTCTTGCTATGGTCTGCTCAACCAGAGTGCCATAAACCAAGAAATATCCATGCGCGGCACCGAGGAGTTTGCCAATCTCTATTTCACCGTGCAAGGACTCAACACCAAGGCTGCCTTTGCCCAACTGCTCGACGGCGGCGACAAACCGCTACGCAACGCCACCATGCAAGGCAACCGCATCACTTTCAGCAACGTTGAGCCTGGCACCTACTACGTCCGCCTCATAGCCGACGCCAACGGCAACGGCAAGTGGGACACCGGCAACTATGCCAAGCACCAGCAGCCTGAAGACGTTTACTACTACCCCAAACGCCTCAAGTTGCGCAAAAGCTGGGATATGGAGGAAAACTGGGACGTCAACGCCGTGCCTATTGACAAGCAGAAGTTCGACTCTCTCAAGAAAAACCAACCCGACAAGAAGCACAACGCCCTTGAGCGCAAGGACAAGAAAGACAACGAGACCGACGAGGAGACGGACGAGTTCAACTCCAACGGCTTCGGCAACGGCATTTACTCCGGTGACAAATACAAAGACTATCGCCGCAACAACCGCCGCTGACGCCCAAACCACAACCCAAAGTGATGACGACGATCCCATTCGCGTGCAGAAAGTGGCATAATTTGGGAATATGTCAAAGTCTCGCAATTATCCACATAAAAAAAGAACCGGCGGGTTACCTCAACTCACCGGAATTCCATAATATCGCAAATAAAAAGAGTAAATGAAGTTTTCTTTCAGAATCTTGATGACTTCTTTCACTATAATAACACCACCACCCTCATTTTACTGCACGCCTTCCCCAACATTTTTCAAAAAAAAATCACAAAGCAATCAGTCATCGTTAGGCAACCTGTTTGCCCTGCGAGGCACAAACAAATAAGAGCAGAACTTCCAGATTGCCACAATCACCTTTTGCTTTACATGGCTATGCAGCTTTTGATTTCTTTAGGATTTGTATATCTTTGCCCCGACAACGCGCCTTGCCACTGGCTTTATCTGATTGGCGCTTTGGCGGTGTTGTCAATAGCTTATGTGTTGTTCATGAAGAAATACTATCACTTGCATGAGGAATACATAGCCTCTATCACAGCAAAATGACTGAATGTTATGGAATTTGATAAGAACTTTTTAACTGCGCTGCTGCAGCAAGCTGCCGAAAATCCGCGCTTGCGCCAAAACTTCGACTTGCGCACATCGCAGGCCGACACCAGCCAACGCATGCTCAACGCCATGCTGCCCCAAACCGTTGTAGCAATTCACAAGCACGACGACACTGCCGAGACAGTAATCTGCCTTTGCGGCAAACTCGACGAAGTAATCTACGAAGCCGAAAGTTCTTGTGGCGATACGTCAGAAAAGGCCAAATTCAAAGAAAAACAGCGCATTCGTCTTGACCCGGCAAATGGCAAATATGGCTGCCAAATACCAAAAGGCGCATGGCACTCAGTGGAAGTCATTGAGCCAAGTGTGATTTTTGAGGCCAAAGACGGCGCCTATCAACCGAAATAATTCGTATTTATCACTACCGACTAATAAAAACAAAAATCCAGGGCTGGTTGCAGCTCTGGATTTTAATTTTATTATTTACGCAAAACTCATCTTACGGCTTGTAGCTCAAGCTTGTTTCGCCATTGGCAGATATGTGCAAATAGCGGTCTGCGCCCTCCTTATCCTTGAATTTAAGCACCAGCTGATAGTAATCTTTTGTGATGTTCATGGCATCGGGCAGGCGGAACGACACGTATGTCATTATATAGTTGGCGGTAGTTTCGTTGCCCACACCGCCAGTGTTATGGTGCAATTCCAGATAGTGGCAACCTTTCTTGTGGCTTATTGAGTCTGGGTCATCTGTGTTTTCAATCAAATTCACTTTGTGAGCCACCACATCGTTCATGGCATCGCGCGACTGAAGCTCCACAATCAAGTCGAGCCACTTGCCGTCTTTGCTCAAGTTCACTTGGTTCACATACATTCTGTAGTTTCCGTAGCTCGAAACCTGTGAATTGCTTTTCACCACCTCCACATTTTGAGTTGGCAAGTCGGTCACCGACACAAGCGACACCATCTTCACAGAGCTCGTAGAACCCTCTGCGTCGTTATATGTTATATAGGCTCTTTTGCCGTCTTTCTTGGATTTGTCGCTGTTGAGAGGGCTATAATTGTCATAAATCAAGTTCTTAACAGGCTTGTATTTAGCCCCGAAATCATATTCAAACCAATACTGAGTGGAGTCGGTGCTGTCGTTGCGCACCGTCACAAATGCGGCATACTTTGCCTCTGTGTTGCTTGGGTCATACGGATTATACGGCTCCTTGTAGTCATCATCGAAGCACGATGTGAAAGAAACCGTCATTGCCAGCAGCATAGCCGGCACAAAAAGCATTTTCTGATGTTTCATATTCAATTGTTTTGTTTTAATATTATCGTTTGTTTTTGCATTTATCATTTGTCAAAACTGCACCGATAGGCCAAACTGCACATTCATGTTAAGCGTGTGCTCATTGCGTATCGTGGTCAAGGGCAATTCCGTCATGTAATGCGACAGCTTTGGCTCCACATAGACTCCCACATGGTCGCCTATGTTATAGCGCACACCGGCTATGGCGTGCAGCGACCATTGAAGCCTGTCAACATCTATATTGTCGTCGCCATATTTTGCGTCAATCACCTTTTCTCCAAGCACCTCTCCACCCAGATAAGTGTCAAAATGCCTCCAGCGCCAGAAATTCCATCTCACACCAAGCGGAATGCCAATAAACTGCACTCTTTGCGTGAACGATTGTCCAGTCAGTTCGGCCGTCACCCCCGACTCCATAAGCGTATAGACGAGACCTGTGCTCAATTCCAAATTAAATGGTATCCGCTTGCTGAACGACAAGCCCACGGTAATTGGAATTTTATGGTCGTAGGTGAATTTCGTGCGTCGTGGAGCAGCAAATATCACACCGTCAGAGTTCGACATCACAGTCTGCACCTTGCCACTGCCACTTGAGTTTGCTTGTGCCAAGATTATGCCGTTGCCATATAGCCGCAAAGCATTGCCCGGTTCTTTTTCGCCGTCGTGGCCATGCGTGTCTTTATGTATAATGCCCCTATAAGCATTTCCTTGCCTCATGCTGCGTTCTTCCGTCGAAGTTTTTGGCTGTTTAGCGTCATTGATTGCACCGCTTGACACCTTGTTGGGGCTGCTGCACTGGTCGTTTTGCGGTTCTGCCTCCAGACCGTTGTCGGCAGTCTTGGTGTCGGTCGATGTTGATTTCTGCGCTGGCTCTGCAAAGTCTTTGCCGCCAGCTTGCCGCCAAAGTTGTGCAGTGTCGCCAGTTTTCGGCATTTTCTTTTCGGCAGAGGCAGTACTGGCTGCGCCGTTCACCGCCATCAGCTCTTGCCGCGGAGTGCCAGCACATTGCTTCTTGCTCACGGCAGCTACCGCTGAACCTGCTTTTGGCTGCGGCACCGGCTCAAAACGCACGCCAAGCATGGCAATGCCCACAGCCAAAACCACAGCTGCGGCAGCAGCAACAGCCCCCCAAAGCCGTGCCACACGTCCACGCTTTGCCAGCTGCTCTTCTATGCCGGCAGCCTTGGTTATAGCCGCCCAGCTGTCGTCAGGCAGTTGGCACATGCTCTGCTGCGACTTGCGCCTCACCGCGTCAATCCATGTTTCATTATGTTTTGAGCCTTCACTCATTATGATTTTCAGTCCTTTTTAGCAAGATATTCTTTAATTCTTTTGGCGAGCAACATCTTTGCTCGCGACAGTTGCGAAGATGAGCTTTTCTCGTTTATGCCAAGTTTCTCGGCAATCTGCCTGTGGTTTAGTCCCTCAATGCAAAACAAGTTAAACACCGTGCGGTAGCCCACTGGCAGTTCTGCAATGAAGCGCTCAATCACACTTGCGTCAATCTCGTCAACCTCATCTGCCGTTGGTTCATCAGCAAGTACAAACGTGTCGTCAACCTGCACCGCAAGCAGTTCAGCCTTATGGTCACGCAGATAGTTGAGCGACATGTTCACCGCCACTCGCTCCGTCCATGCCTTGAGCGAGCCATTGCCACGCCACGAGAACTGACCCATCGAACCGAATATGCGCACAAACGTGTCCTGAAAGACATCTTTGGCAACGTCTTTCTCCGCTATATATCGCGATATTACTGCCAAAATGCGAGGCCCATACGTCTCATAAAGCTCGCGCTGTGCCCTATGGTCATTTCGGCGGCAACCTTCGGCCAGTTCATCTTCGTTCATTTTTTGCTTGACGTTCCTTTTGAAAAACACAAACTTTACAAAAATACTGCATTATGTCGAAAGGAAAAAATCACCACCACCAATTCCCCACCACAACACATCGCCAAATCACAAATTAATAATGTATATAAAAAAAGCTGCTTGGTCTTTGAAACAACTGTCCCGTTTATGGTGGGTAGTGGTGAAGGAGTGCAAATTTCGTGCGTTTTATTTGCAGTTAACACACTCAATTCTTAACTTTACCAAGAGGTTTTGGCCGTGGGTCGGCACCAATCACAGTCTGGTTGACGCAAGCAGTCACTAAAGCTGAAATCTTTTAGAGTTAACGAATAATTTTAGTAACTATCATAAACTCGTACTGTTATGAACGACATGAAATTCGGTTTGTTTATCCCCACACATCTTGTTTTTGGTGTAGGCAAACTAAAAAATCTTTCTTCTCTTGAATTACCGGGCGAAAAAGCCCTTATTGTCATATCTTCTGGCAACTCCATGCGCAACCTTGGCTATCTCGACACTTTACTCGAGCAGCTCAAGGCTCTCAACATAGACAGCGTGGTCTTCGACAAGGTGTTGCCAAACCCCATCAAAGAGCATGTGATGCAGGGTGCAGCCATCTGTCGCGACGAGGATTGCGACTTTGTGATTGGTCTTGGCGGCGGCAGCTCCATCGACACAGCCAAGGCAATAGCAGTGGCAGTTAACAACGAAGGCGACTACTGGGACTACATGCAGTGCGGCTCCGGCAAAAAGAAGCCAATAGGCAAGGTGCTGCCCATAGTGGCAATACCCACCACTGCCGGCACTGGCACCGAAATCGACCCCTATAGTGTGATTACTGACACCGAGAAAAAAGAGAAACTAAGCCTCGGAGACCCCAAGATGTTCCCCACGCTGTCTGTCGTTGACCCTTCGCTCATGGTCTCCATTCCTGCCAAGCTTACAGCCTACCAGGGTCTTGACGCATTTTTCCACGCTGCCGAGGGCTACATCAACAGCCGTTTGGCAAACCCGTTGAGCGACATGTATGCCCTCGAAGCCATACGCTTGCTCTACAAATATCTGCCTGTGGCTGTTAACGACGGCAACGACATCAAGGCGCGCACCAAGGTGGCATGGGCAAGCACGCTTGCCGGCATGGTAGAAAGCACAAGCAGTTGCATAAGCCAGCACATATTGGAAAAGACAATGAGTGCCTTCTATCCCAAGTTGCCTCACGGCGCAGGCTTGATTGCCATATCTAAGGCTTATTTCCAAGCGTTCAAAAACGACGCTGTGAAACGCTACATGAAGATGGCAGAGAAAATGACGCAGCAAAAGAGTGCACGTCCAAGCGATTTCATCGACGCACTGGTTCAACTGCAAAAGGCTTGCCACGTTGACAACATAAAACTGAGCGACTGGGGCATAACGCCAGCCGATTTCGACGCTTTCACGCAAAATGCAATCGACACAGGCGGACACGCTTTCGACAACGACCCGCGTTTCCTCACGCGTGAAGAAATCACGGCAATATACCAGCAGTCGTACAAGTAAAAATGAATTCAAAATCCGTTCATACGCATTTGTTTTGATGACAAGCGGCATTTCCTGCTCAAATGCCAGAAGTGCCACTTGTTTTTATCCCCACAACGGGGGCAAATGTCACGCGAGAAAGCGCACAAAATTCTGAATACGAAAAAACACTCCTATATGCCAAAATTGGAAGAACTTAACTTCAATGATGTCACCAAAATCGGAGCCACTATCAACTATTACGACGACCAAGTGGCTTTTGCCGACAACATAACATCTATTCCAGAGCTTGAAAATGTTTTCAAGCTCAACTTCATAGCCTTTATCTTTTGCCTAAGCGGCACGCTAAAAATCAAAATCAACTCCAAGGAATATTGCGTTGGCGGTCAATGTGCGCTCTTCATCAACAGCCGCTCCATAATAAGCGACATAAGCCACGAAGGCAACTTCAGCTGCAAAATTGTGGCAATGGCGTCGGAAAACGAATTCAGTTTCATCAACAAAAACTTGTTTGAGGCCGTGATGAGTCTGCAAAACGACCCAATAATCAAGTTCTCGGCCGATGAAATAGCTCTCATGGTCAAATACTACGAGTTGACCATGTTCAAAATCACAAACACGTCGCTGCGAACCAACCGAGAAGCAGTGATGCACATTTTGCAGGCTTTTGCGCTCGACCTAATAGCGAGCATCAACAGCCACACGGCCAGCGACGAGATGATGCGGCAGGGCGACAAGCTCTTCCGCGACTTCATGCTAATGCTGTCAAACAACATCAACAATCTGCGCAGTGTGCAAGCCTTTGCCGACCGCTTGTGCGTCTCGCCAAAATATCTGACAAGCGTGTGCAATCAGCGGTCAAACAAAAGCGCCGGCGACCTCATAACCATGAGTTTCGTCAACCGCATAAAGCAACTGCTGCTTTACAGCGACATGACGGTAAAGGAGATTGCCAACAGTCTGAACTTCGAAAACTTGTCGTTTTTCGGCAAATATGTCAAAAAACACTTGGGCGCATCACCCAACACGTTCCGCAAAATCAACGGCTATGGTTACTGACCAGCCCATTGCCATAGAAGCCCCTGAACGCATCACGGCCACAGTGGCGCTGCCTGCATCTAAGAGTATCAGCAATCGCGCCTTGATTGTCAATGCGCTTGCCGCAAGCCCTTGCTCGCTGCAAAACCTCTCCACAAGTGACGACACCACCACACTCAAAAATGCCTTGTCACACCCCGAAGCGACAAGTGTCAACATTGGCGCAGCTGGCACGGCAATGCGCTTTCTCACAGCATTTTTTGCAACCATACAAGGCCACACCGCAACACTCGACGGCAGTGAGCGCATGCGTCAACGCCCCATAGCACCCCTGGCAGATGCACTCCGCTTTCTTGGAGCAGACATCAGCTATTGCAACAAAGAGGGCTTTCCGCCGCTACGCATTTCTGGCAGGCGGCTCGTCCCACGACATCTGCGCATCGACGGCAGTCTTAGTTCCCAATTCACTTCGGCAATACTCATGATAGCCCCAATCATAGGCGACATGCACATAAGCATCACCGGCAAGGCTCTTTCTCTGCCCTACATCGACATGACACTTGCCATTATGCGCCAATTCGGCATCACCGCCCACCGCCACGGGCTCGACATTGACATTGCCAAAGGCAATTATTGCCACAGCGGTGACTTCTCGGTGGAGAGCGACTGGTCGGCAGCGTCTTACTGGTTTGCTATAAGCGCGCTCTGCCCGCAGTCGTCAATCAGCCTCACCGGCCTAAACCAGACAAGCGTGCAGGGCGACTCTGCAATCCTCTCATATCTGCCGCAAATAGGGATTCAAGCCGCATGGCAAGCCGACGGCACCCTGCATCTTAGCCACAACGGCAGCACAACAGATTTCTTTGAGGCCGATTTCAGCGGCACTCCCGACATAGCCCAGACTTTCATCACCATGCTATGCCTGCTTGGCATCAAATTCCGACTGCACGGTCTTAGCAATCTGAAAATCAAGGAAACCGACCGGCTCGCCGCTATGGTGACAGAAATGGCAAAAATCGGTTTCACCATATCGGCTGGCAGCGACACAATCGCCTGGCTCGGGCAAAAATGCCAAGTCACACAAGCCACCCCGGTGTTCGACACCTACAAAGACCACCGTATGGCCATGTCGATGGCTCTGGCAGCTACACGGTTTGGCAAAGTAATAATCTGCGAGCCATCGGTAGTAACAAAATCATACCCCGACTTCTGGAACGACCTGGCTAAAGCCGGCTTCAAAATCACACCTGCAACATGAAGCCAGCAATCATATTAATCTGCATATTGTTCGTGTCGGGATTAGTGCTTTATATACTCGACCGCTTGCACCACAACACCGACGACGACAGCGAAACTCCACCAGCGGCAGCCGCCAACAGCGAAAGTGAGTGCACAGCCGACTGTTGCAGCCTCAACGAGGTGTGCCCCAGCGAAAAAATTCTGATGAGCATAAACAAAGAGCCACTTTATTTCAACGACGAAGAGCTCGACTCTTTCAAGGGGCGCACGCCCGACGGCTACACCGACGACGAAATCGAGCAGTTTCGCGATGTGCTTTACACTCTGCGCCACGACGAACTTCTCGCATGGCAGCAATCAGTGAAAAAACGCGGCATCACGTTGCCGGCAACTATAAACGATGAGTTCATAATGCTCTACAATGAGACCACACCTCCACCAGCCCATGCAATAAAAAACAAAAACCAACGTTAATTCAAGAGATACATTGTGCAGATGAAGAGATTTGGGCATTATTCACCATTGCTGCTGATTGCGGTTGCTGTGATTCTCTCGGCGTGCAGCGCCAAGAAAAACACGGCAGGCTCACGCTTTTGGCAGGCATTCAACACTCGCTACAATGTGTACTACAACGGAATAACGCACTACAACGAGCAAATCAAAAAACTTGAGGGCGAATATGAGGACGACTACTCGCAGCGTCTGTTCATTCACCCGGCCGAAGCCTACTCAAATCCAAAAGCGCCACAACCGTCAACAAACTTCAACCGCACAATCGAGAAAATGCAGAAAGCAATTTCTCTGCACTCCATTAAAAAGAAGCCAAAGCGCAAAAACGGCAAGGGAAACGACCCAAAGTACAAGGAGTGGCTGAAACGTGACGAATATAACCCATTCTTGCACAACGCATGGTATCTCATGGGCAAGGCCCAATACATGAAAGGCGATTTCCTCAGCTCCGCCGCCACATTCCACTACATTGCACGCCATTTCTCCTGGAAACCCGACCTCGTGGCAGAGGCACAGGTGTGGGAAGTGCTGAGCTACTGCGCTATGGGGTGGACCACCGAGGCCGACAATGTGCTCGCCCACATACACCTCGACAAGATTGAAAACAAGCGCATACGTTCGCTTGGCAACCTCGCCTTTGCCAACTATTTCATCAAAGACAAGGAGTTTGCCAAGGCAATACCATACCTCGCCATAGCCGCCAAAAACAGCAAAGGAGCGCAAAAGGTGCGACTCAATTTCTTGCTCGGCCAGCTCTATGAGGACAACAACCAGAAAGACCTCGCCTATCAAGCGTTCAAAAAGGCCGGCAGCAGCAACAGCTCATCTTATCGCACAAAATTCAACGCGCGCATAAAGCAAAGCGCGGTGTATAGCGGCAGCAACATCAACAGCGAGGTAAAGTCGCTGCGCACGCTCGCACGCTTCGACCGCAACAAGGAATATCTTGACCAAATCTATTATGCGATAGGCAACCTATACCTCACCAAGCAAGACACCGCACACGCCGTGGAGAGCTATGTGATGGCAGCCAAAAAGAGCACACGCAACGGCATCGACAAGGCCATCAGCCAGCTCACCCTCGGCGGAATTTACTTCAACCAGCACAAATACGACTTGGCACAACCCTGCTATGCCGAAGCAATCCCCGTCATCAACGAGGACTACCCAAACTACAAGCTGCTGAAAAAACGCAGCGACGTGCTTGACGAACTTGCCGTGTATTCGCAAAACGTCACGCTGCAAGACTCTCTGCTGCGGCTCTCTGCCATGACTCCCGACCAGCAAAAAGCTGTGATAAAAAAAATCATCGATGAACTGAAGAAAAAAGAGAAAGAAGATGCCGAGAATGCCGCACGCGAGGACTACCTTGCCAAGCAAAACTCAAAAGGCAACCAGCTCAGCAACAAGAACAACAGCAAAGCGCCTACAGCTTTTCAGATAAACAACGACAAATCTTGGTATTTCTATAACACTGCCACCAAGAATGCCGGACGCACAGCATTCCAGCAGCTTTGGGGCAACCGCAAACTTGAAGACGACTGGCGCCGACGCAACAAGGCGTCTTACTCAACAGGCGACGAGAGCAACAACGAAGAAACCGCCCAAAACGAAGTTCCACAAGACTCCAAGGCGCAGGGCAACGACTCGACCAAGGTTGACAAAAAGGCACAGCAGCGCTCCGAAGACCCGCACTATGAGGAATATTATCTGAAACAGATACCTAAGACCGACGAGGAGAAGAAAAACTCCAACGACGTGATTCAAGAGGGTTTATATAACATGGGCATCATTCTCAAAGACAAGATGGAGGACTATGATGCCGCGGCAGCCGAATTCAACGAGCTGCTCAAACGCTACCCCGACAACATCTATCGCCTCGACACATACTATAACATGTATCTCATGTATATGCGCAGCAAAGACTACACCAAGGCCGAGACGTTCCGACAGCTCATATTGACCAACTTTGCCGAGTCGAAGTATGGCCAAGCCATGACCGACCCAAACTATATGGAGAACTTGAAAAACATGGCTAACGAGCAAGAGGAAATGTATGCTAAGGCTTATCAAGACTATCTCGACAACAACAACGAGGCAGTGCACCAAGCCTATGCCAAAATGATGAAGAAATATCCGTTGTCGAAAATCATGCCTAAATTCATGTTTATCGACGCACTTGCCTATGTGACGCAAAAAGACTACGACCACTTCAAGTCAACGCTCAAAGACCTGCTGAAGCGTTATCCAGAAACCGACATCACGCCCACGGCATCGTCTATCGTGAAGCAGCTCAACCAAGGCCGCAAACCCAACAGCGGCGCCGTCAACGCACGCGGCATGCTGTGGACCATGCGCCTGGGCAACGACTCCACTCCGCAAGACATAGAGAAGCATTTCACTCC
Organism: uncultured Muribaculaceae bacterium; assembly: GCA_934636465.1. Lineage (GTDB taxonomy): Bacteria > Bacteroidota > Bacteroidia > Bacteroidales > Muribaculaceae > Sodaliphilus. Next base: position 67,094 of record CAKUAR010000006.1, read on the forward strand.
ATTCAAGGAAGAACTCGACAAACCACAGCTGTTCTTGCTTGTATATTCGGTTGACTCCGTGTCGCCCAACCAACTGCTTTATGAGGTGGCAAAGCACAATTTCTCCACATTCAAGGTCAAGGACTATGATTTGGAGCAAATGACGTTTGGTGAGCTCGGACTTCTTGCCGTGAAAGGCTTTGCCAACTACGACGAGGTGACGCACTATCGCACCGTGTTTGAGCAAGACAAGAGCCTCAACATTCCGGCTGGCACACATCAAGTACTAATCAGCGAGGGCAACTTCAATCTGCTGCTCAACGAGGGCCGCTCTTTTGCCGAATATTTCCAATATCTCGACACGCTCAACACCAAGAAAGTGGAAGGCCTAGTGCCACCCACTGCCACCGACGACGCACAAAAGGCAAAGCCAAAGGCCAATGACAAGAAAGCAGAAAAGACTGCCACAAAGAGCGTGAAGAAGGGCAAACCAGAGGCCGCTGCCAAGCCACAAAAAGAGGACAAGGACAAAGCCACTGCAAAACAACCGGCTGTTGCTAAACCCGACGCTGACAAAGAGCAACCAAACAAGGCAGCGAGCAAGCCAGAGACCCAACCGAAGAATGAGGAGAACGCAAAACCCGCAGCCAAAGCCGACACAGAACCAGCAGAGACTACGGCCAAGCAGCCACAACCCAACGTTGCGGCCAAGACCGACACTGCCCCTGCCAATAATGAGGACAGCGAGCAGAAAGCGGAGCAGAGCCGCGATGAAAAGGACAACGCAAAAGAACAAGCAAAACTTGATAAACAGAAACAAAAAGAGGAAAAAGAACGCCTGAAGCAAGCCGAGAACGAGCGCAAGCAGCTTGAAAAACAAAAGAAAGACGAAGAAAAGCGTCAGCAAGACTCCATAAAGCAAGCTCAAAAAGACAAGGACAACGCCCTGAAGCTGGCCCAGAAGCAGCATAGCGACTCGATAAAGAACGCCCAAAAGCAACAAAAAGACGCTATAAAGCAAAAGCAGAAAGAAAGAGAGCAACAGGCAAAGCAAAAAGAAAAGCAACGCAAGCAGCAGCTCAAAGAGCGTGAACAGCAACGTAAACTCAAGATTGAGGAGCGCAAGCAGCGAGCCAAGGAGCAGGAGCAAAAGCGCAAAGACGCCCAAAAGAAGCGCAAAGAAGAGGCCGATGCCCGCAAAAAGGCTCAAAAGGAGAAGCAAGAAGAGCGCGAGCAGCAACGCAAGGAGAAGGCGAGCGGAAAATCAAACAAGAAAGCTGACGCCAACAGTGCCGCCGACGGCCACTCTGTGCGCGACCGCAAGCCCAAAAAGTAAACAATCCTCCAACAACAATTTATGCCAACTGACTGCACCACATATAAATCTAAAATCAACGTCACGCTGCTAATTTTTGTGACACTCTGTCTGGTGATTTTGCCTGTGCTACCACTACTGATAGGCACCGTCACAGCAAGCGAAATATGGTTTATTGTCATTTATTGCCCACTTGCCATTGCCTTTGAGGCATATATCTACACAAGCACCCACTACACCATAAGCGGCGACACGCTCACTGTGAAAAGCATATTGCTCTGCGAAAAAATAAAGATAAACGATATAACCCTGATTAAACACACCCACACTTGGCTAAGTGCTCCGGCACTGTCACTCAACCGCATAGAACTGCGCTACAAGCGAGGCCGCGCCATAGTGATTTCACCTCGCGACGAATCACGCTTCATAGCCCAACTCCGCGCCGTCAACCCCACCATCGAAATCCACTAACCACCCACCCTAACACTAAAAATAGGTAGGTGAGCCGGGTGATTTGGGGTGAAAATTCACAACAAATGAGGATTGCGGGCGCATGGAACTATAACTACCTTTGCACAAAGTAATTAAGTTTAACTCAAAACATTGGAAAACATGAGACCTACAATCGTAATTTACGGCTCGTCAACCGGCACTTGCCAGAGCCTTGCACAGCGCATTGCCGACAAACTTGGTGTTGAAACCCTTGATGCCGCCAACCTCACGGAATCAATCATCAGCAGTCACGACAACCTCATCATTGGCACATCTACATGGGGTGCCGGCGACATGCAGGACGACTGGTATGATGCGGTGAAGACTTTGCAAAACAGCAATCTCACAGGCAAAACGATAGCCTTGTTTGGTTGTGGCGACAGCGCCTCTTTCCCCGACACTTTTGTGAGTGGCATGGGTGAGCTTTATGACGCACTCAAAGATAGCGGAGCAACCTTTGTGGGTGCTGTGCCGGCCGACGGCTACACCTATGATGACTCCACAGCTGTGGCCGACGGCAAGTTTGTGGGACTTGCTCTCGACGAAGTCAACGAGGCCGACAAAACCGATGAGCGCATAGCGGCATGGATTGCCGAAATACAGCCATGCTTGTAATGTGAGGCAGTGCCCCATCACTAAAAGCCAAAACACAAGGGCCGGAACTCCACTATGTGAGTTTTCGGCCTTTATTTCGCAGCGTTTAAAACCTTTATGGCGCACTCGCCAATGCGAGCAAATCCACATTTCAGTTTTCACACTAATTTTCGTATATTTGCCTTAATAGAAAATTGACAGTTATGAGTAAAGAACACATTCTTTGGGCTGACGATGAAATCGACTTGCTGAAGCCGCACATTCTGTTTCTGAAAAACAAGGGATATGAGATTGAGACCGTGACCAACGGCCGCGACGCTCTCGACATGATACAGTCGCAAAACTTCAACCTCATAATCCTCGATGAGAACATGCCAGGCATAAGCGGCCTTGAAACCCTGCAGCAAATCAAGCTGCTGCAACCCAATGTGCCGGTAATCATGATTACCAAGAGCGAAGAGGAGAACATCATGAACCAGGCCATAGGCAGCGAGATTGCCGACTACCTCATAAAACCCGTAAATCCAAACCAAATATTGCTGTCGATAAAGAAAAACCTCCACAGCGATGCCCTTGTGGCTCAAAAGGCCACGAGCGACTATCAGCAGGAGTTTATGAACATAGCCCAGAAGATAAACTCTGCTGCCACAATCAACGACTGGTATGACGTGTATTCCACACTTGTGCGCTGGGAGCTAACGCTGTCGAACGCCGACTCCGGCATGGACGAAATGCTGCGGCTGCAAAAAATCGAGGCCAACAGCGCATTTTGCAAGTTTGTTAAGCACAACTACGAGCACTGGCTCACCACCGACGACCACCCTCTGCGAAGCAACGAGGTGTTTAAGACCAATGTGTTTCCGCTGCTCGATGCTGGCGAAAAAGTGTGTTTCGTAGTGATTGACAACTTCAGGCTCGACCAGTGGAAAACAATCAGCCCACTGCTAAGCGACTATTTCACAATAGACCAAGAGGCGCTCTACACCACGATACTGCCCACTGCCACGCAATATGCACGCAACGCCATTTTCTCCGGACTAATGCCGATTGACATAGAGCGCATGTTCCCGGAGCTGTGGGTAGATGAGGACGAGGACGAGGGCAAGAACCTAAACGAAGGGCCGCTAATCAGCACTATAATCAACCGCTATCGCCGTCACGACAAGTTCTCCTACAACAAGCTCAACGACTCGTCGGCAGGAGAACGGCTCATGCAGAACTTCTCAAACCTCGACAACTACGACCTAAACGTGCTTGTGTTCAACTTTGTTGACATCTTGTCGCACGCGCGCACAGAGTCGAAGATGATACGCGAGCTTGCCTACACCGACGAAGCTTATCGCTCACTCACCGAGTCGTGGTTCAAAAACAGCTATGCCTTCGAGATTTTCAAGCTCATAGCCGCCAAGGGCTGGAAAGTGGTTCTGACCACCGACCACGGCACCATACGCGTGGAAAACGCAATAAAAGTGATTGGCGACCGCAACACCAACACCAACTTGCGCTACAAGGTGGGCAAAAACTTGAGTTACAACCCCAAGCAAGTGTTTGAGATTAAAAATCCAAAGTTGCTCGGATTGCCAGCGCCAAACGTGTCGTCAACCTACATTTTCGCCACCAACCGCGACTTTCTGGCCTATCCCAACAACTACAACCACTATGTGCAGTATTATAACGACACTTTCCAGCATGGCGGCATATCCATGGAAGAAATGCTCGTGCCGCTGGTCACCATGTCGCCAAAATAATAGCCGCGCCGGGCAAACATATTAGAGCAAACTTTGCACTGAGCACATCAACTTGCACTATCTTTGCAAAACAAACATTGGAATTATGAAGACTATAGAAATTGCTATTGCAAACACGGACCAACTGCCCGAAGCAGCCCAAAAATTCATGGCAGAAATGGGTGACTACACCGTTTTTGCTTTCTACGGACAAATGGGTGCCGGAAAAACCACGTTTATCAAAGCTCTCACCAAAGCTCTTGGTGTGGAGACCGACGTGACCAACTCACCATCGTTTGCCATAATCAACGAATATCGCAGCGACACCACAGCCGAGCTGATTTATCACTTCGACTGCTACCGCCTTGAAAAAGAGGAGGAAGCCGAGGACATCGGCGCAGAAGACTATTTCGACTCTGGAGCGCTGTGCCTCATTGAGTGGCCAGAACGCATAGAGAATCTGCTGCCAGACGACACTGTGCGCGTTGACATCACAGTGAACGATGACGACAGTCGCTCGCTCAAAATGACGTTCCCCGACGAGTAACACACACCCAGCACGCCATGCCACAATACATCTGCCTGCAAGAGACAAAATCCACCAACACCCACATGAAGGCCGTAGCCTCACAGCTGCCGTCGGGCAGCGTGATTTACACGCCATGCCAAACTGCCGGACGCGGCCAGAAGGGCAACACGTGGGAGTCGGAGCCTGGCAAAAACCTTGCATTTTCGTTCTTGCTCAAAAATCCGAACCTCGCAGCCAACGAGCAATTCTACATAAGCGAGGCATGCTCACTGGCAGTGTTCGACACGCTGTCGGCCTTTGCCAGTGGATTCAAAATCAAGTGGCCCAACGACATCTATCACAACGACGACAAGATTTGTGGGATTTTGATTGAGAACGCCTTGTTTGACAAGCGCATAGGTTACTCCATAATAGGCATAGGCATCAACATCAACCAGGAGCGGTTTGTGAGCGATGCACCAAACCCAATCTCGCTAAAGAACATCACCGGCAGCGACTACGACCTCCACGAGCTTCTGACCAACGTGTGTCAGCGCATAGAGGCGTTATGTGACTTTTCACAAGCCACGCCGGCGTCGCTTGCTGCACTGCACAGCCGGTTTATGGCCAACCTCTATCGTGCCGACGGCAATATGCACTCATGGGAGCTGCCAGACGGCACACGGTTCGACGCCACAATCAGCGGCATAGCCCCAGACGGCATACTCACGCTGACCGATGCAAGTGGCGAGAGCCGAAATTTTGCATTCAAAGAAGTTAAACACGTCATTAAAAATATCACATTATGAACATTGTCGTTTATTGCTCATCGTGCGCCAATTTGGCCGATGAATATATTAAAAGCGCCGAAGCTCTCGGCCAGTGGATTGGCTCGCATGGCCACACGCTTGTGTATGGCGGTGTGAATGCCGGGCTAATGCACACCGTGGCACAAGCCACACACGACGCCGGCGGCAAAGTGATAGGCATCATTCCAGAACGGTTTCGCAGCCGCGCCGACGAGCTCAACGACGAGGTGATATTCACCGCCGACCTCGCCGAGCGCAAAGCCACAATGATAGAAATGGCCAACTTGTTTGTGGTGCTGTCTGGCGGCATAGGCACTCTCGACGAGTGGATTTCCACCTTGTCGCAAATCATAGTGAACAAAGACGATTGCCGAAACATGATAATCGTCAACACCCACAATATGTATAAAGGCATGATTGAGCAGATTGCCGCCACTGGCGCATCGCCTTTTGCGCGCAGCAACAAGCTCGACCGCTACACAGTGGCAGCCGACACGGCGCAACTCATAGCCCAGTTGAACGCATCAAACACCGACAAGAATGAAAAGTAAGGTATATACACTGACAGGCGACAAGGGCACCACCGCACTGGTGGGCGGAAAGCGCGTGGCAAAAGACTGCGTGAGGGTTGAAGCCTATGGCACGGTTGACGAGCTGAACTCCTACATAGGCCTGCTTATACACGACCTACACACAGATGTGGCGACGACCTACGCCCCACTGCTCCACAAGGTGCAATGCAAGCTGTTCAACATAGGGGCATATCTCGCCACCGAGCCCACCGACGACGGCCAAACGGTGTATGGACTATGCGACAACGACGTGACCGAAATAGAGCATGCCATAGACGAAATGGACTCTAAGCTGCCTATGCTCAAAGGGTTTATTCTGCCAGGAGGTTGTCAAGCCGCATGCCGAGCCGACGTGTGCCGCACCATAGCTCGCCGAGCCGAACGCCGCACCGTGACACTGGCACGAGAAAGCGTTGTGTCGCCGCTTGCGCTTAAATTTCTAAACCGCCTGAGTGACTTATTTTTTGTTTTTGCAAGATTTAACAATATGACTTCCCAAATTGATGAAATTTATTGGGATAAAAATTGCTAATTTAAAATATAGTCGTACTTTTGCGCAAATTTCATAAAACAGATTTTAAATAGGAGGAATCGATATGTATTGGACGTTGGAATTAGCATCAAAGCTCGAAGATGCCCCATGGCCCGCAACCAAAGATGAACTCATCGACTATGCCCAGCGCAGCGGTGCACCTATGGAGGTAATCGAAAATCTTCAGGAAATTGAAGACGAAGGTGAAACGTATGAATCCATTGAAGACATTTGGCCCGACTATCCAACCAATGACGAGGACTTTTTCTTCAACGAAGACGAATATTAACCGCCTCATCTAACAGCTACCAGAATAGCTGCATTGAATATAAGTGATATGAGATTTTTCCACAAGAGATTCTCATATCGCTTTTTTATTGCCTTTCCGATTCATAATCAATTAAGGCGCGTGTCACATTGATTTCCAAGACCTAATCTTTTGATGCTTTGTTACACTTTAGCTAAGTCATACTGTGTTAAGAATACCATTTCCTCAACAATCAGAGCACACCTCTACGCCCGACCAAAACGCAAGCAACCATTGCATTTTCTTATTCTTTCAAAGGCAATAACATCTCACAAAAGTTTTTCTTTTATTGATTTTTGTGGAATTACTTTCAAAATTTGCAAATATCTATTACTTTTGTATTTTGAAAACAAATAAGAAATTTTAATATTTTAGTTATCAAATAAAATGGCTAAGAACGATAATCAAAATGCTCGCACATCACTTGAGGAATTCAACGATTCTCTCTCTTCGATTGAGCAGAAAGTAGAAGAAAACAAGAAATATGTTTATTGGACCGGTGGTGCAGTGCTCGCCATTGTGGTGCTGGCTCTCATCTACATATACGGTTTCAGAAATCCAGGCATCAAAAACGCCAAAGAGGACATCTCTAAAGCCGACATGGAGCTGTTCCAAGGCAACGATTCACTTGCCCTCAAGGACTATGAGAAAGTGGCTGGCGAGTACAGCAACAGCGCAAGTAACCGCGCCAACCTCAACGCCGCTATCCTGCTCTATCAGAAAGGCAAATATCAAGAGGCTGCCGACTATCTCAACGACTTCAGCGCAAAAGGCAACCTCGTGGGTCCTGCATCGCAATCGCTGCTCGGTGACTGCTATGTGAACCTCAAGAAATATGACGACGCAGTGAAGGCTTTCGACAAAGCCATTTCGCTGTCGAAAGACAATGTTGACTACACACCGCTCTTCATGATGAAGAAAGCCACAGTGCTCCGCGCCCAAAAGAAATATGCCGACGAAGCTGCCGTGTACCAAACAATCAAGGACAAGTTCCCTGCATTCCAAAACGACTTCCGCGTCAACATCGACAAATATTTGGAGCGTGCTTTGGCACAAGCAGGCAAATGATAGTAAAAATATCATCACAACAACTATAATGGGAAGGTTGAGCCGAAAGGTTCAACCTTTTTTGTGCATATATCACCCAAAGTGCTTATTTTTGCACTAGTCAGCCAAAGCCAACTTTTTAACTCTGCAACAAAGGGCTGCACGACTCGAATTTTCAAAACAAAAAACAGATATAACTCAAAATGAAAAGCAATTTCAAACGCATTCTGCTAAAGCTCAGCGGAGAATCACTCATGGGCGAGCAAGGATATGGCATCGACACCAACAGGCTCAACGACTATGCCGAGCAAATCAAGGAAATAGTTGATGCCGGAGTGCAAGTGGCCATCGTGATAGGCGGCGGCAACATCTTCCGTGGCCTTAAAGGCGCAGCACAAGGCTTCGACCGCGTGAAAGGCGACCAAATGGGCATGCTTGCCACAGTAATCAACTCACTTGCCCTCTCATCGGCTCTCAACCACATAGGCCAGCCGGCCAAGGTTCTCACAGCCATCAACATGTTCCCCATAGGCGAGCAATACAGCAAATGGCGCGCCATAGAGGCTATGGAAAACGGCACAGTGGCCATCATGTCGTGCGGCACTGGCAACCCGTTCTTCACCACCGACACTGGCTCTTCGCTGCGCGGCATCGAGGTGGAAGCCGACGTGATGCTCAAGGGAACACGAGTTGACGGCGTATATACCGCCGACCCAGAAAAAGACCCGGCAGCCACCAAGTTCGACAAAATCACCTACGACGAAGTGGTGAAACGTGGACTGAAAGTTATGGACATGACTGCCATAATCATGTGCAAGGAAAACAATCTGCCAATCTACGTGTTCAACATGGACAAAAAAGGCAATCTCAAGAAAGTGATTGACGGCGAAAACATAGGCACACTCGTCTATTAAGCCAGGCTAATCACTTCCAAACATACAACCCCACACTCGCCAGGCGCACCAAAAGCTATGTGGTGCGCCTGGCGAACTTATTTATCCATTCCCACGACGCCTTTTTGCCCTCGCAAAAGTAAAAAACAGTCTATTACGAACATAGATTTCGCACATGCGCCTTATATTTGCAAAGTGAAATGCGACAAACCACCTTGTCAATCGACTCAACAAAAAAATAATTGGTGGATAACAAATAAGAAATGATACCGCTACATGAGACAGCATTTGACCAAACGACGCAAGGCAAAAGCAAACATAGCCGCAAGCTCCTCACCAGCCCCACGACTGCCGCTCCACATGCAGAAACCATCAATAATATAGCGACGCCACCTCGCATCTACACAAAAGTATGAATAGTCTAAATTCAAGACAAACAAAACCCAAAAGACAGGTATAGTAAATTAAGAAGTAACAAAAGAAGAAAATTTATGCCAACAAATAAAAACGCCCTGACACGAATCAAAATTTTAGACGAGATCCTAAGCGACCGTTTTCACAACTACACAATCGACGACATGGTTGAAAGGGTGAACCAATATATGAGCGAAAACTATTGCGACACCAATGGCGTGAGCCGCAGAACCATAGAAAAGGACATCAGATACATAGAATATGAGATGCCCGACAAAGCAGAAATCAAGCGTACACTTGCCACCGACGGCTCAAAAAGGCGTTTTTTGCACTATGCCGACAAGACATTCTCTCTGTTTAAGGAAGAGTTGACACCCGAAGAGGTGAGCCTGCTAAGCGAGACGTTTGCCATATTGGGCCAGTTCGACGGTCTGCCAAACTTCGGCGAAATAGAGCGGTTCAGGTCTGGACTCAACAAGCGTGGCCTCAAACAAGCACCCAAGCACATCATTTCTTTCTCCAAAAACCCTGTTGGCAACTCCAACATCATAGGCCGGCTGTTCACTGCCATATCGCAAAAGCAGGTTATTCAGCTGCACTACCACACGTTCAAGGAGCCTGACGTGGTGACCGACTACACGCTCTATCCCTATCTGCTCAAAGAATATAACGGCCGCTGGTTCTTGTTTGCAGCCAGCACCGACAACAACCAGATACTCAACTTCGCGCTCGACCGCATTGTGGATTTCGAGCCACTGCCAGCACACAAATATGAGCCCTACGACGGCGACATCAACGACCTCTTTGAGGACATCATTGACGTTACGCTCACCGAGGGTCCTGTGCACAAAATCATCTTTTGGGTTAGCGACCGCTCATGCGACTATGTGGCAACCAAGCCCCTACATGCTTCACAGCGCAACATCAGCGGCAGCAAAGACGATGCCATGCGAAAGGCTTATCCGTTTCTGCACGGCGGACGCTTTTTCCGCATCGATTGCCGCGAGAATTATGAGTTGATTCGCGAGCTCACAAGCTTTGGCAAAGACCTGCTTGTGCTTGAGCCTCACGAAATACAGAACGATGTGTTTCAGCACATAAGCAAAGTTTTTGCAAAATATCAAGAATTTCGAAAATAGGCTTCGTAGCCATAACATACCTTTGCAGCGCAAAAACGGAAAAGAAATCCGCTCGCGTGCCATACAGAAAAAAATAGAATGAATAAAGTGGCAAAATCCGTCAGAGAAGTTTAATCAACTCGTCGATTTGCTCATCGGTTGTGGCCCATGACGTGGCAAACCTTATCACGCTGTGGTCTTTGCCTATTGCCTCATTGAAGTTAAACCCTATGTTTTTCTTCAGCTCAAGCATTTTGCGGTTTTCAACCACCACAAACTGCTGATTTGTTGGCGATTCCAAATACACTGGGTAGCCCTTGGCCTCAAGAGCCGCGCGCAAGCGCATAGCCTTATCAACGGCGTTTTTAGAGATTTTAAGGTAGAGGTCGTCAGTAAACAGCGTGTCAAACTGCACACCCAGCAGCCACCCCTTGGCAAGCAGTGCGCCACGGTTTTTTATGTAGCCGAGCGTGAGCTTTATCTCCGGATTGGTAATCACCACCGCCTCGCCAAACAGTGCGCCTATCTTGGTTCCACCAAAATAGAAAGCGTCGCACAGCCGTGCTATGTCGGGCAGCCACAAGTCGTTATCCTTTGCCACAAGACCATAGCCAAGCCTGGCGCCGTCCATATACAGATACAGCCCATAGCGGTCGCACACCTCTCGCAAGTCTTGCATCTCGGTGAGCGAGTAAATAGTGCCATACTCCGTGGGGTTGGAGATATAGGCTGCCTTAGGCACCACTATATGCTCATAGCCATAGCCGCTCGAATAAAATTCCTTCAGATACTGGGCCAGCGTCTGAGCCGAGAGCTTGCCCTCCTTGCCCTCAACCGACATGATTTTGTGGCCGCACGCTTCTATTGCGCCAGCCTCATGACAGTTTATGTGGCCCGACTCCACCGAGATTACGCCCTCGTTGTGCGACAACAGCGCGTCAATCACAATGGCGTTGGTCTGAGTGCCGCCCACCAAAAACTGCACGTTGGCGTTTGGAGCCTTGCAGGCCTTGCGTATTTTTTCGCGAGCGCTGTCACAATACTGGTCATGGCCATAACCGGGGTTTTTGTCGAGATTGATTTCGGCAAGTCGCTTTAAGATTGCAGGGTGGGCACCCTCCATGTAGTCGCTGTTGAATTTTATCATTTTCTCTCTGCGTAATTAGCTATAAGTATGTGGTTGCGGCAAACACAGCGTTTGCCAATGCGAATTTAACTATTTCATTCGACAAATCACGCCTTGCGCACCCTAAAAAAATCGTTTTGCGCACGCACCAGCCGCCACGCTCGCCATAAAGCCGCGCCATAAAACCCGGCCAGCCCACGAAAAGCCGTGCCAATTTTGCGTTAATGGCATTAAATGCCTAAATTTGCACAAATTAATGAGTTATGACGGCTGAGCTGCCACATGGCAGTAAGCCTCTTGACACCTACATTAAAAACCAACATTTTTTATCACATAATCATTCGATGAGCAAAATCAATTTCGTAGAAGAACTCAAATGGAGAGGCATGATTAACAACATCATGCCAGGCACAGAAGAACAACTCAACAAAGAAATGACATCGGCCTATGTGGGAATTGATCCCACAGCCGACTCCCTGCATATAGGCCACCTTGTGGGCATAATGATGCTGAAGCACCTGCAGCGCGCAGGCCACCGCCCCATAGCCCTGATTGGCGGTGCCACAGGCATGATTGGCGACCCATCGATGAAATCGCAGGAGCGCGTGCTCATCGACGAAACCACTTTACGCCACAACCAAGAGTGCATTCGCAAGCAGTTGGCCAAATTCCTCGATTTCGACAGCGATGCGCCAAACCACGCGATTCTCGTCAACAACTACGACTGGATGAAAAACTACGGTTTCCTGCAATTTATCCGCGACATCGGCAAACACATCACCGTTAACTACATGATGGCAAAAGACAGCGTGAAAAAACGCCTTGCCGCCAATGCCGACCACGGCATGTCGTTCACCGAGTTCTCTTATCAGCTGCTGCAGGGCTACGACTTTCTGCACCTCTATGAGAGCGAGGGCTGCAAGCTGCAGATGGGCGGAAGCGACCAGTGGGGCAACATCACCACCGGCACAGAGCTGATACGCCGCATGGCCGGCGGAGAGGCATTTGCCATCACATGCCCACTCATCACCAAGGCCGACGGCACAAAATTCGGCAAAACCGAGGGCGGCAACGTGTGGCTTGACCCCAAGCGCACATCGCCTTACAAGTTCTATCAGTTCTGGCTCAACGTGAGCGATGCCGATGCAGCAAAATACATCAAGATATTCACCGACCTCACACAAGAAGAAATAGCAGCACTCGAAGAGGAGCAGGCTAAAGACCCCGGATTGCGCCCACTGCAAAAACGTCTTGCTCAAGAAATAACCACTATGGTTCACTCCGCACAAGACTATGAGACCGCCGTTGAAGCCTCACAAATCCTGTTCTCAAACAAGGCCAAGGACACACTGCACAAAATCGACGAAGACACTCTGTTGTCAGTGTTTGAGGGCGTGCCCACATTCGAGGTCAGCAAAGACAAACTTGCCGGCGGCGTGGCGCTCATCAACCTGCTCACCGAGGAAGCGCCAGTATTCAGCAGCAAAGGTGAGATGCGCAAGCTCACACAAGGAGGCGGCGTGTCGGTTAACAAAGAGAAAGTTGCAGACCCCAATCTCAGCATCGACAGCACTTTCCTGCTCAACGGCAAATACATTCTCGCGCAACGCGGCAAAAAGAATTACTATCTTCTGATAGCAAAATAAGAAAATAATTGTCGAAATTTTTGCAGGTTTCACAAAACATGCCTAAATTTGCACCGCATTTGAGATGAAAATCTCAGTGACATAGGGATTGTCCTATAGTGTAATGGTAACACAACGGTTTTTGGTGCCGCATTTCCTGGTTCGAGTCCGGGTAGGACAACTCAAGCACTGGTTCACAATCATGACCCAGTGCTTTTTTATTCCACCCACCATAAGCCATGCGGCCTAATTGCAAAAAAGAGCTGCGCACCGATAAGCACGCAGCTCCACAAACAAAAACAATGAATTTTTCAGGAGGTTGCGCCTTAACCTAAGGCTCAACGCTCACAATCGCTTAACTTAACTTGTCATTTCACTATTACTTTCACGCTTGTCACACCGTCGGTTGCCACATACATTCCGGCTGGCACTTCAAGCCTGTCGGTGGTCTTGCCAACAAGCGCGCCGCCCATTGTGTAAACGGCAACTGGTTTGTCACACGAAACCACCACTGCACCTTTCACACCAAATGCCTTGAATTGTGGTGCTACACCGTTCACTGCCACCACACCCGACGGGTCATTCACGTCAGTCAGTTTGAAGCAGTCAAAGTTCCATGGTGAGCTGAGCGATGTGATTCTGAACGTGTGCTTCCCCTTTGCCAGATGCACATTCAAAAATTGCGGCACATCGGCATAGGCCGAGGCAAGTGTGTTGACACCGCCGGCTGCCGGCCAAACCCACACAGTGTCGTTAACGGCATCACCAATCTTGGTGCTCGTCCACTTAGATTTGTCGGCAAGTATCTCGTTATATGCCACGCCATCGGCCTCAAACACATCGGGTGCCACTGGACGTATCGTCTGGTTGGGCTTCAATGTTTCTCCGTCAACCGACACCACCATTGCACCAGCATAGCGTTTTGGCCAGTTCAAGTTTGCCTTTTGATATATCGTGTAGGTTTGTCCTGGCTGGCAACCTTGTGCCACAGCGCGTCCATATTCCTCCCACGGCATGTTGCATTTGAAACTTATGTTCACGTCCATATCCTCGGGCACATCTACCGTATAGGCAAACCAGCAGCCCCAGTTCTTTTGAGCCTGGTCGGCGGTTATGCTGAAACCATTGTTGGTGCGGAAATCGCCCAGCGAGTAGTAACGCCAATCATCACCCATGCCTTTCAGAGCATATCCATTCTCAAAGTCAGCCGAAGCCATTATCTCCACACCTCCGTTGTCGGTGCGGTAGGCATTTGGCTGCTGCGCGTCGTCAGCCGTTGCTGCGGCTTTCTCCGTTCCACTGGCCTCACTCTTGTCAGTCCACTGCAACAGCAGATAGTCGCCTGTGGCGAGCGTGTAGCTGTGCGCGCCAGCCTCAAGAGCCGAGGTCGTGCCGTCAGCGTTCACCACGTTCACGCCATCAGCCACCTCTATGTCAAGGTTTTGGCTTGACTCAAGCTCACGGTTAAGCACCATGAAGAAACGGTTGTCGCCGTTCTTAAACTGGCTCACAAGGAAGCCTGCGCCATTCACCTTGTTTGTCATCGACTTCACCTTGTCGGGGTAGTTGCTCTTGCTCAAGCGTTTTGTGGCTTTAGGCAATTTCCCGGTGAAGCTCACGTCTATCACCGAGTCGTTAAGGAACACCCAGCGGTGGTTTTGTATCTCTTTGTTGATGCGTTGCAGCATGTAGTAAGTCTCGGTCTTGCGCCAAGTCCACCCTGCATTTGGGTCAATCTCAAGTGGAGCGTTGTAGCGCGTGTAGCGTGTGTCAACGTTTGAATATGTGTAATACTGAATGCCTTGTGCACCATAGGCCAAGTTGGCAAACACCTGCAAGCGCAAATCGCCCTCGGTGGGCACCGGGAATTCCTGTGTGGGCGAAATAGAGTCGCCTTTTGAACGTGCAAAGCCCCAGAAAGGTATTCCGTATTGCCGCGCCACTCTGGCAGTGATTTCAAGCGACTCAAAGAAGAATGACCTTATTGATTTTTTGTCAGCCTGCGTGTCGCGCACTATCGGATAGCAGTCCATAGAAATCATGCCCACACCTATCTTGCGCACAGCCTGCTGCAAGTAGTCGGCGTAGTTTTTCGAGCCCATGACCGCCGTGTAGTTTATCGGGTTCTCCACACTGTGCAGCAAGTTCAGATACACCAGCTTGTTGGGCGAATACTTGCGAATCCACGATGCCACCTCGCCAAGGTGCTCAAACTGCGACCCATAAGGCTCGTCATTAAGCGCCCACCCGGCAATTCCGTCGTTGTCCTTGTAGCGGTTCATCGTTTCTTTAATAATATCCTCGTTAGTGTTGCCGGTCACACGCCAGAAGTTTGGAATCTGGCGCACATGCGAGCCGGCGGCATTGCCGAGCATGTTGTCTATGTTGTCGTGGCCACCATGACCCTGCGTGTAGTTCAGATTTATTCCGGCAGCATACATGTCGCGAAACTCCTGGTCACTGCCCGATATGTTGAGCCAGGCCATAATCGGGAATTCGTCGCCGGCCGGGTTTACATATTTCTGCAAGTCAAGGTTGCCCCACTGGTGTGCGTTGTAGCCTTCGCCCTCACCGCCTTTGTCATAGTCCTCAGCTTGCACGGTCACCGAGCCTTTTGGCACAAGGGTCACGTTTTTGAACGGCGCGCTCGCGCCCTCTATTTTCAAATTCTTGATTTTTATCGTCACGCCCTTGGCTATGCCAAAGTCAAAACGCAGATAGTTGCCTTTGCTTCCCCAGCCAAACGACGTGCGGGCATCGCGTATGTTGTAGCTGAAAGTCGTCCACTCCTTGCTTGCAGGAATGGTGATGCCTGCCACCGAGCGAGCTTCCGTCAACGGCGGCACAAAGAATATCTGCACATTGTTCACACCCTGTTCTGCCTGATATTCAAACGACAGCTTAGTCACGCTCGCCGGCAGCGATTCTGTGAGCGACGACGTGAACACATACGGGTCACCGCCGGTGGTGGTGAACGTATATACTCCGTCGATGTAGTCATAATCCACCATGTTTGCGTTTGTCTTCAGGAACTCAAGGTTCACGCCCGACGCTCCCATACAACTCAGCACACACATGGCCGTCAGTAATAGAGTTTTGATTTTCATTAGTTTTTTGTTATTTAATGATTTTAGCCCAATCTGATTTTTTACAAATTGGTTGTTTATATTAATTTCGGTGTTGCAAATATAGCATTGTTTCTTTTATCGCCAAACACAACACACGCATTTTGTGCTGTTTTGCGTCTATTTTTACGATTTGCACACAGCGCAATTCAATCACTTGCGCTATATTTGCAAATAAACTTCTGATTAAAAATGAAAAAAGCCATAACCACCTTTTTCCTTGCATTTTGTGCATTTCTCGGCATTGCGGCCCAAGGCGCTGCTGGCAGTAACAATGAGGCACCGCTCAAAGTGATGTCGTTCAACATTCGTTTCTGGGCTCCAACCGACACCGGCGACCTGGCATGGCCCAAGCGTATAGCCCCCATAAGCCGCGTGATTCATGAGCAGCAGCCCGACTTGATTGGTTTCCAAGAGCCGCGCGAGCAAATGTGGCAGCAGCTCATCGACATTTTGCCAGAATATAGCGTGTATCGCGTGGTGGCTGGCGACGAGTTGCCCGACGCCGAAACTGGACGCATCATGATTGCCTACAACCGCAACCGCTTCTTAAAACAAGCCGCCGGCCGTTTTTGGCTCAACGAGCACCCAGAAACTCCAGGTCCCGCCTGGCGCACCACAGAGCATGGCAAGCGCGCATGTTTGTGGGTCAAACTCCTTGACCGCAGCACAGGCAAGCAATTCTATTTTGCCACCACACATTTCCCATACAAAACTGGAAAGGTGGAAGACGAAGCACGCTCCAACTGCTCTCGCCTCATCATAAGCCGCATGAAAGCCATTGCCGGCAATAAGGCCACCATATTCCTGACAGGCGACTTCAATGCCGCCAACGACAAAAACAGCAAGCGTCTGCCTGGCATAGAGCCGATGTTCTCATGGTTCAAGGGCGCGCGCGACGTTGCCCCCGTCACCGACGACCATTGCTCGTTCAACGGCTTCGGGCGTGTGCGCGACGGCAAACGTGGCGGCAGTCTCGACCACATATTCTTCCGCAATGCCACTCCGCTCAAGTTTCAGACTATCGACGGCCACAACTACGGTGTGAAATATGTGTCAGACCACTACCCCATAGTTTGCACGTTCACTTATTGAGTACCACCCTGCTCGTCTTCACAGCCGAACCGCTTTTCACTTGCACCACACGGCGCAGTGTGGCTTAATACGCCCAATTCAACGCTTCTTTCCCGACAATCACATTTATTCACACAGCCAGTTTGAGCTATCACGAATAATTTCAGTACCTTTGCACCCTAATATATGTAAAATCATACGCCTTGCCGACTCTTCGGAACAAAACGCCACCTCGCTGTGGCTGGGCAAAAAAGTAATAATTGCAGAAAATAATGATTTATGAACGAGTTTTTAAACAATATAAGTGACTGGATTGTAGCTGCCAGCGACTATGTGTGCGGCTACCCTGAGTTTCTCCTGCTCATAGGCGGAGGCATTTTCCTTTTCTTCTATTCAGGGGCAGTGTCAATCAGGCATCTGCCGGCATCAATCAGAGCCTTGCGCCACAAGCAAAGCAACAAATCCGGCAAAACCACAGGTCAAATCAGCTCCATTCAGGCCCTAATGAGTGCCATAGCTGCAACTGTGGGCATGGGCAACATTGCCGGTGTGGCAATAGCTCTCACCGTGGGTGGCCCAGGAGTGATATTTTGGATGTGGGTAAGTGCCATAGTCGGCATGTCAACCAAATTTTTTGAGGGTACCCTTGCCATCATGTATAAAGGCCGCGACACCAACGGCGAATTGCAAGGCGGCCCTATGTATATGATGGTCAACGGACTCGGCCCCAAGTGGAAGCCTATGGCTGTTGCTTTCTCATGTTTCGGTCTCATAGGCACATTGTGCTTCATGCAGGCAAACCAGCTCGTTGAGTCGGTGACCACCGTGTTCACCACACCGGCAGGCATTGAGAACACGCTTTTCTTGCGCTTCATAATGGGTGTGGTGATAACCATAATTGTGGGCACGGTGATTCTGGGCGGCATAGGCCGCATTGCCAAGCTGGCATCTCGCATAGTGCCCACCATGGTCGTCGTCTATTTCATCATGGTTGCCGTAATCATGGTGCTCAACATCGACAAAATTCCAGGCATTTTTGCTTCAATATTCCAAAACGCGTTCAGCATGAAGGCCGGCTTTGGAGCATTTGCCTTTGTGGCTCTCTCCGGAGCGCGGCGTGCCGCCTACGTCAACGAGGCCGGCATCGGTACGGCGTCTATGATGCACGGCGCGTCTAAAAACACCGACCCCATACGCGAGGGTCTGGTGGCCATGATTGCTCCGGCCATCGACTCCGGCATTGTCTGTACACTCACAGCAATTCCCATTCTCATTGCCGGCAACTACGTTGGCGTGACCGACGTGAAGGGTCTATTCATCGCACTCGGAGCTTTCGGACAGCTTCTGCCGTTTGGCCAATACTTTCTAATGGCCATAGTGTTCTTCTTCGCATTCTCCACCATGTTCTCCTACTCCTACTACGGTCAAAAGTGCACCAACTTCTTGTTTGGCGCCAAGAATGCTAAATATTACAATTATTTCTACCTCGTGATGATTATCGTGGCAGCCATGATACCACTTAAAACTCTTGTTAGCGTCATGGACCTTGCATTCGCACTCATGGCACTCTGCACCATGACCACGCTCATTCTCCTTGCTCCGCGCGTAAAGACACTAATGAAATCCTACTTCGCATCACACAAATAAGCACATCACATAAGCACACTCACCACAAGCGCCACATGCTAATAGTCGTGTGACGCTTTTATTGTGCTATTGCTGTCCGATAAAAAATTGTTATAGCAAAATTTCAAGGCTCGGCTGCTGATAATCAGCGGTCGAGTCTGCTGTTTTACATATCCAAGCCCCTTAGTCAAAAAGAGACGGTTCCGGAGGTGCGCCGGAAGCTTCGGAAAGAATATCTTCCCAGTCCTTTTCCGGATTATTGAAAAGGCTGCAGAAGTCCACATAATACATGAGCGTAATCCTGACCATTGTCGCCAGACCGGAGAAACTCCATTTTCTGGTCAGCCCTTTCTGCATGACAATCAACAGGAGGTTGGCTATCAATGTCACCCATATCTGTATCTTGATGGCGTTTGCACTCTCACCGTAAAAATATTATTGCTGTCCGATAAAACTATTTTGAATCAGGTAAAAAATTAGGGCTGTCACCTATTGTGGGAGTCAGCCCATTATAGTTACTTCGCTTTTGCAGGAAAGCATAGTTAACCATGGGCAAAAGTAGTCATTTTATCGGACAGCAATATAAAACAAACGAGGTGTGCCGCTACAGCGGCACGCCTCGCCATTATTTTGCTTTGGGGTTACTCTTTTACTTCACCACAACTTTGCTGTTGTGAGCACCAGCTTTAACCACATATATTCCGGCTGGAACTGTGATTTCCACATCACTGCCTGTGGCTGTTGCCACCACACGGCCAGTGAGGTCATACACGACAATATTGCCGGTTGCGCCAGTCACCACAATCTTGCCAATTGTGCCGTATGCCACGCCTGCGGCATCTGCATCGACGCCTTCCACACCGGCAGGCTTGGCTGCCAACTTGCAGCTTGCGCTCACGCCCGAGCCATCTGTTGCGATTGCAGTGATTATGGCAGAACCCTCTTTCAGGGCTGTAACGTTTCCGTCAGCATCTACAGTGGCCACCTGCTCGTCAGACGACGACCAAGTAACAGTTTGATAATAGGCATTTGCCGGAGCCACTGTAGCTGTGAGTTTTTCACTCTTGCCTTGCTCAAGCGTGAGCACAGTCTTATTTAGCGTCAAGGCTGTAACCTCTTGCACCAGATTAAACTGCACCTTCGAGCCCCACAGGCTCACACCTTCAAGCACATTCGGATTTGCAAGGCATGCGCGATATTGCTCGCCCACTACGCCATTGGCAAATTCGCCCTTAAATCTGACTTTCACACGTTGTCCCCTGCCTATTGTCACAGAGTCGGAGTTGATTTTGGCCAAAATGTCATCACTTGCCTTGCCAATTATGAGCATTGTCACCACGCCATTGAAGTCACCTCCAGAGTTCGACAATGTCACAGAGCCTTCAATGTCACTCTTTATCATGTTGCCAGACTTAGGACGGAAACGATATGCCGTGTTGTTTGGCACTGAAAGCAGTGGTTTGTCGGTCACTGTGATTGGCACTGTCACACCGTCTATCAGCTCGCTGTTGCCATTAAGCACACCAAGCAGATAGTCACCAGCCGACACATCAAGTGTCAATCTATATTCTATAGATGAAGTGCTGCCATTCTCAATGTCGGCAAGTGCGCTCTCTGATTTGGCAAGCACAGCCTTGGTATTTGCGTCGAGCACGCCAATGTAAGTGCTGCCTAAATATTCATCACCATTATTGCCAATCTCTGCATTCACTTTAATCAAATTTTGCGAGAAAGCAGGTTTTGCAGCCACTATACTCTTGGCAATGAGCTGTGAATTCACGCTTGGCATATTGACATACGCAGTTCCATTTTTCACCGTCAACTCCACGTAGTCTTTTGATTGCGGACCTATTGGCAGAGGCTGGTAGTTAGTGCTCCCGGCTGGAGCGAACATTGGGTGCAGTGTGTAGTTTCCCTCGGCCAATGTAGCACCCACTTGATAGTTGAAACCATACGATGGATAATACGAACCTGGCGTTGGTGCAGTGATTGTGCGCATCTGAGTGTCAATCACCTTGCCCGACTCGTCGCGCAGCTGCAAGCCAAACTGCATTTTATAAGTGCTCTTGGTTGAAGCAGACATGTGCAAATCAGCCAACGAGTAGTTTATCCAGCGACCAAGCGTTGCAGTCGATGTGGAAATGGTAAGTTTAGACGAGGCCGCTGTGTATGTCACAGCACCACCAGCATCTTTCTTGATGCCAACAATCATAGCCTGCCCATAGTTGAAGCCGCCTTCTGCTCCTCCGGTGCCTATTGCCGCCGGAGCAAGAGCCGTTGTGCGGAAATATCCGTTCGACATTCCGCTCCAGCCCCAGTTAACGTGCACATATCCTTGAGTGTTGCAACCGTCAAACACAAAAGCGTGACCTTCGTTCTTGCCAGTGTGACCAGAATAATACACCGGACGGCCTTCTGACAGCTCTTTATATATCATGCTCTCCCAATCGCTCGACTTGTAGCCCACGCGCCACAAAATGCGCAACGACTTGTCGTAGCCGAAGTTTGTGGCCAGCGCGCTCACCACGCGGTCAGACTGTGTGCCGCTCGATGCGCCATAGCCCATGTTAACGGAGATGCCCACGTCACTCAACAGTTTAGCCACCGCATCGGCCTGCGTGCTATTGTATTGCACACCGCTATATTTTGGGAGCATGTTGTCCCAGTCATAGGTGCTGTTGCTGAAATTGGCACTCAGCGTCACAGAAGAGCCGTCGATGGTGGTTCTATATGAGTTGCTGCCAGTTCCTTTCAGTGGCCATTTGTGATAATACATGATTTGTGCCGCAGCCGTTGCCACACAACCTGTGGCGGAATGCAGTGTCTTGCCACCAGAGGTATATGTCGGGCAGTTGTTGTTATAGGGAGCACCTTGATCCCACTCGGTTTCACCAAGCAGCTGCTCTATGTCGCTCTTGAAGCTCGACGATTTCTTGGCAGCCGCACCAGCGCTGAGCTGTGGGTGTGAACGCAGATATTCTATTTCGGCGGCATATTCACTGAGCCACCATTTCATGTTTTCCGGAATGTTGTTGATGTCGAAACTGCCACTGTCGGCATAGCCAAGAATCTGCTCGGCACGGTCTTCACCGGCCACAATAACATATCCGGCATTAATTCCGCGATTAAACACATAGTAGTCACTCGCTTTGCCGTTGGCGCTTTGATACACCAGTTGCAAGCTTGTTGCCACTCCGCTCACGCGCGATGCTCCGCCCTGCTGAGAAGTCACAAACTTCTCGGCTATGGCCTTGGCCTCGCCTCCTGTTATGTCGGCAGCCCACAGCATAGAGGGCCAAGCCAACAACAGTGCTAAAGATATTATAATTTTCCTCATATTGAAAAAGTTTGATTTTTTCACTTTAACTTCTGCCATTACAGACCTTATAATCCATAATTTAATAACCACAAATTTAGTAATTAATTTCAATCCTTTTGCCACAATTGCTTCAAAACAAAATATTTTTGTTTTCCGAAGACTTTGTTCTATAATTACGTTGAAGCGAACAATAACTGAAAGGATTATTCACATATTGTTCACTCCTGTTCAATTGTCAGGTCTTTCTTCTAAATTATAGGTACTATAACTTTAATACTGAAATTCCTTCCCATGTTATACACACCTTGCCGCCCTGTAACCGGGTTAGGACCAAGATTTTTCAATCGGCTCAGATGGTTCTGATAAGCACGGTCCAAGAGATTTTCCGCTGAAAGATAGATTGAAAACAGACGTTTACCATGATGACGAACATCACTTCCTGCATATAAATGCAGCAAGGTATAAGAGGGTGTTGCCGTTTCAGTTTGGTTTATGGCATAGAAATGATTTTGCCGCAGATTGCACTCCATTGCCAATTTCACAAATAACTTGTCAAACGTACGGCCTCCACAAATAAACTCATATCTCACATCGGCATTCCACCGTGGTGCAGGAGTAAAAGGAAGGTATTTTGCATCACCTGATTTGTGGAATTGTACGGAGTTGACATACGCAAAGCTATTGCCAATGTGAAGTCGTGACGTGGGGTGAACATCAACCGCAAGCTCTCCTCCCATGATTCTCGCATCACCCGATGTGTATTGATACACAGGCACGTCATCTACAAACGCAGGCTTTCCGTTCTCACCAGCCATTCGCTCGCTGAATATATAATTACTAATGTGATTAGCAAAAAGTGCCAGTTGCGCATAAACTATAGAGGACGAATAATCCACGTCCAAATCAAATTGCCAGCTATTCTCCGGCTTCAGCAACTCATTTCCTTTCTGATACAATTGAGCTCCTTCATGCACGCCATTGGACCCCAACTCACTGATGTTAGGCATGCGGAATCCGCGAGACAAATTAAACTTGGCACTTAATCCTTTGCCTATATCGCAGGTCGTGCCAAGACTACCAGAAAATCCATTAAAGTTACGGCTGAATGAATTAAAACGCATCTGTTGCTCTTCCATCAAGGCATAACTATGCAAATGCCGCAAATCATAGCGAACGCCGCCCGTAAGATTCCATCTACCCAATTGCTTGCTGGCCATAGCAAACAAGCCATAGTCAAAAAGATGATAATCCGGAATTAAAAACTCCGACCCTTGATTCACTGACTTCTGGTACATGCCATTCATGCCCACTGAGAAATTCCATTTCATCATTTGCGTCCAATCATAATGCACATCATACGTCATGGTATGCAAGACCAAATCAAGTCCACACTCATCAGCAGCTTCCTCAAACTCCTGTCGATGATTGAGTTGATAACCAAATATGGTCTTCAGAGACCCATCTCCAAGACGGAACGAGTTATCGAGTACCGCTTTATAATGATGTATCTGCTGAAAAGGAAGAGTTTTGGAATAGGACTTATCTCCTTCTTCCTCACCCTCCACTATGCCAGGCGTGAGATGATAATAGCTCAATCGCAGATGCGAATATCCCCAATGACGATTAAGCCCCAGCATCTGGGAGAAGCTTTGCTCCTTGTATCGAGAGCCATGCACGTAGCCGTCATACCGGTTCTTATAATCATGAGCAAACTTACCGCTATAAAGCGAGTTCCACACAAAGCCTTTCTGGTTGCCCAGCATGTTTAACGAGTAATCAAAAAGGCCATTGTTTGTTTGGTAGCCAGAAGACACATTTGCCTTCATTTCACCATCTGCAAGTGTCGGCGCGGGGCGGAAAACTATAGCTCCTGCCATTGCGTCAGAACCATAACGTAAGCTCGCTGGTCCCTTTACTATCTCTACCGAGTTAACGGCATGCTGGTCTATCTCCACGCCATGCTCATCTCCCCATTGTTGACCTTCTTGGCGAACTCCATCACTCACCACCAGCACTCGATTAAATCCCAGGCCTCTGATAACAGGCTTCGAAATGCTACTGCCGGTTGTCACCTGTGCTATGCCTGGCAGATGTGAAATGGCATCTATCAGATTGGTTGAAGGTCGCGTCTCCAGTTCTCGGGCTGGGATTATAGACACTGGGGCTGATGTTTGTTTGACCATTTGGTTCCCCACAAAACTCGTCACCACCACTTCACCGAGTTTCACACTCGACTCCGTCATCGGTTGATGCTTGTTTTTATCAGACACATTGACCGTGTCTTGAGGATTCTCCTCTTCGACACTCACTTTTGCCGCTTTGCTTTCAGCTGCGACAGGAGCTGTTGCCAACAAGCAAAGGCTCATCAGCAATACCTTATTCAATTTTGATTTCATTTATTTCTCCTTATTGTAAAATCATAAAAATGTGTTTGCTCTATGGCATATAATGCCCAAAACAACACGAATAAGGAGGTGCACGCGGGGAATTGATGCCAACGATGCCATTTATGTGCTTCTCGCAAAAAATGACACGAACGGCATGTGTGACGCAGATGGCAATAGCCAAATGCAATATTGCAGGTACCAAATATGTAAGGCTATGCAATTGGCATAACATACACTTGTGAAAATCCACAGTCTGTGTCGTGACATGTCCAGCATGATGAACATGGTGCTGACAATCCAGACAAGTTTCCTCTACAGGTATTTGATACTCATGATGATGTAAAGACACACACAATATCATTGACAGCATTACTGCCAATAAAAACATAGCTGATATTTTACTCCGTGTCTCTATTTTCATTTTTGCAAAGATATACCAAAAAGCCCAAAACACACACAATATTTTTTAACTGCATAAAATTTTTACAGATTTGTCAACGGTAATGACATTCTGTTTTTTTGCTTTTGTAAAGACATAATACACAGCCGTCTCCAGCACATTGCGTCCCTTTGTGGTTAAAAACGTAATATGCCACAAAAACCACATGCCGTCACGTTTTTGCGATTTTGACCACAAATGCCGCCACCTATAAAAATTAATGCTTACCTTTGATGTCAGTGACGCAACTGTGTCCACTATCAACAATATACGCAAAGGCAATGAACGACTGTCCAACCCTCTACATTGTGTCGCCTTGCTTCAACGAGCAAGAAGTGCTGCCAGAAACCAACAGACAACTCACAGCGATGCTTAAGCAGATGATTGCCAATGGTGCAATAAGCGCATCGAGCCGCATCACCTATGTGAGCGACGGTTCAACCGACAACACCTGGCCTCTTATCTGCAGCTTTGCTGACATGAGCGACCTCGTGTGCGGCATAAAGCTTGCCGGCAATTCCGGACACCAAAACGCCCTCATAGCAGGACTGTCGTCGGTCAAGGACCGCTGCGACATAATGATAACCATCGATGCCGACATGCAAGACGACATCAGCGTGATTCCTGCCATGGTGGAAAACTACCGCAATGGCTGCGACATTGTGTATGGCGTACGCAACAAGCGCCAGTCCGACACGTTCTTTAAGCGCACCTCGGCACAAGCGTTCTATCGCATAATGCGCAAGCTAGGCGTAAAAACCATCTACAACCACGCCGACTATCGCCTCATGAGTCGCCGTGCCGTCTGCCAGCTGCTCCAGTACAACGAGCGAAACATTTTTTTGCGCGGCATCGTGCCTCTCATAGGCTACAAGACGGCTCGCGTCTATTACGACCGCAGCGAGCGTCAAGCCGGCACAAGCAAATATCCGTTCAGCAAGATGGCCAACTTTGCCATCGACGGCATCACTTCGTTCAGCATCAAGCCAGTGCGCCTTGTTCTGTCGCTTGGACTGACTTTTCTTGTCATTGCCCTGTGCATACTGGTCTATGTTCTCTATTCCTACTTTTCGGGCAGGGCGGTCAGCGGTTGGTCGTCAATGATTTTGTCCATTTGGATTGTGGGCGGTTTCATTCTAATAGGGCTCGGAGTGGTAGGCGAATACATAGGCAAAATCTACATCGAGGTCAAGAACCGGCCACGCTACAACATAGAGGAAACCATTCTGAAATAACTTTTTTCACCTCCAACCCTCTCACCACTGCATTTTCGTGAGTTGTCTAAACAAAATATCAGCAACACGGCACCTGGGCTACTTTTCAGTGGTAGCCGTAGCCTCACTGGTGTTTCTGGCACTCAACGTGCTCACCACCATCAAGGGCGACGACATAATCTATATGTTCATCTCCGACTCCTCGCCGCTCACTCCGGTAAGCACACTGCACGATGTGGCAGTGTCAATGCACAACCACTACCTCACCACCAATGGCCGGCTTGCCAATCTGCTCGCCCAACTCTTTGCTGCTTTTGCCGGCAAAAGCGTGTTCAATGTAGCCAACACCGTTGTTTTCGCCATGTTCATCATGCTTGTGTCACGGTTCGTGTCGCGCAAACTTTTGGCTGTCTATCCGGCACTCACGGCGATGTTTGTCATGTTTTTTGCCCCTGTGCCCGGCGAAACAATGCTGTGGCTGACAGGCAGCTGCAACTATATGTGGTCGCTCACCATGTCGCTTGCATGGGCGTTGGCCTTGCTGCACCCGCGGCTCGCCAGTCGCCAGTCGCCACTGCACATCACGCTGCTCATAGTGGCATCGGTGCTCGCTGGAAGCATGAACGAGAGCGTCACCGCCACCGTGCTGCTCGGCATGGTGCTTTTCTTCGCCCTAAACCGCCAGCGTGCCTCACGCACCGTCATCATCATGCTCATCGCCTATGCCGCGGGCGTGGCGTTAGTTCTGGCGTCGCCAGGGGCATGGCTGCGGTTTGCGGGCGGCAGCGACATGCCCAAGGACATCAGCCTCTTGCAAATGCTCACATCGCGTGTAACCCGGTTGCTGCGCCAGTCCCAACCCATTGTGTTGCCCTATATAGCAGCCACCTATGGCTGTTGGCGCATAGTGTGCCACCGCCGCTCAAAGCAGCTGCCCACAAGTCCGCAAGCCTGCCTATTTGTTGCCGCAATCGTGGTGATGCTAATTTTCGGTCTCAACGCCCAGCGCCCATATTTCGCGCTTGCCACATTCAGTTTCATCGCCATAGCTCACGCCGCCACGCGCATCATTGAGGAGCGCACAGCAGTGCGACACGCCACCACGGCCATAGCCGCCGCATTTTGCTTTGTGCCGTTGCCGGCAGCCATAAGCAGCATGACAGCAGCACTTTTCACCGACGAAGCCGTGGTCCGTGCCATAAAGTCAGCCCCAGCGCAGTGCGTCTTGCCGGCGTCACCCACCCCCAAGCCAAGCCGTTTCGTCATGGACAACATATACAACTCTGCCCATTATCATTCCTATGCCGAGTTTTATTGCGCACTCTATGGCAAAAGCAACGTGTGTTTTCTTCCGTCAGACATCTATGCACGCTACACCAGCCCCACACCCTTGCTCCACGATGCCATGCAGTTGCCATACGAGAGCAGCGACACCACCGCCGCACCGGCAGCCTACGCTCTGTCCAATGTGCAAGCCACCATCGTGCCAATAAGCCCACAGCTCACCACCACAGGCTTTGCCGGCATGCACATTGCCAACGTGGAGGCTCGCTGCGCATCGCGCTGGCAACAAATAAAAATGTATTTCTACGGTTCACTAAGCGACTACCGCAACTACTACACCTACCACTTCACCCATCAGGGCACCACTTACCTAATATTGCCGCCAGTGTCACCCGACATCGACCGCATCGACATCTTCATCAAGCCCCACCGCCCAGCGTCAGCGCCAAGCGACACAATCACCCTCACTCGCCTCACCGGCAAATGATTTCCACTCTTGCAACGCGCGCACTTGCGCCAACGGCGGCATTCGCTTGCCCAATGCAGCAAACAAAATCCGACACCTTGCCACTGCCCCACACTCATGGCAACTCACCCCAGGCTCAAAAATTATTTTTCACTTTTCCTGCCAAAAAGTTTGGAAGTTTAAAAATTGTTACTAACTTTGCACTCGCAATTGAGAAACATCGATTGCAGACCTCAATAATGGTGCGTTAGTTCAGCTGGTTAGAATGCCTGCCTGTCACGCAGGAGGTCACCGGTTCGAGTCCGGTACGCACCGCTGTGGAGAGAGGAGATGAGCAACTTTGCATGAAATATGGCAGGTTGCTCATTCTTTTTTTATCATTCCTCAATACGCCTAATCACGCGACACGGATTGCCCACCGCCACACAATTGGCCGGAATAGACTTCGTGACCACGCTGCCGGCTCCTATCACCGTGTTCTCACCTATCGTCACCCCAGGCAGCACCACCGTGCCGCCGCCTATCCACACTCCGTTGCCTATGTTCACAGTCTTGGCTATTGTGTCGCAAATCGACATTCCCTTTCTTTCGCGCACAGGCATGCGCTCGGCAAGCCTCACGGAGTGAGTGGCAGTGTAAATCTTCACGTCGGGAGCAATCATCACATTGTCGCCTATGTTTATTAATCCGTCATCAAGGAGCGTGCAATTCATGTTTATAATCACATTGTTGCCCAGACGTATGTGCTTGCCAGACTCACATCTGAAATCAATGTCAATATACACATGGCTGCCTATGCTGCCAAACATCTGCTCATACACAGCTCTTTTTGCCTCTGCGTCGTCATAATCAATGCTTCTTAGGCGGCTGATTAGCCGCTTTGTGCGCAACGTCATTTCCGCCAATTCCGGGGCGGCGCCGTCATACGGCTCGCCGTCAAGGCATTTCTGATATTCCGTTTTCATATTCAATAAAAAAAACGAACGGCAAAAAATAAGGCTCGGCAGCCTAAACATGCCGAGCCTATATATGTTTTTGTTTTTATCTTATTTTCGTCGCATCACTTACCACAGCTGTCGCAACTGCCGCTGCAACCCTCATCGCCGCCACAGCCGCCGTCGCAACCACCGCAATGGCCGCTGCAAGCATGCTGCTTGGGGTTCAACTCATCGGGAGTGGCGTCACGCACAGTTATCACCTTGCCCTTGTAACGCACAGAGCTGCCAGCGAGCTGGTGGTTGAAATCCATAATCACAGTGTCAGGCCCCACCTTTGTCACCAAGCCATCTACACGGTGGCCGTCTTGCGTGAGCATAGGCAGCATCACGCCCTCACGCACTTTCTCGACGTCAAACTCACCATTCACGTTAAACACGCTCTTGTCAAGCTCCAGCACCATGTCGGGGTTCTTCGGTCCAAAAGCCTCGTCTGGAGTCAGCGTGAAGTCAAACTCTGCGCCCTGCTCCAAGTTATTTATACGGTTGGCAAACTCCTCAAGCATTGATTGGTCCATGCCAAACACAAAGCCATCGGGGTGTTCTGCCGTGAACTTAAACACGGAGTTCTCTCCGCCCTTATCCACAGCAAAAATTTCATACGCCAACTCCACATATTTTCCAAACTTAATTGTTTCCATTTTTCAAAAACCTGTTTTTAGTATAAAAACTCCAATTTACTTGTTTTTGCAAAATTAAGCTAAAAAACACGCCCAACAGCAATATTTTTCAGAAAAATCACGCCCATGCTGTTGCTATTAACAAAATAATCCCTATCTTTGCACACGCAATTGCCCAAGTGGCGGAATTGGTAGACGCGCACGTTTCAGGTGCGTGTGTTTAACGACGTGAAGGTTCGAGTCCTTTCTTGGGCACAGTTTAAAGGTTGGTAACTTATTGTTATCAACCTTTACTATTTTTTATCTACTCTTATCTACCCTGGCAGACTGATTGGAAGCGGCTTAATTGCAAAAAATTGCATAGCCACCTCACTTGCGGATAGCAAAGTTTATCACAGCCCAACCGCCTATCACTTGCAGCAACATGCCTGGCACACCTATGCGGAAATCTTGCATGGCAGCCACCAGCGAGCCACACAGTGCCCACTCTCCGAGTGTGCCCACCACCTGATAGACAAGCACCACGCCGGCGAGCAACGGCAGCGAAGCCTTCTTGTAGCGCGACGCAGCCACACTGGCAGCCACGGCAAGCAGCACACCCTTCATCACTATTGCCGGCAGGGCAGCCACCGGAGGCATGCCGAAAAGTACCGAGTTGATTAGTGGCGAGAACATCGCCGTGAGCAGTCCCACGCGCCACCCATACTTATAAGCTCCCACAAGTGTGAAAAAGTAGATTGGCAACCAAGTCAATCCGCCTTTCGGCACAAGGTGAAACATTTGCGGCAACACTATGTTGCCCACCACAAACGCCATGGCAAACAGCCATGTCTTGACGTCTTTGTATTCTAAAGAATAAAGTTTAACCGATGTTGTAGTCTGCATATCCTTAATTTCTTGTTTTTGTCTGTTTCTAATTTCAATAATTTCAAAAAAATCATTTTTTGCCCTTTATGGCCGCCACAAAAGCCTTAATTGCCACCAGGCAATCCTCGGCAGTGGCACAGTCGCGACAAGCCGTCTCCAGCGGACACCACCCGGTGTGCGAGCGGTTTTCTATGTGGTTGACAAGCACACCGTGCGTCACCGCCACGCCATTGGCGTTGAGCAATTCAGCAGCCGGGGCACTCATCACGTCGCCCCACGCCTCGCTCACTCCGCCAAGCACCATGAGCGCGGCGGCAGCCTTGCCCACCACCTTGTCGGCCACGCGTGCGCCGTGCAGCAAACCGCCAGGCTGGCCGTCCACCATGCGCAGCAGGTCGCTCACACCCATGCCGTCGTGGGTGCTAATGTCGCCACCCACGCTTCTCACCACAAGCGAGTGGGCACCGTCGTGCAAAATTCGTTTCAGCTCTTCCACCGCTATCAGTCGTTTTGTTTCAACCGCTCCACAAGAGCATCTACACGCTTCATTTCCTCCGGAATGTCAATTCCCTGCGGGCAGTGCGGCACACACTGGCCGCACCCTATGCAGTGGCTTGCCTGGCGCAGTTTTGGCACTCTGCGGTCATACCCTATCAAGAAAGCTCTGCGCGCACGCTTGTAGTCGGGGTCGCGAGGGTCTTTGTCTGGCATATTGCCCTCCTCAATACACTTGTTATAGTGCGAGAACACGGCGGGTATGTTTAATCCGTAGGGGCATGGCATGCAATAGTTGCACTCGTTGCACGGAATTGTCTCCAAGTCATATATCTCCTTGGCTATCTCCATCAAAAACTCGTCCTCCTCCTTGGTTATCGGTCTTAGTGGCGAATAAGTCTTGATGTTTTCGCGCAGGTGCTCCATATATGTCATTCCGCTCAGCACACAAAGCACGTCTTTTGGTGTGGCGGAATAGCGGAATGCCCAGCTTGCCACGCTCGACTCCGGCTCGCGCTCTTTCATGCGCTTCACAATGAAATCCGGCACTTTCGATAATCGTCCGCCGAGCAGCGGCTCCATAATCACGCAGGGTATGTTTCGCTTCACAAGCTCGCCATACAGATACGACGCGTCGGTGTTGCGTTCATTGATTTCGTTTGCGTAGTTCCAGTCAAGATAATTAAGCTCTATCTGCACGAAATCCCAGTGATATTTGCCCTCGTCGTGCCATTTTAGCGCAAGGTCAAACACTTTCACATCGCCGTGGTAAGAGAAGCCAAGGTTACGTATGCGCCCTTTCTTTTTTTGCTCCACAAGCCAGTCGAGTATGCCATTGTCTATGTAGCGGTCATAGAACTCGTCCATTCCTGTGCCTTCGCGCCCCATGCCTATGCCATGCAGCAGCAAGTAGTCCACATAATCCACCTGCAACTCCTTGAGAGAGTTTTCAAACATCTCCATCGAAGCCTTGCGCGGCCATGTCTCTGGCGCAAAGTTCGACAGTTTTGTTGCCACAAAATAGTCCGACCGTTTGTGCCGGTGCAGAGCTATGCCGGTGGCACGCTCCGAGCGGCCCTTGCAGTAGGCTGGCGATGTGTCAAAGTAGTTCACGCCGTGCTCAAGTGCAAAATCCACTTGGCGGTTCACCATGTCCTGGTCTATCTCGGCATCTGGATTTTCACGCGCGGACCCTTCGCCCACCACAGGCAGGCGCATCATGCCATAGCCCAGCACCGACACCTTATCGCCGGTGTTTGGGTTGGTGCGATATGTCATAGTGCCAGTGCCGTCTTTTGCGGCATCAGCCTTCTTGTCTTCTTTTTTGCAGGCCGTGAGCAGTGCCGAAGTAGATGCGGCTGCCACGCCCAAGCCTTTCAAAAAATTTCTTCTGTTTATGTTCTTCTCCATGTCGATACTCTTTTTCTTGGTCGTCAAATCACTCGGTGTACCTCATTGCCCTCCACATATATCGCGCTCAGCGGACGTGCCGGACACAGGTTCTCGCAAGTGCCGCACCCTATGCAGCGCTCCACATTCACCGATGGAACACGCACTATTCCGTCGCCTTTCTGCATAGGCACCATGATTATGGCCCACACAGGGCAGTGCTTTGCACAGTTGCCGCAAGCCACTCCGTCGGTCAGCGGAATGCAGTTTTTCTTCACCCACACGGCATGGCCTATCTGCACCGACGACTTCTCGGCTCTCGTGATAGGCAATATGGCGCCTGCCGGGCACACCTCCGAGCACTTGGTGCACTCTGGGCGGCAATAGCCGCGCTCATAGCTCATCGTGGGTTGCATAAGTTTCAATGGGTCGTCAGATGGACGCAACACGTCGTTGGGACACACTGCCACACACAGCTGGCATGCCGTGCAGTGCTTGGCCATGTGAGCAGCCGACACAGCTCCAGGCGGCACTATCGGAGTCTGACGCACAGGCACCACCTTGTCCTCTATGGCGGCAAGTCCGCCGTCAACCTTCTTTTTTGTTTGCGACATCACTGCTGTGGTGGCAAGTGCCACCGCTCCAAGCATAGCAGCTCTGCGTGAGCTGTCTGGAGTGTCACCGCCACCGTTGTCACCGGCTGCAGTCTTGTCCGCTTTATTGGCTGCGCCATAGCGCAATGCGCCAAACTTGCACTGCTCCAAGCAGTCGCCGCACGTCACGCAGCGGCTGTAATCCACCGTCTTGCTCTTAAAATCTATGCACGAGGCCTTGCACGTGCGGCTGCACATGCCGCAACTGCGACATTTGTCGCCGTCAAACCTCACCTTTAGCCACGAGAAGCGCGACAAGAAACCGAGCACCGTTCCCACCGGGCACACCGTGTTGCAGTAAGTGCGGCCGTTGCGCCAAGCGAGCACGCCCACCACCACGAGTGTGGCGGCAGCTATCGCAAAGGTCGATATGCTTCTTATCCAGATGTCGCGAGAATAGAAAGCGTAGGAGTCAAGCCGTTCTGCAAGATATGCAAGCACATTGTTTGCGCCAATCCACACCGGTTGCAGCAGGTTTTGGGCTATGCGGCCATAGCTGCTGTAAGGGGCAAGCAATGCCACCACCGACCCTGCGCCGGCCACAAATGCCACCACAAAAATCAGCAGGAAACCATAACGCAGCCAGTTTTTAGCAGGCGAATAGCTGAAATGGTGTTTTTTCTTCTTGCGGCAACCACTCACATGCGACACCACGTCTTGCATCACGCCAAGCGGGCATATCACAGAGCAATACACACGGCCAAACATCAGTGTCAAAACCACCAGGCAAGCCACCACCACAAAGTTCAACGCCATTAAGGCCGGCAAAAACTGGATTTTTGCCACCCACCCTAACCACGCGTGCAGCGTGCCGGTGAAGTCAAGGAAAAGCAGCGTGATAAGCACAAAGCATATCGCTGCCAAAACAGTTCTCGTTTTCTTGAGCACAGCGAATTAATTTTTCGTTTGGAGAAACAGCCGTTCAGCTCTGCCAGAGCCACTGCGCCTGCCTCCTCATTCTTTAGTCAACACTTCAGCCAGTAACCCATCATGAAACTGGCCATATTTTCTTCAAAAATACACAAAAATCATCTTCGGATAAAAGTCATGCCCAGCTTTTTCAACATTTTAACTTTTAGCACAAACTGGGCGGATTCCAGAAGCAAGTGCAAAATTAAGTTGAATGTTTCGAAATCACTTCAATCGGAGTCAAGAATCCGTTC
>CAKUAR010000007.1 GCA_934636465.1 uncultured Muribaculaceae bacterium
AGCCGTTAGGCAAACCTGCGGTGTTTTTCATATTATTTTCACCCACAAGTTTTGCACTTCCATTTTGAATGTATAATATAGCAATTTTATGCCACACCCTCCCATGCAAAACCCTAATATTCATCAATATGTTAATTCAGCATTAGCGAAACAATGAGTTATTCTGCTAATTTTGCATCAGAATTCAATGTTTTAACAAACTTCAACTATGAAAAATCAGTTTCATATTTTCAGTGTGAAGCCTTCGGCTTGAAAGGTGCGCATTTTTGAGGTCGGACGCGAACTCCCGGTGAAGCGCATCAAGTGCGAAGACCCTTGCGCCACCATGAGCTATGACATTCCCATGTTTAAGAAAAAAGGGTCGTATGGCGGCGGCAACGCCACCCGGGCCAACACCCACATGTTTAGCGCAGTGGCAAGCAAGCCAAACGGCAAAATAACGGTGAAAGTGACCGACCGCTTTGGCCGCACCTACACCAGCGTCAAGCAGCTGCCCATAGCTTGCACCATTGAGGCTCTTGCGCCGTCCGGCAAGTAAAAATTGCACTTACACATAACGCAAAAAACAAGAGTGCCGCAGCCTTTAGTGGTTGCGGCACTCTGTTTTCAATATCCTTTTAGAGCGATGGCGAGATTACTCCTCGTCTTCGTCTTGCATGTCGGTGAACACGTTTTGCACGTCCTCATCTTCCTCAAGCACTTCGATAAGAGCATTTACCTCCTCACGCTCCTCGGCGCCAAGTGTCTTGTAGGTAGCTGGCTCATACACAAACTCGCTGCTGTTGATTTCAAAGCCATTGTCCTCAAGATACTTTTGAATATCACTGTTGGCCTCAAATGCGCCAGAAATCACCATTTCTTCTTCGTCCTGGTCGAAATCTTCTGCACCAAGATCAATGAGTTCAAGCTCCAAATCCTCAAGCGTAACGCCGTCTTTCGGCTTCACGTGGAAATAGCACTTGTGCGAGAACATGAACGCCACCGAGCCAGAATTGCCGAGCGAACCGCCCTTTTTGTTGAAGTAGTTTCTCAAGTTGGCCACTGTGCGGGTTGTGTTGTCAGTGGCAGTCTCAACCAAAATGGCAATTCCGTGAGGACCAAATCCCTCATAAATCACTTCCTTGTAGTCGCTTGCGTCCTTCTCCGAAGCCTTCTTGATGGCACGGTCGATGGTGTCCTTTGGCATGTTGGCGGCCTTGGCATTGGCTATCAATGCACGCAGACGCGAGTTGCCCGACAAATCAGAGCCACCGGCCTTAACGGCTATGGTGATTTCCTTGCCTATGCGGGTAAATGTGCGCGACATGTTGCCCCAACGTTTCAATTTCCTTGCTTTGCGATATTCAAACGCTCTTCCCATAAATTTCTATTTATAATTTTATGTTTTTTGTTTTATTGTTTTTCTTTGTTTAGCGGAGTTTTGCGCCCACCTGCTTTTCGAGGTTTGTCACAATCTTCTTCATGATTGCCTCAATCTGCTTGTCCTGCATTGTCTTGTTGTCGTCTTGCAGCGTTATTGATATTGCATACGACTTCTTGCCGGCCTCAAGGTTCTTGCCCTCATACACGTCAAACAGGTTAACGCCTTTCAGATAGTGTTTCTCGCTTTGCTCCACCACCTTCTCAATGTCGGCGTAGGTCACCGTGCGGTCAACGAGCAGAGCCAAGTCGCGGCGCACTGGCAGCGTCTTTGCCAAATCGGCATATTTCACGTCTTTCTTCGACGCCAGACGGCATGCTTCAGTCCAGTTGACTTGAGCGAAACTCACAGGCTGGTCCACATCGTGTTTCTTCAGCAAGTCG
Source organism: uncultured Muribaculaceae bacterium (assembly GCA_934636465.1). Lineage (GTDB taxonomy): Bacteria > Bacteroidota > Bacteroidia > Bacteroidales > Muribaculaceae > Sodaliphilus. Next base: position 1,804 of record CAKUAR010000007.1, read on the forward strand.
CTGTCCACCTCGCCAATCACGGCAATCATCTTGCCGCCGCGTGTGGTGTAGGTGAGTGCAGCCTCAAACATCTCGTTGGCCAGCTGCTCTTGCTTCAAGTCGCGCACGTCAACGCCTATTCTCCTCAAGGCGTTTTCCATGTCGGCTTTCAGGTCATACACGCTCATGGCGCGCTCTTTCTCCACCCAGCTTTGCTCATGGTTTTTGCCTGTGAGCCACATGCCCAGCACGTTGTGCTCGGTGTAGGGGGCAAGTGCCACTTCGGTGTTGTCGGCAGCAGGATTGAACTCATACACATTGCCAAACTCATAGAATTTCAAGTTGGCGTTCTTGTGGTTCACGTTGCGCACTATGCTCTCCAGACCGCCAAACAGCAGTGTCTGCCTCATCACATTAAGGTCAGAGCTAAGTGGGTTCATCAAGTGCACGCAGTGGTCCTCCGGAAGGCTCTCAAGCCCGGTGTAGTTAGATGCCGCTGTGAGCGAGTTGTTCATTATCTCATTGAAGCCGCGCGATGTGAGCTGGTTCGACACAAGCTCCTGCATGTCGTCGCGGAAGTCAACCTCACCGCAGTTCGACAAGCTGCTGTGCACCTCGTTGGTAAATTCCACGTTGTTGTAGCCATACACGCGCAATATGTCCTCCACCACATCGCATGGTCTTTGCACATCTACCCTGTAAGTTGGCACCACGAGGTTGAGTTTTTCGTCGTCCTCGGCCACAATCTGCATTTCAAGGCTCTTGACGATGCTCTTTATCATGTCCTTGCCTATTTCTTTGCCTATCAGGTTGTGCACATAGTCGTAGCGGAGCTCCACAGGGAAACCCGGGAAGTCGTGAGCCTTCACATCTACTATATCGCCGCAAATCTCGCCTCCGGCAAGCTCTTTCACCATCAGAGCGGCAAGTTTCAAGTTATATATCGTGTCGTTGGGGTCGATGCCGCGCTCAAATCTGAATGACGCGTCGGTGTTCAGGCCAAAACGGCGTGCGCTCTTGCGAATCCATGTCGGGTGGAAATAAGCAGACTCTATGAACACGTCGGTTGTCTCGTCTTTCACGCCCGAATCCAAGCCGCCAAACACACCGGCTATGCACATTGGCTCCTCGTCGTTGCAAATCATCAAGTCACGGTCAGTGAGTGCGCGCTCCACACCGTCGAGTGTCACAAACTTGGTGCCAGGAGTCACCGTCTTCACCACCACATGACCGCCTTTCACCTTGTTCAGGTCAAAGCAGTGCAGCGGTTGGCCAGTGCCAAGCAAAATATAGTTGGTTATATCCACTATGTTGTTGATTGGGCGTTGTCCGGCTGCGCTCAAATAGTCCTTGAGCCATTTCGGGCTTTCCTTCACCTTCACGTTGCGTATCGTCACGCCGCAATAGCGCGGACAAGCCTCGGCGTTCTCCACGGTCACGCTGATTGCTCCGTCGGGGCGGTCGGTCTTGAAGGCATCTACGCTCGGGCGGTGCAGGTTGGCGGTCTTGCCGTGGCGCACCAGCCATGCAGCCAAGTCGCGTGCCACACCATAGTGCGAAGCGCCGTCTATGCGGTTTGGTGTCAAGTCCACCTCTATCAGCCAGTCGCTCTCCACGCCGTAGTATTCGGCGGCAGGTGTTCCCACCTTGGCATCTTCTGGCAGCACTATTATGCCTGCGTGGTCAGTACCCACGCCTATCTCGTCTTCGGCGCAAATCATGCCATACGATTCCACGCCGCGCAGTTTCGATTTCTTTATAGTGAATTCCTCGTCTCCGTCATATAGTTTTGTGCCCAGAGTGGCAACAATCACTTTCTCGCCGGCGGCCACGTTGGCTGCGCCGCACACTATTTGTGCCGGAGCTTCTCCGTTGCCCAAGTCCACGGTGGTCACATGCAGGTGGTCGCTGTTGGGGTGCGCCTCACAAGTCAGCACCTTGCCCACCACGAGACCTTTCAGACCTCCCTTGATGGTTTCCACCTCCTCAATGGCGTCAACCTCCAAGCCGAGCGATGTGAGCGCGTCGCTCACTTCTTGTGGAGTCAGTTCAAAGTCGAGATACTCCTTCAACCATTTATATGAAACATTCATAACGTTATGTTTTTTTGCGCAAAAGCTCTGTCACGAGCCTAATTATCTAATATCGTGCAAAGTTATAAAGAAAATTCCACTTACATGCCCAATTTTCCCATTAGATTTCTGCCACACAAAACAGTTGGAGCCACGCCTTGATGGCGCGGCCCCAGTTTTTTTGCACTATTATGTTCTCACACTGTGTTTAGTCGATGATGTCGAAATGCGTGTATGGGCGCAAAGCCTCTGGAATCACTATGCCCTCTGGAGTTTGGTTGTTCTCAAGCAGAGCGGCCACAATGCGTGGCAATGCCAGAGCCGAGCCGTTGAGCGTGTGCACCAGGTGCGGCTTCTTGTCGTCGCCGCGGTAGCGGCACTTCAAGCGGTTGGCCTGATATGTCTCGAAGTTCGACACCGAGCTAACCTCCAACCAGCGTTTCTGGGCAGCCGACCACACCTCAAAGTCGAATGTGATGGCCGATGTGAAGCTCATGTCACCGCCACACAGGCGCAATATGTGCCAAGGCAATTCCAGCTTTTCGAGCAAGCCTTGCACATGATTTTTCATTTCCTCAAGTGCGGCATAAGAGTTCTCCGGCTTCTCGATACGCACGATTTCCACCTTGTCGAACTGGTGCAGACGGTTCAAACCGCGCACGTCCTTGCCATAAGAGCCTGCCTCGCGACGGAAGCATGCGCTATATGCGCAGCACTTCTTAGGCAACTCCTCCTGCGGAATGATTTCACCGCGAAATATGTTAGTCACAGGCACCTCAGCCGTAGGAATCAAATAGAAGTTGTCAACCTCGCAGTGATACATCTGGCCTTCCTTGTCGGGCAGTTGGCCTGTGCCAAGACCCGAAGCCTCGTTCACCACGTATGGCGGCTCTATCTCGGTGTAGCCAGCCTTGCCGGCCTCGTCGAGGAAGAACTGAATGAGGGCGCGCTGCAAGCGTGCACCCTTGCCCACATACACAGGGAAACCTGCGCCAGTGATTTTCACACCCAGGTCAAAGTCGATGATGTTATATTTCTTGGCCAGCTCCCAGTGTGGCAGGGCGTCTTCTGGCAGCTTCACGTCTGGGCCACCAGTCTTCTCCACCACGTTGTCAGCAGCGGTTTTTCCCTCTGGCACGCCTGCGTATGGCACGTTTGGCACCGAGAGAAGAATGTTGGTTATCTCGTCCTCTACCTTCTTGAGGTTATCGTCAATCTCCTTGTTTGTCGCTTTCAGAGCGGCCACTTCGTCTTTCACGGCAGCGGCTTCGTCTTTCTTTCCCTGCTTCATGAGAGCACCTATCTGAGCGGCGAGCTTGTTGAGTTGGGCAGCGTTGTCGTCACGTTGTTTTTGTGCCGAGCGGCGCTCCCTGTCAAGCTCCACAACACGCATGATTGGCTCGCGGCCGTCAAATTGCTTCACGGCGAGGCGGCGAATCACGTCTTCGGGGTTCTCGTTGATTAATTGTAATGTAAGCATACTCTATGATTGTGTCATTAAACTTAATTTCGTTGTTATTTCCTTTTAGGCGAGCAATTCTTTCACCTTTGCCGAGATTGATTTTCCGTCGGCCTTGCCGGCAAGCTGCTTTGTGGCCATGCCCATCACCTTGCCCATGTCTTTCATCGACGTTGCTCCAGTCTTGGCTATTATGTCGCGCACGGCGGCAGTCAACTCCTCTGGAGTGAGAGGTTTTGGCAAAAACTCGGCAATCACGCCTGCCTGAAAACGTTCTTGCTCCGCAAGGTCATTACGGTTGTTTTGAGCAAACAGTTCAGCGGTTTCCACATGCTGCTTATGCAGACGCACAAGTGTCTTGATGGCAGCCTCGTCGGTCACCTCGCCCTTGCTCTCGGGAGCGGTTTTGACTATCAGAAAAGCGGCTTTGATAAGTTGCAGCGCTTCCAGACGCTGCTTGTCACGTGCAAGCATAGCCGATTTAATGCCGGCATTGACAGTTTCAAATATACTCATAGTCTTTCCTTTTTTTGCCAGAAGTTGCTCACGGCTTCCTTTTTGTTTTTTACGCCGCAAAATTACACAATAATTCACTAATTTTCAACTTCAACCCATCATTGAGCCAAAGTTGATTGTGCCCTGCTTGCCCTTCTTAGGCTCTTCGTGGCGCGGAGCCTTGGTCTTGGGCTCGTTTTGTTTTGCCTTGATTGCTGACAAAAACTCCGGTTTACGCTTAAATGTGGGCGTGCTCCACAGCATGTCTATTATCTCGTCATTGTCCATGTCGTCGAGTCGCAGCACCACATAGCGAGCCTTTGCACGCTCCGAGTCTTGGTCTATTATGGCTTTTGCTCCATACTCGTCCATAAGGCGCTTGCGCGGATCTGGCTCTGGGGCTGGTGCGGCTTTCTTCACCTCAGCCACCTGCGATTGTGTGCTTCTCTTGGGCTGTGCCAAGCTCTCGTCGTTTATCGAGGCATCAAAACCAGCGGCAAGTATCGTGATTTTCACGCGGTCCTCAAGAGTCTCGTCATACACCCAACCGGTAATCACATCTACATCGGTGCTGCAATTTGACGTAAACGCCTGTAACTCCTTGACTTCCTCCGTCTTGAACGGATTTTTTGCCTTCGGGTTGATATACACGTTCACCAATATGCGTTTCGAGCCATACACGTCGCGGTTTTTCAGCAGCGGTGACTCCAGAGCGTCTTCTATTGCCTTGGTCACACGGTGCTCACCCTCGCCATAACCAGTGCTGATGATTGCCACGCCTCCATTGCGCAGTGTGGTGTTCACGTCTCTGAAGTCAAGGTTCATCGTGCCATTGGCTATAATCAGGTCTGAAATGCTGCGTGCTGCTACCGACAGCGTGTCGTCGGCCTTGCCGAATGCGTTCACGAAATCCAGGTCTGGATATATCTCCGTCAGGCGTTGGTTGTTGATTACGAGCAGAGCATCTACATATTTGCCCATTTCGTCAGCGCCAGCCAATGCCTTCAATATCTTCTTTTGTCCCTCAAACAGGAATGGTATGGTCACAATGCCTATCGTCAGCATGCCGCACTCTCTTGCTATGCGAGCCACTATAGGTGCTGCACCAGTTCCGGTGCCACCACCCATTCCGGCAGTGACAAACACCATTTTTGTCTCATCGTTAAACAGAGCCGCTATTTCATCTGCGCTCTCCTCGGCGGCTTTCTTTGCCACATCGGGGTCGTTGCCAGCTCCAAGTCCTTCACAAGTGTTAGGGCCAAGCAACAGGCGGTTTGGCACAGGCGAGTTGTTAAGGGCCTGGCGGTCAGTATTGGCAACCACAAACGACACACCCTCTATGTTTTGCGAGTACATGTGGTTCACGGCGTTGTCACCGCCACCGCCCACGCCCACAACCTTTATGAGTACAGGTGTCTTTTTCTTTTCCACATTATCCTCCACAAATCCAGAGTTATCGGCTATGCCGTTCATTATGTCATCTTGATGTTCTTCCATATCTTAAGCTTTTTTCCGTTTCACTTCAGTTTTTAGGTCATTTCTCGCCATCTGCGTCATTCTCATCAAGGAGCACGCTGGCTCTTTTTAGCAGTTTGTCAAAGAAACCGCTTTTTTTCTTCTTTGCACCGGCGTTGTTTTCTTCTGCCTTTGGCGCAGGAGCTGGCGTAGGAGTCGGTTCTGGTGCAGGCTCTCCACCAAACACGGGACCATCTACATATTCCATGCGCTCCACACAACTCTCGCCAGCTTCCATGCGTTTGGCCGAGCGTGAAAGCAACGAGAAAATTTCTATATATTCCGGGCGGTTAACGTGGTGATCGGTTATCTCCACGTCAATCGGATAGTCGCCACGACGCACCTTCACCTTCAAGTCTTCTTCCATCTTTTCGGGCAGTCCCTTGAGCTGCGCACCGCCACCCACTATCACTATGCTCTTCACATCGAGCGTGGAGAGCTTGGCGTATGCCACCTGCTCATTGATGTTGGCTATTATCTCGCCCATTCTTGCCGAGATAAATGAGGCCGCATCGGTCGATTTCACTCCACCCACCTCTATGTTGTCGGCATTGGGGTCAAGCGGGCTGTTAAGGTTGAGCTTTATGCTCTCTGCCTCATCTTCCACCACGCTCAAGCCCATGGCTATGTCTTTGGTCAAATTGAGTCCGCCAAGCGGCAGTGTGTTGAGATAGCACAGCGCATTGTTTTTGTAGATTGACACCGTGGTGGTTTCTGCGCCCATATCCACCAGCATGCACCCCAGCGACCTCTCCGACTCCGTGAGCACTTCTTTTGCCACAGCGAGCGGAGTTATAACATACTCCTTGTTGAGCATGCCTATTGAGCGGTCAAGGTTCTGCTTCACCATGTCTTTGGCCACAATCAGGTTGACACTGATACTGATTTTCGAGCCGAATTGCCCCACAGGGTTTGTGGTCTCCTTGTTGTCAACCTTGATTACGCGCGGCACTATGTCTATAATCTCATAGCCCTTTTGCGGGTTTTTGGTCATCTCCCTGATATAGCTCTTAATCATGTCCTCGGTTATTGGGCGCGAAGAGTCGATGCCGTGCTCCGACTCAACTTCCACCGAGTGCACCGAGCGTCCAGACACACCCACATACACTTTCTTTATCACACCGTCAATCGCATTTTCCAAACGAGTGATTATGCGGTTAATGCTGCTCTTCACCATGTCTGGATTTTGTATGCCGCCGTAGCGCACGCAATTCGACAGCTTCTCTCTTTCCAGGCATCTCACTTGCACTCCTGCCGCTGTTTTTTCGGCTATGGCACCCACTATCTTGGAGCTGCCAATCTCAAATGCAACTATATATTGGTTCTTTCCCATAACTATGAAGGTATTTTGTCTTGTTTTAATTATTTCTTTTTAGTAGTTGTTTTATCTTTAGCACCTTTGCCCGATTTCTCGTCTTTCTGCTTCTTGGCGCCGGCCTTAGGCTTTTGCTTGGTGTCAGCGCTCTTTTTAGCATCTGCTTTTTTTGCCGTCTCCTTTTTCACATTGCCCGCATCTTTTTTCTTGCCATTGTCAGCAGCAGACTTTTCTTTTTTGTCGGCCTTCTCCTCCACCGGCTTTTTCTTTGGTGCTTGCAGCTCGTCGTCGGCAGCGGCTTTCTTGGCCTCACCAGGCTTGTCGTCTTTCTTCACGGCAAGCGTCTGGTTCACGTCGCCCACACTCATGGTCTGAATGTCGGCCATAGGCTCGTCGAGCGAGGCATCGTAGGCGTCTTCTTGCGCCACTGCCCTCACGCGCTTGGTGGCAACCACCTGGTGCTCCCATTTCACCGACACCGTGTCGTAGGTCAACCACCCTTTCACCGGCATAACCTTGCGATAAAACAGCAGCAGTTTTTTGAACTTATTCACATAGTTGTCGGCATTGCCAATGTTCACTACATGCCCTTTTATGGTGGGCACCACAAAAATGTCGTTGGTATCCTTTATGCAATACATTGACACAAGCGAGCGCAGCACCTGGTCGCTGTTCACATAGTCAACGATAGGCAAAATGCGCATTGGCGTGAAGTCCTTTGTGAAGTGACCCTCCACAATGGGCACATCGGCATGATAACTCGCCGTGGCCGACATTCGCTTGCCTCTGGCATTAACATAATACGACGCTCCGCCGTCAAACACCCTCAGCACCGGCACAAGCTGCGTGGCGCTTATCACCACCTTGCCGTTTTGCGCCTTGTAGCAATCCACGTTCTCCAAATATTCCGAATCGTGTAGCGCAGCCTCCACCTTGTCGGTGTTGATGTTGCGCATGGGCTCGCCCACCAGGTGCACATTGCGGTTGCGCAGCTCGTTTAATATTCCGTCTCGCGTAACAAACGTTATGCTTCCGGCATTGGGAATGTCCACCTCCACTTGGGTGCACATCTCATCGCCAGCCTTGCCGCGAGCCCAGAACATGCCCCACAGGAGCAGTCCGGCCAACACGCCTATTATGGAATATTGAACTATGTGCTTAAGCATTATTTCTGTTTCTGTACTTCTTCACAAATTTGTGGCAGCAGGTTCACTATGTCGCCGGCACCCACCGTCAACAGCACTTCAAATTTAAGTGATTGCAAAGACTTTAGCAAATCTTCTTTAGAGGCGAAGTTTTTCTTCACCTTGCTCGTCACCTTGTCATAAATGATTTGGGTTGTCACTCCCGGTATGGGTGCCTCGCGTGCCGGATATATCGGCAGCAGATACACCTCGTCGGCCAGCGACAATGCCTCGGCAAACTCGTTGGCGAAGTCGCGTGTGCGAGTGTAGAGGTGCGGCTGGAAAATTACTGACAACTTGCGGCCGGCATACAGGTCTTTCACCGACTTTATGCTCGCCTTTATTTCATTTGGGTGGTGAGCGTAGTCGTCAATCACCACATGGCCGCCAGGCAGCGGCTGCTTCAGCCAGAACTCAAAGCGGCGTTTCGCGCCCATAAATGTGCCTATGGCGGTGCGCATGGCATCGGCATCTACGCCTATCATGTGGCACACGGCCATTGCTGCCACAGCGTTTTCTATGTTGATGTCAACCGGCACTCCGAGCTTTATGTCGGGCACTATGCCGTCGGGTGTAACGAAGTCAAACTCGATTTCTCCGTCGCCTTTTCTGATGTTTTGGGCATGATAGTCGCCGTCGTTGCGCGAGTAAGTGAACGTTTTCACGCCCTCTGCCACGCGAGGTTTCAGTTTCAACCCTGTGTGTATCAAGAGAGTGCCATCGGGACGTATAAGCTCTGTGAAGTGAGCAAAGCTCTCAAGATAATTTTCATAATTGCCATATATGTCGAGGTGGTCGGGGTCGGTTGCGGTCACCACGGCTATATATGGGGTCAGGTGATGGAATGAGCGGTCAAACTCGTCGGCCTCTATCACCGAGTAAGGGCTTGTTGACGACAACAGGAAATTGCTGTTGTAGTTGCGCAGCACACCGCCCAAAAAGGCGTTGCAGCCCACACAGGCCGTTTCGAGTATGTGGGCACACATGCTCGATGTGGTGGTCTTGCCGTGCGTGCCCGAGAAGCACAATCCCTTGGAGTGCTCTGTCACCACTCCAAGCAGCTTGGCGCGCTTCACCACTTCAAATCCGTTGTCGATAAAATACTTCAATATGGGTTGCGTGGTGGGAATTGCCGGCGTATATACCACAAGCGTGGTGTTCTTGTCGCGGCAATAAGCCGGAATTTTGTCGGCATCGTCCTCAAATGTTATCTCCACACCCTCCTTTTCAAGGGCTGTTGTCAAGTCGGTAGATGTGCGGTCATATCCTGCCACATTTTTGCCTTTGGCAAGGAAATAACGTTCCAGGGCAGCCATGCCTATGCCGCCTGCGCCCACGAAATATAGCGATTTGAAATCTTTCATAATTAACTCTCTTTTTTGTGTTTTTACTGTTATTTCTTCTTTTCCACGAGTTGCATCACGTGGTCCACTATGTGCTCCGCAGCGTCGCGCAAAGCCATTTTCTGCACATTTGCACCAAGCGAAGCGAGCAGTTCCGGCTGATTGACGGTGGCAAGCATGGCATCTACCAGCTTGTCGCCAGCCTCCACGTCTTTCACCAGTAGCGCAGCCTGCTTGTTGACGAGGGCAAGCGCGTTTTTGGTCTGGTGGTCTTCGGCCACGTTTGGCGACGGCACAAGTATCGATGGTTTGCCCAGCAACTGAAGCTCCGAGATTGAGCTGGCTCCGGCGCGCGACACCACAAGGTCGGCGGCACGATATGCCATATCCATGTTGTTAACAAACGCCATTTGCACCACGTTGGTCGCACCCGACTGCTTCAGGGCCTCGCGGCAACGCTCGTCATAGTTTTTGCCCGACTGCCAAATCACCTGTACTCCTGCCTCGGCGGCAATTTTTCCAAGTCCGCCTATTATGCTGTCGTTCACCGTGCGAGCGCCCAGACTTCCACCTATCACCAATATGGTTTTCTTTTCGGGGTCGAGCCCAAACGCCTTGCGTGCCTCTTCCTCGGTGGCAGTGCACTCAAGCAAATTGCGGCGCACTGGGTTTCCGGTCATCACAATCTTGTCTTTTGGGAAAAACCGCTCCATTCCTTCGTATGCCACACAAATGCAGTCGGCCTTGGCGGCAAGCAGCTTGTTTGTCACGCCGGCATAGGAGTTCTGCTCTTGCAGCAGTGTGGGAATGCCATGCTTCTGTGCTTCCTTCAGCATAGGGCCGCTTGCATAGCCGCCCACGCCTATTGCTATGTCGGGCTTAAAATCCTTCAATATCTTTTTGGCGAGCATGAGGCTCTTAACGAGCTTGCAAACCACCTTCACGTTTTTGAGCAGATGGCGGCGGTCAAATCCGGCCACCGGCAAACCCTTGATTTCATATCCTGCAGCTGGCACGCGTTCCATTTCCATGCGTCCCTCGGCTCCTACAAACAATATGTTGGCATCAGGCATTCTGCGTCTGATTTCATTTGCTATCGACAGCGCCGGGAATATGTGTCCGCCAGTGCCGCCACCACTCACAAGAAAGTTCAATTTATTTCCACTCATTTTTTAATGATTCATTTACCTTTTGTTCGGCGTTCTGCTTTTCTTCAGCTTCGCGCTCCTTATCTGTTTTTATGTTCTTGTTCTCCTGACGGGCAAGCGTGCGGCTCACACTGAGCATTATGCCAAACGCCATGCTTGTCACGAGAATTGAAGTTCCTCCTTTTGAAATCATAGGCAACGGCTGTCCCGACACCGGGAACACGCCCACGTTGATTGCCATGTGAAACAATGCCTGAAACACTATCATGCACGCCACGCCTATTATCAGCAGCGACGGCAGCACACGGTGGCTTCGCCGCCTCACAATCATCAGCGCACGCGCCAGCAGCCACAGGTAGAGTATCATCACCACCACTCCGCCTATCATTCCTGTCTCCTCCACAATTATCGAGAATATGTAGTCAGAGAATGCAAGCGGCAGACGGCTGCACTCGCGAGAGTTGCCTATGCCCACGCCATACACGCCGCCATGGGCCTGGGCTATGCGAGAGAACATCTTCTGTTGGTTGTCGCTCGTTATGGGGCGATATACCAGCGAGTCGTTGTCAAGCCAGTCGTTGATGCGGCTTTTCCACGTTCCGCTTCGCATCGGCTGGGCTTTGTTGCCGCCGGCTTCCTGCTCCACAAGCTCGGTCTCGCCTCCAGAGCGTGCCATGTTTTTCATCTTCTCGTCACCGCTCTGTTTTATAACCAAAAACAGCAGCACGAGCACCACAAATATGACTATCAGCACGCCTATCTTCTTCCAGCGAGTGCCACACAGCACCATCATTGTGGCGCTGATTGACATAAACAGCAGCGTGTTGGTCAAGCCGCCTCGTATCAGAAACGCCGAGAAAACAGCCATTATGAGCACCGACATCAGCAGACCACCCCAACTCACGTCCATGCTGATTTGCGTCTTTGAATAGACCCATGCGAGCAGCGTCACTATCGACAGCTTGGCAAGCTCCGACGGCTGAAACGTTATGAAAACCAAATTAATGGCACGCTTTGCGCCGTTAATGTCCATACCGGCCACCTGCAGCCACACAAGCGAGGCAAGCGTTATCACGCCAAGTCCCATAATCAATATGCTCATCAGCACCTTGTTGTTGTAATCCACCTTGTAGATGCCATACATCAGGCCAAAACCCACGAGCAGGAAAAATGCCTGCTTCATCATGGGCAGATACACGCCCGATGTGGCCACCTCGCGGCTCGATGCCGAGTACGACTCGATTATCGACAGTATTATAAGCGTCAAGTATATGCCCCAAATCCATGGGTCGCCATACTTGCACGCCATTTCATCATATTTGTTACCTTTTCCCGACATTTCTGTGCCTATATTCTCACTTTAAGTCTCGCACACACTGCTTAAACTGGTTGCCGCGGTCGGCCATGTTCTTAAACAAGTCGAAACTTGCGCAGCATGGCGACAGCAGCACCGTGTAGCCGTCCTTGGCAAGCGCGTGGCACTTGGCAACGCACTCCTTCATGCTTCGTGCGTCCTCCACCACTGGCACCTTGCCGTCAAAAAACTTGTGAAGCTTGGTGTTGTCAACACCCAGGCACACAATGGATTTCACCTTTTGCTTCACAAAAGGCTCTATTTCGCTGTAGTCGTTGCCTTTGTCCTTGCCGCCCAGTATCAGCACCACCGGTTCTTTCACGCTTTCAAGCGCATACCATGTGGCGTTCACGTTGGTGGCCTTGGAGTCGTTGATATATTTCACGCCCTCCACGGTGCCCACATATTCCAGTCTGTGCTCCACAGCCTCAAAGTCGGCAAGCGAGCGTTTTATATCCTCGTTCTTTATGTCGAGCAATGTTGCCGAGATACCGGCAGCCATTGAGTTATACAGGTTATGCAGACCCTTAAGCGCAAGCTCGTCGCGGTCTATCTCCCAGTATTTTCCGTCAACGTCAAATTTCACCACGCCATTTTCCACATAGGCGGCGCAGTTTTCCTCATCGTTGCTGCTGAAAGGCAATATTTTGGCCTCGGTTTTCACCTGCTTGAGCTGTGCCGACACCACTGGGTCGTCCTGCCAGTAGATAAATGCGTCGTCGCTTGTCTGGTTTTGCATTATGCGGAATTTTGCAGCCACATAATTCTCCATCTTGTAGTCGTAGCGGTCAAGGTGGTCGGGCGTTATGTTGAGTATCACAGCCACATTGGCCTTAAACTCATACATGTTGTCGAGCTGGAAACTGCTCAACTCTATCACATACACGTCGTGATGCGTGGTTGCCACCTGATAGGCGAGACTTCTTCCCACGTTGCCGGCAAGACCCACGTCAAGTCCGGCTTTTTTCAGTATGTGATATGTCAGCAAAGTTGTCGTCGTCTTGCCGTTGCTTCCGGTGATGCACACCATTTTAGCGTCGGTGTAACGGCCGGCAAACTCAATTTCCGAAATTATCGGAATGTTTTTCGACACGGCCTTCTCTATGATTGGCACATTGAGCGGCACGCCCGGGCTTTTGATTATCTCGTCGGCGGCAAGCACCTTCTCCTCAGTGTGGTGTCCTTCTTCCCAGGCAATATTGTATTTTTCAAGCATTGCCTTATACTTGTCAGCCACATGGCCCGAATCGGTCAGCCACACGTCCATTCCTTTCACCTTGGCAAGAACGGCAGCTCCCACGCCACTCTCTCCAGCTCCGATTATAACAATACGCTTCATAACCCTATTATCTGATTTTTAATGTTACAAATGTAATTACTGCCAAGAATATGGCAACGATGAAAAATCTCATCACTATTTTCGACTCCGGCACAGCCTTGTGAGGGCGCGATATGAGCGCGTTCATCGGGTTGCCCTCCACCTGGAAATGGTGGTGTATTGGGGTCATCTTAAACACGCGTCGGCCCACGCCGGTCTTTTTCTTAGTGTATTTGTAGTAGGCCACCTGTATCATCACCGACAGGTCTTCCACAAAGAATATCAAGCACAAGATTGGTATCAGCAGCTCTTTGCGTATCAAGATTGCAAACACTGCTATTATGCCGCCCAAGCACAAGCTGCCGGTGTCGCCCATAAACACTTGCGCCGGAAATGAGTTATACCACAAAAATCCTATCGTGGCGCCTATAAATGCGGCGGCAAACACCACGAGTTCCGCGCTGTCGGGTATATACATTATGTTTAGATATGTGGAGTATATAACATTTCCGCCCAGATAGCACATTATGGCGAGTGCCACTCCTATTATGGCCGAGGTGCCTGTCGCCAAGCCGTCGAGTCCGTCGGTCAAGTTTGCTCCGTTGCTCACTGCCGCCACCACAAATATGGTCACGAGCACAAACACCACCCAGCCGCCTGTCTGGGCATGCTTGCCCAAGCATTTGGTCAGCGAGGCATAGTCAAAGTTGTTGTTTTTCACAAACGGTATCGTGGTTTGTGTTGACTTTTCCGTTTTCAGGGTTGCCTGGCCACCCGAGGCCACAAGCTCTGTGCTTGAGCGGCTCACGGTTTCATGGTTGTCACTCATCACCACGTCGGGGCTAAAGCACATCGTGAGGCCCACTATCAAGCCTATGCCCACCTGACCCACTATCTTGAACTTGCCCTTCATGCCTTCCTTGTCGTGATGCACCACCTTTATATAGTCGTCGGCAAAGCCCAGCGCACCGAGCCATATCGTCGAAACTATCATCAGCAGCATATACACGTTGTTCAGCTTGCCGAGCAGCAGGCACGGAACCAATATCGAAATTATGATTATGATGCCTCCCATTGTGGGCGTGCCTTTTTTCTGCATTTGCCCCTCAAGACCGAGGTTTCTCACGATTTCGCCCACCTGCATGAGCTGCAGACGCTCAATGATTTTTTTGCCAAACACCATGGCTATGAACAGCGACAGTATCAGCGCAAACCCGGCTCTGAACGTGATGTAGTCAAACAATCGCGCTCCCAGCACATCAAACTCCTGCAAATAATGAAATAAATGATATAACATCTTTCTTATTTTTGGTTATTGTTTTTCTTCTTCAAACTCCTTTTGCAATTCCTCGCGGTCGTCGAAATGATGTTTCACGCCCTCTATCTCCTGATAGGTCTCGTGTCCCTTTCCTGCCACAAGCACCACATCGCCCTTTTGCGCGAGGCTGCATGCTGTTCTGATGGCTTCGCGGCGGTCTGTTATACGCAGCACTTTTCGGCGAAGTTCTGCCGACAGTCCAGCCGCCATTTCATCAAGTATTCCTTCCGGATTTTCAAATCGCGGGTTATCGCTCGTCATCACCACTTTGTCGCTGCGCGACGCGGCTTCTTTAGCCATGATTGGGCGCTTGCCCTTGTCACGGTTTCCGCCGCACCCGCACACGGTTATTATGCGGCCTTTGCCGTTGAGCACCGCTTTTATCGTGCTTAGCACATTGACCAGAGCGTCGGGCGTGTGGGCATAATCCACAACGGCCGTGTAGCCAAGCGGCGAGCGAAATGTCTGGAAACGTCCTGCCACAGGCACAAGCATGCTCATCTTCACAAGCACATCGTCGGGGTCGAAACCGAGCAGCAACGATGCCCCATACACCGACAGCAGGTTATAGGCATTGAAACTGCCGGTAAACATCACCTCAAGCTCACGGCCGTTAAATTCCACGGTCATGCCGTCGAGCCTGTCCTCGAGCACAGCGCCCTTGAAATCTGCCATCGTGCGCATCGAGTAGGTATATACATGAGCCTTGGTGCTCTGCACCATCACGCTGCCCACCTTGTCGTCGGCATTTACCAGTGCAAACGCGTCGGCAGGCAGACCGTCAAAAAACATCTTCTTTGCGGCTATATAGTTCTCCATTGTTTTGTGGAAGTCGAGATGATCGCGCGTCAGGTTGGTGAATATGCCGCCGCTGAAGCGCAATCCCTCTATTCTGTGCTGCACGCAGGCATGCGAGCTCACCTCCATAAATGCGTAGTCGCACCCAGCCTCCACCATTTCGTGAAGCAGCCGGTTGAGCGTGAGGTGGTCTGGGGTTGTTTGCTTGGCTGGATATTCCGTGCGGTCAACGATGTTTTTCACAGTCGAGAGCAGTCCGGCTTTATATCCCATGAGCCGCGCCATCTCATAGAGCAGCGTGGCAGTTGTGGTCTTTCCGTTAGTTCCTGTCACACCCACGAGGTGCAACTTTGCAGAGGGGTTGTCAAACCATTGCGATGCCAAGTGGGCAAGTGCGATTGTGCTGTCGGGCACTTGCACGTATGTCACATTCGCATCGAGCTGCGACGGCATTTCTTCACACACCACCACTCCCGCTCCGGCTTTCACCACATCGGGAATGAATTTGTGGGCATCTACGGCAACGCCTTTCACAGCCACAAACATTGCGCCTGGCTTCACCGCGCGTGAGTCACACACCACGTCGGTCACCATCTTTTGGGTTGTGCCCTCCACACGGGTCACCTTAACCACCGCAATCAGTTCTTCTAATCTTTTTTCCATCTCTCTTTTTGTTGTTTTTCACACTAATATTTCAGTTGCAAATGCACTGTTTGTCCTTTTCTGAATGGCGAGCCTGGCGCCATGTCTTGATGCGCCACATAGCCCACACCCGAAAACCGCACGTTAAGTCCCTCTCTCTCAAGGTCGGCTATTGCTTCCCTCAACGACAGACCTCTCACATCGGGCACTCCGTGTTTCTCGCGTTGTGGCGAACGGAACGTGCGCACATGGCTCATCTGCAAACCCTGGCGCAGTGCTGTCTGCGCGCCCTTGTTGGCGCTTGCATATAGCGTTGGCGACGTCGCCCTGGTTTTCACACTGTCGGCATCGGCTATGTAGCTCGACTTGTTGTTGAGCAGTCCGTGGGCATACATGCGCAAGGCTATGTTTTTCATCACCACACCGCTGCTTGCGCCGGCACCCCTATTGGCTCCAAGCATGAGCACTATGCACGAATACTTGGGCTTCTCGTATGGGAAAAAGCCGCAGAACGCAAAGCGGCGCTGATGCGTATATTTTCCGTCGAGTATCGTGAAAGCCGTGCCGGTCTTGCCGGCTATCTCCACCAAGTCGCTCTTCACCCAGTGCCTGGCTGTGCCGTGGTCGCCCCACACCACATCGTGCAGCATGATGCGCAGCTTGCGCGCGTTTTCGGGCGAGCACACCTGGCGGCGTATGTAGGTTATCGGCACAATGGAGTCGGGGCAACCGGCTCTTGAGAATTTCTTCACCAAGTGCGGGCGCACATATTTTCCGTCGTTGGCTATGGCGTTATACATGCCCAGCGTGCACAGCGGCGGTATGAGCGTTGAGTAGCCGAAGCACATACGTGTCAGTGCCACGCGGTCGGCGCGAGTGTTGCCGAGCCGGCGTATCTGCGGCACTTGCTCTCCGGCAATGCCGGTGTGAAACGGCTCAAAGAAGCCCATTTCTTTCAGTCGGTCATAAAATCCGCCTGGATTTGAGCCATATTTCTTGGTTATTATCTTCGACATGCCTATGTTCGACGACGTTTCTATGATTTCTCTCGGCGACAGTGCTGCGCCTCCGTGAGGGTCGTTGATGGCACGGCCTTCATACAGCCAAGTGCGGCCAGTCTCCCATTTCTGGTCTATGTTGTTCACCGTGCCGTCTTCAAGCGCCACCATCATCGATATTGGTTTCATCACCGAGCCTGGCTCATAGCCGAGCACTGCATTGTTGCGGCCCTCCACATAGTCTTGCGCGCGGTCGTTCCACTCAAGGTTCGATATTGCCTTGATTTCACCGGTTGCCACCTCCATGAGCACCGCCGTTGCCCAGCGCGACTCCGTTTCGTGGCACATCTTGTAGAGTTCGGTCTCCACGATGTCTTGCAACTGCACGTTTATGGTGGTGGTCACATCATAGCCGTTGATGGCAGGCGTGCTCACCCAGTTTGATATGCTTGAGTTGAGCTGTATTCGTTTTGCCACACCCGGCACGCCATACAAGAAGCTGTCGAGTGCCGACTCTAGTCCGGAGTGTCCATGCACACCGCGGCGGCTCTCGCTCTCGCCCACCGTGCCTATGCTTCGCGATGCCATTGAGCCGTAAGGCTTCACTCGCTGCATGTTGTCCTCGGTGTAGAGTCCGCTTTTCTTTTTGCCAAGTTTGAAATATGGGAATGTGCGCAGCCGCTCAAGCTGTCCGTGTGTGAGTTTGCGGAACAGGCGGAATGAACGTGCGCGGCGGTCATGGTCTTTCCTCATCGCAAAGCCGTCCATGAGTCGGTCGCTCCATTGCTTTGCCGTGCGAGTGTCGTCGAATGCGTGCAGGCTGTCGCTAAGTGCCGGCAAGTTTTTCAGAAACACGCTGTCTCTTATGCCTGCCGAGTTAAAGTCAATTCTCACCGTGTAGAAATTGAGATTGGCGGCAAGCACCGTGCCGCTGTCCGACAAAATCTTGCCGCGTTCCGGCTCTATGGGTGTCTCAAACGTGAGCACACTGTCGGCCTTCATATTCCACTTCGAGGCTTGCACCACGGTGGTTTCAAAAAGTCCGTGCACTATGCTGGCCGAGAACAGCAGTATCGCACCTATCACCCACCATGAGCGTAAAAGAATATGTTGCTTATTCGACTTTTTCATTTGTCACTAAGGATATAGGGCGGCTTCTCCGGCGATGAGAGGTCTATGTGCATCGTGTCAATAAACGCCTTCATCTGGCTCTCCCTTATCATCGAGTTATATTTTGCGCTTGCGTTCACACAGTCGGTCTTGGCATTGTCAAGCTGGGTGGTCATGTTCATCATTTCCTGCAATTTGTTTTGCGCCTCATATTTTTGGGCTATGTAGCCCAGCATCATAAGCGTCACGCACACTATGGTCACTCCAAACTTACGGAAAAAGCCCAGCGTCAAGAATGACCGCCCTTGCAGAAACCGCTGCAAAAACGTCAGCGGGTTCAAACCGAACATCTTTTCTTTCTTCGTTGCCATATCACCGTCTTCCGTTACTTACTTTTCTTCTTCGTCTTTCTTCTCGGCTATGCGCAGTTTTGCGCTTCGCGAGCGTGGATTGCGCTCCACTTCCTCGGCCGATGGCACTATCACTTTGTTGTTCACAAGCCTGAACGGCGTGTTCACCCTGCCAAAGAAGTCCTTGTCAACCCGGCCTTCCACATTGCCGCTGCGCATCATGTTTTTCACAAGCCTGTCCTCAAGCGAGTGGTAGGTTATCACCACCAGCCGTCCGCCCGGCTTCAATGCCGCCAGGGCCTGTGTCAGGAAACGCTTCAGCACGTCTATCTCATGGTTCACCTCAATCCGCAGTGCCTGAAACACCTGCGCCAGCTCTTTTTTCTCCTGGGCAGGTCTTATCATGGGTCTCAGCAAGTCCACAAGTTGCTTTGTTGTTTCTATTGGCTGCGACGCGCGCGCCTTCACTATCGCAGCCGCCATGCGGCGCGACTGTTTCAGCTCGCCATACAGGTAGAGCACATCGGCCAACCGCTGCTCGCTATAGGTTGCCAACACGCCGCGTGCGTCAATGCCCCCCTCGCGGTTCATGCGCATGTCGAGCACTCCGTCGTCATATCTGAACGAGAACCCGCGGTCTTTGTCGTCGAAGTGGTGAAACGACACCCCAAGGTCGGCCAGTATTCCGTCAACCTTGCTGGCGTCATAGAAACGCAAGAAATTGCTCAGAAAGGCGAAATTGCCGTGTACAAATGTAAATCGGCTGTCGTCTATCCGGTTGCGGTAGGCATCTATGTCTTGGTCGAAACTAAGCAGACGCCCATGCTCGCCAAGCCGCGACATTATGGCACGGCTGTGACCACCGCCGCCAAACGTAACATCTACGTATGTTCCGTCTGGTTTTATGTTCAAGCCGTCCATGCACTCATTCAAAAGTGCCGGTATGTGATATACTTCAGATGCCATAGCCAATCGACTTTTTTGTTTTTTCTCCTCCTGTTTTCTTATGTTCGCTCACACACGTGCGCGATAAATCGGTGTAAAGTTAGCTAATCTCACTGCGAGTTTACAAATTTGAATTTAACTTTTTTCACAAGCCACCGAAAAAGTTATTAACAACCAATGAAAATCAACGATTTTATCGCATCTGCGCCCAAGCCTTACAGCCACCCTTTCATTTGCACTTGTAAATTTGTCTTTGCCACTGCAAGAGCGTCAAACCAACGGCTCTGCAGCTGCCGTTTTTTCAATTTTCGGTTTCAAGTTTTTTCAACTAAATTTGTCAATCAAAACAAACAATCCGAAACGTCAAAAAAAACGAGCAATGAAACAATATCTCGACCTCTTGCAGCACGTCATGACCGACGGCACCGACAAAGGCGACCGCACCGGCACCGGCACAAAAAGTGTGTTTGGCTACCAAATGCGGTTTAACCTCGACGACGGTTTCCCTCTGCTGACCACCAAAAAAGTGTTTCTCAAAGGCATAATCTATGAGCTACTTTGGTTTCTGCAAGGCAACACCAATGTACATTGGCTTCAGGAGCACAAGGTCAGAATTTGGGACGAGTGGGCCGACGAGAACGGAGAGCTTGGTCCAATCTACGGTCACCAGTGGCGCAGCTGGCCCGACTATCACGGCGGCACTATCGACCAGATAGCCAATGTGGTCAAAGAGATAAAAACCAACCCAAACTCCCGTCGGCTCATAGTGAGCGCGTGGAATGTGGCCGAGGTCAACAGCATGGCGCTTCCGCCATGCCACACGCTGTTTCAGTTCTATGTGGCAAACGGCCGCTTGAGCTTGCAGCTCTATCAGCGCAGCGCCGACCTTTTCCTCGGCGTTCCTTTCAACATCGCTTCCTATGCCCTGCTGCTCATGATGGTGGCGCAAGTCACCGGGCTGAAGCCGGGCGATTTCGTCCACACGTTTGGCGACGCGCACATCTATCGCAACCATTTTGCCCAAGTCAAGGAGCAGCTGTCGCGCACACCGCGCCCACTGCCCAAAATGATTATCAACCCCGACGTTAAGAGCATCTTCGATTTCCAATACAGCGACTTCACCCTCGAAGGCTACGACCCCTGGCCGGCAATCAAAGGCGAAGTGTCGGTTTAATCGCATTTTTCAGCATGACAACAAATAAAAAACTATCTGCAATCGTTGCCGTTGACCTCGACTGGGCCATAGGCAAAAACGGCGATTTGCTGTGTCACCTGCCTGCCGACCTGAAGCATTTCAAGTCAATAACCATGGGTCACCCCATCATCATGGGGCGCAAGACGTTTGAGTCTTTCCCAAAAGGGCCGCTCCCCGGCCGGCAAAACATTGTCGTGACCCACAATGCCAGTTACAAGCACGACGGTGTGACTGTGGCGCACAGCATTGACGAAGCTGTCGAAAAATCCGATGAAACCGATGAGATTTTCTTCATAGGCGGTGCTAACATCTACCGCTCGGTCATCGATGCAATCGACACTCTGCACCTCACGCGCATCAACGCCCGCTTCTCTGGCGCCGACACATTTTTCCCGGCAATCAACCCCGATGAATGGGAAGTGACCGAACAAGCCGATTTCCAACCCGACGAGAAAAACACATTTGCTTATAGCTTTATCACTCTTAGGCGCAAAAAATAATCATTTTTTCAAATACACCCTCTCCCCTCACACCCACACGTCACATGCCGGCCCACACAGCCAGCATGTGATTTTTATTCTCAGCCAATTCTCCGTTTGTTTAGCGCAAAACATATCAGAATATCACAAAAAAAACAAAATATTTAAATAATAAAATTAACCAAAAGCAGTATGTTTGTAACGTTTTATCAAATTTTAATATTGCTGTAATATTGCTGTCCGATAAAAATAAATTGTTATCTTTGCTATATAATCTCCGCACTATTAGCGCACAGCTTTGTAACAAAGTGCATGTTTTTTGTAACTGATTAGCAAATACCCACACGAGCCGTCACAGCACAATGGACAACTTGGTTTCGAAATTCAGTCCAATCACACTTGGCGAAATGAACGCAGTGAAGCTGCTCAACCGCACCGACACTAAATTTGTCACTTCAACCGACAAATTGAGGCAGCTGCTCATGCTCGCACACGACGACTACCGCATTCTCGTGGCCGACGGCAAACGCATCAGTCCCTACTACACAGTGTATTTCGACACCGACGACCTCGACATGTTTCGTCGCCATCAGGCCGGACACGCCGACCGTCAAAAGCTACGCATACGCTCTTACGTTTCATCGCAGCTCAATTTTCTTGAAATAAAGACAAAAGACAACCATAAGCGCACACGCAAGCAGCGTGTCACAATCACAGGTTTCGACTCCACCAATCCTCCACACGACATCACGTTTCACTCCGGCCACGAGCTGCGTTTCGGCGCATTCGATGATTTTCTGACCCAAAACCTCTATTACGCCCCCGGTGAGCTCATAGAGCAGATAGAAAACCGCTTCAACCGCATAACCCTCGTAAACCGCGGCATGACCGAACGGCTCACAATCGACACCGACTTGCGTTTTCACAACATAGCCACAGGGCTCGACTTCGCGTTCACCAACACCGCCATAATCGAGCTGAAACGCGACGGCAACGTTCCCTCGCCCATTCTTGCCATGCTGCGCCAATTGCGCATCAAGCCCATGGGTTTCAGCAAATATTGCATAGGCACCATTCTCACCAATCCGCATGTGCGCTACAACCGCTTCAAGCCACGGCTTCGCGCTATCGCAAAAATCGAGCAAAAACAGTTAATTTAATATTATTAAGCAACATAAATTTCAAAAATAAACTATCTTAGCAAAATGGAAAATCTCAACGAAATATTGATGGACGTTGCCAATTCCGACGTTAGCTTTGCCAACATGCTGGCACTCTTTGCACTCAACACTGCAGTTGTGTGGGCCATCATACACTTCCTTTATTTCCGCAAAAGCCACAGGCGCGACTTCTATTTCACATTCATTCTCATCAGTATTGCCATCTTCTTTCTGATGTTCTACATGATTTTCATGCTCGACAACCTCAAGGGCAAAACGAGCATCGGAATCGGAATCGGTCTGTTCGGCATATTCAGCATCATGCGCTACCGCACCGATGCCATGCCGGTGCGCGAAATGACCTATCTCTTTTCCATAATCTGCCTTTCTGTGGTCAATGCTATGGCTGCTGGCTCCACACAATTCACACTCGTGGTGCTACTCCCCAACATTGCCCTCACGCTGGCCATACTGCTCTGCGAGAAGCTGCTGCTCAGCAACAAGGAGAAATCCAAGCTCGTGCAATACGACCGCATAGAGCTCATAACGCCGGAGCGGCGCGCCGACCTCATAAGCGACCTCGAGCGACGCACAGGCCTCAGCATAACCAACGTTGAAGTCGGAGCCATCGACTTTTTGCGCGACATGGCAATAATTCGCATTTTCTACAAATCCACAGATGACAGCGACAATTCAATAATCAGCAACAAATTAAAGTTATCTAAAGAAGAATGGAAAAATTCCAACGACGATTAATCGCTCTTTTGCTCGTGATTCTCACTCTGCCGGCAGCAACCGCCTTTGCCGACGACAACAATGACTTCGGCATGAAATATTCTGCCGAAGCCTCAAAAAAAATCAACAAACACTGGGGCGTTGACGCCGGTGTGGGTTTCCGCACACGCAACAACGCCAAGACTGCCGACCAATGGGACTTGTCGGTTGGCGCCGGCTACAAAATCACCCATTGGCTCAAGGCCGATGCCGGCTACCAGTTCATCTACGACAACAACGAAGATAAATACAAATACAATTCCGCCGGCGATGTCACCAAATGGCGTCCGTCATTCTGGGGTCCGCGCCACCGCACCTATGCGTCGCTCACGGCAAGCGTCAAGGCCGGCCGCGTGAAATTCTCCATTCGTGAGCGCTGGCAATACACTTACCGCCCCGAAAAAACCACAGAACGCTATCTCTACGGCTCCGAATCATGGGAAGAGGTTTCTGTGCGCAGCAAGAGCAAAAACGTGCTCAGGTCGCGTTTCCAGGTCACCTACAACATTCCCAAGTGCAAGGTCACTCCATTTGCCAACGTTGAGATTTACAACTCCTGGTCTCTCGACAAGACCCGCCTCACCGCCGGTGCCGAGTGGAGCATAACCAAGAAGCACTCCATTGAGGCTTTCTACCGCTTCCAATCAGTCAACAGCACCGACGACGACCACGACATCAGCTCCCACGTGCTGGGCTTAGGATATAATTTCAGTTTTTAACCATTACACACTCTCTAAAAACAAACAACAGAATGAAACGTTTATTCCAATTAGCCTTACTGTCAGTGCTTGCAGTTGGCATAATGTCGTGCTCAAGCGACAACAACGGCTCTGGCAAGGGCAAGGGCAATGGCGATGAAGTGGAGATAAAGCAAATCGAAATCGACTCCACCGACCTTGCAGAAGCGCCCGAAGTGATTCCAACCGACGACACCGACTCCACTTTCAACGACTACGTTGAAAACGCCAAAATCACACGCAACATCAGCTTGAAATTCAACGGCAACTCCGTCACCGCCACTGGCGACGTCGATGCCGTGACCATCACCACGTCGGGGGCACACGTCACCATCAAGTCGTCGTGCAAAAACGTAGCTTATTCGCTCAGCGGATATAGCAACGACGGCTCTATAAAAATTTATAGCAGCAACAAATACAAACTTGAGCTCAACGGCATTTCGCTCCACAACCAATCAGGCGCAGCCATCAACAATCAGTGTGGCAAGTCGCTCTATCTTGTTTTGGCCGACGGCACAAGCAATGCCCTCAGCGACGGCAAGACCTATGTGCCGGTTGCCGGTGAGGACATGAAAGGCACCCTGTTTAGCGAAGGCCAGATTTTAATCAGCGGCAAGGGCACACTCAACGTCAAAGCCAACGCCCGCAACGGCATTTGCAGCGACGACTACATAGTGATTCGCCCAGGCTGCAAGATTTACGTCAGCAGCACCGCCAACAATGCCATTAAGGCCAACGACGGTGTCACAATCAAAGGCGGTGTAATCAACCTCAGCACATCGGGCAACGGTGCCAAGGGCATCAACTGCGAGAGCAACATCAACATTGAGGGCGGACGCACCACGGTGATTAACTCCGGCTCAACTCTTGTGCTCTCCACCGACACCACCGGCTGCGCCGGACTCAAGGCCGACAGCACCATCAATGTCACCAACGGCATTGTCAACGTGAAATGCACCGGTGAAGGCGGTAAAGGCTTCAACAGTGGTGCCGACATCAACATCTATGGCGGCGACATCAACGTTGTAACCCTCGGAGCAAAGAAAAACTCTGCACCCAAAGGCGTGAAAGCCGACCGAAACATCTCAATTCTCGGTGGCCGTTTCTACTCCTATAGCGCCAACAGCACAGCCCTCGACGTAGCTGGCACGCTCAAACTGGGCGAGAACCCCACAGGTCAAAAATCGGGCACGCATTACTACATCATCGGCTTCTGACCCACCTGCCCATCAAAAAAAACTAACACACGGCGGAGGGGCTGCACACGCAGCTTCTCCGCCGCTGTTATTTTAGCGACCATTGCGCCTTTATTCTAAATTTTTCTATCTTTGCAACATAGTTAACTAACACACATAACAGCACCTACCATTTATGATTTTCAACTCCTTTCAGTTCTTGTGGCTGTTTCCTCTGATTTTCGGAGGATATTACTTGATTAGCTATTTGATAGACCGCAAATCACAGGGGCGTGGCAGCAATATCTTGCTGCTATGCACTTCCTATGCCCTATATGCGCAATATGCGCCCCTACACACCATTGTGTTGCTTTGGGTCACTGCAGTTACTTACGTCATGGCTTTGTCACTCACAAAGGCCGCTACACGCGCCAAGACGATTTGCTGGGTTGGCACACTGCTTGGCATAGCTCCGCTGCTTTTATCCAAATACTACAACTTTTTGGCAAGCAATATAGGTGAGCTGTTTGGCAACCAACACATAACCGGACTCAACTGGGCAGTGCCAATAGGCATTTCTTTCTTCACATTTCAAGCCGTTGGCTACCTGATTGACGTTTACAAAAAACGCATCACCGCAGAGCGCGATTTTCTCGACTATGCCCTGTTTGTGAGCTTTTTCCCACAAATTTTGTCAGGCCCCATAAGCAAGGCTTCCGAGCTTCTTCAGCAAATCAAGTCCAGGCGCACGTTCTCTTTCGACAAAGCCGTGCAAGGCCTGAAATGGCTACTTTGGGGCATGTTCCTTAAAACCGTGTTGGCCGACAGGCTCGGTCTCTACGTAGATAGCGTGTTCAACAACTACGCCTACCAGAGTGGCATTTCCTGCCTATTTGCAGCCATTCTCTACGCTCTGCAAATCTATGGCGACTTTGCCGGCTATTCACTCATGGCAATAGGTGTGGGACGGCTCATGGGTTTCGACTTGGTCAACAACTTCTGTCGCCCCTACTTCGCAAGCAGCATTTCAGAGTTTTGGCGCAGATGGCACATTTCGCTAACACGCTGGCTCACCACCTACATCTACATAGGTCTCGGCGGAAGCCATTGCTCCAAACTCAAGCACTATTTCAACATTATGGTCACTTTTCTTGTCAGTGGCATCTGGCACGGAGCAAACTGGACTTTCATTGTGTGGGGACTCCTGCACGGAGCACTCCAGTGCATAGAGAAAATCCTGGGAATAGCCCCCAAGGGGCGGTTTGCGCAATCCGCCGTGCTGAAAATGCTGAAGCCGGCGCGCATTTTAATCACATTTTCACTGGCGGCCCTATTGTGGGTTTTGTTCAGAATGCCCACTATCACCTCTGCAAGCACCGTTGTAGCCAAGATTTTCACCCTTGAAGGCTCTGGGTTGTTTGTATCAACCAAAACCGACATGGCGTTCATTTTATTGGCTGTGGTCATAGTTTTCGTCAAGGAGTTTTGCGAGGAATACGTTCCTAAGCTGCAACTTTTCAACAACAGGCACACCCTCGTCCGTTGGTGTTCTTACATTGCAGTCATTGTCCTCATCATGCTGTGCGGTGTGTTCGACTCCTCCCAGTTTATCTATGTGAAATTCTAAAAAACGCACGACTATGAAGAAATTCATCATACTGCTTTTCGCGCTGTTTGCCATATTGGCTGGCATCGACATTGCCACCGGCTTGGTGTTCGACAAACTCACGTTGTCCGCCAAACGCGGCTACACTGGCCGCAATGAGTTTATAGCCGACAAGCTCCATGACCCGGTGCTGGTATTCGGCTCAAGCCGTTCTGTACATCACTACGACCCGCAGGTGCTCGCCGACAGCCTTGGCGTGCCTTGCTATAACTGCGGTCAAGACGGCATGGGCATAATCACGTTTTATGGCCGTTTCAAGCTGCTCACGGCACGCTACACGCCACGGCTGATTATCTACGACGTGACCACCGACTTCGATTTAAGAAGAAACGACAACGTTACATACCTCACATGGCTGAAGCCTTACTACAACCGCCCTGGCATCGACAGCATATTCTGGCATGTAGAACCCACGGAGCGCGTCAAAATGCTGTCAAACATGTTCAGATACAACGGCAAAGCCTTGCAAATAATCACCGACAACAAGCCTGGCGACGACAACGACGATGCCCTTAAAGGCTTTGTGCCACTCGACGGCATCATGACTTATGACAAAGAGGAAGACGCAACCAAGACGCAAGTAGATTTCGACCCGGTGAAGCTATACTACATCAGCCGTCTGGTCAAAGACTGCTCCGCAAAAGGCATACGCCTTGTGTTTGCCATATCTCCGCTCTACAACAGCGTAAAGCAGCCCGATGCCTATCTGGCAGATTTCTTGACATTGGCAAGAAAGCAAAACGTGCCAGTCATCAACCACTACTACGACACCCGTTTTGCCACCAACAAAAACTTATTTCAAGACACTTATCACATGAACCGCTCTGGCGCAGAAATCTACACCAGCATACTGGCACACGAGATTAAGCAGCTGCATTTGCTGCAATAGCAATAACAATCACATCGCGCGTTAATAAAAGGAAAAAGCGGCTGGACTTGCGTTTGTTTAAGTCCAGCCGCTTATTTTATTTTGTGCGGGCAAGCGCGAAAGCGCGCCCCACCGTTTTGTCAATCAACGAAGCGCCATGTCACAGTGCCCACACCCTCGGTAGTGGTGTTCTTGGGCACGGAGAACGCCGATTTAAGCGTTTCTTGCTCGCAGTAGCGTCGCACGCTCGGGTGAGCGTAAGCGCCGCCTGTGCCCCCCACGCAGTGAGCCTCGATGATGCGGCCGCGCGTGTTGACACGCACTTTCACCACCACAGTGCCAGTCCACTGGCTGTGTGGGCGACCCCAATACTCAAGCGTGTAGCCCACCAGTCCGCCAATGCCAGGTTTACCAGTCAGAGAGCCGCTCGACGAGTTGCCGTCTGGCGAGCCTTGCTCTCCCTTGCCCGAACCGCTTGATTTGCCAAAAGCATTGGCAATCTTACTGTTCACCGCATTTTTATTGCACTTTTCTTTCTCTTTTTGAGCTATTCGTTCCTCCGAAGGTCCGGTTTTTTGTTTTTTCTCAACCTTTTTCTCCTTGACCTTCATCGGCGACTCTTGTTTCGATTGAACCAACGGTTTCGGTTGCTTGGCCGGTTGTCCGGCATCTTCAAGGTCCTCACCCTCGGTGCTTGGTTTCTCCGCCACTTCCTCGGCCTGTTCGGGCTGCTCATTGTCCATATCCTCCGACGGATTTGGCTCTGGCGTGTTGCCAAGCATCACATATTCGCCACCAAACATTATGGAGTCTTGCTGCAAGTCAGCTTGCAGCTCCTTAGCGTTTTCGGGCGGATATTGATAATGCAAATGTGAGAACACAAGAACACACAGCACCGCCGCCATAAGCAGCAGCGTGATTAGAGCCGAAGCCATTTCGTTCTTGTTTCTATTGTTCATTTCTCGTAGGTTTCTTTTGGGGTGAATTCGTTTTCCTCTTACTCTCCGTTATTGAGCTGGCTGGGCTGTCACGGCCTGTTGCTGTGTAGCCGACTGCTCGTCTGGTTCTGGAGCGGCATATTTTGCCGATGCCGGCTTGGTGGCCAGCACTATCTTCAACCCATTTCGTGAACCTTTATCCAAAATCTCCACAATTTTGCCGTATGGCACTTCCTCGTCGGCATACAGTGCCACAAACTCTTGTGGATTGTTCTGGTGCAGATTTGCCAAAAATCCGTCGAGCTGTGCCGGCGGTAGTGGCATCAACTCCCCTTCCTGCAAGCTGTCGCCCTGTGTGCAATACATGTTCATTGCGCTGTCCACATATATGCGTGTGGTGGGTTTGAGCGTGGTTGTCTGGCTGCTTTGTGGCAAGTTCACCTCAAGAGCCGACGGCGACACAAACGTGGAGGTCACCATGAAGAAAATCAGCAGGAGGAATATAACGTCGGTCATCGACGCCATACTGAACATTGATAATGTTTGATGCTGTCTTTTTAAAGCCATGTCAATATCAACTTAATTTCATTTTTTAGCGGGTTCGTTAAGCAAGTCCATGAATTCCATGGTGTTGCCTTCCAGTTTGTTCATCACCTTGTTCACACGAGAGGTGAGATAGTTGTAGGCAAACAGTGCCACAATACCCACAATCAAGCCGGCCACTGTGGTCACAAGAGCCTCATAGATGCCGCTTGCCAGGATTGACACGTTGCTGTTGTTGCCTGCGCTTGCAAGCGAGAAGAATGCCTGCACCATACCGGTAACTGTTCCCAAGAAACCAATCATAGGGGCACCTGCGGCGGTGGTTGCAAGCCAAGAGAAGCCTTTCTCAAGTTTGGCCACTTCCATGTTGCCCACATTCTCTATTGCCACCAGCACATCGTTCATCGGGCGGCCTATGCGGCTCACACCCTTCTCAATCATGCGTGAATATGGAGAGTCGGTCTTTTTGCACAATTCGAGTGCCTTGTCAATCTCTCCGCTGTGAATGTATTCCTTTATGCGGTCCATAAACGACTTGTCCTCGTGCGAAGCACTGGTTATAGCAAAGAAACGCTCAAAGAAAATATACACACTCACCACAAGCAGCAATGCCAGAGGCACCATCAGCCAACCTCCGGCAAGGGTCAAATCCCACACCGAAAGGTCGTTAACCACACTTGGGGCAGCATCGCCTGTAGCTGCATTGTTTAACGCCTGTGCCGCACTGTCGGCAACATTTGAAACCGTATCGGCCACCTGAGCTGCTGCATCGCTCTGCACAAGTGCCAGTATCGAGTTGATTAATGCCATGATTTAAAATCTTTTGTTGTATAGTTTTTTTAATGATTATTATTCTTGTTATTTAAGACACTCCTGATAGGCCTTGACGGTCTGTTCCAGCCCTATATACAGAGCTTCACACACCAGGTTGTGCCCTATCGACACCTCCTTGAGGTGCGGCACATGGGCTTTGAAGTAAGCCAGGTTTTCCAAGCTAAGGTCATGTCCGGCATTCAAGCCCAAGCCACACTGGTATGCGGCTTCTGCTGCTGCCGCAAACGGTGCCACGGCTGCTGCCGCATTGGCCTTGAATCCGGCTGCATAAGGCTCGGTGTAGAGTTCCACACGATCAGCGCCGGTCTTTGCCGCTTCGGCTATGTTGTCGATGTCAGTTCCCACAAAAATGCTCACGCGCATTCCACCGTCTTTCAGCCTTGCCACTATGTCCGACAAGAAATCGAAATTAGGCTTAACAAGCCACCCTGCCGTCGATGTCAAAGCGTCAGGACTGTCGGGCACCAGAGTCACCTGCGTTGGCTTCACCTCAAGCATCATCTTCATGAAGTCGGGGTCGGGGTAGCCCTCAATGTTGAATTCTGTGTGTATCAGATTTTTCAGCGCATACACATCAGCATGGCGTATGTGTCGCTCATCTGGACGTGGGTGCACCGTGATGCCGTCGGCACCAAAACGCTCACAGTCAAGAGCCACCTTTTCCACATCTGGCACATTGCCGCCGCGCGCGTTGCGCAGTGTGGCAATCTTGTTGATATTTACGCTTAGTTTAGTCATTTTCAAAACAGCAGTCCTCCTTCACAGCGGCTTTTGTTGTTTCTCTTTTATCTTTGCTGATTTTTTTGTTAATTTTGCCGCTGCTATCTCTTTTGATATGCAAAAATATAAGGAATTAGCGAAAAATAAAAACGAAACTGCCCTTTTAAGCCTTTTTTCAACTATTTTTCGCCACCATTCCCAAACTATTGTTCTAACTTCGGCAACGACATGAAACTCGCTATCTTCGGCAATAATCACCAGCACCAATACATTGGCCGCATCGCTGACCTTTTCTCGTTTTTGCGGCAGCAGGGTATTGACTTTGCGGTGCAACATACTTTTGCCTCCTACATAAAGTCGCAAATGCCCGACATTCAGCCTTTCGACAGTTTTGACGACCACTGCGTTCCGCAGGCCGACGCAGCACTTAGCATAGGCGGCGACGGCACCATGCTCCACACGGCCTACTGGATTGCCGGCGCGGCCATACCGGTCATGGGGCTCAACACTGGCCATCTCGGCTACCTCACGGCCGCCGGCATCGACGAGGCTGAAGAAATGGTGACGCGGCTTCTCAACGCCGACTACAAAATCGAAGAGCGCACTCTGCTGCAAGTCGAAACCTCTTTCGACAAAGCCATCGACCGCCCGTTTGCCCTCAACGAGGTCGCCATTTTGCGCCAAGACACATCGTCCATGATTTCCATGCAGACGGCCATCAACGGCACGCACCTCACCACCTACAAGGGCGACGGCCTCGTGATTTGCACCCCTACAGGCTCCACGGCCTATAACATGAGCGTTGGCGGTCCTATTCTTGAGCCAACGGCAAGTTGCATGGTCTTGTCGCCAATCTCTCCCCACTCGCTCAATATGCGCCCGCTCGTCATTCGCAACGACTCCACCATCACCGTAAGCACACAGTCGAGGGCGTCGAACTATCAGGTGAGCATCGACGGCCGCCTTATCCAGTGCCCTAACGGCTCTACCGTCACCGTGCGCAAAGCACCTTTCACCGTCAGAATTCTGCAAAAATCAACCCACGATTTTGCCCACACCCTAAGACTGAAACTCATGTGGGGCACCGACCGCCGCTAAAGCTCCGCACCGCCACATGCTCTACACTTACAACGACCCCGAATTCGGACAAATAACCATTGCCACACGGCGCGGCCAACGCTCTGTGCGCTTCTTTTGGCGCGACGGCACTCTGCACATGTCAATTCCTTTGGGCGCGACGGCCGAGAGCGTTATCCGTGTCGTCAACAACTGCCGTGAGCAAATACGCGCATTGCCGGCCAACACCATGTCGTTTCACTTGGGGCAAGTGATACAGTGCTACGGTTGCACCGTTACCATCGCCGAGCAAGACAAGTGCCACAGCCGCATCACAATAGCCAGAACTGCCGACAATATCACCATAGGTTTTCCGCAAGGCACCGACATATCCAGCCAGACTTATGCGCAGGCCATATCACGATACATCAGCACCGCCATGGAATGCGAGCTTAAAGCGCGCGTGTTTCCTCTGGCTTGGGAGCTGGCGCGGCAGTTTCACCTCGCACCCACCGAGTTTGTCGTTGGCCGTGGCGTACGCAAGCTCGGCCACTGCACCGCCAGCGGCTCCATACAGTTATCGCGCAACATCATGTTTCTGCCAGAAGATTTGATTAGGCTAATCATCTGCCACGAACTTGCCCACCTCACCCATCACAATCACTCCAAAGAATTTCATTATCTTTGCAATAGCTATCTTGGTGGGCAGGAAAAAGAGCTTGAGCGCAAACTAAAACTTTTCAAGTGGCCTATTCTCCGATAGACTCAACAAACCAACCGGCGCATGTGTGCATAAAAAATGCCTGAACCAAATTAATGAACCGACGATTTCTGCAAATATTATCCTACTCGCTTGTCGTGGCTCTTACCGTGGCATGCTATTTCAGCGTGTTTCCGCCCAGCGGCGGCGCAAACGCCACAGCCGACACACAAAACATCATGCCGGCTGACAAGCTGCAAGAATTGGTCGATTATTGCAAGGCTCACAACCTCTACTCTCGCCGCGTAATCATCGTTGATTTTGCCATACGCTCCAGCCAGCCGCGCTTTTTTGTGGTCAACACCCAAAACCGCGCCATTGAGCTTCAAAGCAAATGTGCCTCTGGCAGCGGCTCCGGCAACTCCTATCCACCCAAGTTCAGCAACGAGCCTGGCAGCAACTGCTCAAGCATAGGCCACTTTGCTGTGGTCGTGAAACGCCGCATGAACACGCGCCGGCTCAACAGCTTTGTGCTCAACGGACTCGACTCCACCAACAGCAACGCCCACCAGCGTGGCATTCTCATTCACCCAAGCCACACTGTAGATGCCTACGCCGACAGCGCAAACGCCTTAATTCGGGCTTCGTCGCAAGTGAGCAGCGGTTGTTTTGCCATAGAGTCGGCAGCCATGAGCAAACTGGAGGCAATCTTTGCCAAAGCCGACCGTCCCATGCTGCTCTACGCTTTCTTTTGAGTTTACACAAGGCTAACAAAACAAACAGGGCAATGCCTACACGATTTCGGCACTGCCCCATTATCATCTTTCCAGCATTTGCTCAAACCGAGCTTAAATCGCCGCTCATTTTTTCATCACACGCACAGCCTTGCCGCCATTCACTTTCACGAAATAAACGCCGTCAGGCAGTCCGCCGAGGTCTATCTGTGTGCCGGCGTCTTTAAGCACCAGCGCGCCGTTTGAGCCATACACCTCCACGCTTTTCACTTCGCTTTGGTCAGCCACGGCTATGTTGAGCAAGCCACTTGTAGGGTTAGGATACACCTTCACAGCCTCGCTGCTGCCCATGCTCGTTTCCTCAACCGCACTGCTGGCGTCGGCAGTGGTCAGCTTGCTTAGTTTTCCGTCACGCAGCACATACAGGTCAACGCCCAGGCCTTTCACCTCGCCCACAGCTGCCACATAGCCGGCAGCCTTATTGTCAAGTGCCACGCCGTCGGCCTTGATTTGCTTGGCCACATTGAGGCCGCTCGTCACGTTCCACAGCTTCAGCCCGGCATTGCCGTTTGCACTCACCACAGGCTGCGCCATAATGGCTTTTTTTGCATATTTGAAATAGTTTGCCCCTGTTCCAGCAGTGGCAGAGGCTATCATTCTGCCTGTCACCCTGGGTGCCGACGCATCGGCTGCTATCTGCAACTCCACAGGAGCTATGTTGGCTCCGTCAATCACAAAGCTGTTGTCATCGCGCGGCGACACCGTCACTTGGTAGTCAGTGCCCATGCCCGGTGCCGTGTAGTCGGAACTTTGGTTTCTTATGTCGGACACAAGCGCGCCGTTCTCAATGTAATAAATCAAGAACCTCACCGTGCCGCCAGCCGCCGTGGTTTGAGCCGTGGTTATCAACTTGCCCGACTTGCTGCTGCCGGAATAAGTCATTGTGCGACCAACATAGGCATGATAGAAGTTGCCGCTCTTTTCCGAGGTGAACCACCTCTGCGGCCTACCCACAGGCATGCCTGAAGCCTCATCAATGCCCCACTTGTACACACGCAACTGGCCACGCACACCGCCGGCTTCCACCTGGTCGTTGCTAAACTGGTTTTCTCCGGCATTGCAACCCAGCAGATAGCCATCGGCAGTGAAGCTTATGTCGCTCAACGCCATTTCCGCACCTTGCGTACCCACGGTGGAAACCGTCTTTATCACTTTCTTCTCCGCAGGGTCAATCACATAGACAAACGGCTTTTTCGACGCGTCGAGCGCAAGCACAAACAAGTTGCCGCCGCGCTGCAGCACACGCTTCACCGTCTTGCCATCAAGTTCCGATATTGGGCTGTCAACATATTCCTGGTTGAATTTCAATTCCTGGCCAAGCGCCGTGCCCTCCGGTTGCTCCGGGTCGGGATAATTGGGATAAGTTTCCGACTCCGGCACATAGCCCTCCACCTCAAGTTTCAGCTTGGGGAACGAAGTTTCATTGGCTTTCACGGCAAACGCCTTGGTGTATTCGTCGGTCAGAGCCTTGTAGCCGTCAGCCGTCACGTCGAGCGTGTAGTCGTTGCCTGGCTCAAGGTCATAGAACACAAACACGCCGTTATAGTTGCCGTCGGTGGTGTAAGTGCCAACCACCTTGCCGCCTTTGCGGAGCGTCACTTTAGCGCCGTTGAGCGGTTTGTAGCGGTCATCACTTTGCGGTCTGTAATGATACAGCGGGTTGTTAAGACACGCGTGCATATCTTTCACCGTGCCCATTATTTGGCCCTTTGTGTCGGCAGCAATGCCAAAATAATTGGCAATTCCCCTTACATAGCGTATTCCCTCCTGCTTGCAGAAGTCCACGTTGAGTGCGCGGTGGCGCGCCGGCTGATAGGTGTGAAACCACCCCTCTATCAGTATTCCCGGTGTACTGTGCCGCAGCACGCCAAGGTAGCCGTGATAGGTTATGCCCGAATATTTGTTGCGTTCCTCAATGTCCTTGCCCATATAGGTTATGTCGCCCACCACATAGGGCTTGTTCTTGTAGTCGCCGCTCCACGACTCTATGCCGTTTTCCCAGCCATAATTCCACATGGCGTTTGCTATGCCAAGGCTCTGCGGCAGTGCCGGGTCGCCGGTCTTGCCACGGTACATATACACCGGATAGTTAGTCATCGTGGCGTCCTCATTGGTGGCGTTGGAGTGCACTGATATAAACATGTCGCCCCCAAAGGCCTCAACCTCGGCGGCAATCTCGCTCAACGGCCGATTATACTTCTGGGCGTCGGCAGCTCCTGCCACGTATGGGTACGGCCCATTCTGCACACGCGAATACATGATGTTCTCGTGCTTAACGCCGAGTTTTTCGAGCCGCTTGCCCATTTCGAGCACTTTCCACAAGTCGGTGTTGCTCTCATAAAATCCGCACGTGTCGGGCCGACCGGTGGCAGGCAGATTGGGATATGAAATAGTGGCCATAGGGCGGTCATTCGGGCCCCAACTGCCATGACCGGCATTAAGATATATCTTTACTTGGTCGGCGTTTTTTTGCGCTTGTGCGCCACAAAATACCAGTGCTGTGGCAAGCAGCAGCACTCCAGTTCTTACGTTTTTCTTTTTCATTGCTTGCTCTGATTTTTCACGTTAATGATTCCTATGTCACCTTTTGCTGTGGAAAAGGCTATCTTACCGGCTTTTGCCGCGGCAAGCGGATACATCGCCACCACCGAGTCGTCGGTCAGTTGCTGCTCCGCGCCGTCGAGACGTTTTGCCACGATTGCCGATTTCGTCACCGCATAACCGTCGTCGGTGTCATTCATGCCCACCACAGTTTCATTGTCATACCACTGTGGTGCGCGCAAAGCGCCAAGACGCACGACGCCGCTACCATCGGTGTTGCACACATAAGCTCCGTCGCAGCCCACATAGTAGAGCAGTTTCGACCCGTCTGGCGACAACGACGGCCACAGATAGCTTTTGTCACTTCCGTTTGGTGAGAGCAGCGTTTCCTTTCCGTCGGCGGCAAGCACGAGTTGGCGGTTTCTGATGCTTACCACGACACGTTTTTCTGCCGCAGCGCCACCGTCAACGCCCATAACCTGCATTTTGCCTCCGGCCATGACCTCGGCAGCATTGCCGCTGATGGTCAATCCCCTCACGTCGCGTGACGGCTTCACAAGCTCCTTTTGCGCACCAGTGGCCACATCAACCGATTTCACGGCCACATGTCGCAAGTGGTTGCGGTCGAATGTGTTGTCATAAAACAGAACCTTGCCGCCGTCGGGTGAGATTACAGCGCCATAACCTGCGCCCAAAGCGTCGGTCAGCGTCTGCTTGTTGCCGCTGTTAAGGTCAAGTTCCACCAACCCACGTTTTTCACACGATGATAGCAGCACATAGTCGCCTTGCGGACTCATGCCCACGCCCACCATGCCGGCAGCGTCGCCAAGTGGAACCGTGCTTACCGACTCCACCTCAAGCACCTGGGCATGCCCGGCAAAGGCTATTGCACACCCCAAAGCAAGTGTCAATAATTTGTTTGTCATAGAGATATGGTTTTTTATGGAGCAGGAAGCCGTGCCGCCCAACTCCTTGGTTTAATAAAATTAATGGTTCACACAAGCGTCAGCAAATATACTGCTTTTCGGTATTAAAAATGCCACACGCCAGCCACAAAAATGCCGCTTTAGCGCAATTTAAGCTCTTGACCTGGCGTCACGTCCTCCGATTGCAGTTTGTTGCGCTTCATCAGGTCTTTAAGCCGCAAACTCAGTTTCTGCGACACTTCCCACAGTGTCTCGCCGCGCTTCACCACGTATGTTTCTTGCCCTGGCACGGCCTTTTTGCACTTTGGCTCTATATACACGCGGTCGCCCTCGCGAAGCGTCACATCGCGCCCTTCAGCGTCGTTATACTCGATTATTTTGCGCGGGTGCAAATCAAATTCTGCCGCTATCGCTTCGTATGTGTCACCTTCTCTGGCAACCACAAAATTCACATCGTAGCGGCGGTGTATGTTGTGCATTTCTGCCATGCTGCGCAATATTCCCTCGTCTAATGCCTCGCGTGGGTCATGGCCTATCGATTCGTCGGGTTCCAGCTCCTCGCGCCGTGCCAGCCGTGGCTGGTTGCTGTCGTACTCAAACAGCTTGTATTGCTCTATTATGCCCACAAGTTTTGTGGGATAGTCTGGGTCTTCGGCATAACCGCAGTCTTTCAGCCCTTTTGCCCAACTGCGATAGTCGGTAACGTCAAATTCATATAGCTTGGAGTAGCGGCGGCCTTTCAAAAACTTGGCGTGGTCGAGAAACGAGTCCTCTGCCTTGCCATATTGCCGATAGCACATGTGTTTCAGCGAGTCGTCATATTGCACACTCTCGCCGTGCCAGTTGTTGTGGCACTTTATGCCAAAGTGGTTGTTGCCGCGTGTGGCAAGATAGCTCTGTCCGGCACGGCTTTCGAGCAGTCCCTGCGCCAGCGTTATGCTTGCCGGTATGCCATACTCCTGCTGGTGCTTCACGGCTATCTCATGATATTTGTCAATGTAGCCAAGATATTTTGCCGACAGCTGCTGCGCACACAATGGTTGCGCCCACGCCAAAACCCACACCAGAGCTAATAGGATTTTAGAAAAATATTGAATAAATTTGCCGTTGTTAATCACTTTAACCATGACTGAAAAAAACATTGTTACAAAGATACAAGTTTACTCCTACAGTGAACTTGTCGGCGACGACAAAAAATTGGTCGATTTGGCAAAGCATGCCACCCAAAACAGCTACACTCCCTACAGCCATTTCAACGTGGGTGCGGCCGTCTTGCTGCAAAACGGTGTAACCATCATGGGAGCGAACCAGGAGAATGCGGCGTTTTCGGGCATTTGCGCCGAACGCAGCGCGTGCTACAACGCCGGTGCCAACTATCCCGGCGTGCCCATCACGGCTATTGCCGTGGCAGCTTTCACCAAGGGCGACTTCGTGGAAGAGCCGTGCTCGCCTTGCGGCGTGTGCCGCCAGGCTCTGCTGGAGTTTGAAAAAAACGCCCCCAAGCCCATACGCGTGCTTCTCGTGGGGCGCAACACGGTCTATGCCGTCAACGGTGTGAGTCAGCTGCTGCCACTTTGCTTCAAAGATTTCTGAGGCTGTCGCGCCAAGCTGCCGGTTTGGCGACGTTTTATTAATTTATTAGTTATCTTTGCAGTTCATAAGGAAATTTCATCTACCATCATATTATGGAACAGAACTATGTCGTTTCGGCACGCAAATATCGCCCGTCAACATTTGAGAGTGTGGTGGGCCAGCATGCCATAACCCACACGCTCAAAACGGCTATCGCCAACCAGCACCTCGCACAAGCCTACTTGTTTTGCGGACCGAGGGGCGTGGGCAAGACCTCATGTGCGCGCATCTTTGCCAAGACAATCAACTGCGAGCACCCCGACGCCAACGGCGATGCCTGCAACGAGTGTGAGTCGTGCCGCGCGTTCAACGAGCACAGGTCGTTCAACATAGTGGAGCTTGATGCCGCCAGCAACAACTCGGTTGAAGACATTCGCAGCATCACCGAGCAGGTGCGCATACCGCCCCAAGTGGGACGCTACCGCGTGTTCATCATCGACGAGGTGCACATGCTCTCGTCGGCGGCATTCAACGCCTTTCTCAAGACCCTTGAGGAACCGCCGGCCTATGCCATTTTCATCTTGGCCACCACCGAGAAGCACAAGGTGATACCCACCATATTGTCACGCTGCCAAATCTACGACTTTTCACGCATCACAGTGCCCGACATCGTGGAGCAGCTTCAGTTCATCTGCCGCAAAGAAGGCATTGAGGCAGAGCCAGCGGCTCTCAACGTGATAGCGCAAAAAGCCGACGGCGCAATGCGTGACGCCTTGTCGATATTCGACCAAATCACTGCGGCCTCAAACGGCCACATAACCTATGAAAAGGCTATCGACAACCTCAATGTGCTCGACTACGACTACTATTTCAAGCTCGACGAGTCGTTCCTAACTGGCAATGTGCCGCAAGCACTGCTCACTTATCGCGACATTCGCGACCACGGCTTCGACTCCAAGTTTTTTGTCAACGGCCTTGCGCAGCATTTGCGCGACCTCATGGTGGCAAGCACGCCGTCAACCGTGTCGCTGCTCGAAATGAACGACGATGTGGCAAAGCTCTACACCGCCGAAGCTGCAAAGTTCACACCACGGTTTTATTATCAGGCTCTTGACCTGTGCAACAAGTGCGACTTGAGTTTCGACACCTCGTCAAACAAGCAGCTCCTCGTTGAGCTTACGTTCATCAAGCTGTGCCAGCTCCTCACTCCGTCGCCCACTCCAAGCCCCGACGGCAACCAGCCATTAAAGCAGATTAAGCCGCAAGCAGCCTCTACAACCACCACTGCGGCAACCCAAGCCTCGGCAGCGGCCGCGCCACAGGCTCAAGCCGCGCCACAACCAGCTCCGGCTGCGAAACCACAGCCGCAACCGCAAGCCACTGCGCCAAGCGCAGCCGAGCCCACCACGGCCTACAGCGGCCATGCCGACGACGACATTCCCACACCGCCCATTCCCGACGCTCCTGCGCCCGATATAAGCCAGCAGATACCCATTTCTCCGCTGGGACTGGGACGCAGACCCAAGGCCACAAGCCTGGGGCGCGACGACGTGCATCTGGGCAGCGTGGGCAGCAGCGCAAGCTCAATGGCAGCGCCACAGCGCCCATTAGCTCCACAATCCACACCACAGACACAACCAGCGCCTACAGCCATGGGCGGAAACGCCAATTTCACCGAAGACCAGCTCTCCGACGCATGGAATGAATATATCATACAAAATCCGTCAAAAAAGATAGTGATTAACGCCATGAGGGCTTCTCGCCCTCAAAAGGTCAACGACACGCCTCTCTACGAGATTTCGGTTGAGAACGAACTGCAAATCAGCCATATCGAAAAAGAAAAAGCCGACATCTTGCAATTCTTGCGCAAGCGGCTTAACAACAACGCATTCTCATTCAACGTGAAAATCACCGACAAAGCTCCAGCTCCTCACACTTGGACACAACGCGAAATCATGGCCGACATGATTAAGAAATCTCCCGACTTTGCCAAAATGGTTAGCGACCTGAAGCTGCGTCTTGCCTGACGCAATCGCCGCACCACTAATCCACACACCCATTTCGCTTTTTATTACGCAAAAAAATAGCCTTGTTCCGCAATCACTGCGTGGCAAGGCATTTGGTAATTTAATATAGTAACAAATGGGTCTTCTGTTTATTGCGATTCGTTTAGAATCTGCCTCCACCCATTGGTGGACGACCTCCACCCATCGGCGGACGTCCGCCTCCCATTGGTGGGCGACCATGGCCGTCTGGACCAAAGCCCTCGCGGCGAGTGTCGGGTTCTTCTCCATTCTTAAACGAAGTGAACCTATAAGTCAGCGTGAGCATGCCGTAACGGCCGAGCGAATTATATATTGCATCTTCTATGTAGCTTGCCGTGACGTTGCGATTCACGTTTTTGCGCTGTCCAAGTATGTCATACACCGAAATCATCACCGAAGCCTTCTTGTCTTTCAGGAACTGATAAGCTATAGAGCCATTCCAAATCCATTGCTTTGTGTCGTAGCCGGCCGAGTAGCCCGATGTGGCGCTATAGCTCAAGTCGGTGCTCAGCACCAAGCCGAATGGCGCGCTGTAAGTGCCGTTGAATTGTCCGCCATAGGTGTGTATGTTGCGATTGTTGCTCACTGCAGTCTGCACCGAGTTGTGCGTGGTCTGGAAGTTGTAGCGCGGACGTATCTCAAGGTCAAACATGTCGGTGCGGTAAGCAAGTCCGGGCGAGTAATTTATCGAGAATGTCTGGCTGCGGTTATAGGCGTCGTTGTTGTAACCCACAGTCTGGCTGAATCGCGTGAACAGGTGGCTTGTGAACGAAAACGACTTGTTGGCAGAGAATGGCAGGCTGAGCATGCCCATTCCAAATGCGTCCCACACGCCGTTCACATTGGCATAGGTGGTGGTGCGTCCACCGGTAGTTGAGTCATATTTCACCGTCGATATAATGCTGTTTTGAGCGAAATTCACGCCAAGCATGCCCATTATGCTGCGCTGCGCCTGCTGGTTGAAGTCGTTGAAACGCAAGTTTATGCGGTGGGTAAACGTTGGCTTCAAGTCGGGGTTACCAACCACTATGTTCAGCGGGTTCGACACATCGGCCACCGGCTGCAACTGCGTGAGCGACGGTTGGCTGCTGCGCATGCGGTAGTCGAAGCTCAGTGAGCGTGTGCGTGTGAAGCGGTAGCGGAAACGTGCATACGGAGCCACCGTCCACACCCAGTGCGACGGTATGTCGCGAGCCGAGTTCATGCGGTCCTCGCTGCTCGACATTGCCGAGTTGACAGAAGCTCCGAGGTTCAGGTTATATTGCTTGCGCACTTGGCGGAAACCCACAGTCAGTGCCTGGTCAAAATATTTGTTGGCAAAGTCATTGCTCTGTCTTTCGTTCAGGTCACGGTCAAGCTCCGGGCCAAGCTCCAAGCTGAGCACAGTGCTTAACAACTGTCCGTCCGACAGCACATTCGACCCATATTCCTGCCCTATCGCGCGGCGCAAGTTGGGGTCAGTGAGCACCGACAGCAGCGTGAAGTTGTTGTATCCTCCCAGCGTGCTGTTGCTCAACGAGCCGTCGGTGGCGCGCGTTATGTCATACACCATCTTGTTGGCTGTGCTGTAGCGGTAGTTGCCGCGATATGACAGCTGCAAGAAGCGTGCATTCTTTATGTTGCCCAGCGGCTCTGTCCAGCTCAAACGGCCGCTAATGCCATTTGTGCGGCGGTCGTTGCTATATATCTGGTCTATCGTCTCGGTGGAGTCCGACTTCAAGAAATAGCGGTTTTGCGTATAAGTGTTTCCGTCTTCGTCAACCTTGCTGTAGTTGTAGCGCACCTGTGCGCTGTAGCTGCGGCCAGGGTGCGACTTGAAGTTGTGGTTAAACACCAGCTCGCCGCCAAACTCATAACTCTTGCCGTCGTTGTTATAGGTGCTGAAGCTGCTGTTAACAGGCGACTGCAGCGCGTTGCCGGCACGGGTCATCGACGAGTCGGCGCGTGTCGATTTGCTGAAATTCAACTGAAAATTTGGTCTGAACTCCAGTGTGCTGAGCGAGTCGATGCGCCAGCGCATGCGGAAGTCGCCACGCAAGTTGTGACCCTTGTCGCGCGCCGAGCTTGCCGAGTTGTAATATGATGTTGAGTCTTGAAACAAGTATTGCCGTGCCGTTGACTGGCGCGTGTCGCGGTCGCTGTGCGAATACATCAAGTCACCGCCCACACGCAGTTTTTCCTTGTCCTCGCCCTGTGAGCCGTTAGTGCCCACGCTGAAGTTGATGCCAGCCATTTGCGACGTGGTGATGCCGCGGCTGCCGCCAAACCGCTGGAAACGCGATGCGCCACCGTCGGTAAACCCAAGGTTGTTGGTGTTGTTTCCACCGCCTATCACCGTGAGCTGGTTGCCATTTCTGAAATAATTGGCGTTAAGGCTTGCAGCATAGCGGTCGTCAGTGCCATAGCCGGCGTTGACCGTGCCAAACCAGCCGTTGTTCATGCCCTTTTTCACCGTGAGGTTAATCACCGTCTCGTCATCACCGTCATCAACACCCGTCAAGCGTGCCAAATCGCTCTTGCGGTCCACCACCTGCAGTTTGTTGACCATGTTGGCAGGAATGTTCTTTGAGGCCACAGTAGGGTCGTCAGAAAAAAACTCCTTGCCGTCAACCAATATCTTCTTAACTTCCTTGCCGTTGGCGGTGATTTTACCGTCAGAGCCCACTTCCACGCCTGGCAGACGCTTCAGCAGGTCCTCAACCACGGCATTTGCCTGTGTCTTGTAGCTGTCGGCGTTATATTCTATCGTGTCCTCTTTCACCGTGATAGGCGTTTTCACACCCTTCACCACGGCCTCTTTAAGCAGCACCGTGTTTGGCGTGAGCATAATCTTGCCAAAATCCACATCGCGGCCGTCAGCCCCCACCGCCACTTTCAGAGTGCGGTCGGCATAGCCCACATAACTGAACTTCA
Organism: uncultured Muribaculaceae bacterium; assembly: GCA_934636465.1. Lineage (GTDB taxonomy): Bacteria > Bacteroidota > Bacteroidia > Bacteroidales > Muribaculaceae > Sodaliphilus. The sequence continues at coordinate 44,783 of CAKUAR010000007.1, forward strand.
CCAGATAATGTCCTTCACCCACGCCGTCAATGCTCCACACGCCATCAGCATCGGCAGTGGTTCCGGCCACAAATGCACTGTCCTTGTTGGCCTTCAGCAGTTTCACCGAAGCCTCCACAAGAGTGGCAGTCGTGTCGGTAGCGTCAACCAGACGCCCCCTTATCACGGCCGCATCAAGGGTAGCCCCAACGGCCGCTGCTGCCAAAAACAAACTTATCGCAACATTTTTCATAATCACTGTTTTTCCTTTAGGCGGCAATTCACATTTGCAGCCGCCACGCAATCGCAAAAGTCAGGCAACAGGCGCTCAAATGCCGCCACCACATTTTTTGCAATCACAAAATTATTCAACCACCCCACTCTATGCAAATGCGATATACCAACCCACCCTTTTTCAAGATAATCCCCCATTTTTCCCCGACCAACCCCCACAAAAAAAATCAACACACTCAACCTCATGTCAAGCGTGCTGATTAGTCTTATCATCAAACCATTGTGTTTGTCACACCACCACCTTGATGGTCTGGCCGCCTGATTTCAGCAAATATATTCCCTTGCCTGGCACCGGAATCGTCGTGCTACGGCCCTTATACACCTGCTGACCTCCGACGGTATAAACCTCAATCTCGGCATTGTCTGCCAATCCGGTGACCGTGATTTCGTTGCCGACTGTGCTGACCCTGATGCTGCCGCCATCTCCTGACACGCCGTCAACTCCCGAGAACTTGGTAAACCAATACCACGGAAATGCATGCATATAGGCCGCTCTTGACTCCTCTGGCACCTCAAGCTCGGTCGTGCCGTAATTCATAAACGAGTTCTCATAGGCAACAGGCGGAATCGTGCCAAGAACCTTAATCGACGAAAGCTCCGGAATGTTGAACGTGTTTTCCTCTATACGCTCAACGTCCTTCGACAGCACAAGCGACTTGTAATGTCCTTTGAAAACGCCGATGTTTGCCGGCTTGATGACCGGAACCGATTCCGGAACAACAAGCGTGTCACTCATTTCCTTGCCACCGACGTACAGTTTTTTAGGCGTGAAAACGTCCGACACCGATGCGTTGAGCCACGCGCCCACGTCTTCAATGTTGAGCTCGTCTATTTCCGGACTTATGCCACACTCTCCGATGTATTTTATCGACTTCCCTATCGTCGCGCTCTTTATCTTGCAATTTTCAAAAGCAGACTCTCCTATATATTCCGTGGCTTCTCCTATCGGTAGTTCAGTGACATGGCTGCAATTAAAAAACGCATAGTCTCCCACATTTTTTATCACGTTGTTCGCTTTTGCTGACTCCAAATTGAAACAACCCCCAAATGCGCTTGAACCAATATCAGTCAATTTATCTCCAAATGTAAAATACCTAAACCTGTCACAATTCCAGAAAGCGCCAGTGCCCACTCGTCTCAGAGAGTCTGCCTTAAGCTCCACCAGGTTTCTGCAACCGGCAAATGTCCAGTCCTTGATTTCCCTCAGTGTGTTTGGCACTGGCAATTTCTCGGCGACAAGAACCCCGTCCAAATACAAATTCTTTGCGTACACCTTGCCTTGCCCTTTATCCAAAGCACGCCCGATAACTGGATTTGAGTATCCATTTGCAAAGTCTATGCCAAGCCATGTCGCTTTATCGGCATAAACCGCGTCAACATCACTATATTTGAATGCGTCCGACCCTATTGATTTTAGCGACTTCCCCAATATCAATGTCTTAAAATGCGTGTCAAAAAAAGCGCCCTTGCCTATGTGCTTCACATTGTCACCTATAATGCATGTGTCAATCTCTGCGTACCAGTTATACATACCGGCAAACGCATAGTCACCTATCGTGTCTATGTCGGCCGGTATCACCAGCTTCGTTATACGCTTGCCGTTCACAAAAAGTATGCCATGATTTCGATGATGAATATTATAATTATAATGTGGATAATCGCAATAGCTCATCGGGTTTGAATGAATGTTGTCGCGCTTAACCCTCAACCAATGACTCAAATCTGATATCAAAAGATTTTGCATCCTGAAGTCATCACAAAAAGCATCTTTACCTATATGCCTCACCGAATTTGGAATTTCAACTGTCGTTATTAGACAATAATAAAATGCAGAGTCTTTAAGCTCTCTTACGGTGTTTGGAATAATTATGGTGTCACCATGCAAGAGTTCATGTACAGCTTTCTTGCCGATACTCACCACAGTGTAAGCTCTGCCATCATGCTGCACGCTTGATGGCAGTATATTGCTGGCACGCCTACCAGCATACTCATAACGCTCGTAACGCACAAGCTCGACTTCCGTATCATTTATTGGCTCATACCAAAATTCACCTTCCTTAAACCGTGTCCCTGCTGCTGACGAAAACCACATCGTCAACAAAACGCCTATTATAAAAAGCAACGCCTTTTTCATATCACACTTATTTTTATATTGTTATCCAATTTTAGTTGTTACATTTTCTTCATGTTAATAGCTATGACATCTCAGTCCTCTGAGTTTCTATAATAGTTGCCTGAACGCTTCAGCGTCACATTATCCAACGTCATATTATCCTTTCCCTGCATTGTGCAATGATACTCTTTTTTAGAACCATTTTCATTCCCCAATTTCCAATCGGTTGTCGCTTCCGGCAATGACTCTCCTTTCTTGCCTGTCGAGTCGTACCTGATGACTAAATCCGATATGTTCGCCGACACCGGCACTTCCTCGTTTCCAGCGATTTTTATCACCGAGTCAGGGTCATACTCAAAATTTGTCTTGTTTCCAAAGTAAATGATAGTGTCTTTTCCACAACCGGTGATTGACACCTTCTTGCAACCATAGAAGAAAAGTGACACATTGCGCGTGATGTAAAACTCCCCTTTGCCAAAACAAACTTGAATTTCATCGGCAGTCATAGGATCTCTACAGCCTTGATTTAAGGCGTCAAGGTCTTTTTAATTTTTGATTTGAAAACTATTCATGATAAATATGTTTTAATAAAATTATTTTTCATATTGCAAATATACAGTTCCAAACAACAAAAGTCAATAGTTTTTTTGAAGAAATTTACAATCTTAAAGTAATTCATTTATACCAGCACCAAGCATTTACAAAAGTTTTTGGTATTGTTATGACAGTTACTGGCGTGATTGGTGGGTGGAGGTTGGCAATGCGGAAAAAGTTTGTAACTTTGTTGCTTGAAGTATTGGCTTCTGCCACCCCAATTCTTAACACTGACAACTGATGAAAGATTTTTTCAAAATACTGACACGCTTCGTGCTGCCATACAAGAAATTTCTGGCTTTGAACATATTGTTCAACTTGCTTGCAGCATTTCTCACCCTGTTCTCTTTTGCCCTCATCATTCCCATTCTCGAAATGCTTTTTGGCATCAACCACACGGTGTATTCGTTTATGGAGCTTGATGAAGGCTCGTTGAAAGACGTGATTGTCAACGACTTCTACTTCTATGTGCAGCAGATAATCACTCAGTATGGTCAGTCGCTGGCACTGGCAGCCATAGCCTTGGTACTGGTGGTCATGACAGCATTTAAGACCGGAAGCGCCTACTTGAGCGCATTTTTCATGATACCCATACGCACCGGCGTGGTACAGGACATTCGCAACCAGATTTACGACAAAATAGTGTCGCTGCCGCTCGCTTTTTTCTCCAACGAGCGCAAAGGCGACGTAATGGCGCGCATGAGCGGCGACGTGACCGAGGTGGAAAACTCCATTATGTCGTCACTCGACATGATGTTTAAAAACCCTATCATGATTATAGCCTGCCTCACCATGATGATTTTAGTGAGCTGGCAGCTAACCATATTTGTGCTGATTTTACTGCCTCTTGCCGGCACGGTGATGGGGCGTGTGGGCAAAAGGCTGAAACGTGTGTCGCTCGAAGGCCAAAATCAATGGGGCGTGCTGCTCTCCAACATAGAGGAAACCATAGGCGGACTGCGCATCATCAAGGCTTTCAACGCCGAAGACAAGTCGCGCCGCCGCTTTGGCAAGGAAAACAAGAAGTATCGCGACATCACCACTCGCATGAACCGCCGCTATGAGCTTGCCCACCCCATGAGTGAGTTTCTTGGCACTGCCACCATAGCCATAGTGCTGTGGTTTGGCGGCACACTGATTTTGAGCGGCAACAGCACCATCACGGCACCGTCGTTCATCTACTACATGGTTATCTTCTATAGCATAATCAATCCTGCCAAAGACCTCTCCAAGGCATCATACTCCATTCAGCGCGGACTTGCCTCGATACAGCGCATCGACAAGATTTTGAAAGCCGAAAACGACATCAAGGAGCCTACCACACCAGCACCTCTCACCGAGATGCGCCAAGGCATAACCTACAGCCACGTGCGCTTCCGCTATGCCGACAAATGGGTAATCAACGACGTGTCGCTCTGCATCAAGAAGGGTCAAACCGTGGCTCTCGTGGGACAGTCCGGCTCTGGAAAAACCACGCTTGCCGACCTTTTGCCACGCTTCTACGACGTGCAGGAAGGCAGCATAACCATCGACGGCAACGACATACGACAATTCACCACCCACGACCTGCGCTCGCTCATGGGCAACGTCAACCAGGAGGCTATCCTGTTCAACGACTCATTCTACAACAACATCACGTTTGGTGTTGACCACGCCACTCGCGAGGAGGTAATTGAGGCCGCAAAAATAGCCAACGCCTACGACTTCATCATGGCGAGCGAGCAAGGGTTCGACACCAACATAGGCGACCGTGGCGGCAACTTGTCGGGCGGACAACGCCAGCGTGTGAGCATAGCACGCGCCATTCTCAAGAATCCGCCAATTCTGATTCTCGACGAGGCCACATCTGCTCTCGACACCGAGAGCGAGCACCTGGTGCAGGAAGCTCTCGACAAACTTATGCGCAACCGCACCACTCTGGTCATTGCCCACCGCCTGTCAACCATCAAGAACGCCGACCTGATATGCGTGATGCAAGACGGACACATAGTGGAAAGCGGCACTCACGAGCAACTCATAGCCAAAGGCGGCGAGTATAAACACTTGGTTGACCTGCAGCAATTCTGACAACCGGCAACGACAAAAGCAAAAATAAAAGAAACATGAAAAGAATATCCATATTCGTCTCCGGCGCAGGCTCAAATGCCGAGAACATCGTGCGCTACTTTCAGACCAACCCTTGCGGCATAGAGGTGGCATCGGTCATGACCAACAACCCCAACGCGGCCGCAATAGCCCGTCTAAGGCCGTTTGGCATCGAGACCGAGGTATTTCCACGCGAGCAGTGGAAAAAGCCCGTGGAGGTGGCCCAGTGGCTCAAAGAGGAGCATGTGGACTTCATAGTGCTGGCAGGATTCCTCTCTTTCATCAACGAGCCGCTCCTTTCCGACTTCGCAGGGCGCATTGTCAACATACACCCGTCGCTGCTGCCCAAGCATGGCGGCAAGGGCATGTGGGGACTCAACGTGCACCGTGCCGTGCTTGAAGCCGGCGACAAGGAAACAGGCATCACCATTCACATGGTGGACAAGAGCATTGACGGCGGAGCCATTGTGGAGCAACGCCGCTGCCCCGTGCGCCCCGGCGACACACCCGAAAGCCTCGCCAGCCGTGTTCACGAGCTGGAGTATCTCTACTATCCGCAAGCCATTGAGCGCCTTGTCAACGAGGCCGCGGCCGGCAAGTAAAAAGAATTCAAATCAAAATTAGAATTGGAAATAGATGAAGGGCTGAATATCGCTGCTCTTCACCTGTATTATCAAGTATATCATGGCCACAAGCACCGCCACATAGGCAAAGGTAGGCAGTTTCACAAAGGCGGCTTTCACTTTATGCTCCACGCTGTCGGGCACAAAATGCAGCATATATCCCAGCGCCATAAGGGCAAACACTTTCCAGTAGCCTGCCACAAGCTGCCCAAGCAGCTCCGGGTGGAAGTTTGTGAAAATCTGCTCTATCATCACCAGCGAGTTCCCAAACTCCTTGTTGCGGAAAAATATCCAGCAAAAGCAAGCAAAATTAAACGTCAGCAGCACACACAGCACCTGCACAGCACGATTGGCGTGCGGCACACCGGCTTTCTGCCCAGTGAGCTGCAACCACATTTTGTGCACTGCCAGAGCCACGCCGTGAAGCATGCCCCACACCACGAAATTCCACGATGCGCCGTGCCACAATCCGCCCAAAAACATGGTGATTAACAAATTCAGATATTGCCTAACCTTGCCCTTGCGGTTGCCACCAAGCGAAATGTAGATGTAGTCGCACAACCACGACGAGAGCGATATGTGCCAACGCCGCCAAAACTCGGTTATAGACGCCGACTTATATGGGCTGTTGAAGTTGATGTTGAACTTAAAGCCGAGCAGCAGCGCTATGCCTATGGCCATGTCGCTGTAGCCCGAAAAGTCGCAATATATCTGCAGCGCGTAGCCATACACGCCCATCAGGTTCTCAATGCCGCTGTAAAGCGACGGGTCGGCAAACACACGCTCCACAAAGTTAACGCTGATATAGTCGCTAAGCACGGCTTTCTTAAACAAGCCTATGACCACAAACCAAAAGCCTATGCCGAGCATCTCGCGGCTCACATAGAGAGGCTTGCGTATTTGGGGAATGAAATCGCTCGCCCTCACGATTGGGCCTGCCACGAGCTGTGGAAAGAACGACACATAAAACGCATAGTCGAGCAGACGGTCGAGCGGCTTGATTTTGCCACGATAAATGTCGATTGTGTAGCTGAGCGACTGAAACGAGAAGAACGATATGCCCACCGGCAAAAATATGTCCATGTCGTGAAACACGTTGCCCGACAGGTCAGCCCAGATGTGGCCAAAGAAATTAGTGTATTTGAAATATCCCAGCAAACTGAGGTCAACCAGCAAACTAAGCGTCACAAGCCACTTGCGGCCGCTCTTGCTGCGTGTCTCATAGATGCTGCGCCCTATGAAATAGTCGCTGCAAGTGACCACGGCGAGCAAAAAGAAATACACGCCGCTGCTCTTGTAGTAGAAATAGTAGCTGAACAGCGTGACGAAGGCTATGCGCGCCGTGTCGCGGCGGTTGAGCATGGCATACACCACGATGAAGCCGGCAAACAGCCACAAGAAGATGCCGCTTGAAAAAATCATAGGCGACTTGGGGTCGTAGGCAAGCTGATTCAGAAGCATGTCGGCATTTATGTTGCCAACAGCTTCAAGCAAATCGCTCACCCAGTTATGTTGCATCATGCCGTCAATCATTATTCATTCTGTCTCTTATAGTTCTCATACCCCCACTCCATGGCCTCATAGAGCAATTTGCCGAGCTTGCGTCCGCCCAAGAAGTTGATGTGCGTGTAGTCGAGGTTGGCAAGCGGCGGATTGGAGTTGACCATCTGCACAATGCTGCCCTCGCCGCCCATGGCGGTGTATAGATTCCAAAACGCTATCTTGGTGTCGAACGCTATGTATTGCTGCACATTGACCAGGCTCTGCACACCGCGCATGGTGTGGAACGCGCCACCGGAGCGTTCTTCTCTGTCGCCCACACTCACGAGCAAAAAGCCAGTGCCTGGCATTTGCTGCCGCATGCGTGTTATGGCCTGCTCCATGCGCTGACGATATGCCTTGTAGCTGCTCGCCTTGGTTCCAGCCACATTGAGGCCATACATCACCACCACAAGGTCGTAGTGGCGTGCTTTGTCAAAGAGCTGATACATCTGGTCGCTCACGCCGAGCAAATGCTGCCCGCTTGCCGAGCGCAGCGAGTAGTTGTCAACCGCCACGCCGCGGTTGCCGTCGAGCGACGCACCTATGCACACCAGCTGCCCCGATGTGCTCTCCACGCTCCATGTCACGCGCCCTATGCGGCGACCGTCGTTCACCGTCACAGTCTGTATCTCACTGCTCGGCGAGAGTGTGAAATAGTGTGGCGTGGTACCGTTGACCAGAGCCTTGACCTGCGCGCCTCCACGAGCCACGAAATAGAGCGACGTGTTGTCGCAGCTGTCGAGTTTGGGCAAATATTTCACGCAGTTGAGCATGGTTGAAGCTCCGCTCGTGGCATAGGAATAATGGCCTGTGAGCGTGGCAAACGTGCTCTCATAGCCCGTGTGGTCGTTGGCATTGTGGGTGTCCCAGCCGCTCGAATACTGACGCACGCTGCGCCTGAACCCTGCCGTTTCCGACGACATTGGCACATAGCCCACTCCACAGCCGCCGAAATGCTGCTGAAAGAGCGAGCGCAGGTCGGCGGTGAGTATGTCGCCCTCTATATAGCTGTCGCCAAGCACGGCAATGCGCACAGGCCGCCCCAGAGAGCCGATGTTGTCGAGAGCCTTATAGAACGGCTCCATGCCGGTTTCGTCGTCGCTGAAGTCGTTTATGCACGTCATGCCTGGCTTGCATGAGTCAATCTTGACCTTTGGTTTCAGTGTAATCACGGTGTCGGGCACCGATGTGGTGTCGGAGCGCAAATCGGCAAGTATGTCAACCTTGCGCATAGTCCAGCCGGCAATAGTCACGTCGGGCAGCCAGTAGAGGCACAGCAGCGCCAAAACCAGTGTCAACACTATCCAAACGACTGAATGTAAATACCCTTTCCGCATTTATCCACATCAAATTGCCCGCAAAGGTACACAAAAAACACTTGCGCTAACCGCATTTGTTTGCAAAAAAACGAGCAAGACCGGGCAAATGACCCAATCTTGCCTGTTGTTTCTTGCAAATGCCGCTAACGGCAGCTTCAGAACGGAGTGGCCTCGGAGTCGGCAAACGACTGAAACAGGTTATTTGCCAAGCTGCTGGCACCAATTCTGAAATACTCGCTGTCGAGCCATTCCTTGCCAAGCACCTCTTTCACGATTGTGTAATATTTCACCGCATCTTCGGTGGTGCGTATTCCGCCGGCAGCCTTGAAGCCAATGCGAGTGCCGAATTTGTCGTAATAGTCTTTTATGCACTTGCACATCACATAGGCGGCCTCAAGCGACGCGCCGGGATAGATTTTGCCGGTTGACGTCTTGATGAAGTCGGCTCCGCTATACATTGCCAGCACCGATGCAGCCTTGATTTTCTCGGCAGTTTGCAACAATCCTGTCTCCAAAATCACTTTAAGTTTGCGACCGCCGGTGGCATGCTTCAGTTCCGAAATCTCGTCGCACAGCTCCTCATAGGCGCCGTCAATGAAATAGCCCATGTTTATCACCACATCTACCTCGTCGGCTCCGTCGGCCACAGCAAGCGCCGTCTCGGCAATCTTGGTCTCCAAATGAGCCTGCGACGATGGGAAGTTGCCGCTACACACCACTATGTTCACGTCGCTCACCTCGAGGTTGGCGCGCACCACTTCGGCAAAGTTTGAGTAAACGCACACCGAAGCCACATTTTGATAGTCGGGATATTTGACCCAGTAGTCATTCACTTTTTTTGTGAACTCTGCCACGCTGTGCTCACTGTCGATGGTTGACAATGTGGTCAAATCCACACACCCAAGCAGGAACTGATACACGCTCTTGTTGTCATTTTCCTGAAAATGGGCAGCAATGAGGTTCTCAACCTCGGCCTTAATCTGGCTGTCGTCAGTGCCCACATTGCAGTCGGCAATGGCTTTCTCGTATTTTGTGGTTTGAGCAGATGATTCTTGCTCGCCTCTCAGGTTTTTGATAAGTCCCATAATCTCAATTTTATTTTGTTGTTTTATATTTCTTTTGTTTCATCGGGTTGCCTCTGGCGCGCCAGCTTTGGGCTGCAAATGTGCCGCGTGCTGTCGCGCCTGGTCTTCTTCTGCACGTTTTTCTCAAACGCCGCCGTCATGTCAACCCCAGTCTGGTTGGCTATGCACAGCAGCACCCATAGCACATCGGCAAGCTCGTCGCCCAGGTCAAGATTTTCCTCGCCAGCCTTAAACGACTGGTCGCCATAGCGGCGGCTTATTATGCGTGCCACCTCGCCCACTTCCTCGGTGAGCTGCGCCATGTTGGTCAGTTCGCTGAAGTAGCACACACCATAGGTGCGCACCCACTCGTCAACTTGTTTTTGTGCCTCTGCCAGTGTCATGTCTGCTTACAAATGCTTTTCAAATAAAAAACCGATTGCTGCCGCTAAGATAACACCAAATATGCTATTCTTTCAACTCCGAGTCGATTATTATAGTCACCGGGCCGTTATTTACCAGTGCCACTTTCATGTCAGCCCCAAACACTCCGGTTTTTACCTCACGTCCAAGCAAACTCTGCACTTCGGCCACATAGGCCTCATAGAGCGGAATGGCAAGGTCGTGCCCTGCCGCATGAATGTAGCTCGGACGGTTGCCCTTGCGCGTGGAGGCATTGAGCGTGAATTGGCTCACGGCAAGCACATCGCCGCCCACGTCGGCCACGCTGCGGTTCATCACCCCAGCCTCGTCGTCAAATATTCGCATATTCACCATTTTCTGGGCAAGCCAGTGCACGGCGTCCATAGTGTCGCCCTCGCGCACACCCACAAGCACCATAAGTCCGTTGCCTATGCAGCTGTGAAGCACACCGCCTATCTCTACCGACGCCTTATCCACTCTTTGTATCACCAATCTCATAATAATTTTGCGTTATTTTTCTTCTATATCTTTATTATTCAGTGTGTTATACACAACGCTACCCTTTGCCTTGCCTATCACTGCCTGAATGTCGGCAAGCGAGGCTTCGCTCACACGCTTCACGCTCTTAAAGTGCTTTAGCAGAGCTTGTTGACTTTTAGGACCTATACCCTGAATGTCGTCAAGCACCGAATGTATCTGGCTTTTGCTACGCCTGCTGCGATGATGTTTTATGCCAAAGCGGTGCGCCTCGTCGCGCAGCCGCTGAATCACCGCCAAGGTTTCGCTGTTTTTGTCGATGTAGAGCGGAATCTCGTCGCCCGGATAATATATCTCATCGAGCCGCTTTGCTATGCCTATAGCAGCAATTTTGTCGCGCACGCCCACCTCGTCAAACGCCTCAATAGCCGCGTTAAGCTGCCCTTTGCCGCCGTCAACCACCACAAGCTGCGGCAACCCCTCGCCCTCGGCAAGAAGCCGGCTATAACGGCGGTTGAGCACCTCGCGCATCGAGGCATAGTCGTCGGGACCCTCCACCGTGTTGATGTTGAAGTGGCGATACTCCTTTTTCGACGGTTTTCCGTTGCGAAACACCACGCACGATGCCACCGGGTCCGACCCAGAAATGTTTGAGTTGTCAAAGCACTCTATGTGGCGCGGCAGGCAATTAAGCCGCAAATCCTTTTGCATCTGCGTCAGCGTGCGCATTTCGCGCTGCTCCGGATTGAGCTTCTCCATTCGCTTATATTTATCGGCCTTGTATTGCAAGGCATTTTTGAGCGATATGTCGAGCAGTTTGCGCTTGTCGCCACGCTGCGGCACCACAAATTCCAACCCCTCGATGGCGGTGTCTGGCACAACGTTGACCAAGGCTTCCTTCACCTTCTCCTTGCCATAACTTGCAGCAAAACGCTTGTGAATGTCATTGATTGCAATCGACATCAATTCTTCGGTGGGTTCGTCCTCCTCGCTCTGCCGCAACTTATACTCCAGGTTCAAACTTTGCACCACCGAGCCGTTGCGCATGTGCATGAAGTTGAAATAAGCCGCCGAAGCATCGCGCACCATCGAGAAAACGTCGATGTTATGGATTGACGGATTCACAATCACCGACCTTGCCCTGTATTTTTCCACAGCAAGGTATTTCCGCTTCACCTCATTGGCTTGCTCAAATTGCAACTCCGAGGCAAGCCGCTGCATTTCTGCCACGAGGTAATCGCTCACCTGCTTTGTGTCGCCATTTAATATATGCTTGATTTCATCGATATATTCAGCATATTTATCGGCAGATACAAGTCCCCGGCAACAGCCCTCGCAGTTCTTGATGTGGAATTGCAGACACAAGCGGTTCTTCCGCTGCTCTATCGTGTCGGCAGTAATGTTGTGGCGGCACGTTCTGACTGGAAAAATTTTGCGAATAACGTCGATTAATGCGTGAGCGACCTCAGTCTTTGGATATGGTCCGAAATACTTTGCTCCGCGCGATTTTGTGTCACGAGTCATGAACACTCGCGGATAAAGTTCCTTGGTCACACATATCCACGGATACGACTTGTCGTCTTTGAGCAACACATTGTAGTGTGGTTGGTATTCCTTGATAAGGCTGTTCTCCAAGTCGAGTGCCTCCTCCTCGGAATTAACCACAGTATATTCCATGTCCCAAATGTTCTTTACGAGCATATTGGTGCGAAGCACAGAATGAACCCTATTGAAATAGGAACTCACCCTGCGCTTCAAATTCTTTGCTTTGCCCACATATATGATTGTACCCTCTTTGTTCTTGTAGCGGTACACTCCCGGCGAGTCGGGCAGCAGACTCACCTTTAGCTTCAGTTCTTCTCGCAAAGTTGTGTTTTGTGCGGTTTATTCGAAGAATTCAAACAATGAAGTAACCTCCACATCTTTCGGGAACACTTTAATTCCGTTGAGATATGCAAGGCTGCACACAAAGCTCAAATAGATTTTCTTCGGGCTGAACGATTTCACCAAGTCATAGGCGGCAAGCATTGTGCCTCCAGTGGCGAGCAAATCGTCGTGAATAACCACAATGTCATCGGGGGTTATTGCATCTTTATGAATCTCGATAGTGTCGGTTCCATACTCCTTGGTGTAGGTCTTTTTTATGGTTACTGCGGGCAATTTGCCAGGTTTGCGCAACGGCACAAAACCTGCGCCAAGTTCGTTGGCAAGAATAGCACCCGTAATGAAACCTCTGGCTTCAACTCCCACCACCTTTGTCACGCCTTTGTCTCGGTAAATGTCGGCAAGCGCAACACTCGTTTCATGCAAAGCTTTCGGGTTTTTGAGCAAAGTTGTCAAATCTTTGAATTGAACTCCTTTGATAGGATAGTCAGGAATATTTCTGACCATCTCTTTAAGTTTCATAAGTTCTTCGTTGTTCATTTTAGTGTTGTATGTATTTTTGTTTTACTGATTGTTCCACGTGAAACAATTTAATTTTATCTTCCTAATAATAAAAGCAATATATTGATGTCACTCGGCGATATTCCTGGTATGCGCGAAGCCTGCCCGATTGTTTCAGGGTCGATAGCCTGAAGCTTCTGGCGAGCCTCTATTGTGATTTGCGTAACCTTGGAATAATCGAACTTGCCTTTTATTTTCACCTTGTCGAGCCGCCCTATTCTATCGGCCACCATTTCCTCACGTTCTATGTAGCCTTTATATTTTATTCTGATTTCAGCTGCCTCCAGAATTTCGTCTATTCTGGTTCGGTCAAACGTTTCAACAAGCTCTTTAAGCTGTGGTATTATCTCCACAAGTTGCGGAAACGACAGCTCCGGGCGAAGCAATAAATCATAAAGTTTGTAGCCCCGGCTCAAATGCCCCACTCCCATTTCAGCAAATTTTTCGTTCACAATATTTGCCTTAACGGTGAATTCTTTTGCAAAATCAATCAGTTGCTCTATCTGCTGCTTTTTTGTCACCATAAGCTCATAACGTTCGCGCGAGGCAAGCCCTATTGCATAAGAGCGGCCTGTGAGTCGAATGTCGGCATCGTCTTGACGCAGCAAAATGCGGTGCTCTGCCCTGCTGGTGAACATGCGGTACGGCTCATCTACGCCTTTTGTCACAAGGTCGTCAATCAGCACTCCTATGTAGGCTTCATCGCGGCCAAGCACAAACGGCTCTTTGCCCGCCACCTTCAGATGCGCATTAATTCCAGCTATCAAACCTTGCCCAGCAGCCTCCTCATATCCGGTGGTGCCGTTGACCTGACCGGCAAAAAACAAGTTTTGCACCAGTTTCGTCTCCAAGCTGTGCGTTAATTGCGTCGGGTCGAAATAGTCATATTCTATGGCATAACCCGGGCGGAACACATGCACATTCTCAAAACCGGGTATCTGCTGTATGGCGTTGATTTGCGTGTGAAGCGGCATCGACGATGAAAATCCGTTCAAATACATCTCATGGGTGGTTTCACCCTCTGGCTCCACAAACAACTGGTGGCTGGTTTTGTCGGGAAATGTGACAAGCTTTGTCTCTATGCTGGGGCAATAGCGCGGCCCTTTACTCTGGATTTGACCGTTGAAAAGTGGAGATTCTGCTATGTCGTCACGCAAAATCTGATGCACTTTTTCGTTGGTAAACACTATGTAGCATGGGCGCTGCTTCAGCTCGCTATGCACGCTCGGCAAGTAGGAAAAGTGGTGAAAATCGTGGTCGCCGTCCTGCACCATGGCTTTAGAAAAGTCGATTGTTCGCTCATCAAGGCGCACCGGAGTTCCGGTTTTCATGCGGTCAGTAGTGAAGCCAAGCTCCACAAGCTGCTCCGTCACGCCGTGCGACGACGGCTCTGAAACGCGTCCGCCAGACAGTTGCACACGCCCCACATGCATCTTTCCGTTAAGAAATGTGCCAGCAGTCAGCACCACAGCCTTTGACTTGAAGTCAACGCCAAATGCGGTTTTCACACCACATGCCCTACCATGCTCCACATCGAGCGACACAACAGTGTCTTGCCACACATAGAGGTTTGGCGTGTTTTCTATTATATGACGCCAGTTGTTGATAAACTGCTGGCGGTCGGCTTGCGCCCTTGGGCTCCACATGGCAGGGCCTTTGGAGCGGTTGAGCATGCGAAACTGTATAGACGAACGGTCGGTAACAACACCCATTTGTCCGCCAAGAGCATCTATTTCTCTGACTATTTGCCCTTTAGCAATTCCACCAACAGCAGGATTGCAGCTCATCTGGGCTATTTTGTTCATATCCATAGTGATAAGCAGCGTGGAGCTGCCCATGTTGGCAGCAGCACATGCGGCTTCGCAGCCGGCATGGCCGGCCCCTATCACTATCACATCATATTCAAATTTCATTTGCTTATATCGAAAACGTCTTTAGGCAGAATTGCAAGTGCCTCATTTTCATTCCTTTCCATAATTTCACGCTCACCAGGCCCCTTGTCGTTTATGCCGCAAAGGTGAAGCACGCCATGCACTATCACACGCATCAGCTCCTCCTCGTAGCTGCGAGCATAAAGCTCGGAGTTGGTGCGCACAGTGTCGAGCGACATCACCATATCGCCGGCTATGCGGTGGCGGTTGGTGTAGTCAAACGTGATAATGTCGGTGTAGTAGTCATGACCCAAATATTTGCGGTTGGTTGCAAGGATATACTCATCGTCGCAAAACACATAGGTGAGCACACCCACCTTCTTGCCATGAATGAGCGCCACTTGCTCGAGCCACCCTTCCACCGCCTTGCGGTTAAACTTGGGCATTTCAACATTTTCCGCTATGTAATTAACTTCCATAATAGAAATTTTTCAGCAATTACAAAGATAAGTCTTTTAATTGACACAATAATTTACTCACACCTTTAAAAATAGAAAATTAAGCTTTGTCAACTGTTTTCTGTCACACTGCACAAAACAGCATTACTCACTATACACAAGCACTTTAGCTCATTTTAAGCCCGCGAGAATTAAAAATCTGAGGCAAACCTTGCCAGTACAAAAGGATTTCCAACTCACAAAAAACTTATTTTTTCGTCTTTTTGACCTTATGGCACAATTATTGCACTATATTTGTAAAAAGCAACCATCAGCATATATCATCTTAAAATTTCAATAACAATGGCAGATTACTTTTCAGCACACATGTGGCAGCTCTGGACCATCGTCTGTATAGCTTGCCTGATTCTCGAACTCTTGTTGAGCACAGGCGACTTCTATATCATCTGCTTCTCCGTGGGAGCCGTTGCCGCCCTGCTTGCATCGTTTCTCGGATTCAGTTTCACGGTTCAAGTCATAACATTTGCCGTGATTGCCGTGGTGTGCCTGTTTTTCCTGCGCCCACTCGCCATCACATATCTGCATCGTAACGAGCCCGAGCGCTTGAGCAACGCCGATGCCCTGATAGGCCGCACCGGCATAGTGAGCCAAGAGATAGTGGCCGACGGCTATGGCCGTGTGGCTATCGACGGCGACGACTGGAAAGCCGTGAGTTCCGACAAGGCTAAAATCGGAAAAGGAGCTAAGGTGGTGGTCGTGGGTCGCGAAAGCATCATCATCACCGTGCAAAGGGCTTAACGGCTCCGTCGCACACAGAAAATCGAATTATTTTTTACCAACTAAACAAATAACAACGCTATGACACTAACATCAATTATCTTGATTTGCATTGTGCTGCTGGCTCTGGTTATACTCAAAATGAGCATCGTAATCATTCCACAGTCAGAAACCCGCATCGTGGAACGCCTCGGCAAATATCACGAGACCCTAAAGCCCGGCGTGAACATCATCGTGCCGTTCATTGACCGCGCAAAAGTGATAATCTCGCTCGAAAACGGCCGCTACCGCTACACCAACGTCATCGACCTGCGCGAACAAGTGTATGACTTCGACAAACAGAACGTGATTACAAAAGACAACATTCAGATGCAAATCAACGCCCTGCTCTACTTCCAGATTGTTGACCCTTTCAAGGCCGTGTATGAAATCAACAACCTGCCAAATGCTATCGAAAAACTCACGCAAACCACCCTGCGTAACATCATAGGTGAGCTTGAGCTTGACGAGACGCTCACGTCGCGCGACACCATCAACACCAAGCTGCGTGCCGTGCTCGATGACGCTACCAACAAGTGGGGCATAAAGGTCAACAGAGTTGAGCTGCAAGATATTACCCCACCGGCAAGCGTGCTGCAAGCCATGGAGAAGCAAATGCAGGCCGAGCGCAACAAGCGCGCCACAATCCTCACAAGCGAGGGCGACAAGGCTGCCGTTATTCTCCAGTCAGAGGGTGAGAAGCAGTCGGCTATCAACCGCGCCGAAGCACAAAAGCAGACTCAAATCCTTGAAGCCGAAGGTCAGGCGCAAGCGCGCATACGCAAAGCCGAGGCAGAAGCCATTGCCATAGCCAAAATCACCGACGCTGTGGGCAAGAGCACTAACCCGGCCAACTATCTGCTCGCCCAAAAATACATTGCCATGCTGCAAGATGTGGCACAAGGCGACAAGACCAAGACGGTGTATCTTCCCTACGAGGCCACAAACCTCATGGGCAGCATTGGCGGCATAAAAGACTTGTTCAAAGACTGATTTTTTCCGCTGCACACAATCGCACATAAAGCAGTATAAATAAAACATTAGCCGGCGCTAACACTCATGTGTTGACACCGGCTGTTTCTTATGCTCATCTTGCCGCGCATCTCATCTGCTATCATACGCACAAGAGCCGTTTACTACTTGTTTTTGAACGCGTGCGAAAGCTTCACTCCAAGTATTGTGAACCGCAGCCTGAGCACAAACACAAGCCGCTCAACACCGCGGTCAAGCTCCTTGACCACAGCTATGTTTTCACGCAGTGCTTTCTCGCGCTCACGGTTGCTCACACCGCTTGTGTCATAGCAAGCAATAGCCTCGTTGAGATGCAGAAACTTGCGACCGTCTTTCCAGCATTTCTTGAAGAAATAGAAGTCAGCCGAATACCTGAACCTGCGCTCAAAAGGCATCTGGCGCATCAGCTCCGTACGAACAAATGCTGCCTGGTGGCAGAAAAATATGTGGTGATAGTTGCGCGGCTCGTGAGCAGGAACGAGAGCCCACGCACCGTCTCTCATCTTCATTATGTCGCCATAAAGCACATCGAGGTCACTGCCCTCGAGCCTGTCGGCAGCGGTTGACAGCACCTCCGGACTGCAAAAAGTGTCGCCGGCATTGAGGAAGATTATCCATTTGCCGTGAGCCTTGGCAGCAGCCTTGTTCATGGCGTCATATATGCCCGCGTCGCGCTCCGACGACCACGACGTGATGTTTTTCTCATAACGCTTTATGGTGTCGATGCTGCCGTCGGTTGAGCCGCCGTCAACAACGATGTATTCGTAGTCAACAAACTCCTGTTTCAACACACTTTCTATTGTGCGCTCAAGCAAGGCGTTGCAGTTGAGTGTCACCGTCACTATGGTGAAAACTGGATTCTGTGCGTTCATTCTGACTAATAATGATTTTCAGTGCGCAAAGTTACGCATTTTGACCCACTACGCGCAAAAATAACTCAAAACAAAGCCCATAATTGAAATAAAAAAAATATCTTTGCCTTAGCAAACTTCTAAAGAAAGGTAAAAACTTCCGTGATCAACGTTTTTCACATAGTGTCAAACAAAATCTGGGGTGGCCCGGAGCAATATTCATTCGACGTTATCCGCCACATGCTTCACGACGACTACTACGTGGAGGTCGTGTGCCGCCACAACGATGCCATCGTCAAGCGTTTCCGCTCGCTTGAAATCCCGGTTTCCACTCTGCCGCTGAAAGGCCCTACCGACATCGACAGCTCCATAAGGCTTGCACGTCTGCTCAAAAAAGGCAAAAACGTGATTCACGTCCACTCTTTCAGCGATGCGTTTGCGGCAATTTTGGCCAAACATCTCTCCGAAAACCCCGAAACGCACGTTGTCATGACACTTCACCACGTGAAAAAGCCCTATAACAACTACCTGTTCCGCAAGTTCTACGACGAGATAGACCGCTTCATTTTCCCCTCGCAACTCACCTACGACCTTTTCACTTCCACAGCCAAGAAGTTTGACACTCGCAAGGCGTGCATAATCCGCGAGAGCGTTCCTGCACCCAGTGCCGACGGCGATGCCACAGCAGTGCCCGACCTGCGCAAAAAACTCGGCGTGGCACCAGGGCAAAGTCTCATCATGTTTCATGGCCGTCTGTGCCACGAAAAGGGCATTGACGTGGCTCTCAGAGCCCTCACGCAGCTCGACAAAAACACATTCAAAATGGCTGTCATAGGCTCAGGCAACCACAAGTTTGAGGCACAGCTAAAGGGCTTCATTGTGGCAAACCAACTGGTGCGCAATGTCAGTTTCCTTGGGTTTAACGACAATGTGCTGCCACTCATTGCGCAGTGCGACTTCGGCGTGTTGCCGTCGGTAGTGCCAGAGGCCATGGGGCTTGCCAACCTCGAATACATGATTCAAGGCAAGGCGCACATCACCACCGACAACGGAGCACAAAAGGAATATGTGACCAACGGCAGCAACGGCCTGCTCGTCACTCCCGGTAACTATTTTGAAACCGCACAAGCCATCAAGACGCTTATCGACGACAAATCACTCTGCCAGCGACTCGGCAGCCAAGCCCAAGCCGACTTCCGCCAAAACCTTTCCTACACCCATTTCTACAGCTCGCTCAACGCTCTCTACCACTCGTTCTTCAGCTAAAAATTTTCCATTTATCGAAGTTTGCACACCCCAAAACCTTCCATTTATCGAAGTTAAGAGAGCAAAAATTGGAATCTTATTGAAGTTATATTACATTTGTGCTCTAAAAATCACGTATTTATGAATTCTCGCAAATTGCTTACCATATTTAGTGACCAAAAATAAGAGTTGCTTAACAACGACATTACTAAATTGTGTGACAGAAAAGATGAATCACAACTGTCGCTTACAAGCAATTTGGCACAAATTGTTATTGGTGTAAGGCGAAGTGGCAAATCTACTTTGTGCGAAATATTCATTCGCCAAAACAAAACAGACTTTGCCTATGTCAACTTCGACGACGACAGACTATCGGGCATGAAGTCAAGCGATTTCGGCTCCATGCTCGATGCCTTATATCAGATATATGGAAATTTCAATCACCTTTTTTTAGATGAAATCCAAAATATATCTGACTGGCAGTTACTGGTAAACAGGCTGTTGCGCCAAAAAAATCCATATTTTCATAATGGGTTCCAACTCCAAACTGCTAAGCAGTGAGCTGACAACGCATCTCACTGGACGACACAACAAAGTGGAGCTATACCCATTCTCCTTTTCTGAATATGCTAAAATAACCGGCACCGACACAGAGCAAGAAATCAAAAAAGAGGGTTACAACATACGAGTTGTGCCAGCAGCCGAATGGCTTGTGAAACAGTGATAACAAAAAAAACCCGGCCAAATTGGTCGAGGTTTTTTTGTGGGTAGAGATGGATTCGAACCACCGAAGCTATAAAGCAGCAGATTTACAGTCTGCCCCATTTGGCCACTCTGGAATCTACCCAAGAGCTGTAAAAGCGATGCAAAGATAGCAACATTTCGTCACTTCCACAAATTTAATCACCACATTCGTGAAATTTCCACTAAAATCTGTCGGTTTTATCCCAAATCTGATTTGCGTTTGTCTAACCCCATGCCAAAAAGGCTACAAATAAAATATTTTGTAACTTTGCCGGAAGTCTAAGAAATTCAATTTTACAGCAATGGACAAAAAAAGCAATTCCTCTCGCCTTGTGGCACGAGAATACGTCATACCTTTCATCCTCATCACCTCACTCTTCTTTCTGTGGGGTGGAGCAAGAGCCATTCTCGACGTGCTCAATAAGCATTACCAACTCATACTCGACGTTAGCAAGACACGCTCTGCACTCATGCAAGCCGTGGTCTATCTGGCATATTTCCTCGGGGCACTGCCTGCCGGGCTGCTCATACGCCGCCTCGGCACACGCACCGGCGTGATTACTGGTCTGTTGCTATTTGCCGCAGGCACATTTCTGTTTTTACCGGCTGTGGGCATGGGCACATTCGAGCTTATCTTGCTGCCGCTGTTCGTCATAGGATGCGGACTTGTGCTGCTCGAAACCGCAGCCAACCCCTACGTCACACTGCTCGGCAGTCCAGCCACCTCGGCAGGAAGGCTCAACATCTCGCAGTCGTTCAACGGCCTGGGTTGCATGATGGGAGCATTGCTCGGCGGACTGTTTTTCTTCGGGTCAAACAGCACTGGCGAGGGCGCTTCGCCCACAAGCGTCATGGTACCCTACTCCATCCTTGCCGTCATAATGCTTGTGGTGGCAGCCTGTTTTGCCAGGGTCAAGCTGCCCGAAGTGGCCATGGAGCGCCTCTCGGCAAACGGCACCAAGCACCGCCATGCGCTCAAGCTGCCGTTCTACTTCGGCTTCATAGCCCTCATCAGCTACGAGATTTCAGAAATATCAATCAACACATTCTTCATCAACTTCATGACCGACGATGGCTTCATGACACCCACGCAGGCCACATGGGCGCTATCGATGGGTGGACTGCTGCTCTTCATGGCCGGACGCGTGCTCGGCGGAATGCTCATGACGCGTGTTTCCACACAGCTCATCTTGCTCGTGTGCGCCATTGGCACGGTGGTGTGTACCGCCACAGCCATGGCTCCGCTGGGAGTTGTGTCGAAAT
Organism: uncultured Muribaculaceae bacterium; assembly: GCA_934636465.1. Lineage (GTDB taxonomy): Bacteria > Bacteroidota > Bacteroidia > Bacteroidales > Muribaculaceae > Sodaliphilus. The sequence goes on from CAKUAR010000007.1 coordinate 66,000, forward strand.
GCTCCCTGATAGTGTGCTATGTGTTTGAGAGCATCATGTTCCCCACCATATTTGCCATGTCGCTCCACGGGCTGGGCAACGACACCGAGTTTGGCTCGTCAATACTCATGACAAGCGTGGTGGGCGGTGCCATAGGTCCGCTTGCCATGGGCTGGGTGGGCGACCATTTCTCCATTTCAACAGCGCTTGCCGTGCCGTTTGCCACTTTTGTGATTGTTCTTGCCTTTTCTGTGTTCTCTTTGGCCAGAAGCCAGCGAGCCTCACTTGACAGTTGAGGCTTTTTTGTGTAACTTGTCACCGATTTTCATACTAAAAGAGAATTTGACATGAACGACGACTTAAAAGTTTTTTGCAAAAACACCAATGAATACATCGACATCGACGGTGGCGACACTCCTCTGTCGATATTTGAGTCAATAAAGACAAGGCTCAACGGCATCAACCCCATCTGCGCGCGCGTCAACAACCGCACGCAGCGCCTGGGCTATCACATCTACTCACCGTCTATGGTGGAGTTTCTCGACACTTCTTCCACACCAGGCTATCGCGTGTATCTGCGCTCGCTATGCATGATTATGTTCAAGGCCGTCAAAGACCTCTACCCCACACGCCGCCTCATCATCGTGCACTCTGTGTCGGGCGGTTATTACTGCCGGTTCAAGCACGATGCCACTGCCATCAGCGATGCCACCGTGGCTGCCGTCAAGGCTCGCATGCGCGAGATTATTGATGCCGACATGCCATTCGTGCACCACGAGCGGCTCACCACCGATGTGATTGAGCTGTTCCGCAAGCAAGGCATGCCCGACAAGGTGCGCCTGCTCGAAAGTTCCAACAAGCTCTACGCGTCATACTATAAGCTGGGCGACCTTATCGACAGCTACATGGGTCCGCTTGCGCCAACCACAGGCCGCATCTCCGTTTTCGACCTCGTTTCGCACAAAGACGGCATGCTCCTGCTGCCGCCCGACAAGAAAAACCTTGCCGAGCCGGCCAAACCTGTCAAGCAGCAAAAGCTTTTCCAAGCCATGAACGACTACACCACATTTAACTGCATAATAGGCATTGCCGACGTGGGCGAGCTCAACAAGGCCATCGACACCCATCATGCCAGCGACCTCATCAATGTGGCTGAAGCCCTGCACAACCAGGCCTTTGCGCGCATTGCCGCCGACATTGCCGAGCGCAACCGCCAGGGAGGCGCCAAGGTGGTGATGGTGGCAGGGCCGTCGTCGAGCGGCAAGACCACTTCGGCCAAGCGACTGTCAATTCAGCTCATAACCAACTATATCATTCCCAAAGTCATATCGCTCGACAACTATTTCGTCAACCGCGAAAACACCCCACGCGACGAGAGCGGCGATTATGACTACGAGTCGCTCTATGCGCTCGACCTTGAGCAGCTCAACAGCGACATCAACGACCTGATTGCCGGCAAAGAAGTGAAAATGCCGACCTATAATTTCAAGACCGGCAAGCGCGAATACAAAGGCAACACACTCAAGCTCGACGCCAACAACATTCTGCTCATGGAGGGCATTCACGGCCTTAACCCCGAGCTGACCAAGCAGATTGCCGATGACATGAAATATCGCGTGTATGTGTCGGCTCTCACCACACTCACGGTTGACGACCACAACTGGATTCCAACCACCGACAACCGACTTCTGCGCCGCATAGTGCGCGACTACAAATATCGAGGCGAGAGTGCGCAAAGCACCATAGCGCGGTGGCCAAGCGTGAGGCGAGGCGAGGAAAAGTGGATTTTCCCGTTCCAGGAAAACGCCGACGCCATGTTCAACTCCTCACTGCTGTTTGAGCTTGCCGTGATGAAGAACTACGCCCTGCCCATATTGAGCCAAGTGCCGGCCAACACCACGGAATACGACGAGGCGCAACGCCTAATCACGTTCCTCAACATGTTTCACCCCCTTGCCGAGAAAGACATTCCGAGCACAAGCCTGCTGCGCGAATTCTTGGGCGGAAGCAGTTTCCACTATTGATTTTACTGCCAAAAAGGCCACTGCAAAAGTGGTTAACCATAAGACATTTGCACAAAATTAGTGCACAAAAACAGGCTGGTTGTGCAACAATATGCACAACCAGTTTTGCGTTGTGCGCATTTAATTTTTTTTCACAGAAAAAAATCGCCACTCCCATTTTTTGCTCCTACTTTTGACGCGGAAAAAACAGGCACGGCCTGCTTTAGCTAAATGAAATTCGCAACAAAAAGAGACTAAAAGATTATGAGCGGAAAAGAGAAAATTCAAGATGTGGCAGAGCGCCTACATGGCCTTCGCGACGCTCTCGAGCTGACAACAGCCGAGGTGGCCGAAACATGCGGCATCAACGAAGCCACTTACAAATCCTATGAATCGGGGCAGCACGACATACCCATAAGCTTCATACAGACCCTTGCCGAGAAATACGGCGTGCAAGTGCCTGAACTGCTGTTTGGCATGACGCCCAAAATGAGCAGCTACTATGTGACACGCGCCGGCAAAGGCTCGAGCGTGGAGCGCACCAAGGCCTACTCCTATCAGTCACTTGCCGAGGGCTTCAACAATAGAGTGATGCACCCGTTTCTCGTGACTATCGACCCGGAGAACAACAAAATCACGCACCCCAATGCTCACACCGGACAAGAGTTCAACTATGTGCTTGAAGGCACTATGGAGTTTCACATAGGAGCCAACGCCATCACACTCAATCCAGGCGACAGCATCATCTACAGTGCCCTCCAGCCTCACTATATGAAGGCTCTAAACAACCAGAAAGTGGTGTTCCTCACCATAATTGCCCAGTAAAAGATTACAAATCGTTATGTTAGAAAAATTTCTCGACAGAACAAAGTTTGAGTCATACGAAGACTTCAAACACAACTTCCACATAAAAGTTCCCGAAAACTTCAATTTTGCCTACGACGTAGTCGATGAATGGGCACGCATTGCCCCCGACAAGCACGCACTGCTGTGGGTCAACGACAAGGGACAGCACTACCAGTTCACTTTTGGCGATATAAAGCGTGAAAGCGACAAGACCGCCTCCTATTTCAGCCAGCTCGGCATAGGCCACGGCGACATGGTGATGCTCATCATGAAGCGCCGCTACCAGTTCTGGTTTGCCATCACGGCGCTCCACAAGCTCGGTGCTGTGGTCATTCCCGCCACCCACATGCTCACTGAAGACGACATCGTGTATCGCTGCCAATCGGCCGACATCAAGGCCATAGTGGCAGTGGGCGACGACATCGTGGTCAAGCACATTGACAACGCCATGTCTAAATGCCCCACCGTGAAGCACCGCATCTCCATAGGCCCTGAAATTCCAGAGGGCTGGGACGACTTCAACAAAGGCATTGAAAACGCCCCCGAATTCAAGCGTCCGGAGCACGTCAACGTCAACAGCGACACATCGCTCATGTATTTCACAAGCGGCACATCGGGCGAACCCAAGATGGTGGCACACGATTTCCTCTACCCTCTTGGCCACATCGTCACCGCAGCCTATTGGCACAACCTCAACGAAAACAGCATTCACTTCACTCTTGCCGACACAGGCTGGGGAAAAGCCGTATGGGGCTGCTACTATGGCCAGTGGATTGTGGGCTGCAACGTATTTGTTTACGACTTTGAGAAGTTCATGCCTATAGATGTGCTGCGCTTGGTGCACGAATACCGCATCACCAGCTTCTGCGCACCGCCAACGGTGTATCGCTTCCTTATCCGCGAGAATGTAAAAGACTACGACCTCACGTCGCTCACATATTGCACCAATGCCGGCGAGGCACTCAACCCAAGCGTGTTTGAGCAGTGGTACAAACTCACCGGCATCAAGCTGCACGAGGCTTTCGGCCAGACCGAAACCACAGCCACACTCGGCACTTTTCCGTTCATGGAGCCACGTCCAGGGTCAATGGGCAAGCCAAGCCCTGGCTACGACATTGACCTCATGACCAACGACGGCCGCTGGGCTGAAGACGGCGAGCAGGGCGAAATCGTGGTCAAGACTCACGGCCACAAGCCAGTGGGACTGTTTAAGGAATATTACCGCGACCCAGAACTCACCAAGCAAAACTTCCACGACGGCATATATCACACCGGCGATGTGGCTTGGCGCGACGAAGACGGATACTACTGGTTTGTGGGCCGCATCGACGACGTTATCAAGTCAAGTGGCTACCGCATTGGCCCGTTTGAGGTGGAAAACGCCCTCATGAAGCACCCTGCCGTGGTGGAGTGCGCCGTGACTGGTGTGTCCGACGAGGTGCGTGGCATGCTCGTTAAGGCCACCGTGGTGCTTAGCGACGAGTATAAGCACACACAAGGCATAGAGTTCAACAAGGACTATCGCGGCAAAGACGACATTCCGCAGTTTGTAAAGGAGCTTCAAGACTTTGTGAAGCGCACCACCGCACCCTACAAATATCCGCGCATCGTGCGCTTCGTTGAAGAGTTGCCAAAGACCATCAGCGGCAAGATTCGCCGTGTGGAAATAAGGGAGGGTGACGAAAAGAAATAATTAAAACACGTTCTTTATGCGGGGTTTGCGCCCTGCAAACGTCTTAAACTTATACGACAGCGTTACCATGGCGTAACGTGTCAATGAATTGTAAGCTACATCTTGTATGTAGCTTGCATTTATTATGCGCGACACTGATTTGCGCTGATGCAGAATGTCGTTGACCCTGAATTGCAGCGTGAGCGACTTGTCGCTGAAAAACTGATAGCCCATCGAGGCGTTCCACAGACACTGGCTCACGTCATAGCCCTTGGAGTAGCCAGATGTGCCGCTGTAATTGAGCCGCGTGTCAACCAAGAGACCAAATGTGGAGAAATAATGGCCGTCGAACGACACGCCATAGTGGTGCACATTGCGGTCGTTCTTGGTCTGCACCGTGTTTTTGGTCATCTGAAAGGCGTAGTGCGGCCGCAAGCTCACTTCCACCACGTCGGTGCGATAGGCTATGCTTGGCGACACGTTCACGTTGTAGGTTCCGCTCCGGTTATAGCGGTTGTTGTTATAGCCCACCGTCTGCGAGTAACCGGCCGACGCGCTCGTTGACACGTAAAACACCTTGTTGTTGAGCGGCATGCTAAACATGCCGTGTGCGTTAACGTTCCACACACCGCCCACATTGGCATAGGTGGTGTAGCGGCCACCGGTCTCCTTGTCGTGGGTGGTGGTAGTGATAATGCTGTTTTGGGCGAAGTTGCACCCTATTCCGCCCGACAAGTTGCGCTGACTCTTTTGATTGAAGTCGTTGACGTTGAACGTGGCGTTGTGCTTAAACGTTGGCTTCAAGCCCGGATTTCCAGCCACTATATTGAGAGGATTGGTCACATCGGGCACCGACTGGAGCTGCCCCAGCGACGGCTGTGCCGTCGAGGTCTGGTAGCGGAACGTGAGGTTGCGTGTCTTGCTGAACCTGTAGCGGAAAAACAGCCTCGGTGCCACGCTCCACACCCACCGCGACGATATGTTGCGCGCCGGGTTAAACAAGTCACGGCTCTTCGACATGGCTCCGCTCGCCGCCATGCCCACGCTCAAGTTGTAGGTTTTGCGTATCTGGCGAAAGCTCACCCCCATGCGGTGATTCACAAAATTGTTGCGAAACTGGCTGCTTATCTGCTCGTCAAGTTCCTGTCCAGTCACCGCCCAAGTCGAGTCGCGCTGCTGGTTATACACCATCTTGTTTGAGTTAGACGAGCGTGTGCCCGAATTAAGCGACAGGTCAATGAACCGTGCGTTTTTCACAGGCCCTATCGGCTCGGTCCACGTGAGGCGCACACTGCCGCTGTTATTCCATCTGTTGTTGTGCGTGGCGCGGTCCTTTATTTCCTCGCTGCCGGTGGTGCGGCGGTAGTAGTGGTTATGGGCATAGCTCGACGCGTCGCTGCTGTTGCTGCCGTGGCTGAAGTTCATGGTCACACTGAAGCTGCGCCCCTTGTGGCCACTGAACTTGTGGTTATAGAGCACGCGTGTGCCCACATTCACGCCGTCGCCGTCAGATGTGCGCGAATTCACACTGCTGTTGACAAGCGACAACAGCTCATCGCCGGCGCGCGTCTTCGACGAGTCGGCCGACTGCGAGTTTGAAAAGCTGAACGACAACTGCGGCCTCACCTCCACGAGGTTAAACGAGTCAATGTCCCACTTCATGCGCAGGCTGCCGCCCACACTGTGGCTGTGACTGTGCGACACGGAGCCGGCGTTGTAATACGAGGTGGAATCCTCAAACAGATACTGCCTGTTGGTTGTGCGCTCCAGGTAGTTACCCTTGTGGCCGTAGTTGATGTTTCCGCCCAGGCGGAACGTCTCGCCGTTGCCCACATTGAAGTTCAAACCGCCCGACTGCGCCGAGTTTAGCCCCTGCCCTGCCCCGGTGTTGTTGGCGCTGCCCACGAGCGAAAACTGGTTATTGCCCACAAAGCGATTCACGTTAACGTTGCCGCGATAGTGGTCGCCTGTGCCATAGCCACCGCCCACATTGCCAAACCAGCCTTTTTTCATGTCTTTTTTCACCGTGAGGTTAATCACCGTCTGCGTTTCGCCGTCGTCAACCCCGGTGAGCTGCGCGAGGTCGCTCGGCTGCTCTATCACTTGCAGCTTGTCAATCACCTTCACAGGAATGTTTTTGGTAGCCATGGTGTTCTTGCCCAAGAAGAACTCCTTGCCGTCAACCATTATCTTGGTTATCGTCTTGCCGTTGGCCGTTATGGAGCCGTCCGACGCCACCTCCACCCCAGGCAGACGCTTCAGCAGGTCCTCAACCACTGCATCGGGGCGTGTCTTGTAGCTATCGGCGTTATATTCCACGGTGTCCTCCTTCACCACAATAGGCGACTTCACGCCAGTCACCACCACCTCCGAGAGAAATGTGGAGCTTGACGCGAGAGCCACCTGCTCCATATCAAGGTCCTTTTTCACATTTATCGGCAAAATGCGCTCTGCATAGCCCAGATACGACACCCTAAGCAGATAGTCTCCGCTCTCCACGCCCTTTATCACGAAAGAGCCGTCGGTTTCGGTTGTGCAGCCACCGGCATAAGTGCTGTCGGCGTCGGCTTTAAGCAGCCTCACCGAAGCCGACACAAGAGGTTGCCGGTCGGTGGAGTCAACAACCACTCCTTTAACCACCGCTGCCTGAGCAACAATCGAAAAACAAAAGCACAGCAATGCAAAAAAGAACCTTGAGGTCATATCTATTATATCAAGCTAAGCAAATTACACAAAAACAAAGAAAATCGTGAGTGCTGACCACACGCTCGTGCCACACACCCACGATTTTTGATTTTAACCGCCACTCACGGCATTTTCCCGCCCGACGCGATACATTTATGCAACAGGGCAAAAAGTCGCCTCCTGCGGCGTTATTTCAGCGGCTTCGGAAAAATGGCATTGGTTGTGATGAAATCCACGCCATAATCTTTCATCTTCTGGAATACCTTGGGATCATCTACAGTCCATGCGTTGACTTTAAGGCCAGCCTTATGCAAAGCGTTCACAAGCTCTGGTGTGATGAGCGACCACGCTGCATCGAGGTCGATTTTGCGCTTCAAGCACCACTTCTGCCAGTAATCGGTGGTCTTGTCGCCGGCCAGCACCTGCACTTGCACCTTGGGGTAATTCTTGTGAATGTATTCTATGGTTTCGGGCATGAATGAAATAATCACAGCCTTGTCAATAAGGCCCTTGCGAGTAATTAGGTCAATGAGAGCCGGCACACCGGTGAGGTTGTCGGCAGCAGGGTTGCCCGACTCTGTGTGAATGTTGAAGCACTGGTCGCCCTTGATTTCTATCACAGGCACCACGTTTTGCTCCACACACAGGTCAAGATACTCGCCCAGTGTCATCAAGTGACCCACATAGGTCACACCAAGTCGTGTTTGCTTGAGCGGAGTGGCAAGCACCTCATCAACGTTAAGCTCCGTGAAGCCCTTCTCGGTACCGCCGAGTCTCTTCATGTTGCCGTCGTGGCAAATCACAAACGCGCCGTCCTTGGTGGTGTGAATGTCACACTCCAAGCCCCATGCGCCAGCCTTTGCACCGTTGATAAATGCAGCTTCTGTGTTTTCTACTCCCCACACTGAGCCACGATGACCCACTATGAGCTGTGCATTAACCGCAATCGATGACAGCAGCACGATGGCCACTGTAAAAATACTTTTCAACAAAGTCATGATGTTAAAGTTTTTATTTTTGTTGTTAATAATATTCTCAATTTCCTTGATTTCGGGCTCTGCTCCTATCTTGTTGGCAAACAGCAGCAGCGACTCAAGCAGTTGCTCGGCTGCGGTGCGGCGGTTCACAAGGCGGTGCAGCCCCTTTGCCAGTCCTATCGACAAGTCAAGCTCTTTCAAGCCCATGGTGTCGTTGAGCTTCTTCTGGTAGCGCAATGCCTTGGTGAAATATTTCACCGCATCGCGACCATTGCCCATTTCGAGCATTATGTTGCCCTCGTGGCCAAGCGTGTCAACCAAGTTTTCCAGTGCCTCGCGAGCCTTGGCGTTCTTTGTGTCTTTAAGCTCGTTGGTGTAGAGTTCGGTCATGGTTTGATAGTGGGCAAACACCTTCATCTGCTTTGCGCGCGACTTTATGATGCTTGCCGAAGCCTCCACCGAGTAGAGCAGCAATGCCGAAAAACGCTTCTCGTTTTTCTTCACAAGCCGCTCAAATATCTTTTGTGCCTTGGTTAGCTCCTTGGCGGCACGGCTGTTGTCGCCAAGTGCATTGTGCACGTATGCGAGATTATAGAGCAGCGAGCCTATCAGACCTAGGAAGTCCTCCCCTTTCTTGTTGTGCACGTCGGCAAGCAGGCGGAGCGCGTTTTCGGCAGCTCCAAGCGCGAGCATATTGTCGCCGTCGAGCACATAGAGACTCATGCGTGCCAGCCACAACCATGCGTTGTCAACGGCCGACATCGTGCTGGCGTCGTCGGCATAGGTCATGCCGTCAATCACCTCGGCAGCCTCGTCATTGCGGCTGTTGCGCAGCAAGTAGAGGGCATAGGTCATCGTCATGTCATGAATCACATCTTGGTTAAGCCCGTCAGTGGCCGGCATGGCACCCGACGACTCTATTTGAGCCTTGGCTATTGTCATGTCGTTTGACAACTGTGGAAATGACGGTTCAAGCAGCAGACTGTTCATAATTTCACTTCTTCTTCAATTCTTCTTGCCTGGCCATGGCAGCCTCCAAATCGGCCTTGCGCTGCTCAGCAAAACTCTGGGTCAAGCAGTTGTCGGCAGTGCCGGCGCACTCGGCGGCAAAGCCTTTTGCAACGTCTATTATCTCCTGCCAGGTGTCGTCGTCGGTAGCGACCTCCTGGTCGCGCGTGAGTCCGTTGCGCAATATCATGTAGATTATGCCGGCGGCAAAGCCCGACTGCCAACCAAGCAGGTTGTCGGTCGCCAACGCCTCGCTGTGGGCAAAGTCATGACGCTTGCCTGTGGAGAACAGCGTCACGCCCAAGTCGGGGTTGATGTGGAAATATGTGGGGCAATAAAACTCTATGTGGTTGCGGAAAGCCTGCTCACTGGTCTCGCCGGGAAATATGTTGTTGATGTCACGCTCATGGGCTATCACTATGTCAGCTATCTCAAGGTTTTCGAGGATTGCCGGCATCACGCGCGTGATGCGCATGTTGATGCCATGCTGAAAGCCCGGCAGATACACGATTATCGCCTTGCGCTCGGCAGCGTAGGAAATCAGCTCAAACAGCCGCTCGCGCTGTGGCGTGTCGATTGCATAAAGTGAGCCGAAAAGCACTATGTCGTCCTCGTCGATGCGAGGCCACACCACGTCGAAGCGGTCGGCCGGATAGCGTCCATAATTCACTATCTTCTTTTCCTTGCCAGTGTCGCAGAATATTGCCGAAAATGCGGTCGTGCCGTCGGTGAAGCGGTCAACCGACTTGACGTCAACGTTATGCGCCGAGAGAAAATCCACAACCATGTCGCCCACCCTGTCGGCGCCACACTCGCTCACCATCGACACCGGCAGACCGAGCTGGCCAAGCGCGGCGGCAGTGTTGGCTATGCGGCCGCCCACAAATGAGCGTTCTGGCCGTCCGTCGCGAAACAACATGTCGAGAACCGACTCTCCTATTGTTATGATTTTCCGCATTTTAGTTTTTTCAATAAAATAAATTCTTTGTTTTTGCCTTTATTTTGGCCGTCATGACCTGCTTTTCTGCCCCAGATAGCCTCCGTGGTGGCGCAAAGCATAATCTTGCTTGGTGAAGCCTGTGGCACGCATGGTGTTGACCACAAGCACATCACCTATCACCGTCATCATGGTGGTGGAAGTGGTGGGCGTTAGTCCAAGCGGACACACTTCGGGCGTGCCTCCGGTCCACAGACACACGTCGGCGGCATGAGCCAGTTCACTGTCGGCATTTCCTGTTATGACTATGAATTTGAGCTGCGGATAAAGTCCGCGCGCCAGGTCAACCAATGCCACCACCTCGTTGGTCTTGCCGGAATTGGAGAGCAGCAGCATCAGGTCGTTGGGCTGTAGCACGCCAAGGTCGCCGTGCTGTGCCTCACTTGGGTGAAGAAACACCGCCGGAATACCTGTAGATGAAAACGTTGTAGCTATATTTTGGGCTATCTGCCCACATTTGCCCATGCCCGAAGTCACGAGTTTTCCTCCTTTTTCGTGCACCTGCTCCACTATCAGCCTCACAGCCTCCTCATAACCGTCGGTCACAGGAATGTTCATGATGGCACGGCTCTCGGCTTCAAGTATTTCTTTCATTGATTGTTTAACATCCATACACTTAAAAGAATGTTTTTTTATTCTGGTGCAAAGATAGTGCAAATCAAACGCAGAATATCAAGTTTGCTTGAATATTATGCCTGTGTGCAACCCATCTTGCCAAAAGATTTCGTAAATCAAGTTTGCAGAACGCGTTTTTTTTCACTCGTGCGCGGCATTGAGGTCGCGGCCCTCAATCCTGCAAAGCACGTCGCGCCACTCCTGCGATATGGTGGTGGGTATCTTGGTCTTGACGTCAAAATGCACCATCACCGTGCGGCACACGCACTTCACCTCGCCAGTCTTGGTGTTGATTACACGGTGCAGCAGCGTGAGGCTCTTGTTGCCAATCGACTCCACCTGGGTCTGCACGGCTATTGGCTCATGATAGAGCGTGGGATTGAGAAAATCACAATTCACGCTGGCTATCAAAATGGGCACTTCGGTCCAGTTGAGATTAAACAAGCGAGTCTTGTTGAAATAATCAGTCTTGCCCAAGTCAAACAGGGCGAAATAAACCGAGTTGTTAAGGTGGCCAAGCGTGTCGATGTCGTTAAAGCGCAACTGCACAGGGGTTGTGCACTTAAACTCATGTTTCACTTCTATGCCTCGCATTGGCTTCTTTACTTCCATTTCTGCCATTTCATTAAATCCTCCTGACGTTTTGTCTTTCTTTGTATTATTTTTCACTCTTTCATCACCTATGCGCGCCCAAGCCGTGCCGGCACCAGCGCACATCATCAGTCGCGTGTCCTGCGGCACGGCGCGTGTCTTTTTTCACTTAAACACTATCTCCTTTATCACCTCACGCCCCAGGGCCTCGTTGAGGCGCGCTATGAGCGACGAACGCGTAATCATCAGCTCGTTGCGCAGCGGTGCCGACGACAGGTGAACCGTCATAACGCCTTTGCTCACATGCCGGCTTATCGTGTAGCGGTTGATGCCGGCACCCACTATGCTTGGCCACAGTGCCGAAGCCCTGTGCTCGTCAAGCTCGTCCTCAAGGTCTTGCTGCTTGAGAAAATCTTTTATTATGTCGCCAAGCTGGCGGGCTTCAGTCCTCTTCATGTCACACAGCGTTGGGGTCGAGTGGGGCACACGTGCCGTCGGTCACGGCAAACATGCAGTAGTCTCCGCTCAAGTTGGTTATTATTTCGTCTATGTGGGCACGGTTGGTGTCGGTGATAAAAATCTGGCCGAAACGCTCCTGCGACACCACATTCACTATGCTCGCCACCCTCTGCGCGTCGAGCTTGTCGAAAATGTCGTCGAGCAGCAGGATAGGGGTTGTGGGGTTGTTGTTTTTCAAGAAGTCAAACTGCGCAAGGCGCAAGGCTATGGTATAGGTCTTGCACTGACCCTGCGAGCCGGTTTTGCGCATGGAGTGACCGTCGAGCAGCAGCTCTATGTCGTCGCGGTGCACACCTCGCGTGGTGTAGCCTATGGCAAGGTCGCGCTCACGGTTCTCGTCAAGCAGCTGCCCAAGCGATTTGCCGTTGAGGTGGCTCGTGTAGCCCAGCTTCACCTGCTCGCCGCTACCGGCTATTGCCTCATAGTAGCGCATAAACACCGGCGTGAATTTTTCAATCCATTGCAGCCTGCGCTCATGAATCAGCCGCGCTGCCGTGCACATTGTCGTCTCCACCGTTTCATAGAGCAGACGGTCGCGGTAGTTGTGCCTTATCATGCTGTTGCGCTGCTCCACAGCCCTGTTATAGGCTATCAGAGCGGCAAGATACTCGGCATTGTTCTGCGAGATGATTTGGTTCATGAGGCGGCGGCGTTCCTCGCCGGCACCGCGTATCAGGTCCCAGTCCATGGGCGACACCATCACAAGCGGCAACAGCCCTATGTGCTGGCTCAAGCGCTTGTATTCCTTGCCGTTGCGCCTCACCACCTTGCGCTTGCTGCGCTGCACGGAGATTGCTATGTTCTCTTCCTTGTCTTGCCGGGTGTATTGCCCTTGCAGCATCATAAACTCCTCGCCGTGCCTCACCACCGACGCATCGGTCTGGTTGATGAAGCTCTTGCAGAAACTCATGTAATATATGGCGTCGAGCACATTGGTCTTGCCCATGCCGTTGTTGCCCACCAGGCAGTTCACGCCCGGTGAGAAGCAAAGCCGCGCATCGGCAATGTTCTTATAGTTCATTATCGCCACATTGTTGAGTATCATAACGCAAATTTACTCATTTTTCCCGACTTTTTGCCCTTGCCGCGACTCTCCATTTGCCTTTACAAGCAAAAAACGCCGCGCATAGGGCTGCACGGCTGCCCAATCAACAAGTTTTTACACATTTTTGTCATCACAATATGCACATTATCACTATCTTTGTGCCACGTTAAGAACAAACTAAACTGTAATAAACAACTATGTCGAACATAATCTGCCCCAAGTGTGGCAAGGCAAATCCCGACAGTGCCAGTTTCTGCAACAACTGCGGAACTCCACTTGTTCCCACAATAGGTTGTCCGCACTGCCACCAGCCAATCCCTGCAAATTCAGTTTTTTGCCCGAAATGCGGCAAAATGGTGCGCGACGACATGGCCGCCGGCCAGTCGGCTCCAACCAACGCATGGGGCACACCTGCCCAACAGCCAGGCGAAGCTGGTGACGGCACACCTGATGCGCCCAAGCCCGACAACCGCAAGCGCAACATCATCATATCCATAGCCATAGCACTATTTGTGCTGCTGTTCATCGTCAACCGGTGCTTCTTCAGCGGCAACAGCGCCGACGGCAGCACCGACACCGACAGCATTGCCGCAACCGACAGCACAGCCGAAGACGCAACGGTGATTTTCTCGCGCGCATTGCAAGACAACAACCAGACGAGCGACGGCGCAATAGCTGTCTATGCACTGAAGGTTAGCGACGACAGCCAGACCGACGGCCCGGAGCGCGTAGTGGGCATAACCTGCCTGTCAAACCCCATGAGCCGCTCGTTCTTCAAAATCTACACCGTGTCGCGCAACAACGGCTCAGACTGGGCTCTCGACAACGCGCCGGTCATTCGCTATCTCAACCAGCGCGCCATAACATTTGACAACGGCGCATTGATTGTTGACTCCAACATTGTGCCGCAAGTGGCAAAAATCGACGGCAAGACGTATTTCATGTTTGCATATCTCGACATGCCGCAATCAGTTGGCGAGAACTCGGTGGGTCGCGTCACTTTCGGACTCTACAACGTGGATAGCAAGGAACTCAAGACCTACAACTACGACGGCCCTGTGAAGACCCGCGACGACGGTCGCCAGTACGTCTATGGCAAACTCGTGGGCGAGAGCACGTCGCCAGAGGCAAGGTTCGTGCAGTCGCAAGCTGCATCGGTGGGCATAATCTACATTCCCACACCCGAAGAGCTTGAAGCCGAGAAGCAAAAGGAAGAGGACGAGAAGCTAAGCGGTGCCGACATGTCGGTGGAGAAATGGAAAAAGGACAATGGCGACAAGCTCACAAGCCTTGATGCCGGTGACGGCGTGACCCTTTCTGCCACAACCTATGACACGCCTATCTTCAATTTCGACGACGCTAAAGTAAAGAAAGAAAACGACCGCTATATCGCCATACTTGCCAAAGACGGACATGTGTATGGCTTCAACAAGCAGTCGCGAAAATATTTTGTGGTCTATGCCGGCGACCGTGCCGCCGACATAGGTTTCGCCTCTGGCAACAACGACGAGACCAAGCTCAACATCAAGGTGGCAAGCGGCCGTATTGTGTATAATTTGAGCAGCGGCAAAGCCCAGAAAGAGTAGGGGAACTGTGGCTAAGCAAAGCGTCACCGTGAGCCAAAGCACCCTCCAAGCCATCATGGCCACGCACAGTGTGAGCATGGGCGTGATTGCCCTGCTGCAACACCCCCTGGTGGAGCAACTCATAAAGTGGCGCGACGGCAACCAGGCATGCGCCGTGGTGCTGCAACCAAGCACCATAGCGATTGACAGCGAAAACGACCGCGTGGCACTAACGCCCGAAGCCTATCGCCCCGGCTCGCCGTTTGACGAGGAACAGGTGCTCAAAGCCTACGGCTCAATGCTTCTGCAAGCCTTGCAAGGCAGCCGGCAGCGCAGCCTTGTGCGCATAGCCAGCCAGTGCGCCTGTGGCGACATAGGCTCGCTCAACGACCTCTACACGCAGCTTGAGCGCAGGGCAAGCAATTTTGTGTATGTGCCGCTCATTGTGGTTATCACCGCACTCCTCGCACTGTTATGGTGGCTCAACTCCACTGCATAGCCGCCACGCCCGCTCTCTCCACCAACGACAAATAGGCAAATAAAAAGAAAATTCATAATAATCTCAATAAAATCAAAAAATGGAAATGGAAATTGAAATAAGAAAAATAGAGCCAACGAAAAAAAACTTGCTCGAATTTGCTCACTTTCCGATTGATATTCTCTACAAAAACAATCCATACTACGTTCCCGACCTCGTGACCGACATTGTTGACACGCTGCGCCCTGACAAAAGCCCTGCATTTGAGCTTTGTCAGGCTGCCTATTTCATGGCCTACGACGGCAAGAAGCCTGTGGGTCGTGTGGCAGCCATAATCAACACCGTGGTCAACAAGCGCAACAACCGCGACGAGGTGCGCTTTGGCTTCATCGACTTCATTGACGATGCCGAGGTGGCCGACGGCCTCATTAAAGCCGTGGAGGAGTGGGGCACAGCCCGTGGCATGAAATACATAACTGGTCCTCTCGGTTTTACCGACATGGACGCCGAAGGCTGCCTGATTGAGGGCTTTGACCAACTTAGCACCCAGGCCACTATCTACAACGCCCCATACTACCAGAAGCATTTTGAGCGAATGGGATTTGTGAAAGACGCCGACTGGGTGGAATTTAAAGTAACCATACCGAAAAAGATTCCGGAGAAAATGGTTCGCGTGGCCGATATTGTAAAATCGCGCTACAAGCTCAAGACCATACGATTCACCAGCCGCAAACGCCTTGTCAAGACCTATGGCGAGGCCATATTCGCACTCATCAACAAGGCTTACGACTCGCTGTTTGGCTACTCGCCGCTCACCGAAGCCCAAATTCAGCACTACATCGACATTTATCTGCCGTTTTTGCCACTCGACCACGTGTCGCTCATAGTGAAAGAGGAAGACGAGACGCTAATAGGCTTCGGAATATCCATTCCGTCGCTCTCGCATGCTCTGATAAAGGGTAGGGGACGACTTTTCCCAACAGGCTGGTTTCACCTGCTGCGCGC
Organism: uncultured Muribaculaceae bacterium; assembly: GCA_934636465.1. GTDB lineage: Bacteria > Bacteroidota > Bacteroidia > Bacteroidales > Muribaculaceae > Sodaliphilus. Next base: position 81,985 of record CAKUAR010000007.1, read on the forward strand.
CATTCAGGGACACACGCACATCGTTGACCTCATGCTCATAGCCGTGGAGCCGGAGTATCAGAACAAGGGCGTAAACTCGCTGCTGTTCACCGACCTGCTTCCTGTGTTCATAAAACGAGGCTACAAGTGGGCAGAGACCAACGTGGAGCTTGAAAGCAACCAAAAGGTGCAATCGCAATGGCAATATTTTGAGACAGAGCAGCACAAGCGCCGCCGCGCCTACACAAGAGAAATCAAATAACAGACTTTTAATAAACGCATTAATTAATCATGACCGAATCAATTAAAATCAACAATTCTGCAGCACTCAAATTTGTGAGTGCCGACAAAATAAGCAGCCTGCTGCCAAACGCAACAGCCGCTGCCGAAAAACTTGAAAAAGGCACAGGTCTTGGCAACGACTTCCTCGGCTGGCTTCACTTGCCGAGCAGCATCACGCCAGAATTTATAAGCGACGTGCAGCACACCGCCAACTTGCTGCGCGAAAAGTGTGAATATGTGATAGCAATAGGCATAGGCGGCAGCTACCTCGGCGCAAAAGCCGTGATTGAGGCTTTAAGCGACAGCTTTGCAGCCTACAAGCAAGGCGGCACCAAGGTGCTTTTTGCCGGCAACAACATAGGCGAGGACTATCTGCACGACCTCATCGACTTGGTGAAAGGCCACAACTTCGGACTTATCAACATCTCCAAGTCGGGCACAACCACCGAGCCAGCCATTGCTTTCCGCCTGCTCAAAGACCTGCTTGAGGAGCAAGTGGGCAAAGAGGAAGCCGCAAAGCGCATTGTGGCCATAACCGACGCACACAAGGGCGCGCTGCGCAACCTTGCCAACCAAGAGGGCTACAAGACCTATGTGGTGCCCGACAATGTGGGCGGACGCTTCTCTGTGCTCACTCCGGTGGGACTTCTGCCGATAGCTGTGGCTGGATTTGACATCAAGGCATTGGTGGCAGGCGCAGTGGAGCAGGAGAACGCTCCTGTTGACGATGTATTCACCTACGCCACCACGCGCAACGCCCTCTATCGCAACGGCAAGAAAATAGAAATCCTCGTTAACTTCAACCCTCGTCTGCACTACTTCGCAGAGTGGTGGAAACAACTCTATGGCGAGAGCGAGGGCAAGGATCACAAGGGCATTTTCCCAGCTGCCGTTGACGACACTACCGACCTTCACTCTATGGGTCAATGGATTCAAGACGGCGAGCGCACCATTTTTGAAACCGTGCTCTCTGTGGAAGCCCAGCAAAACAAAGTGGTTGTGCCAAACGACGACGCCAATCTCGACGGACTCAACTACCTTGCCGGCAAGAGGGTAGATGAAGTGAACAAAATGGCAGAACTCGGCACACGCCTTGCCCACATCGACGGCGGCGTGCCAAACATCGTGATTACCATACCAGCCCTCACCGAGAGATACCTTGGCCAGCTCATCTACTTCTTTGAGAAGGCTTGTGGCGTGAGCGGCTACATTCTCGATGTCAACCCATTCAACCAGCCTGGCGTTGAAGCCTACAAGAAAAATATGTTTGCCCTGCTCAACAAGCCTGGTTATGAGGCTGAAAGCAAGGCTATTCACGCCAAACTCGCAGAATAAGCGCAGATAGCAGCCAGTGTTTTCAAAGCACGGCTTAACCTGGCACACGCATACACACAGTGCGCCCCGGCAACCAAGAGAGATTGCCGGGGCGCATTATTTCATCCTATGCCTCTATGCTGCGCGAGGCTTGATTATATTTCAGGCGTTTTTAGCCAATCAATAGTTCTCGGCCTTGATTTGGAAATAGCTTTGTGGGTGGTTGCACACCGGGCACACCTCTGGAGCGCACTTGCCTACCACTATGTGGCCGCAGTTGGCACACTGCCAAATGCAGTCTTCGTCGCGACTGAATACCACCTTGTCGGTCACGTTCTTCAGCAACTTGCGATAACGCTCCTCATGAGTTTTCTCTATGGCGAGCACACCATCAAATTTGGCTGCAATCTCCTCAAAACCCTCCTCACGGGCTTCTTTTGCCATGCGTGCATACATGTCAGTCCACTCAAAGTTTTCGCCGTCAGCGGCCGCCTCAAGGTTTTCTGGCGTGGATTTTATGCTGCCGCCCTCAAGATACTTAAACCACATCTTGGCGTGCTCCTTCTCATTGGCTGCGGTTTCCTCAAAAATGGCAGCTATCTGCTGATAGCCGTCTTTGCGTGCCTTGCTTGCAAAATAAGTGTATTTGTTGCGAGCCATCGACTCACCGGCAAAGGCCTCCTTCAAATTAGCCTCGGTCTTAGTTCCTTTTAAATCTTTCATAATGCTAAAAATTTCAGAAAGTGAATATAGTTTTTTTGTGTGTATCGGCTGTGTGTGCGCTTTTAAAAGAACCCGGCTCCTCACAATCAAGCCTCGCTCAACTCACTCTCGGAGTGCGACACGCCTTCTTCCTCAGAGTGGCGACGGCGAAGCTGCGACTCCACACCGTCTATCACGTTAACAATGAAATCACCAAGCTTCTCGGCCTCGCATATTATGTCCATGTAGAATATGCCAGCCTGATAAGGATATTTCTTGTTGTTGATGTTCTCAATGTTCTCTGTGCGCAGCATGTTGCGGAAGTTGTTGATTTCGCGCTCCTTGTTGTAGTTGCGCATCAACTCCTCGCTCGTCACGTTCTCTATGTCGCACAAAATGGTAATCATGTTGCTCAAAGCCTCGCTCACATAGCGCAGCATGGTGTCTATGTTCTGATAGTTATATTCAGTGAAGTGGGCACCGGCCTGCTCTTTGCGCACGAGTGTGCGAGCTATGTTGTTACAGCTATCGGCTATGCTCTCTATCTCGCTCACAATGCTAAGCATGGTGCTGATGCGCAGCTTGGCATCGTAGCTCAATCGGCCGTCAACCACCTTGTTCAGGTAGTTGGCTATCTCTATCTCCATGCGGTCGCTTATGTCCTCATATTTGCCTATGCGAGTGTATATCTGATTGAATTCCGTAGTTCCGGCCTTGGTGTGGAGCAGCTGCTTCACCATGCCGAGCATGCGTTCCACCCTTTGGGCATACACTACAATCTCCCTTTGAGCCTGGGTGATGTTAAGCTCTGCCGCGTTGAGCAAACCACCCGATATGTAGCGCAACTGAAACTCGTCGTCCTCTTTGTGGTGGCCTTTCAGTATGTGGTTTATCACCTTCACATAGGTCTTGGTGAACCATATCATCACAAAAAGGTTTATCAAGTTAAACACCGTGTGGAACATCGACATGCCAAACGACATTGAGAATGCCATGGCGGCTTCTTGCTGCGGAGTGATTGGTTCGTGGTTGCTCATGCGTGTGTAAAGCTCCGTGGGGTCGCCCATAGAGAACACGCTGTCGGTTATCCAAACTATCAGGTCGATAAACCAGAAATACACTATCAGCGTCCACAACGTGCCAAGCACATTGAACATCAAGTGACCCACAGCGGCCTTTTTTGCAGCCAGATTGCCGCCAAGCGAGGCAAGCAACGGCGTGATTGTGGTGCCTATGTTGCTGCCGAGCACCATGGCACACGCCATGTCAAACGGCACCCAGCCCTTTGTGGCCATAACAAGCACTATGGCAAATGTGGCGGCACTCGACTGAATGACCATGGTAACCACCATGCCCACAAGCAGGAATATTATCACCGACAGGAAACCCATGTTGGAGTAGCCCTCAAGCACGGCAAACGAGCTGGCATCGAGCACCGGCACGTTTTGCTGAATGAAGTCGAGGCCGAAAAACAGCAGCACGAAGCCTATGAGCAACTCGCCTATGTTTTTATACTCGTTTTTCTTCAAAAATAGCATTGGCACGGCAAAGGCCAGCAATGGCAGCAATATGGCGTTGAGATTGACCTTAAAGCCGAAAATCGACACGAGCCATGTGGTGAACGTGGTGCCCACGTTGGCACCGAATATCACCGCCATCGACTGTTCGAGCGTCATCAGTCCGGCATTCACAAAGCTCACCACCATCACCGTAGATGCCGATGAACTCTGAATCAGAGCAGTAATTAACACTCCAGTGACCACCCCCATATAGCGGTTTTTGGTCATCACTGCGAGGATTGAGCGCAAACGGCTTCCTGCCGCCTTCTGCAATCCCTCACTCATAACTTTCATTCCATAAAGGAACAGACCTACGGCACCCAAAAGTGCCAAAAAGTTCAAAAAGGAGTAATCCATCTACTCTGAATTATTTGGGTTTTTAATGAAAAAAACAATTTTTTCCATTCACAAAGATAATGCAAATCACATACATAAAAAACAAGCAATCCATTTTTGCCAGAATAAAATTCCTCCCATTGCAACGTGATGCTCAAACAACAATAACAACAACCACACGTCACAACTATGTATGTAGAAAACACTATGCAACAGAGTGGTTCACAGCGCATGCACTGACGAAGTATTTAACAAATTTATTGGTTAAACCAATTTTTTGCAAGTAAAAAGCCTTGCGGATTGAATATTTGTAAGTAAATTTGCACAATTATTTACAGATAATAGATTTATGGACTTATGAAGAAAAACTACATTCTTTTTCTTGCCGCCTCCACGGCAATAGGTGCTTCAGCAGCAGTATTCAGCACCGGCGGCACTGGCAAAACATTCACATTTAAGCAATTAAGCGAAGTTGACACAACTGGCATCACCAAAGTGGGTGGAGCCTATGTCGTGGCAAATGATTTCACTGTGAGCGAGAACGATACTCTCAAACTCGAGAACAACGACACTGTGAAACTCGCCAACAAAGTGTCAATCATAATAGCCGGAACAGGACTTCTCAACCCAAGCGACACAGCATACGTCACCAAGGCCAGCGACACAGATCTTCCAAAAGGTTTCAGATTTATGGGCAAAGGCGTGACTGCGCGACTCAAAAACGTGACTTTCGACTATGTGGGCGTGTCGTTCTTCTCTGAAGACGGCAAAGGCAACCTGCAAGCCGACAACTGCACTTGGCGTTACTACAACGGCAAATTGAGTTCTTCTGCCGCCATCAACTTCTCAAACCAAAGCGACGGCAACGTAATTAAGAACTGCTACTTCTTGCAAAACACTGTGGGTGCTGTGGCAAGTGGCTCTAACACTCCTGTGGGTCTTGATTTCACAAACAACTATCTGTGGCACAACACCACCGGCAACAAGAACCGTCCACAAATCAACCTCACCACTGGCGCCAACCATGTGCTCAACATCGTGGGCAACAAGGTGATTGGCGGCAAATTCACCATGGTGGGCGGCATCAGCGTGAGCAACATGCTCAACTTGTCGAACACCGGCAGCGTGACCGTAAAAGACAACATTGTGGAAGACAACCGTTATGGCATCACTTTCCTTGGCAACATGAATGTGGAAGTGCTCAACAACACCATTCGCAACAACAAGTATGAGACCAACGCCAACAACGGCGGTAGCGGTATCAGCGTGTATTCCAACGGACAAAAGACCATTGTGACCGGCAACCTCATTGAGGGCAACTTGTGGGGAGCAACAATCATCAACAAATGCAAAAACGTTAACTTCGGCAAGACCGACAACGCTGCTGCCGACGACTACAACCCAGGACTTAACGTGTTTAAGGACAACGGCAACAATGGCGTGCTCTATGACCTCTATAACAACACAACCGAAACCGTGTATGCCCAGGGCAACACTTGGAACGTGGCTGTGCAAGACTCTGCAAGCATAGAGCAGGTGATTTTCCACAAAGTTGACAACGAAGCTCTCGGACTTGTGATTTTCATGCCAAGCAAGTCAACTGGCGTTGACGGTGTGGCTGCCACAACCACTGCAGCTGCTTATGCAGCAGCCACCGAGGCCATCACATCGCCTGAACCAGCACAAGTGGCAGTGTTCACTCCGGTTGGCGCACTAGTGGCCAAGTCGGGCAATGCAGTCACTGAATTCAGCGTGGCAGGCCTTGCTCCAGGCTTCTACATAGCTCGCGTGGGCAATGCAAGCGTCAAGTTCCAAAAGAAATAACATGACAGTTTGCGCCTTTGCCGCGCAAACTCACACCTCATAGCGCGTAACGCACCGCCTCACTTGACAGGCGGTGCGTTACTGTTTTTGGCAGGCGTGATGATTTTGACCGCAATGTTTCGGTTTGACGATTTTTATTACTACTTTTGAAGCAAGTCATTAAAAACATTTTCTCAATGAAGAATACATCAGCAGCAGCCCTGCTCATTTTTTTGCTTTGCATCACGCTAAGCGCTTGCTCTGGCGGCAAGTTCAAAATCACGGCACACATCACCGGCATGCCCGACGGCAACGTGCGCATTGCCTATGCTGCCCCCAATGGTGTGAAAGACACATGGGTCATGGTCAAGGACGGCAAGTTTGAGGCCGAAGGCTCGTCGGCGCAACTCACCGTGGTGGGCATATACGACAACGGCGGCAAAATGCTGCTCAAAGTGGCTGTGCAAAATGGCGACAAGGTGTCAATAGAAGGCGACATGGCACAAAAATCCGACCTCAAAGTGAGAGGCACCAAGGCCAACGAGGAGTGGTTTGGCTTCATGCACGACAATGCCGACGCCTACAGCTACGGCAACGAGCCAATTCTCGGCATGAAGATAGAGCAATACATAAAAAGCCACCCCGACAACGTGGTCTCCACCATCTTGCTGCTGTTTGACTATCCATATCACAACGCCACTGCCAAGGTTGAAGGTTTGCTCAACACCATAAGCAAAGACGCAAAGCCAGAATTCCTACTGCAAACCCACAAAGCCCTTGTGCAGCAGCAAGGCACGCCCATCACGTCAATAGGCACGCTCAATCTGCTCAACACCGCCAACAAAGTGGCCAGCATAAGCGCATTGGGCAGCAAGTTCACCATACTCTATTTCTGGAACAACGACGACTACGACCACACCCAGAGCGTTGCACAACTCAAGTCTATGGCCGACAAGTCGAGCGCAAACCTGAAGATTGCCGACATCTACCTCGAGGCCGACACTATGCAGTGGCGCGACAAGCTAAGCAACGACAACGCACCGTGGCAGCATTTCTGGGCTCCAGGAGGACCGGTTGACAACGAGCTGAAATCGCTGGCAATAACAACCGTTCCGCTGCTGGTGGTCACCGACAGCTCCGGCAATGTGGCATATTACGGCCAGTCAACGGCGCAAGCCTGCCAAACAGCAGCCTCGGCAATAAAACAATAATCAACACACACTCACAATGCTTGCAAAAATCACAGGAGCTGCCGTCCACGGCATCGATGCCATAACCGTAACCATAGAAGTGTCGGTTGACTGGGGCGTGAGCCTCATCATAGTGGGCTTGCCCGATGCCGCCGTCAAAGAGAGCGCGGAGCGTGTGCGCTGCGCCATGGTTCAGTCGGGCTTCAACTTCCCGAGTAAATCAGTGGTAATCAACATGTCGCCAGCCGACATAAAGAAAGAAGGCTCTGCCTACGACATGCCAATAGCCATAGGCATAATAGCTGCCGACGAGAAAATCAGCACCGCACGCCTTGGCCGCTACATGATTATGGGCGAACTGTCACTCGACGGCTCTGTGCGCCCCATAAAGGGTGCCCTGCCCATGGCGATACTGGCACGGCAAATGCAGCTCGACGGCTTCATCTTGCCTCGCGAAAACGCCCGTGAGGCCGCCGTGGTCAACAATCTCAACATCTATGGCGTTGACAACCTGAAGCAAGTCACCGACTTTCTGAATGGCACTGCCCAGCTCACGCCCACCGTGGTTGACACGCGTGCCGAGTTTGCAAGCCAGCAGAGCAACTACCCCTACGACTTTGCCGAGGTCAAAGGACAGGAAAGCGTAAAGCGAGCCTTTGAGGTGGCATGCGCCGGAGGTCACAACATAATGCTCATAGGCAGCCCAGGTTCAGGCAAGTCGATGATGGCAAAGCGAATACCATCAATTCTGCCCCCATTAAGCCTTGGCGAAGCTCTTGAAACCACCAAGATACACTCGGTGGCAGGAGCACTGAAAAGCGGCACCACACTCATGACCATGCGCCCGTTCCGCTCACCTCACCACACCATATCGTCAGTGGCTCTCGTGGGCGGCGGAGCATATCCCACGCCTGGCGAGATAAGCCTTGCCCACAATGGCGTGCTTTTCCTCGATGAGCTGCCCGAATTCTCACGCAACGTGCTTGAGGTGATGCGCCAGCCGCTTGAGGACCGCCACATCACCATTTCGCGCGCAAAATACTCCATTGACTACCCGGCAAGCTTTATGCTTGTGGCGAGCATGAACCCATGCCCCTGCGGCTACTACGGCCACCCCACCAAGAAATGCGTGTGTACAGAGTATCAGCGCCAGCACTATTTGAGCAAGATAAGCGGACCGCTGCTCGACCGCATCGACCTGCAAATAGAAGTGCAGCCAGTCAATTTCAACGACATTTCCTCTAAGCAGCCCGGAGAGTCGTCGGCCGAAATACGCAAGCGTGTGGTGGCAGCACGAGCCATTCAGACCAAGCGGTTTGCCGATGTTCCCACAGTGCACTGCAACGCGCAAATGACACCCCGCATGATTCACCAGTGGGCAGAACCCGATGCCGAAGGACTCGCTTTGCTCAAAAACGCCATAGAGCGCATGAACATGAGCGCACGAGCCTACGACCGTATTCTCAAAGTGGCGCGCACCATTGCTGACCTCGCTGCAAGCCCAAGCGTGAAAGCCGAGCACATAATGGAGGCCATAGGCTACCGAAACCTCGACCGCAGCAGTTATTTCTCTTTCAAAGCCTGATTTTTCCTGCATGACAAGTACACCCCACCCGGCTCCGCTCACCACATGGCAACAGTTGCTGCTCGCCGACAAGTGCCAGGACATGACGTTCACAGCTAATTTCTCCAGCAGCCACATCGACGACGAGCAATTCATTGCCGCTGTATCCACAGCAATGCGATGCTGTGCCGCTTTGTCGTCGGCGGTGGCATTGCACTCCACCGAGAGTGGCAAAACCGCTCACAACGCCGCTATAATTGAAAATGCTATCAGCAATCTGCGCATAAGCGGTGATGAAAACGAAAAAAAGCGCGACACGCAGCTTTTCGCAATAAGCATTGTGCGCAAGGCACCAAACTGCCTCACGCTGCGCCTCACAGCCAGCCCTCTCATCTGGGACATTGCAAGCTACCACAACTTCATGCTTTGCCTCGACGAAGCCTATGCCGGCGAACCACTATATCCGGAGTCGTTCACATTCATTGACCATGCTCTTGCCGAGGAAGCTATGCGCAACAGCGCCGAGCAACGCGCGCAACAACTCCTTTGCAGCCGTGCGCTCACGCCATTTGCCACCCAATGCCATGGCGGCAAAATGAGCGTCAAGGAAACCACTATCAACGTGTCGGCAGAGCAAATGGAGCAATGCTGCCACACTGCTGCTGTGAGTGCCGAGCAACTGACAGCTGCCATATTTGCCATGTGTATTGCGCAAGCCGAGGAAACACCCGACGTGGCTTTCACCATGCTGCACAATCAGCGCCTCGACAATCCTGCCGCAGCCTACACCACCGGCCCTCTCATGCCGGAGCAGCCACTTGTGGCTCACTGCGACCACACAACAGCATGGCAGCAAGTGGCAGCAACACTTTCAGAAATGCCGGCTTATGCCTACGCCCAATTTGTGCGCAGCACTGGCACGAGGCTCACACGCACCGTGGCATATCTTGGCAACATGCTGTGTCACCCAGCCGCGTGCGGTGCCGCTGTGGCAGAGTCAATTGACTTCAACATTGCGCCAATGGCTGACTTTGGGCTGTCGGTGTATCAAAACGCCCACGGCGGACACACGCTAAGGGCTGAATACCACAGCACAGCCTTTTCAGAGCAGCAAGTAAGCTCTTTTATGCAGCACTACGCGCGCTTGCTCACCCAAGCAGTCACACCCTCTCACTAAAAAGTAAGCCTTGCTGGGCGCTTAATTAAAAAATTTTTTCAACTATGCAGATAGGCTGCGCAATTGTGTTTTACCTTTGCACACGATAACATGATTTTGCTAATACTTAAATTTTTTAGATATGAAGGAACTCAAATGCCCAAAATGCGGAAATATTTTTAAGGTTGACGAAGCTGACTATGCTTCTATTGTCTCTCAAGTGAAGAACGCAGAGTTTGAAAAGGAGATAGAGCGCCGTCTTGCAGAGATGAACAAACGCCTGTTGGCCGAGCAGAAACTTCAGACCACACAAAGCGAGCAAAGTTTTCAGGCGCAGCTTTCAAAGAAAGATATGCAGCTTGGAGAGAAAGACGCTGCCATAGAACGAATGAAAACTGAAAACGAAGACCAGATTGCACGCGTCAAAGGCGAATTGAACGCCGAGATAGAGCGTCTGAAAATGCAACTGCAAAACATAGAAAGCCAGAAAAAGAGCGAATTGAGCCTTGCTCTTGCCCAAAAAGACCAGACCATCGCACAACTGAACTCAACCATAGCGCAAAGCAACGACAAACTTCAGCTTGCCGTGATGGAAGAACGCAACAAAGCCCAGCAGTGCGTTCAAGAGAAAGAGACGGAACTGAACAAACTGCGCACAGACATTGAGCTGGAGAAGCGCGAGGCACAAATTCACGAGTCGGCCTTGCTGAAACAGCATGAGGAAGAACTGCGCATGAAACAGGACCAGATAGATTACTACAAAGATTTGAAAACCCGCATGTCAACCAAAATGGTTGGCGAAACGCTGGAACAACATTGCAGCATAGAGTTTGAGCAATATATTCGTCCGATGATGCCTAACGCCTATTTCGACAAAGACAATGACGCCGCCAGCGGCACAAAAGGCGACTTCATATTCCGCGACTCCGACGACGGCGTGGAATATATTTCAATCATGTTTGAAATGAAAAACGAAATGGACACCACCAACACCAAGCACAAGAACGACGACTTTTTGAAGAAGCTCGACGAGGACAGGCGAAAGAAAAATTGTGAATTTGCCGTGCTGGTGAGTCTGCTGGAAGCCGACAACGACCTCTATAACAACGGCATTGTCAACAAGAGCCATATCTATCCAAAAATGTATGTCATTCGCCCTCAGTTTTTCGTGCCATTCATCAATCTGCTGGTACAGGCGTCAAGAAAAAGTCTGAAATATAAAAAACAGCTCATTCTGGCTCAAAACAAGGAAGTTGATGTGACCAACTTTGAAACTAAAATTGAGGACTTCAAGAATAAATTTGGGCGTCACTACCAACTGTATTCTAATAAGTTTGACGCTGCAATCAAAAATATTGATGCGACCATATCCAAACTTCAAAAAATTAAAGACGAATTGCTAAGTTCGGAAAACAATCTGCGCTTGGCTTGCAACGACACAGAAGAACTTACTATCCGTAAGCTCACTTACAAAAATCCCACAATGAAGGCAAAATTTGACGAGGCAAGAAAGGCGAATGAGGCTATTATACCAGCTGAAACCAGCGAAGACACACCAGACTAAGCACTTCTTTTAGCCGTTAAACGAACTGGGCTGAATCCAAATTTCAAGATTCAGCCCAGTTTGCTTATTTGGTTAGTAAAGAAATTCAACGCAAGTTGCTGCCTTTGTAGCGATAGTTGAAGCGTGTGTTTGGAGCCACATCGCCGTCGCTGTAAAACAGCATTATGTCGGTGAGCGACTTTGGCACATTGTCAACCCATTTGAAATCGAAGTCGGTGTTGCCATACATGCCCATAAGTTTCTTTGGCACCTCCACCATGATTTCCTTTTCGCCACGCTTCCATTTCAGCGCCTTGACCACAGACCATTTGCCGCCCACATAGCGTTTGAGAGCCATCTTGCCGTTGGCATCGGGCGTAACCATGAAGTTATACCCGTTCCAGCCGGTGTCGTAGTTGCAATCGGCGTTGACCAGCAGTGTAAGCCACAGTGTCGAGTCGTTGGCTTCCACCAATTTGTCGTTGGTCTTGACATAGAAATACAGGTTCTTGGCGTCGCTCGCCACTTTGGCAAGCACAATGTCGTTGGTGCTGCGCAACAGCGATGCCGGCGATTGTGCCATGGCCGACGTGTAGAAAGCATCGCCTGGCTCGTCGGCAAACTCCGGAGTTACAGTGTTCCACTGGTCAAATTTGCCGTTAATCTTAATCGACTTCTTGGCTGTTGGCACCGGCAAAGCCTGCACGCCGCGATATTTGCGCATTTCAGAGCAAAACAGCATGTAATAGTTATCGCGAATAAGCGGCTCTTTGCTTGGCTCAATGTCGCGGTTAAACTCCTGGTTATACACATCAACGAAGAATGTTTCATCGGGTGTAGCCTTAAATCCGCCTGGGCGCACAAGACCGCTTTTTTCGGTCTTGAAGCGCATGGCAATCCACTCGTTCCACTGTGTGACCATAAGCACTGGCGGGTGCACCTTCAGGGCTTGCTTCATTTGCTCTTGGAAATACAAGCCGTAAGGGGTTTCCTTGCACAAGCCATATTTGTCAACCGGTGGCTCAGCTCCGTTGTGGTAGCTCTTGCCAATGCCAGTCGTGGGGTGCTGTGCTGTGCTGACAGAGATTTGTTCAATTTTTTTGTGTCCAGCGGCATCAAGTGTCCAGCCCGGCTGCTGCGGATAGGTCTCAAGCCAGGCCCACTCATTAGGATTTTTTCCCTCCATCCATGCCCAGCTAAAGCGCCATGTGAAGCGGTCGATAACTTTCTTTGACAACTTCTTGCACTTGGCTATATTAGCAAAAATGAGCGGTTTACCTTGCCACATATACCAATATTTGTCATACTCCGGCTTAGAATAAAACAAATCATATATCTTCTGCACAGTGTTGGCAGGGCCGGAATTGACTGTGAACACCAATTTTGGAGTTTTGAGCCCAAGAGCGGCACGGCGGTCAACCTCAGCCATCACAGCCTTTATCTGCTCCGGATAGACCTCCCGGTTAGTCACATCAAAAAAATAGAAATCCATGCCGGCGTCCATGAGCCACTGCATGTGTTTGGCTATTACAAACTTGTCGCCACCCACATAGTAGCCAAGCCACGGCTCTCCGCCCCAGTGAAATGCCTTATATGGGCCAAAGTCAGGTTTTTCTGGATTTTTGGCAAGCAGCTTCGTCAAGTCTTTGGTTTCCTTGCCATGATGTCCATGCCACACGTAGTAGAACATGCCTATGGCCGATGTGTCGGCAGGATTGCGCAGCGGTGCGCCGGCATCAGCCGATGCCACAGTGCGGCCAAGTCCGTCAACTGCCACCCAAGTGTCGGGAGCCACGGTGTGATTGTCGGCCGCGGCAGTAATAGCTACAGCAGCCATGGCTGCCAAAGCTATGTTTTGTTTTTTTAGTTTCATATAGTTTTTTTCTTGTTAGTTAATAGCATTATTTGTCATTTACCGTATTGCTCCATGCGCTTGTAGCCTATGCCCACCTGCTCGCGTGGTGCTTTTGTGCCAAATGCCTTGCGCAGACGGAAATCTTCTTCGTTCCACGCCTGAAGCATGTGTGTGTAGCGCATCTCCACAACGTCCCAGTGATATGGGCGGTTTTCCTGCAACCATAAGTCGTGGTGCCAGTTTTTGAGCTCCTTGGTGTAGTCGCGCAACGAGCCTATCATGCTTGCGTATGGCATCACGAGGTCATATACCGACGTGTTAACAGGCCGACCCTTGTCGTCATCGTTGCAATACAGGTCATAGCGATAAGACACGCCAGCTGCCAGTGCAGCTTTTGAGAACACAAACTCCATGCGGCGTGCCGAGAAGCGCAGAGCGTCGATGGTTGACTGATGCAGGTGAGCCAGATTTTGACTGCGTGTTAGCGAGCTGTAGCCCTTGGCGCAAGTGGCACGTATCTGCTCCATGTTGCCCTTGTCTTGAATCATGTTTTGCTGCCCCACTCCTTGCTCCTCAAAAGGCACAGTCCAAGCCCAGTCGTACCAAATGGAAGTGCCCATCATGTCGTGAGCCGATGCCACGAGGTCTATGGCCTCGGCAAACTGATGGCCGGTGGCATTGCGATAGAAAGCCCAGTCAAATGCTTTTTTGAACGGTTCTATGGGTGTTTCGGCCTCTTGCTGCCATGAGCATGCCGCGCCAAACAAAATGCCATACCAAGCCACATCGAACAGGTCTTCGCCCATATCGTCCCAAGTGGCGTTCATCAAGCCAAGAGTGCCATATTTTTTACCCTCGCGCACAAGCTGCTGAATGTTGATGAGGTGGGCTTTGTATTCCGGGAACACACGACCGCCCCAATAAGCAGCCGGAGTGACGATAGTGGGCACTTTGTTGCGCACAAGCTGTGGAAAATAATAGCTGTAATCGCTTCGTGGCAGATACTCCCACACCACGGCAATGGCGTTTTTAGGCAGACCTGACAGGTCGATGTTTGGTTTGTTGACCGCTATGTCGCCCCAAAAAAGCAATTTCTTGTCTTTGAGAGCCGGCAGTTTTGCCAGTCGCTGCATGTGATATATAAACACGTCGTCAACCGATGTTTTGTCGGCCATAGCCTTGCTCTTGCCAAGACCAAGCTCAAAAGCCTCGTCGCAGCCTACATGCACAAATTCGGAGTCGAAATTAGGCACAATCTCACCAAGATAGTCGTTGAGGAATGTGTAGGTGCGCTCTACAGCCGGGCTTAGCACCTGGCCGCCAACGCGCTCGGCAATGTCATTGAACTCCGGCTCGCGCAGTGTGTAGTGCATGTGTCCAAGACATTCCTGCTGCGGAACTACCTCCACATGATATTTCTTGCCGTAGGCCACGATTTCCTTTTGCTGCTCCGGGGTAATCACAGCTCCGCGCACGTTGATTTCTGGATATTTCATTGACTGAAACACGTTTTCGGCATATATGCAGTAGCCGTTGACCTTGTATTCGGCCAATGTGCGGATTTGTTTCTTTATGAAATCCATGTTTGGAATGGGGCCACGGCTCCAGTCATCTTGAATCCAGCGATAGCGCATGGCCGGCTTGTCGGCTATCTTCACATTGCGCACACAAAACTTGCCGGCTGCGTCGGTGTAGGAGAGTTGTCGCAGTGTCTGTATGGCATAGAACACACCTGCTGCGGTGTGACTCTGCAAAATCACATGGCCTTTGTCGGCAAGCAGCACATAGCTCTCTGTGCTGGTGGTGTCGAGGCGCAAACCGGCGTCGGCAATCGCCTTGTCGGCGGCACGGTCGAGACCTGGACGCGTAACGGTAATGCCACCATTGACCATCTTGTTGGCTTCTTTCACATTCCATTTCAGCGATGCGAAGTCGTCGGTTAGCGTGGTCACGGCAAAGCGGTCGTCGGCGTTTTTGTCAACGTTAACTGTCACAGGCCCTGATGCACGGAAGTCGGCATTGCCAACCACTATGTGAGCCGGATAAGGAATCAGTGGCAACGAGTCGCTTTTGGCCAGCGCGCCCATGCCTTGAGCCGCCGATGCAAAAGCAAGCAACACTGCCGCCGATAGAGACAATAAATTTCTTAATACGTTCATATCAATGATATTTTGAAGTTTTTTTATCTAATTTCTTTGTCATTCACTGGGCGAGCCAATCACTTGTTCCAAGTGACTTTCACCGTTTTAAGGTCGCGTGAGTTAGGACCAACCGACAGGTTGAAGTCGCCAGCCTCCCAATCATATTTCAGCTCCGAGTTATAGAATTTAAGCTGCTCTGGCGTAACGGTAAACGTAACGGTCTTGGTTTCGCCTGGAGCAAACGTGAGCTTCTGGAAGCCTTTAAGCTCCTCAACCGGGCGCGACGTGGAAGCTGCGAGGTCGGCAATATAGAGTTGCACAATCTCCTTGCCCTCACGAGAACCCTCGTTGGTCACATCTACGCTCACGGTGATTTTGTCGGCATCGCCAGAAGCCTGGTTCTTGTCAACTTTCACGTCGCCATAGCGATATGTGTTGTAGCTCAAGCCATAACCAAAGGGATAGAGTGGACTGTTGTCAGCAAGCGAAATGTCGATGTATTTGCTCGTTGCCCAAAATTCGCCAAGCGGACGACCTGTGTTCAGGTGGTTATAGTAGATTGGAATTTGTCCTGTGAAGCGGGGGAATGTGACAGTGGTCTTTGCCGAAGGATTCACCTTGCCGGTGAGCACGTCGGCAAGCGCATCGGCTGCCGATGTGCCGCCATGCCAAGCCTCCACTATGGCGTCAAAGTGTTTGTCCTCATCGGTCAACACAAGCGGCCGGCCTCCAAACACCACCATCACCACTGGCTTGCCTGTGGCTTTCAAAGCCTTGAGCAGCTTCTTTTGGCATGGTGGCAGGCAGATGTCAACTCGTGAGCGAGCCTCACCGCTCCATGAGCTTGTTTCGCCCACGCATACCACAATCATGTCGGCATTGGCTACATCTGCCACAGCCTGTGCTATCATTGGGTCACTTTTGGCTGAAGTGCTGCCGGAGTAGTAGTCGCCATAGCCCTCGGTCTCCACACACCCTTGCGAATATGTCACCTTGCAGGCACTGCCCATGGCAGCCTGAAGAGCCTCGGTCACCGTGTGTGACTTGCGGCCGTCGGGGCGCGTTGACCATGTGCCAAACAGGTCAGAAGCCTTGTTGCCTATCGGGCCAACCACAGCCACACTCTTCAGTCCCTGCGCCAGTGGCAGCAAGTTGCCCTTGTTTTTCAGCAGGATTATCGACTCGCCAGCCAAGCGTCTTGCGGCAGCCACATGCTCGTCGCTCAATATGTCGGCCTGGCGTTTTTTGTTTTTAAGCAGTTTTGTGTAGCGGAAAGGGTCGTCAAACAAGCCGAGGCGATATTTCATTTCGAGTATGCGACGCACCATAGCATCGATGTCGGCCTCTTTCACCTTGCCCTCTTTAACGAGTTTCAAGCCATTGCGCAAATAGCGCTGCGAGCCCATGTCCATGTCAAGACCTGCGTTGAGTCCCATTTCTGCCACTTTCTCGGCATCGCCCATGCGGTGAGTCTCCATTTCGCCCACCGAGCCGGCATCACTCACCATAAAACCCTTGAAGCCCCACTCACCACGCAGCAGGTCAGTGAGAAGCCAGCGGTTGCCTGTGGCAGGAACGCCGTCAACCACATTAAACGACGACATGCCCGTGCCGCAACCGGCATCTACGGCAGCCTTGTAGGGTGGCAAATAGAAGTTATACATGCACCAGCGGCTCATGTCCACGGTGTTGTAGTCGCGTCCGGCCTCACTCGCGCCATATAGAGCAAAGTGCTTGAAGCAGGCAAGCAGGGTGGTGTCGCTCGACAAGTCGCTGCCCTGATAGCCGTGCACCATTGCCTGGGCTATCAAACTGCCGAGATATGGGTCTTCACCCGAACCCTCGGCTATGCGTCCCCAGCGCGCATCGCGGCAAATGTCAACCATTGGCGACCACGTCCAGCAGATGCCGTTGGCGGCAGCCTCTTTGGCGGCTATTTGTGCGCCACGCTCTATCAGTGCCAAGTTCCAGCTCGACGACTGCGCAAGCGGAATGGGAAATGTGGTGGCATAGCCGTGAATTACGTCAAGGCCAAACAAAATAGGAATACCCAGGCGCGACTCCTTGACGGCTATGCGCTGCAGGTTCTCGTCGGCTCCGCCAGTGGAGCTGACAAGACCGTGCCGTGCCGACTCGTCCATGCCGTAGGTGCTGTTGACCACCTTTGGGTCGCCGGCGGCACCCAGATTGAGCTGTCCGAGTTTCTCCTCAAGGGTCATCTTGCCCATGAGGTTGTCAATAAACTTGTTCATCTTTGCCTCATCTACCTTGGCAAACGTGGCAGAGCAAGCCAATAGAGCCGTGGAGGCAATAAAAAATATCTTTCTCATAGTTATGGTTATTTTTTTCGCAGAATGATTGCAACTTTTTTTCTGAATAATTCTCAAAGTTAATCAATTCTTGCCTATTTCCGTGTCACCCACACCATTAATTTGCCGCCACTTCCACTCCGCCACTGCGTTTTTGTGGTATTTGTGGCATGGAAAGCAAATACATACTCAAAAGCGAGAACAAACCGCAGAGCGCAAAGTCGACAAGCAACTCAGGATACAGTCCGTTTACCGACTGTAGGAAGTCGGGCAGGTCTACCAATAACCAGATGATATCGTACAGGAAGAAGAAGATAAGCGAGTAGACAAGCCACTCAAGGAAAGAGTTCTTGAATCTATGCATAA
>CAKUAR010000008.1 GCA_934636465.1 uncultured Muribaculaceae bacterium
AGAACGGATTCTTGACTCCGATTGAAGTGATTTCGAAACATTCAACTTAATTTTGCACTTGCTTCTGGAATCCGCCCGATGAGCCTACCAACGTTAATTACTATCAAATCACATTTAGAAATTTGTGTGGTTTCACCCAAATTCATAATTTTGAATAAATATTCAGATTTATGAAAAAGACGTTTACGCTTATATTTTCTTTTATAATATGTGCATTGGCACAAAGCAATCTTGCAAACGCCGCTTCGCAGCAACAAATGAGATTTCACTGCCAGAACGACACCACCGAAATCAACCAACTGCTTGCCGACGGCAGCAAGTCGGGCCTCAAAAAGCCAAATGAGCTGATGACATTTTATGCGCACAAGCTAATTGGACGCCCATACGTGGCTCACACGCTGGAGGGCGACACCGAAAAGTTGACGATAAACATCGACCAGCTCGACTGCACGACGTTCGTGGAGACGCTGTATGCCCTCACGCGCACCACGCTCAACATACGCGAATCGTGGCGCAACTTTGCCAACCAGCTTGAAAGCGTGCGCTACCACCGCGGCGTGCTTGGCGACTACTCGTCACGCCTGCACTACATCAGCGACTGGATAATAGACAACAACAGCCGCGGCAACCTGGTGGAGGTGACTGCCGACCTGCCTCGTGTGGCATATAAAGTGAAGACCATAGACTACATGACCACACACCGCGACCAGTATCCTCAACTCGCCGACAGTGCGATATTTGAGAAGGTGCGTGAGTTTGAGCGCGGTTTTTGCAACCACAGGTTTCCTTACATAAAGAAGGAGATGCTTGACGCAAAAGATGTGGTAGATGGGCTTGAGAGCGGCGACATAGTGGCCATAACCACTAAAACGCCAGGTCTCGATGTTTCGCACCTCGGCATAATAGAGAAAAACGGCAAAACGCTGTTTTTGCTCGACGCTTCGTCGATTGGCAAGAAAGTGCAACTTGAAACACTCGACTTGAAAGAAATGCTGCGCATGCGCAAATCGGCCTACGGCATAAGAGTGTTTAGAATTCAAACTGACAACTAAATAAAAACACCTGGCAACTATGGACAAAAACGAACTGATGCTAAGAGCCATTGCACTCTCTGAACAAAGCGTGAAACACGGAGGCGGACCTTTTGGCGCCGTGATTGCACGCAACGGAACGATAATCAGCGAGGCAAGCAACAGCGTGACTCTGGACAACGACCCCACTGCCCACGCCGAAGTGAACGCCATACGCAAAGCTGCCGCCGCGCTCGGCACATTCGACCTGAGCGGGTGCGACATCTACACATCGTGCGAGCCGTGCCCCATGTGCCTCGGAGCCATTTACTGGGCACACATCAACAAAATCTACTATAGCAACAACCGCCATGACGCCGCCGACATCGGCTTTGACGACGACTTCATATACAAAGAGATTGAGCTGAAACCGCAGGACAGGAACAAAAAAATGGAAATCTTGCTGCCAGAAGAAGCTAAGAAAGCATTTGAAATGTGGAAAAATAGCTCCAGCAAAACTGAATATTGACGCCCAATGCCAATGTTGTAAAACAGCGTTAGCTGTTCTTTGCAGAGCCACCCTGCAACCAGACTCTGACGCACTCCTATACAAAGGGACGTTTTTGCCGCAAGTTGTAACACTTATTGCAACAGCTTGCGCATAAATTTGCCCGAAAAAACAAAAAAGCTATGACACCGAAAGTATATACACACTTTTCCTCATTGTCGCAAGGCACATCGACCGATGGTGTGAGGTGGAGAACCCTGCTGCAGTTTGGCGACTCGTGGGACATAAAAGGCTCTGTGGTGATGAAAAATCCAGGCAAATCGAGTTTTTTGCACAACAATCACGACGCAATCACTGCGCCCGACTTGCTCGCACAGCTGAACACCTTTGACGACGGCGTGCAAAAAGCCGACTGGTACGAGTTCAACGCCGATTCCACTATGAAGTGCATTGGCGAACTTTTTGCTGAATACTACGCCGCACGTGGCGAGGTGCTGAACGGCGTGATTCAAATATTCAACTTATTTTATCTGCGCGAAGTAAATCTGGGCAAAGCTCTCGAAAAGAGTAAAACCGCAGACCTCGCCGATATGTCGGACTACGACACGTCACATCTGGTTGCACCAATCTATCTGGGCTTTGCCGGCCTTGCTCGCCACAAGCAGCACGGAGCCACGGCAGAGAAATTCTTCAATGCCGCACAAAGCCTCGGAACGACATATCTGAACAAGGATTTTAGCCAAAACACATTCACACACCCACTATATTTGATGCGCTACGGCCGAAGCAAGCCCAGCAGTATTGCCATAAGGCAAGAATTCTGCAAAATGGCATGAATTTTTCACATGCTTGCCAGATACACTCTTGCAGCAAGCGACTGAACAACCAATAAGGACAACACAACCAATAAAATCATATCACAATGGCAAACTTAAATCAAAATCTTCTGTTAGGAGCCGTAGCAGGCGACATCATAGGGTCACACTACGAATTTGCGCCAACAAAGCGAAAAGATTTCACAATCAACTCGCACGATTGCCACTTCACAGACGATAGCGTCATGACAATAGCCACAGCCGAATGGCTACTGACTGGCAACGACCTCGTGGCAACAATGCTCCGCTGGGGACGCAAATATCCACACATAGGCTATGGATCGATGTTTCTAAGGTGGCTTTACCACGACAATCCACAGCCATACGGCAGCTGGGGCAACGGCTCGGCTATGCGCGTAAGTCCGGTGGGTTGGGCGTTCGACACTCTGGAAGCTACCCTCGCCCACGCCAAAATCAGCGCCGAAGTCTCGCACAACCACCCTCGCGCAATCGCCGGGGCGCAAGCCACCGCTGCCTGCATATTCATGGCACGCACAGGCCAGTCAAAAGAAGAAATCAGGCAATATGTGGAGAGCACGTTTGGCTACGACCTGCACCGCACCTGCGACGACGTGCGCCCACGTTACCGCTTCGACGCCTCATGCCAAGGCTCGGTGCCAGAATCAATAATCGCGTTTCTCGACAGCACCGACTATGAAGATGCCATACGCCTGGCAATATCGCTTGGCGGCGATGCCGACACAATGGCTGCCATTGCCGGCAGCATAGCAGAAGCCTACTACGGCCTGATTCCGAAAGCCATAATCGACGGCACAAAGGCGAAACTCCCAGCCGAAGCTCAAGCCGTGCTTGAGCAGTTCTACCAAAAATTCATGGCGGACAAATAACCCAACTCACACCGACCGTACAGCACAGCGGCACTACATTACGGCAAATAAAAAAGGGCACTTCTCGTTTGAGAAATGTCCTTTAATCTTATCCATTCTCACATTTTCCCCACAAAAAGGGCGAATGTGGACTGTAACCTAAAATTACTCAGCCTTAGCCTCTTCAGCTGCAGGTGCTTCAGCAGCAGGAGCGGCAGCAGGTGTTTCAGCCTTCTTTGTAGAGCGACGGCTACGGCGTGTAGTCTTCTTCTTAGCTGAATCATCTTTAGCGGCAAGCATTGCCTCGTTGTAGTCAACAAGCTCAATGAAGCAAGTCTGGGCGTTGTCGCCGTAGCGGTTGCCAACCTTGAGAATGCGAGTGTAGCCACCTGGACGGTCAGCAATCTTTTGAGAGATGTTCTTGAACAACTCAGTAACTGCCTCCTTGTTTTTCAAGCGACGGAACACTTGACGGCGGTTAGGCGTGTCATCAGTCTTGGCACGATTGATGATAGGCTCGGCATACATGCGCAAAGCTTTAGCCTTGGCAAGCGTTGTGAAGATTCTCTTGTGAAGAATCAGCGAGATTGTCATATTGGCCAAGAGAGCATCGCGATGACCTTTCTTACGGCTTAAATGATTGAATTTCTTATTATGTCTCATCGTTTATTACTCTTTATCTAATTTATATTTTGATATATCCATGCCAAAAGACAGATTAAGGCTGGTCAAAAGCTCCTCAAGCTCTGAGAGTGACTTCTTGCCGAAATTGCGGAACTTCAACAAATCGGTCTTGTTGAACACCACAAGCTCACCAAGAGTCTCCACCTGAGCCGACTTCAAGCAGTTGAGGGCACGAACCGAGAGATCCATGTCAACGAGCTTAGTCTTGAGCAACTGACGCATGTGCAAAGCCTCCTCGTCGAACTCGTCATTCTCATCGCTCTCGTTGGAGTCAAGAGCAATCTTGTCCTCAGAGAACAACATGAAGTGCTGAATCAGAATCTTTGCTGCGTCTTTCAGAGCTTCTTTAGGGTGAATAGAGCCATCGGTAGAAATCTCGATAACCAACTTCTCGTAGTCGGTCTTTTGCTCCACACGATAGTTCTCAACCGAATATTTCACATTCACAATAGGAGTGTAGATAGAGTCGATTGCAATCACGTCCAACGGGTCGTTGGCATCGCGGTTCTCATCGGCTGGCACATAACCACGTCCTTTGTTGATAGAAAATTCCATCTGGAAACTTGCACTCGGGTCCAAGCTGCAAATCACAAGTTCTGGATTCAGAACCTCAAAGCCGCTCAAAACCTTGTTCAAATCACCTGCCTTAAACACGTCCTGGCCCGAAACCTTTACAGTAGCCGTCTCAGTATCGGTATCTTCCACTACACGCTTCAGGCGTACCTTCTTCAGGTTAAGAATGACATTTGTCACATCTTCCTTGACGCCAGGAATGGTAGCAAATTCATGTTTCACACCATCAATGCGAATTTTGCAAATTGCATAGCCCTCAAGCGACGAGAGCAAGATGCGGCGCAACGCATTTCCGATGGTCACACCATAACCCGGTTCCAAGGGACGGAACTCGAATTTGCCGAATTTGTTGTCGGCTTCCAACATTAATACTTTGTCGGGTTTCTGAAATGCTAAAATAGCCATGGATCGTTAAATTTACTGTTTTGAATACAACTCTACGATTAACTGTTCCTTAATGTTCTCAGGAATGTCTTCGCGCTGTGGCAAGTGCAAAAGTTTGCCGCCCTTCACGTTCTCATCCCATTCAATCCAAGGATACTTGCTGTGGTTGAAACCTGCAAGGCAGTCTTGAATAACCTCAAGAGACTTGGATTTTTCACGAACAGCAACAATGTCGCCAGGTTGCACCGAGTATGATGCGATGTTTACCACCACACCATTCACAGTAATGTGACGATGAAGCACCAACTGACGCGCAGCAGGGCGCGAAGGAGCGATGCCCAGACGATATACAACGTTGTCAAGACGAGCCTCGAGCAGTTGGAGCAACACTTCACCAGTCACGCCCTTAGACGAGATGGCTTTTTTGAAATAGTTGCGGAACTGACGCTCAAGCACGCCGTAGGTATATTTTGCCTTCTGCTTCTCACGAAGTTGAGTGCCATACTCAGAGAGTTTTCTTCTTCTGTTGGCACCGTGTTGACCCGGTGGGTAGTTCTTCTTAGTAAGAACTTTGTCTTCGCCGAAAATAGGCTCACCCAACTTACGGGCAATTTTCGATTTTGGACCAGTGTATCTAGCCATTTTTTAAATAATTAAAAGTTGTGATTTTCTTAGAATCACTTCAGTGCAGCCGCGATTGCGAGAGGTCGATAAAAAAGCAATCTTATTCACTGAGAGAGATTCGTTAAAATAAAATTTTTAACAAAGAGTCAATAATAAAATTATACTCTTCTTCTCTTTGGAGGACGGCATCCGTTGTGTGGAAGTGGAGTAACATCGATAATCTCTGTCACTGCAATTCCTGCACCATGCACTGTGCGGATTGCCGATTCACGACCGTTACCCGGACCCTTAACATAGGCCTTCACTTTGCGAAGACCAAGGTCGTAGGCAACTTTGGCACAATCTTGAGCGGCCATTTGAGCAGCGTAAGGAGTGTTCTTCTTTGAACCTCTGAAGCCCATCTTGCCGGCAGAAGACCATGAAATAACTTGTCCCTCGCTGTTGGCGAGACACACAATGATGTTGTTGAAAGAAGAATGAACATGAAGTTGACCAACTCCGTCAACCTTGACAACTCTCTTCTTTGCTGCGACTGTCTTTTTTGCCATACTTTAAAATTATTTAGTAGCTTTCTTCTTGTTTGCAACTGTTTTCTTGCGGCCCTTGCGTGTGCGGGCATTGTTCTTAGTGCTCTGACCACGCACTGGCAAACCGTTACGGTGACGTATGCCACGGTAGCAGCCGATGTCCATCAATCGCTTGATGTTCATCTGCACCTCGCTGCGGAGGTCACCCTCCACTTTGTAATCCGAACCAATCACCTCGCGCACCTTGGCTGCTTCGGCGTCAGTCCAATCCTTAACACGGGTGTCTTCGCTAACGCCTGCCTTATTCAGGATTGTTGCAGCTGCACTGCGTCCGATTCCATAAATATAGGTCAGTGCAATAACACCTCTCTTATTCTGGGGGAGATCAACTCCCACAATTCTAACTGCCATATATTATTTAATATTTTTGCAAAATTACTAAAAATTTATCCTTGACGCATCTTCATCTTAGGATTTTTCTTATTAATCACGTACAAACGACCCTTGCGACGCACGATTTTGCAGTCAGGAGTACGTTTTTTAATTGAGGCTCTAACTTTCATATCTGTATTTTTTATTTGTATCTAAAAGATATTCTGCCCTTCGACAAGTCATAGGGCGACATTTCCACCTTCACCTTATCGCCGGGAAGGATTTTTATATAGTGCATACGCATCTTGCCCGAAATGTGGGCAGTAATCTGATGACCATTCTCAAGCTCGACTCTGAACATCGCGTTCGACAAAGCCTCCACAATTGTTCCGTCTTGCTCTATTGCTGCTTGCTTTGACATAAGTTATAAATGTATGTTTTTTCTCGTTAATAATCAATCTTGCTTTCTTAAAATCTTGTCAGATGAACCTGTCGCCAAGCACTTCCTCCACATAGTCAAACGACGATAAAATGTCCGGTTTCCCGTGATGTATCGCAATCGAGTGCTCAAAGTGTGCCGACGGCTTGCGGTCCTTAGTCCTCACAGTCCAGCCGTCACTCTCAAATACCACATTTTTCGTGCCCATGTTAATCATCGGCTCTATCGCTATGCACATTCCGTTCTTGATAAGAGCGCCAGTGCCCTTGCGGCCGTAGTTCGGCACCTCAGGGTCTTCGTGAAGCTTGCGCCCCACCCCATGACCAGTCAGTTCCCTGACCACTCCATAGCCGCGCTTCTCGCAATATTCCTGAACGGCATGGCTGATGTCGCCGATTCTGTTGCCCGGCACCGCCTTGGCGATTCCGGCATAAAGTGCCTCCTTGGTGACACGCAGCAGAGTCTTCACATCATCGGCCACTTCGCCCACGCAAAACGTGTAGGTTGAGTCGCCGTTAAAGCCCTCCTTGGTTATTGCTCCACAATCCACCGACACGATGTCGCCCTCCTCAAGCGCATAGCTTCCAGGAATGCCATGAACCACATTCTCGTTAACCGACACACACAAAGTGGCAGGATAACCATATAGTCCAAGGAAACCGGGCACGCAACCCTGCGAGCGGATATACTCCTCGGCCACCTGGTCAAGCTTGCGGGTGGTGACACCGGGAGCAATCCACTTGGCGACTTCGCCAAGTGTTCTTGCTACAACCAGGTCAGCTTCTCGCAGAAGCTCTATTTCTTCATCTGTCTTAAGAAAAATCATTATTAATGATAAATCCCCTACAAATTTCTAACTAAAGACTTCTTATCAGTGAACGCCTGTGCGGCCTTTCACCTTACCAGTCTTCATCAAAGTGTCATAATGGTGCTCCATCAACTTAGCCTCAATCTGCTGAAGCGTGTCGAGCGCAACACCAACAATAATCAGCAACGAAGTGCCGCCAAAGAATTGCGCGAAGCTTTGGTTAACGCCAAAGTATCTTGCAAACGCAGGCAGAATTGCCACAATACCCAAGAAAATTGAGCCAGGCAAAGTGATGCGCGACATGATTGAATCCAAATATTCGGCAGTCTTCTTGCCAGGCTTGATGCCAGGAATGAAACCGCTGTTCTTCTTCATCTCCTCCGACATCTGAGTGGGACGCACTGTGATGGCGGTGTAGAAATATGTGAAGGCAACAATCATCAAGAAGTAAACTGCATTATACCAGAAACCGTTCATGTCACCAAAAGTTCTTGCCATGCTGCCCACAAAGCCAGGGGCATCTTGCTTGGCACCGAATCCGGCCATGGTGATAGGAATAAACATCAATGCCTGGGCAAAGATGATAGGCATCACGTTGGCAGCATTCACCTTCAGTGGAATGTACTGACGGGCACCGCCATACTGACGGTTGCCGATAATGCGCTTGGCATACTGCACAGGCACCTTGCGAGTGCCCTGAGTGAGCAGCACTGCACCGGCAGTCACGGCAAACAATATGATGATTTCAACCAAGAACATCACCAAACCACCCTGGGCAGTGGTGAGTCTGTTAGTGAACTCCTCAAATATGGCACCAGGGAAGCGGGCTATGATACCCACCAAGATGATGATTGAAATACCGTTGCCTATACCCTTGTCAGTAATCTTCTCACCAAGCCACATAATCATCATTGCGCCCGCAGTGAGCACAACAGTCAAATAAAGCATGGTGATGAAGCTGAAGTGAGCATTGCCACCAGCCGAGTTAACCTGATATTGCAGGTTAATCAGATAAGCCGGAGCCTGCACAAGCAGAATGAGCACTGTCAAGTAGCGGGTGTACTGGTTCAGCTTCGTTCTGCCACTCTCGCCCTCACGCTGCATCTTTTGGAATTGCGGCATAACCATGCCCAACAACTGAATCACAATCGACGCAGTGATGTAAGGCATAATACCGAGGGCAAAAATAGAAGCTTGGGAGAAAGCTCCTCCGGAGAACATGTCGAGCAACTGCATCAAGCCACTGCTTGTGAACTTGCGCAATGCCTCCAAGTCCGAAGGATTGATTCCCGGAAGCACCACAAAACAACCCAGTCTGTAGATAAGCACAAACAGGAATGTAATTGTCAGACGCTTCCGCAAATCCTCAATCTTCCAAATGTTCTTTATTGTTTCAATAAGTTTCATTGGACTTACGCTTTTTCAATTGTACCTCCAGCAGCTTTGATAAGCTCCTCGGCCTTCTTTGAGAAGGCGTTGGCAACCACATCAAGCTTCTTAGTAAGAGACCCGTTGCCGAGTATCTTCACCAATTGGTTCTTGCCGATGTAGCCGGCTGCACGCAAGTCGGCCACAGTAATCTTCTCCAGATTCTTGTCGGCTGCGAGCTTCTCAAGCACATCAACATTGATGGCCTTATACTCCACACGGTTGAAATTCTTGAAACCGTATTTCGGCACACGACGCTGCAATGGCATCTGACCACCTTCAAATCCAACTTTGTTCTTATATCCAGAGCGCGACTTTGCACCCTTTGTTCCACGAGTAGAAGTTCCACCTTTGCCAGAACCTGGTCCACGGCCAATGCGACGTTTCTTCTTGTTGGAACCAACTGCAGGCTGTAAATTACTTAATTCCATAATTAATTCTGATTTTATTCAACGTCCGTAACTTCTACAAGATGACGAACAACTTTTACCATACCTAAAATTTCGGGAGTTGCCTCTTTCACAACTTCGCGATTCAATTTCTTCAATCCCAGTGCGTCCAGGGTCTTTCTCTGGTGAGCCGGACGGTTAATGCGGCTCACTACTTGCTTAATTTTAATCTTTGCCATTTCTTACAATAGATTTTTTAACCGTTAAACACTGTTTCAAGATTCACATTGCGATACTTCGCGATAGTTTGCGGACTGCGAAGCTCCTCAAGTGCCTGGAATGTAGCCTTAACAAGGTTGTGTGGGTTTGACGAGCCTTTCGACTTGCAAATCACGTCGGTGATACCAACACTCTCAAGCACGGCACGCATAGCACCTCCGGCCTTCACACCCGTACCAGGAGTGGCAGGCTTCATGATGATGCGCGAACCGCCAAACTTGGCAGTCTGCTCGTGAGGAATAGTGCCCTTGAAAACCGGCACCTTGATAAGATTCTTCTTGGCAACCTCAACTCCCTTGGCAATTGCGGTGGTAACCTCGTTGGCCTTGCCCAGACCATAACCGATGATACCGTTTCCGTCGCCAACAACTACTATTGCAGCGAAAGTGAATGTGCGGCCTCCCTTTGTAACCTTAGTCGTACGGTTGATGGCCACAAGACGGTCAGTCAATTCTATATCGCTGGTTGATTTAACTCTATTAATTTTCTTTACCATGATCTTGATTATAATTTAAGTCCGCCTTTACGTGCACCGTCGGCCAGAGATTTCACACGACCGTGATACAGGAAACCGTTACGGTCAAATACCACTGTATTAATGCCAGCCTCAAGAGCTTTCTTGGCAACTGCCTCGCCCACCTTGGCGGCAATCTCAGTCTTAGTTCCTTCTGTGATGCCCTTCGACGAAGCCGAAACAAGCGTGTTTCCAGCCACATCGTCAATCACCTGAGCATAAATCTGCTTGTTGCTGCGGAACACACACAGACGGGGACGCTCGGCAGTTCCCTTATAGATACCACGGAAACGTGCCTTGATCTTATTTCTTCTTGCTGTCTTTGATATCATAACTATCTATTTAATTATTTGGCTGCTGCCGTTTTACCTGACTTGCGACGAATAATCTCGCCAACAAACTTAACACCCTTGCCCTTGTATGGTTCAGGCTTGCGGAACGAACGAATCTTAGCGCAAATCTGACCAAGCAACTGCTTGTCACACGATGTCAAAGTGATCAGAGGGTTCTTGTTACGCTCTGAAACAGCGTTAACAGCTACCTCCTCTGGCAACTTCATGTAGATTGCGTGAGAATAACCCAAAGCCAGCTCAAGCACCTGGCCCTTGCTGGTGGCACGATAACCCACACCCACAATCTCAAGCTGTTTTGTGAAACCTGTGCTCACACCCACAACCATGTTGTGAATCAAAGCTCGGTAAAGTCCGTGTTGGGCACGAGTGTTGCGCTCATCGTTCGGACGAATCACCTTCAGCTCATTATCGGCAATCTCAACCGTCAGCTCAGGGTTGATTTTCTGAGAAAGTTCACCCTTAGGACCCTTGACGGTCACTACATTGTTCTCAACCTTTACTGTCACGCCTTGAGGTAACTCAATTGGCAAATTTCCTATTCTTGACATATCTTCTTACCTCCTTATCATTAATAAACGTAACACAAAACTTCACCGCCAATCTTTTGGGCCTTAGCCTCCTTATTGGTCATAACACCCTTTGAAGTTGACAAAATTGCGATACCCAGGCCATTCAACACGCGTGGCATGTTCTTGTAGCCAGTGTACTGACGCAAACCTGGACGCGACACGCGAGTCAGGCACTTGATGGCGTTCACCTTGTCAACACTGTCATACTTGAGCGCAATCTTGATTGTGCCCACTGGGCTATCCTCGCTCTCCACAAACTTGTAGTTAAGGATATAACCCTGGTTAAAAAGGATTTTGGTGATTTCCTTTTTCAACTTCGAAGAAGGGATTTCAACAACACGATGCTGTGCGTTGATCGCATTCCTCAGTCTCGTTAAATAATCTGCTATTGGATCAGTCATTTTTTAATTTGTTAAATTGATTCGGAACTTAATCCGAACAATATTTAATAAAATCTGTATTTTTTTCTTGAAATGTAGCCTTGTGTTACCAGCTTGCTTTCTTAACTCCAGGAATCAAACCCGAAGAAGCCATCTCGCGGAAATCAATACGCGAAATGCCAAACTGACGCATGTAGCCCTTTGGACGTCCCGACATTTTGCAGCGGTTGTGCAGACGCACTGGCGATGCATTGCGAGGAATGGCCTGCAGACCCTCATAGTCGCCGGCCTTCTTCAGGGCAGCGCGCTTGGCGGCATACTTGGCCACAAGTTTCAGACGCTTAACCTCACGGGCTTTCATTGATTCTTTTGCCATAATCTATAATCTGTTTTTTTAAGATTCTAATAAACTTATTTCTTGAAAGGCAAACCAAATTCCTTCAACAAGGCGTAACCTTCCTCGTCAGTCTGGGCAGTAGTCACGAAAGTGATGTTCATACCGCTGATTCTCGGAACAGTGTCGATGTTGATTTCAGGGAAAATAATCTGCTCGGTGATACCGCAAGTGTAGTTGCCACGGCCATCAAGCTTGCCCTCAATACCCTTGAAGTCGCGGATACGAGGCAAAGCGATGCGAATGAATCTCTCCAAGAACTCATACATGCGGTCACGGCGCAATGTAACGCGGGCGCCGATAGGCATCTTCTTACGAACCTTGAAGTTTGCGATATCTTTCTTCGAAACAGTCACCACAGCCTTCTGGCCAGTGATAGTTGTCAGCTCCGACACGGCAGTCTCGATGATTTTCTTGTCCTCAGTTGCCTTTCCAAGTCCTTCATTAAGAACAATCTTGGTCAGACGCGGAATCTGCATCGAAGAACTGTAGTTGAACTGCTTCATCAAAGCTGGAGCAATCTGCTCGTCATACTTTTTCTTAAGGGTTGTACTCATTATTTAATCTCCTCTCCTGATTTTTTTGAATAACGAACTTTCTTACCCTCCTCATTCACGCGGATACCGATGCGGGTTGGCTTGGCAGTCTTGCCGCTCTTAGGGTCAACCAAGTTCAAGTTTGACAAATTTATCGGGGCCTCTATCTTGATAATGCCACCTTGCGGATTCTTGGCATTGGGCTTGGTGCTCTTCGACACCATGTTGATACCTTCCACAATGGCGCGGTTCTTCTGAGCGTCAACACTCAGCACACGACCGGTCTTACCCTTGTCGTCACCTGCCAAAACAAAAACTGTATCGCCTTTTTTGATATGTAACTTAGCCATTACTTATTTCTAATTTTTATAAAATTAAAGAACTTCAGGGGCAAGTGAAACAATCTTCATGTTTGTAGCACGCAACTCACGCGCAACAGGACCGAAGATACGCGTTCCACGCAATTCGCCCGCGTTAGTCAACAACACACATGCGTTGTCGTCGAAACGGATATAAGAACCGTCGGCACGGCGGATTTCCTTCTTAGTCCTAACAACAACTGCACGCGACACTGTGCCCTTCTTCACATCTGACGATGGAATGGCACTCTTAACCGTAACCACAATCTGGTCACCCACCGAAGCATATCTGCGGCCTGTGCCACCCAATACATGGATACACAGCACCTCGCGGGCGCCACTGTTGTCGGCAACTGTTAATCTGCTTTCTGTCTGTATCATCTCTTCTAAATTACTTCGCTTTTTCGATTATTTCCACTAATCTCCATCTCTTAGTCTTGCTCAACGGACGGGTTTCCATCAAGCGAACGGTGTCGCCAACGCCACACTCGTTCTTCTCATCGTGAGCATAGAACTTCTTTGTCTTATTGACAAACTTGCCATAAATGGGGTGCTTCTCTTTCCATTTCACTGCAACAGTAATGGTCTTGTCACCCTTGTTGCTTACCACAACCCCAACTCTCTCTTTTCTTAAGTTTCTTTCTTCCATTTTAGCTTGGGATTATTTGATGTTTAACTCTCTCGCACGAATCTCAGTCTTCATACGTGCAATGTTCTTCCTGTCTGCAGTTATCTTAGCAGGATTGTCAAGAGGACTGATTGAGTGTTGAATTTTTTCCTGAACGTACTCCTTCTCGGCTGCTGCAAGGCGGTCTTGAAGCTCCTTGTCGCTCAAGTCCTTGAAATTTTCCTTTTTCATGTTCTCCTTTGTTTATTACACGTTTTGAGTTGGGTCATAATCTCTGCGAATCACAAACTTTGTGCGAACCGGCAACTTCTGGGCTGCAAGACGCAAAGCTTCCTTTGCAATCTCAAGGCTCACGCCGTCCACCTCAATGATGATTCTTCCTGGGTGCACTGGAGCCACATAACCGGCCACGTCACCTTTTCCCTTACCCATACGCACATCGGCAGGTTTGCGGGTGAATGGCTTGCCAGGGAATACGCGCATCCAGATGTTTCCTTCACGCTGCATATAGCGGGTCACTGCCACACGGGCAGCCTCAAGCTGCTGAGCTGTGATCCACTTTGGCTCAAGGGTCTTGATGCCAAATGATCCGAACGACAGCTGGTTGCCACGCTTCGAATATTTACGTGGATGACCGTCGGCAGGTCTTCTCCATTTTAATCTTCTTGGTTGTTGTAACATTTTCTAATCCTCAATTTTTTAACGATTGTTCTTCTTGTTTCTGAAACCGCCACGGCGCGAACCATTGCCGCCACCACGGCGCTCATTGTTGTTGGTGAAGTTAGGAGCCAAGTCCTTCTTGCCATACACCTCGCCACGGCATATCCAAACCTTGACACCGATGAGACCAACCTTTGTCAAGGCTGGAACCAAAGCGTAGTCAATGTCGGCACGCAGTGTGTGAAGTGGTGTGCGGCCTTCCTTGAACATCTCCGAACGAGCCATTTCAGCGCCGTTCAAACGACCGTTCACCTGAACCTTGATACCCTCGGCGCCCAGACGCATTGTCGAAGCAACGGCCATCTTCACGGCACGACGGTAAGCAACCTTGCCCTCAATCTGGCGAGCAATGTTGTGAGCAACAATCTCTGCGTCCAGTTCTGGGCGCTTCACCTCGTAGATGTTGATTTGAACATCTTTGTCGGTGATTTTCTTCAACTCTTCCTTCAGCTTGTCCACGTCCTGACCGCCTTTGCCGATGATGATACCCGGACGGCTGGTGCAGATTGTGATAGTAACGAGCTTCAGAGTTCTCTCGATAACAATGCGAGATACGCTTGCATTAGCCAGACGCACACTCAAATACTTGCGGATTTTGCTGTCCTCAAGTAAAGTATCACCGTAATTGCGGCCTCCATACCAGTTGGAATCCCAACCACGAATGACACCTAAACGATTGCTTATTGGATTTACTTTCTGTCCCATAATATTATGCGTCTTTTTTATCTTGTTTGTTATCAAATGTATCTACGAACAATGTAACATGGTTCGAACGTTTGCGGATTCTATATCCGCGGCCCTGAGGCGCTGGACGCAGACGCTTAAGCATCGGAGCACAATCCACGAAGATTGTCTTGATGTACAACTCACCGCTCTCAGCCTTCTTGCCATTCTTCTGTTCCCAGTTCGAGATGGCCGACTTCAAGAGCTTCTCTACATCTGCAGCAGCTTGCTTATTTGAGAAATGGAGAAGACCCAGTGCCTTGAAAACCTCTACGCCGCGTACCATATCAGCCACCAGACGCATCTTGCGTGGTGAACTTGGCACATTCTTCAGCTTTGCGAAGCTCTGGTCAGCACGTGCTTCCTTATTCAATTTGGCTGATTCTCTTTTTCTTTTACCCATTGTATTTAATTCTTTTTTTTGTCAACAATTATTTCCCGGGCCCTGTTATTACTTTTTGTTGTTGCCGCTGTGACCACGGAACGTACGTGTCGGAGCAAACTCGCCCAACTTGTGACCTACCATGTTCTCAGTAACATACACGGGAATGAATTTGTTACCATTGTGCACTGCGAAAGTGTGACCCACGAAATCTGGCGAAATCATCGATGCGCGAGACCACGTCTTTATCACCGACTTCTTTCCGCTTTCATTCATAGCGTCAACCTTCTTCTCAAGTTTCACACTGATATAAGGGCCTTTTTTTAATGAACGACTCATAGTTTAACTTTTATCAAATTACTTCTTCCTTCTTTCAATAATGTACTTCGAAGACAACTTCTTCGGTGCACGTGTCTTCAAGCCCTTAGCATAGAGACCTGTGCGTGAACGTGGGTGACCTCCTGACTGGCGGCCTTCACCACCACCCATTGGGTGATCCACTGGGTTCATAACCACACCACGGTTGTGTGGGCGACGACCCAACCAGCGTGAACGGCCGGCTTTACCCGACTGCTCCAGAGCGTGGTCAGAGTTGCCTACAACTCCCACGGTTGCCTTGCATGCTGCAAGCACCTTTCTTGTCTCTCCTGAAGGTAATTTGATGATCGCATAGTCACCTTCGCGCGATGTCAATTGCGCAAATACGCCTGCACTACGAGCCATCGATGCGCCCTGGCCCGGACGCAACTCAATGTTGTGAATTAATGTACCAATAGGTATGTTCTTCAGTGGAAGCGCGTTTCCCACTTCGGGGGCCACGTTCTCACCGCTTACCACAGTCGCACCCACTTCAAGTCCGTTAGGAGCGATGATGTAAGCTTTAGCACCATCTACGTAGTAAAGCAATGCAATGCGAGCCGAACGGTTTGGATCGTATTCAATCGACTTTACGCGAGCTGGCACACCGTCTTTGTTTCTCTTGAAGTCTATCAAACGCAATTTGCGCTTGTGGCCACCGCCAAGATAACGCATTGTGCGATGTCCTTCATTGTTGCGACCGCCGCTAACGCGCTTTCCGACAACGAGAGATTTTTCTGGTGTACGAGCAGTGATATTATCAAATACACCAATAACCTTGTGTCTTTGCCCCGGTGTTGTGGGCTTAAATTTTCTTACTGCCATTTCTTTTATTAAATATTACTGTAGAAATCTATAGTTTGACCTTCGGCTATCGTCACAACGGCTTTCTTGAAAGCTGCTGTCTTGCCGCGCTGCAAACCGCGCTTTGTGTAACGCTGCTTGCGCTTGCCGTCATAATTCATAGTGTTTACCGCAACCACCTTCACATCATAGAACTTCTCGATGAAGTCCTTGATTTGATATTTGTTTGCATCGGGAGACACCTTGAATGTGAAACGATTGGTCTTCTCACTGATGTGATTGGCTTTCTCAGTTACAACTGGAATAATCTGTAGCATTTTCTCGACCTCCTGATTATAATTGGTTTAATGCGGCAACACTGCCTTCTGTTATTACTAATGTGGCATTGTCAAGCACTCTGTAAGTGTTAAGCTCTGTAGAAGTGAATACCTTCACGTTCTTCAAGTTGCGGGCCGACAGGAACACGTTCTCGTTCTTCTCGTTGAGCACGAGTGTGATTTTCTTGTCTGCAACCTTCAAGCCTTCTGTCAATGCAACAAACGCCTTAGTCTTAGGTGCCTCGAAGTTGAAATCCTCAACAACCACAATCTGGTTGTTCTGAGCCTTGTATGACAGCGCTGTGCGGCGTGCCAAGGCTTTCACCTTCTTGTTCAACTTGAAACCGTAGTCTCTTGGCTTAGGACCAAACACACGGCCTCCGCCCACCATCACCGGAGAGTTGATGTCACCATGACGGGCACCACCTCCACCTTTCTGACGGCCAAGCTTGCGGGTTGAACCTGAAATCTCACTTCTTTCCTTTGATTTGCTCGTACCTTGACGCTGATTGGCAAGATACTGCTTAACATCGAGATACACAACATGCTCGTTGAGCTCCGACAGTCCAAAAACGCCGTCGTTCAACGTCACCTTCTTCCCGGTGTCTTCTCCTTTTATGTTATATACTGCGAGTTCCATTATTTTAGAATTGATACGATTGAACCTTTACAGCCTGGCACTGAACCCTTCACGATAAGCAAATTGTTCTCAGGCAATATTTTAATAATCTGCAAGTTTTGAACAGTCACGCGCTCGTTGCCCATTTGGCCTGCCATGCGCATACCCTTGAACACTTTGGCTGGGTAAGAACATGCACCGATTGAACCTGGAGCACGATAACGGTCGTCCTGACCGTGGGTTGCTTGTCCAACTCCGCCGAATCCGTGGCGCTTCACAACACCTTGGAATCCTTTACCTTTCGACGTGCCCACAACATCTACAAACGACTCGTTGTTGAACAGTTCCACTGTCAGCATGTCGCCGGCTTTGTGCTCACCGTCAAAATTTTTGAACTCGGCCAAGTATCTTTGTGGCTTTACTCCAGCCTTCTTGAAGTGACCACCCTCTGCCTTGGTCGTGTGCTTGTCTTTCTTCTCCACGAATCCAAGTTGCAAAGCCTCATAGCCATCTTTTTCAAGAGTCTTCACCTGAGTAACTACACAAGGACCTACTTCGATAACAGTGCACGGCACGTTTTTGCCGTCGGCACTGAAAACGGATGTCATTCCGATTTTCTTTCCTAATAATCCTGGCATTTCTCTAATTTTAAATACTTAATTACTTTAATTTAATTGGTTCTCTCTCGCTTACTATACCTTGATTTCAACCTCAACGCCGCTTGGCAACTCAAGTTTCATCAAAGCGTCAACCGTCTTAGCCGTAGAGCTGTAGATGTCAATCAAGCGCTTGAATGACGACAGTTGGAACTGCTCACGCGATTTCTTGTTGACAAATGTCGAACGGTTCACTGTGAAGATGCGTTTGTGTGTTGGCAATGGAATTGGACCATTCACAACAGCGCCAGTCGACTTCACTGTCTTCACAATCTTCTCGGCTGATTTGTCAACCAGATTGTGATCGTAAGACTTCAATTTGATTCTAATTTTTTGGCTCATATTTCTAATAAATATATTATTTCAATAAATCAACACGGCCTTTGCATTCTGTAAGTACCTTCTCTGCAATCGACTTGCCTACCTCTGCATAGTGAGAGAACGACATTGTTGAAGTGGCGCGACCCGAAGTGATAGTACGCAGTGCTGTCACATAACCAAACATCTCGGCAAGCGGCGCAGTGGCCTTCACGATGCGGGCACCGCTGCGGCTTGTCTCCATGCCGAGCACTTGGCCACGGCGCTTGTTCAAGTCGCTTATCACATCACCCATGCTCTCCTCTGGAGTCACAACTTCCACCTTCATGATTGGCTCCAAAAGCACTGGCTTAGCCTGAGCGCAAGCCTTCTTGAATGCCTGTTGAGCACAAATTTCAAATGAAACTTGGTCAGAGTCCACTGGGTGGAACGAACCGTCGATTACGGTCACCTTGAGTTGCTCCACAGGATAGCCTGCAAGCACACCGGTCTTCATAGCCTCAGTGAAACCCTTTTGGATTGCTGGCATGAATTCCTTAGGAATGTCACCGCCCTTCACTTCGTCCACGAATTGCAGACCGCCTTCAAAGCCTTCGTCCACTGGCTCCACGCGGCAGATGATGTCGGCGAACTTACCGCGACCACCAGTCTGCTTCTTGAACACCTCGCGCAGCTCAACTGGCTTGGTGATTGCTTCCTTATATGTAACTTGCGGACGACCTTGGTTACACTCAACCTTGAATTCGCGTTTCAGACGGTCGATGATAATGTCGAGGTGAAGCTCACCCATACCGCGAATGATTGTTTGACCGGTCTCTTCGTTAGTCTCCACTTGGAATGTTGGGTCTTCCTCAGCAAGTTTCTGCAAACCTGTGTCAAGTTTCTCCAGGTCTTTCTGAGTCTTAGGCTCAACAGCCACACCCAGCACTGGGTCTGGGAAGTCCATAGCCTCCAGAACGATTGGCTTTTCCTCGTCGCACAAAGTGTCACCAGTGCGCACATCTTTGAAGCCCACGCCTGCACCGATGTCACCGCAGCCGATGCACTCCATCGGGTTCTGCTTGTTAGAGAACATTTGGAACAAGCGAGACACACGCTCTTTCTTGCCAGAGCGAGCGTTGAACACATAAGTTCCGGCATCAAGTTTGCCTGAGTAAACGCGGAAGAACACCAGACGGCCCACATATGGGTCAGTGGCAATCTTGAACACCAATGCGCAGAGTGGCTCCTCAAACAATGGTTTGCGCACTACCTTCACGTCTGAGTCTTTGTAGTCGCGACCCACAACCTCTGGAGTGTCCTCAGGGCTTGGCAAGAATGCACACACGCTGTCGAGCAGTGGCTGAATACCTTTATTCTTGAATGAGCTACCGCAAATCATTGGCACTGCCTCGTTCTTCAGTGTGGCAGCACGCAAAGCGCGGATAATCTCGTCTTCTGTGATAGTCTCTGGGTCGTCAAAATACTTAGCCATCAGGTCGTCGTCAAACTCAACCACCGACTCAAGCATCTTGTCACGATATTTGCGGGCTTCCTCAAGCATGTTGTCCGGAATTTCGTCCACCTCATACTCGGCACCCATAGTCTCGTCGTGCCAGTAGATAGCCTTCATGCGGATAAGGTCAACCACGCCCTTGAATGTCTCCTCAGCACCGATTGGCAACTGAATGGGCACAGGGTTGGCACCGAGCATGTCGTGAAGCTGACGCACCACCTCCAGGAAGTTGGCTCCCGAACGGTCCATCTTGTTCACGTATGCAATGCGAGGCACGTTATATTTGTCTGACTGACGCCACACGGTTTCCGACTGAGGCTCCACACCGTCCACTGCGCTGAATGTTGCCACAGCGCCATCGAGCACGCGGAGCGAACGCTCCACCTCCACTGTGAAGTCAACGTGTCCTGGGGTGTCAATAAGATTGAACTTATATTTGTGGTCTTTCCACGGCCAGTAGCAAGTGGTAGCAGCCGAAGTGATAGTGATACCGCGCTCTTGCTCTTGAACCATCCAGTCCATTGTAGCAGCTCCGTCGTGCACCTCGCCAATCTTGTGAGTCAAGCCCGTGTAGAACAGGATACGCTCAGAAGTTGTCGTTTTGCCGGCGTCAATGTGCGCGATAATACCAATGTTACGCGTATATTTCAGTTGTTCGTCTTGTGTCATTTTCTATTCCCTCTTTCTTGATTAAAATCTGAAGTGTGCAAATGCGCGGTTAGCCTCAGCCATACGGTGCATTTCTTCCATACGCTTGAATGCGCCGCCTTGTTGGTTATAGGCGTCCATGATTTCAGCAGCAAGTTTTTCTGCCATGGTCTTGCCGCCACGCTTACGTGCAAAGTTGATTAAGTTTTTCATCGATATAGACTCCTTGCGGTCAGGTCTGATTTCCGTTGGCACTTGGAATGTTGCACCACCCACACGGCGCGACTTAACCTCCACTTGAGGTGTCACGTTCTCCAGAGCGTTCTTCCAGATTTCAAGAGGCGTCTTCTCTTCTTTCGACATTTTGCCGCCCACAATCTCAAGAGCGGTGTAGAAGATCTTGTACGAGGTATTCTTCTTGCCATCGTACATCAGGTGATTCACGAATTTAGAAACTCTAACATCACCGAATTTTGGATCTGGTAAAATGATCCTCTTTTTTGGCTTAGCCTTTCTCATTTTTTACAATAATTGTAGTTTTAAGTCTGCTTGGTTGTTGCTTCTTTGTTCTTCAACGGCCGACGCTTCGACCATTTACTCAACCCTTTAAAATCAATCCAATAAAACCAAAAACTAAGTTTAATTTTTTGTTTTGTAGTAAGTTAATTTCTTGCAGCCGTTGCAGTCAATTATTTCTTTCCTGCTTTCGGGCGTTTTGCGCCATATTTGCTGCGACGCTGTGTGCGACCTGCAACACCTGCTGTGTCGAGTGTTCCGCGCACGATGTGATAACGCACACCTGGAAGGTCCTTAACACGACCGCCGCGCACCATCACGATTGAGTGCTCTTGCAGGTTGTGGCCCTCTCCAGGGATATAAGAGTTAACCTCTTTTCCGTTAGTCAATCTAACACGTGCCACCTTACGCATAGCCGAATTAGGCTTCTTAGGTGTTGTCGTGTACACACGCACACACACGCCACGACGCTGAGGACATGAGTCCAAAGCTGGCGACTTGCTGGTGTAGCTCAGTGCAGTACGGCCTTTTCTTACTAATTGCTGAATTGTAGGCATCTTAGTTCTGTTTTACTTTAATTAAATTATTAATAATACAATACAAATTTTTCTTGTTTTTTGGACGGCTTCGCGCGCACACCAATCATCACTAAACCAAGAGTTTAGCCGATTAGTATATACACTTTACCTCAAAAAGCTCTGCAAAGTTACGCACTAATCGGCTAATAACCAAATGTTTTAAGTCCTTTTTATCCAAGAACCGCAAAATATTTCACTTGCATTTTTCTCACCGGTGCCACATCGGCATTTTCCTCCAGTCCAAAAGCACGCAATTTTAAGATATTTTAAATGGTTTAATATCTTTTAACCACACTCCCAGCTTGTCTTTTGCACTCAGTAGCATTTCTTCAGGCTTTACTCGCCAGTCAATGCCCAGTGCCGGGTCATCAAATTTGAGCGTACACTCGCTTTGCGGAGCATACACATTATCCACCTTATATTGGAATTGGGCCACATCGCTCAGCACCACAAACCCATGGGCAAATCCGCGTGGAATATACAGCTGCCGTCCCGACTCTGCGGTCAGTTCCACAGCCACATGCTTGCCGTAGGTTGCGCTTCCATCACGCAAATCCACAGCCACGTCGAGCACCTTTCCCATCGACACCCTCACAAGTTTTGCCTGGCTGAACTCGCCTTTCTGAAAGTGCAGTCCGCGCAGCACTCCATGGGTCGAGAACGACTCGTTGTCTTGCACAAACTCCACCTTGCCCACATGCGCCTCAAACTCGCTTTTCTTGAACGTTTCGCTAAAATATCCTCTGGCGTCGCCAAAACGCTTAGGTGTTATCACCCACACGCCTTCTAGAAACTGCTTTTCAAATTCCATCGCAATCTTTTTTTCACTGGCTGGGCAGCACCGCGCCCCACCACACATTAATATATATAACACATACAGCCCGAATAGCCCTTTCCTTTAAGCCTCCAGCCATACATGTCACAAAATTACAACCAATCTCTCTTAATCAGAAATTTTATTCTGTCACACTGAAGTGTGCCGGAGGTACACGTGTACTTTCACCCCCCGACAAAGGAGCGCAAGCGACGGTCGGGGGGATTGGAGACAGTATATATAATGCGTGCCGTAGGTACGCGTATCCCACCAAATAGCTGCTAACCATTAAAGATAATTATACTATTTTTGTAGTGTCATATTATGGCGAAGACCGAAAAGCCAAACAATCAAGTCAAAATCAACAAAACAAAATGAAGCTGATTAAACTATTCCTTATATTGTCAACAATAATGTTTGTCTTTTATGATTGCACTTTTGAAAACCGTAAAGCAACTACACAACTGTGCTTCAAAGATTTAGACACGCAAATTCAAGACACATTAAGAAAACTGCCCATTGACACTTTTGGCTGCTGTCCTGATTTAATAGACTTAACTGGGCATTACACGTTAATAGAAAAAGAAATAGGTCCTTGGTGCTATGCACAAAAATTGGCAAATTCCGAAAACGGGAAATCATATTGGTTCGATTATAACACACCACGACCTTTCATAGTCACGTCAAAAGAAATAATATTTCCTTCGGAATATAACATAATAACTATGGGAATAGAACAAACCGACACGTTTAATATCATAAAAACCCATTAACAACCAACCATCAAAAAGTCATCAAGCAAAAAAGATTGAATTGGTGTCATGCACTTTTTCTCGTTTTTGTTTTCGTTGCCAAACACTATGCCCACAAGCATCTACAGCACATTTCAAAGGTGCACTCCAACCAAAACGCACCATTTTTGGCAGCCAAAAAGCCTCTCATTCAGCAAAAAAGGAGTAATTTTGCACACAAGGAATTAAAGTTCCAGCTTTTTTCTACAAAGAAATGACAAACGTAATCTTATTCGACGACAAAAACGTCAAAGACAACCTGTTGCCTTTCACCTACACTCGCCCGGTGGCACTAATCAGAGTGGGCATCACCAATTTAGCGAGCAAATGGAAAGCATTGATTGGCGATGCTCGCCTATCTTATCTCACAAGCTGCGACTATCTTAGCGCGAAATACTCTTGCAGCGTTGCGCGCGACAACCTGTTTGTGGCAGGCCACGTCATTCCGTCGGCCGCCATGGTCAAAGCCGTCATGCAGCTTCAGCCCGGCCAAGCTCTCAAGGCCGATGCCGAACTCATAGCCTTCCGTGGTGCGTTGAGCGAGTTTCAAGCCGGCAAATTCTCGTCAACCGTGCAGTTTCAGCAGCAATTTCTCGCCATAAGGCAACTCTACGACATTTTTGAGCTAAACGCCCAAGTGCTTGAGCAAGATTTCCGCATACTCACAGCCGGCCGCAAGTCAGCTCCCATGTCGCCGTCAAACCGCATCATCGGCGACCTTCAGTTCCCCGACGGCAAGCCAAAGATTTTTGTTGAACCAGGAGCCTACGTCGAGGGGGCGTGCATCAATGTCAACGCCGGCCCTGTTTACATAGGCAAAAACGTTGAAATCATGGAAGGAGCGTGCATTCGTGCCCCGTTTGCCGCATGCCATGATGCCAAGGTTCGCATGGGTGCCAAAATCTATGGCGCCACCACACTTGGCCCTTTCTGCAAGGTGGGCGGTGAAATCGAAAATTCCGTGATGTTCGGGTTCAGCAACAAGGCTCACGACGGCTACATTGGCGATGCCGTCATTGGCGAGTGGTGCAACATTGGTGGTGGCACAACGGCTTCCAATCTCAAGAACGACTACGGCGAAATTCGTGTCTGGAACTACCCGGCGCAACGTTTTCTCAAAACCGGACGACAATTCTGCGGACTTTTCATGGGCGACCACAGCAAAACTGGCGTCAACTGCATGATTAACACCGGCACAGTGCTTGGCGTCGGGGTCAACATTCATGGCGCAGGCTTCCCTCGCAACTTCGTGCCCTCGTTCAGCGAGGGCGGCAGCACTTCCGGCTTCAAGGACGTCAGCCTCGCCACATTTTTCAGCATAGCAGAGCGCGTGATGCAGCGCCGTGGCGTCACCCTGTCCGACGACGACAAACGCATTTTCACGGCCATCTACAATCAGGCCGACAATTACAAATAATTCCCTCTCATTCCCCCCACACGTTCTCCCCACTTGCGCCTTGCTGCATATCAGCCAGGCACACATGATTAAACCGACAATTTCAAAAAATAACGCATAAGCAAATGAATGTAGCAATAGTTGGGGCCAGCGGTGCAGTTGGCCAAGAGTTTATGAGAGTTCTCGATGAGCAGAACTTCCCTGTTGACAACCTCACGCTGTTTGGTTCCGAGCGCAGCGCCGGGCGCATCTTCACTTTCCGCGGACAAGACTATGTGGTGCAGCGTCTCCAACACAACGACGACTTTAAGGGCATCGACATAGCTTTCGTGTCGGCAGGAGCAGAGACCGCCAAGGAGTTTGCACCCACCATCACCAAGCACGGCACCATCATGATTGACAATTCAAGCGCATTCCGCCTCGACCCCGATGTGCCACTTGTGGTTCCCGAAGTCAATGCCACCGATGCCCTCAACGCTCCGCGCCACATCATAGCCAACCCCAACTGCACCACCATTCTCATGGTGGTGGCACTCAAGCCTCTCGACAACATTTCGCACATCAAGAATGTGCAGGTTGCCACCTATCAGGCTGCGAGTGGAGCCGGACTTGAGGCCATGGACGAGCTTGCCCTCCAATTTCAAGAGATTGCCACTGGCAAACCCGATGTAACAATCCAGCATTTCCAGCACCAGTTGGCCTACAATGTCATTCCGCACATCGACAATTTCCAGTCAAACGGCTACACACGCGAAGAAGAAAAAATGTATAACGAGACACGCAAAATCATGCACTCCGACATTCGTGTCAGCGCCACCTGCGTGCGAGTGCCTGTTGTCCGCGCCCACAGCGAGGCTATATGGATTGAGGCTGAAAAGCCCATCACCCCCGACGAAGCCCGCCGTGCATTCCAGGGAGCGCCAGGACTTGTGGTTCTCGACAATCCCGTGCGCAACGAATACCCCATGCCGCTGTTTGTCAACCGTCGCGACCCCGTTTACGTGGGTCGCATACGCGAAGACCTCAGTAGTGACAACGGACTGACGTTCTGGGTCGTAGGCGACCAAATCAAAAAAGGTGCGGCACTCAACGCCGTGCAAATCGGTCAATACCTCGTTGACCACCGTTAATTTACAAACAAAGTTACGCTTCTTTGCTCAAAACATTTTCAATCCATTCTTAACCTTCACTTTTTTTGTGAAGATAAAATAATTGTTGCAATTTTGAAACTGACAATAAGTTTAGTAAAATGACTGTCAATT
The DNA here is from genome assembly GCA_934636465.1 of uncultured Muribaculaceae bacterium. Classification (GTDB taxonomy): domain Bacteria; phylum Bacteroidota; class Bacteroidia; order Bacteroidales; family Muribaculaceae; genus Sodaliphilus. The sequence goes on from CAKUAR010000008.1 coordinate 25,857, forward strand.
TCCACAAGGGTTATTTACGAGATTTATACATCACTGGTAAATCCGACAAGAAACATCGGTTTCAGCCACAGATAATCAAAAAAAATACGTTCAGATTATTGAATTAATGTTGGCCGAGGACAATGTACTTGGGCTAATTAAATACAAATCGCTCAATTACGAGCACCTCATTGGAGATAAATATGGTTTATCTTCTGTCAAAGTAAACAATCAGTATCAAATAGAATTTGAAGAATCCACAGAAGATGGCAAAACAATCGCCACTATATGCAACATAACAGAATTGTCAAATCAATACAAATAAAAGAATCATGAGCAATAGTATTATTTCAGACAATATGACTGCCAATAATCTCACCCCAGCATTTGCAATACACCCTGGAACTATACTGAAAGATGAAATTGAATACAGAGGAATCTCTCAAAGTCAATTAGCAAAAGACCTGGGCATTGCATATTCAGCCTTAAACGAGATTCTTAATGGGCATCGCTCTTTAACAGAAAAAACGGCTCTTTTGTTTGAGGCTGCACTTGGTGTCAATGCAGAACCTTTGCTCAAGCTTCAAATGAAGTTTAATATGCAAAACATAAAGAAAGATGCTTCTTTCATGAACAAACTTTCAAACATAAGGCGTGTTGCCGCAATGCTTTGACATTTCCCATTCCACAACTCAAACCGCATAAACTAAAGTGCCTGGCTCTGCATGAGAACCAGGCACTTTAGTTTTATCGTGTCAAACTTCCGTTTTCTACAAATACTTCGCAACTATTGTAGGCAACTGAGTCACATCACCCACACGCTGCGCCACTTCACCATTGCGGTCAATGATAAACACCGTCGGCACACCAGTCACATTATATGCCAGCACATTCTTAGACTGTTGTCCCATTGGGTCATACACCGTTATCCATGGCAAGTTCTTTGCAGCCTGTCGCCATGCCACCGGGTCAGAGTCAAGACTCACTTGGAATATTTCAAGACCCTTTGCATGATACTTCTGATACACGTCATTAAGCACCTTGTTAAACGCAGGCGAGAAACTTGCCTGATACACCGTGAAGTTCAGTATTATCACCTTGCCCTTTTGCGACTCTTTGAGCAAATCGTGGTTCACTCCATTGTAGTCTTGAAGCGTGATGTTGAGCAGTTTTGCCACATGAGCCTGCACAGTGTCCACATCGTTGTGAGCCTCACGGCGGCGGCGCTGACCGTCAAGCAGCAGGTTCACCAAGTAGTCGGTGCGTGGATCATTAGGCTTAAATGTGTTATATGAGTTTGCCACAGCGCCTATTATGCGCAGGTCGTCATCATTCAGCGGGTCAAACAGCGGCTTGTCGCCTATATATTTGTTTATTATGTAATAAGCCACAATTCCAGCCGGGTCTGTCACTATCTGCTCAGCCAAGTCATGCTTCCACTTCTTCAGAGCCTCGCTCGATGCGCCACCTTCGGCAAACTTCAAGGCTTCTTTGTCTATCTTCATAATCTTCACGGCATTGTCAGAGCCTTTTATGTCAAAGTCGGTGGCAAAGCCCTTGAGCGACGTGTTCACCGTTATGTGGTCAAGACTGTCGATAGGGAAATACACCGACTGCGAGTTGTAGCGCAAGCGATATATGTTCGGAAACTCTGGCGCGTCCTCGCTGATTTCAAACTTGCCGTCAGCCTTTGGCGTGATTGTGTCGATTATGAACCAACGTCCGTTGCTCGATGCCTCCAGCACAAACTTCACGGTGTCGGTAGCTCCATCAACCTTTCCATCTACTTTAAATTTGTTGCCGCTGCACGATGCGAGCATACCCACAATGGCCAACAATAAGATTATATGTTTCTTCATTGCAAAAAAAGTTTTTTCTTTTTTCAAATAATACTTCAAATTTAAGCGAATTGTGAAAAATAAACAAATAACTGCCTGAAATTAAATTCCAGACAGTTTCTTTCGTTGGTCACAAAGCCTTGTGGCGTTCAGCCAGTTACATTCCTATGATTATACCCATAGAGATTGACTTGAATTCTGGTCCCCAGCCCGATTTAAACAAGTTTTGTGGCTGATAGCGCACATACAGTCCGCAGCCCGACCACGACACGCCGCCCATCAAGTCGCATGTGAAAATGCGCTGGTGTATCTTTCTTATATTCTCGTTGTAGTCGCGGTCGTTAATTGTGTACTTGTTCTCTATTTTTGACCACGGCGAGAGTTGCAGCAATGGTCCTGCAAAGAATTTTACATTTCCGGCCCTCTGCTCTATCATCAATGGAAATTGAATCGACACAAACGAAATTTGTGAGCCGTGCTTGTGTGAGTTTTCCGGAAAACCAATGGCAGCCAACTTGCCGTCATCGTCTTTTGTAAATCTCATTCCGTTGTGTATGCGGTAAGTGCGTTCCTCAAATCCCACGCCCAGTGAAATGGCCTGACCATGCAGCGTTGAATATCTCACGCCAAACACATCAAGTATGCCAAATTGGCTGGTGTGTCCCAAGTTGTCCTTTATTTCCGGCGCATTGCTCGATGTGCCGTTATACCAGCCCCAGCCGAAATATAGTCCGCCACACACTAGGCTCCAGTGGCTGCGGCGGTCTCTTCCGCCCTTTGCAAATGGGTTGTTCAAGTTCCAGTCGGCGTCCTGCTTGGTTTTCACCACGTCGTCATCGCCGTGCTTCACTGAATATGTATATGCGTTCGACTTGCCCGATGTGCCCACTATGTTCACATGTGAGCCAAGCGAGTCTTCGGTTATTATTACCTTGGCTGGATTTTCTATCACTTTCACCGTGTCGGCATTGGCAGCTCCTGCTGCCGTGGCTACCATCAAGCAGCACACTGCTGTTGCTGCAACAAATAAATGTTTCATATAATTGTAATTTACTTTTTGATTAATTTCTTGATTTTCTTACTCGACACATCGCCTTGCATATAGATGAGTGTCACTTTGTTCACCGGATTTTTGCGAGCCAAATTTTGGTTCAAGTAAAACAGGAAACGGTTGCTTCCCGACTTTGGTGCAAGCACATAGTAACCGTAATACAGCTTTCCGCCCCTGTATTCCACCTCCTTGTCCAGAGCTTTCACGCCGTCTTTCACCGCCAGCGTCTCTATAAGCGACGCCGCTTTCTTGTCGGTCACCGACAGGCTGTGATACACCTCCAGTCCAAATTCAGCCGCCTTGCCGTTTGTCACAATGATTTCTGTAGCGTCAGGGTTGTGCTTAAATCGTCCGTCAAACAGTTGGTTCACATTAAGCCCAGCCTGTGCCAGTGTCGGCAAGCAGCCCACCACTGCCAATACAAACAAAACGAATAACTTTTTCATTTTTATATCTCTCGCTATATTAATTGTCAATTTCTATTGCTGCCCCAAGATTGTTAAGTTGCTGCTCCACATTGCCGCCCACAGCGTCAGAAGCATCGTCAAGGTTTCTCAAGTCGCTGTTCACCAGCTGCATCACCGCTGCATCGCTGCTCACCTTTTTGCCGTTCACGTATGCTATGCACTCGCCTTGACCTGCAGTCACATTCTGACCGCCGCCCACAAGCATCGCCACAGCCACGGCTATCACCACAGCCACCGATGCGGCTACTGCCGCAATGCGCCACACAGGCACTATTTTGGCCGCGCGGTTTGCACGTCTGTGCTTGTCAGCGCCCACACTCAGCATGCCTATTGTAAACCGTGCCTCGTCTATCACGCCGCCATGCCACTGACAGTGTGCCAGGCACTGCTTGAGCATCTGCTCTTCCGCCACCGAGGTTTGCCCGTCAAAATACTTTGCTATAAGCCCCTCAAGCTGCTGCCTCGTGATGTCCTTTTCTTGTTTCATATCTATTGCTGTCTTTTTTTCTTTCACAAATTTCTGTTTCTGTAGCACTCGCGTATCTTGCATCTCGCGCGGCTTAGCTGCATGCGCACAGCCTCTGGTGTAGTTCCCAGGTGTTGCGCTATCTCGTCAAACTCCCACCCGTTCAGCTCCCTGAGTTTCAAAACCGCTTGCTGCACTGGCGTGAGCTGTCGCGCCACCATTTCCATCACCTCGTCGTATGCCTCTTCACGTTCCTCACGCGAGGTTTCTGTCGGCACTTCCACATTTCCTATCGCTGTAACTGGCAGTGCATTGCGATGGCGCACCTTATCCACGCTCAAGTTGCGCACCGTCACTATGCTCGCTCCTGTCAGCGCATCGCTCGAAGCCATTGCCTCGCGCCGCGTCCACAGTCGGCAAAATGCGTCTTGCACTGCATCGGCAGCGTCGTCGCGGTTGCCCACGATGTGCTGCGATATGCCCATAAGGCGCGACCGCAGATTTTCAAAAGCCGATGCAAAACTGGAGCTGTCCATTAATCTCAGAAATTTCCTGTCTTCATGATATAATACGAACAAAGCAGGGTTTTGTAACAACAGAGCCCCACTTTTTCTTGTTTTTTTCATCAAAGTCCTAAAACCACGCCCATCGACAGCGTTTTAAACTCCGGTCCATGTTCCTTGCTTATCACATTAAAGGGTGAATATCTCACATAATAGCCCACGCCCCTATATTTCACGCCTGCAAGCACATCGGCTGTCACCACGTTCTGGTGCAGTTTCTTCGTTCTCGACTCCACCATTTTGTCGCCGTTCTGCTCCCACACGTTCTCCAGGCTTGCCCTCACATTGAAGTTTGTCACCACTCCGGCAAACACGTCACAACGCTTGAATATGCGCTGACGCACCGTCACAGGCAACTCTATGCTGAACACCTTCAGTCTCGACGACTTGAATTTCACATTGGCGGCATCGGTTTCCGTGGTTATCACATTGCCGTCGGCCACAAAGTGTGTGCCGCCCTCCAGCTTATAGTTGCGCCAGTCTATGCCAAGCCCCACCGTGAAGCGTTGGCCGTGGCCATTGTTATATTTTGCGCCCACCACATTGAGCCACGAGAATTGCCATGAGCCTCCCATATTCACATTCACTGCATCACAGCCCACAGCGTTCACAAAGCCGGCAGCCACACCGCCACTCGTTATGTTCCAACCCACATTGTCGGTCAGCAGTGGTGACCAGTCAACCCTTATCACATCATCGCTATCTGCCCCAATGGCAGCCACATGCCCTGCGCAGCACACAACCATCAGACATATGCAGCGAAACAATCTGTTCATATTCATAAGTTTATTTTTATGTTTCCATAACCAAAAGTAATCAAAACATTTATTGTGCGCAAACCGCCCATTCCGTTTAGCAAGCTCCGCCCCACCCAACTTAAAATGTGTAAAAGATTTCATTATTGCCGAAACAGATGTTAATCTACACAGCGTTGAGCATATAACCAGTTATTTTAAGTATCTTTGTAGGCATAATATCAACCAATTAAAATATGGTAAATGAATTTGTCAGCTTGATTCCTCGTCAAGCCAAGAAGTATGGAGACAAAGAGGCTTTGCGGTTTCGTGACTACAAAACCAGCGAATGGGTCTCTTGGTCGTGGATAGATTTTGAAAAAAACGTCGAGGCTGCCGCATTGGCTCTTTGCGCCATGGGCATTGAGGAACAAGGCATGGTGACTATCTTTAGCCAGAATTGTCCAGAAATACTCACGGTGCATTTCGCATCGTTCCGCAACAGGGCTGCTTCTGTGCCAATCTACGCCACCAGCAGCAAAGACGAAGCTGCCTACATAATCAACGATTCCTGCGCGTCGGTCATCTTCACCGGCGACCAGCATCAATACGAAATCGCGCTCCAGCTGCTCAAAGAGTGCCCATCACTCAAGCATATCGTTACTTTCGACCCTAAAGTTGTGCGTGTCGAAAGCGACGACACCACCATTTCATGGCAAGAGTTCATCAACCTCGGCACCAATGCCGGCGATGACATACGCGCCACCGTGGAGCAACGCTCTGCCAACGGTTCGCCCGACGACATCATGTATCTCATCTACACCTCCGGCACCACAGGTGTGCCAAAAGGCGTTATGCTCACACACAGCAACTGGAATGCGGCCATGAAGGCTCATGCCGCGCGCATTACCAATCTTGACGATGAAACCGACATCTCGCTCAGTTTCTTGCCATTCAGCCATGTGTTCGAGCTTGGTTGGTCCATGGTTTGCCTATCACAAGGTGTGAGAGTGGCCATCAACCTCAATCCCAAAGAGATTCAAAAGGCAGTTGCCGAGATTCACCCCACATGCATGTGCAGTGTGCCACGTTTCTGGGAGAAAGTTTACACTGCCGTCAACGACAATCTACAACACGCCAAGCCGGTTGTCAAGATGCTCATAAAGCGTGCCATAGCAGTGGGCAAAAAGCGCAATGTTAAATATCTGCGCACAGGCAAGAAAGTTCCGGTTTTGCTTGAAAAGCAATACCAATATTTCGACAAAAAAGTGTTCAGCAAGCTGCGCAGTGCCATTGGGGTAGATAATCCCAAATTGTTCCCCACGGCAGGTGCCATGCTGAGCGACAACATCACCGAGTTTCTTCATGCCGTGGGCATCAACATTGTGATTGGCTACGGTTTGAGCGAAACCAATGCCACCGTCACATTCTACCCCGACACCAACTGGGAGCTTGGTTCCGTTGGTTCCACAATTCCTGGCGTTGAAGTCAAAATAGGCAAAAACGACGAAATTCTCGTCAAGGGTCCCACTGTCATGAAGGGCTACTACAACAAGCCCAAGGAGACCGCAGCAGCCATCGATGCCGACGGCTGGTTTCACACTGGCGATTGCGGACACATCAGCGAGACAGGTCAACTCATTCTCACCGAGCGAATGAAAGACCTCTACAAGACGTCAAACGGCAAATACATTGCCCCACAGGTGCTTGAGACCATGCTCGGACAAGACAAATTTGTGGAGCAGGTGGCAATAATAGGCGACGGACGCAAGTACGTCTCTGCCTTGATTGTCCCAAATTTCAACTCACTTGTCGAGTATGCCAACAAAAAGCACATTGTCCATACCGACAACGCCGAACTGGTCAACAATCCAGAAATCCACAAGATGATGGAAGACCGCATCAACAGCTACCAAAGCAAAATGGCTTCTTATGAGCAAATCAAGCGTTTTGTGCTGCTTCCACGCCCATTCTCCATCGAGGCTGGCGAGCTGACCAACACGCTCAAAATCCGCCGTCCTGTCATCAACAAACGCTACGCCAAGCTCATCGATGCCATGTACGCTGTTGACTATCGACCCAAGAAGTGATATTTTGCGCACCAAAACAGAAAAAAAGAGAAACTTACTATATTTTATTAACAAACAAATCATTATAGACTCGAATGATTACGCAAGACCAACTAAAAGAGATACAAGAACGCAAGGACGCGTTGAGGAGGTATCTTTGACATCGACAACAAGGTAATAGAAGTTGAAGAAGAAGAGCTGCGCACTCATGTGCCCGACTTTTGGCAAGACCAAAAGGCAGCTGAGACACAAATGCGCAAAATCAAGAACTTGCATTTTTGGATTGACAGTTGCAAGGACGTTGACAGTGCCGTAGAAGAAGTTGCACTTGGGTTCGACTTCGTGAAAGACGGCCTCATCAGCGAAGACGACCTCGACAAGCTCTATGCCGAGGCTCTCGACAAGATTGAGAAGCTTGAGCTGCGCAACATGCTGCGCCATGAGGAGGACAAAATGGACGCCATTCTGAAAATCAACTCTGGTGCCGGCGGCACCGAGAGCCAGGACTGGGCTTCCATGCTTATGCGCATGTATCTGCGCTGGTGCGAAAAACATGGCTACAAGACGTCTATCGAGCACATGGTCGAGGGCGATGAGGCTGGCATCAAGTCAGTCACAATAGCCATAACAGGCGATTTTGCCTATGGCTATCTCAAGAGCGAGAACGGTGTGCACCGCCTGGTGCGTGTTTCGCCCTACAATGCCCAAGGCAAGCGCATGACGTCGTTTGCATCGGTATTTGTCACACCGCTCATCGACGACACCATCGAAATCGTGCTCGACCCTGCACGCATCTCCTGGGACACATTCCGAAGTGGAGGCGCCGGCGGTCAGAACGTGAACAAGGTGGAGTCTGGTGTGCGTGTGCGCTACCAGTACACCGACCCCTACACTGGCAAGGAAGAAGAAATCCTCGTTGAAAACACCGAGACGCGCGACCAGCCTAAAAACAGGGAAAACGCCCTGCGCAACCTGAAGTCAATTCTCTATAACAAAGAGCTTGAGCACCGTCGCGAGGAGCAACGCAAGGTTGAGGACTCCAAGAAGAAAATCGAATGGGGTAGTCAAATCCGTAGCTATGTGTTCGACGACCGCCGTGTCAAAGACCACCGCACAGGCTTCCAGACAAGCGACGTGGGCGGCGTGATGGACGGCGACATTGATGGTTTCATCAAGGCTTATTTAATGGAATTCAACGATGATGAGTAACGCCAACAAACCCAAAGAGCCGCTGCTCATAGTCAAAGTGGGCGGCAAGGTCGTGGAAAATCCCACTGCGCTGCAAAAGCTGATCAAAGATTTTGTGGCCATTAAGTGCAAGAAGTTGCTCGTTCACGGCGGCGGTTCCATGGCCACCAAGGTAGCCGAGAAACTCGGCGTCAAGACCACTATGGTCGAAGGCAGGCGCGTGACCGACAACAACATGATTGACATAGTGACCATGGTGTATGGTGGTTTGGTCAACAAACGCCTCGTGGCTTTGCTGCAGTGGCACAAGCTCAACGCCATTGGTCTCACTGGAGCCGACATGAACGTCATGCTTAGCGACAAACGCCCCGTCAAGACTGTGGATTACGGCTGGGTGGGCGATGTGCGCAAAGTCAGCGGCAAAGCATTGTCCGACCTCATTGACGGCGGCTATCTGCCGGTGCTTGCACCTCTCACGCACGATGGCAAAGGTCACATTCTCAACACCAATGCCGACACCATTGCTGGTGAGGCTGCCAAGGCACTCGCCTCTCGCTACGATGTGACGCTGGCCTTCTGTTTCGAGAAAAATGGCGTGCTTATGAACGACCAAGACGACGACAGCGTGATTGAAGTGTTGAAGCAAACCCAGTTTGCACAACTCAAAGACATGGGCATAATCAAGGGTGGCATGATACCCAAGCTCGACAACGCCTTCAGCACTCTTGATTATGGCGTGAAAGAGGTTATCATCACCAATGCCAACAACCTCAACGACCTGCGCCTCGGCACACACATTCATCAGTGAAGCTGCCGCAGTTGCCACACAGGAAGACAACACACTCATAAAAGCAAATTAAAAATCCGCAAGGCATCAGCCCCACGGATTTTTGTTTTTTCGCCCCTGTGCGATTTCCTGTCAAGCCATGCTCACGTCACGCTTCAAGCGGCGATATATCACATAAAAGCTCGGTATCAGGAAGCACACGGCAGCCAGCCACGCAGCTTGGTCAGAGAAGCAGATAGCCCAGTAACCCCACACCGGCACCGCAAGCACACTCATCAGTATTCTGGCTATCATCTCGCTCACGCCCGAACCCATTGCCAACTTTGTATAGCCTGCGCCCTGTATCGAGTAACGCAATATGCACAGCACGCCAAGCAGTGGGAAAAACGACACCGACACATGCACAAATCGTGCGGCATAGTCTATCACCGTAGTTTCTCCTGCATCAATAAACAGCATCGAGAACTTATCGGCAAACGCCCACAGCAGCACATTCATCACGAGCGAATACACAAGCATCATCATTGCGGCCGACTTCATTCCATCCCATATCCGCTTCGGTTTCCTTGCGCCATAGTTCTGGCCGCAATAGGTGGCCATCGCCACGCCCAGACTCTCTATTGGAGTCATGCAAAACATCTTTATGCGCATGGCGGCCGTGAACGCGCTTATGCAGTCGCGACCCAGCGAGTTGTTGGCACTTTGCATCATTATGCTGCCTATTGCCGTTATTGAGAATTGCAGCCCCATAGGCACACCCACCTGCATCAGCACCTTTGCGCATCGGCCGTTAAACTGCTTTTCCACGGCTTTTTCCGGCTTCAATATGTCAAACTTTTTCACCATATAGCCATAGCACAGCACCGCCGACACGGCTTGTGCCGTCACCGTGGCTATTGCCGCGCCAGCCACGCCAAGACCCAGCACCATCACGCACACCACATCAAGCACAATGTTGAGCACCGTGGAAAACAGTAGAAACCAAAAAGGTGTTTTGCTGTCGCCCAAGGCTCTGATTATGCTCGATATAAGGTTGTAGTAAAACGTTGCCGGGATTCCTATAAACGTTATCAGCAAATAAGCGTTTGCATCGTCAAATATCAAGTCGGGCGTCTGCATCATGTGCAATATGTGCGGACACAGCACACTTGTCACCACAGCTATTGCCACCGACAAAAAAGCCGTCAGCTTCAGGCTCGTATATACGAGCCGCCGCATCGACGCATAGTCGTGAGCTCCGAATTTTTGCGCCACCGGTATGGCAAACCCACCGCAACACCCGTTGCAGAAGCCCAAAATCAAGAATATCACACTTGTGCTGGCTCCCACCGACGCAAGCGCATTTATTCCCAGGAAACGCCCCACTATGGCAGCATCTACAATGTTGTAGGACTGTTGCAGCATGTTGCCAAGCAGCAGCGGCACTGCAAAATTAAATATCAAGGGCAGACTCGCGCCCTCAGTCATGTCTTTCACTGCAGCCATATCAATTCTGTGTTTTTTCTTGTTATGCGCAGAAGCCCTGTTCACACGAACAGAGCTTCCTCACAGAGTAAATATCCTTTTCTTGTGGCGTGTATTTCTATCTCACACGCCGTCATTTCTCATTTCTTCACCTTGGCGACCTTGGCCTCTTTCTCGGCCTTGTGCTTTGCGGCAAGCCTCTCATATTCGGCGTTGCCTTTGGTCAAAAGCTCGTTGTAGCGTTTGTCATCATTCAGCACCTTCACGGCCTCGTCAAGCATCTGGTTGCGGTGGTTCACGATTATCGTGTAGGCCGACGGGTCGCTATACACATCACGCCCTATGATGCCTTTCATTATCATCTTCAGTACCTGTTTGCTTGTTTCATACTGCTTTTCGTTATACTTCACGCTGTCCTTCTCGCCGGCGGCTATAAAGTCCTTCATGTCGGCGTCGCTCAACTCAAAGCCCTTGTCAAATGCCTTGATGTCGGCATAGCGTTTTTTAAGCTGCTTGCGGTGCTTGTCCACATAGTTTATGCTGAACTGGTTCACTATGCCTTTTGCCACAAGGTCTCTGTAATAGGTGCTGTATTCCGAGGTGTCAACAGGCACAAATATGTCGGGCATTATGCCGCCACCGCCATATATCGGACGATGGTTTTTCAGCGTGCTGTATTTCAACGTGTCGTTGAAGTGTATGCTGTCTATGTTGTAATACTCTCCGTCTTTCGACCGGTTGATTATATCTTCAGCATAAGCCTTCTTGTTTCCTTTCTCGTATGGCTTTTGTATGCAACGCCCCGATGGCGTGTAGTAGCGGGCTATCGTGAGTCTTATCATTGAGCCGTCGTCAAACTTAAACGGACGCTGCACCAGTCCTTTGGCAAACGTACGTCGGCCCACCACCACAGCTCTGTCCCAGTCTTGCATAGCTCCAGTGAAAATCTCAGCAGCCGAAGCCGAATATTGGTTCACCATCACCACCATCTTCAGGTCCTTATATTTTCCGTCGCCTTGGGCGTGAGCCTCGCTGCGTGGCACTTGGCGGCCTTGCGTATATACTATCATCTGCCCCTTGTCAAGAAACTCGTTGCACATGTCTATCGCCGAGTTCAGATAGCCACCGCCATTGTCGGTCAAGTCTATCACCACCTGCTTCATGCCTTGCAGTTTCAATGTGTCGAGCGCCGACATCATCTCCTGATAAGTTTTAGCACCGAAATTCGATATTCTTATGTAGCCCGTCTTGTCGTCGAGCATATATTTGGCATCTACGCTATAGAGCGGAATTTTGTCGCGCGTTATGCGGAATGTTATCAGCTTCTTGTCGGTGCCGCGCTTCACGCCCACAGTCACTTTGGTGCCCTTTTTGCCGCGCAGGCGCTTCATGATGTCGGTGTTCTTCATCTTCACTCCAGCTATCACGCTGTCGTTCACCGTCACTATCTTGTCGCCAGACAAAATCCCAACGCGCTCCGACGGCCCTCCGGCTATGGTCTGAATCACATAGAGGGTGTCCTCTTTCATGTTGAACTGTATGCCTATGCCGCTAAACTCGCCCTGCAGCGGTTCTTCCATTTCCTTGGTTTCCTTGGCGTCGGTGTATGTTGAGTGAGGGTCCAGGTTTTTCAGCATGCCTTCCACGGCATCTTCCACCAGCTTGTCCTCGTTCACCGAGTCCACATAAAAGCTCTTTATGGCATATTCTGCATTTAGCAGCTTTTGCAGTCCCTGTGGCACATTTCTCTGAGCTGCCAGTCTGCCGCCCACAAGTGTCAACACCAGTAAAAGCAGCAACAATCCTGTCTTTTTCATCTTTCTATCTACTATATATCTGCTTGTTCAAAAAAACTTTCCCTTTGTCATTTCTCGCCGCCAGTGCAGCCCAAGCCTTTTTGTCTCAGTTTCTCCACAAACCGTGGCTCAAGCTCTTCGGGCAGCAGATGCGTTATTTTTTGTCCGTATTTCACCATTTCGCGCACTATGGTTGAGCTTATGTAGCTATACTGCGGCAGTGTGTAGAGTAGCACCGTTTCCAGCCCAGAAAGCTCGCGGTTCACCTCGGCTATGTTCATTTCATACTCAAAGTCCTTTACCATTCTCACACCGCGCAAAATGCAGCTTGCGCCCACATTTGCGGCCAGCGTTGCAGTCAGCCCCGAAAATACGGTCACTTCCACACGCGGCTCGTTGCGAAACGCCGATTCTATCACCTCCCGGCGTTCCTCAGCGGTGAGCATGCTGTGCTTCTCGCTGTTTGCCACTATGGCCACCACTATTTTGTCAAACACGCTCAAGGCGCGTCTCACAATCGACTCATGACCGCGCGTAAATGGGTCAAACGACCCCGGGAACAATGCCACACGGCCGCTGTCAGTGCACTGTGATGTCTTCATCGTCTTCTATAACCAGATTATCCACAATAAACTCTTGCCGCTCCATAGTGTTTTTGCCCATGAAGAAAGCCAGCATGTCGTTCACCGCGTCTTCTTTGCGCAGCTGCACGCGGTCAAGCCTCATGTCTGGCCCTATAAACTCGGCAAACTCCTCTGGCGATATTTCTCCCAGACCTTTGAATCGCGTGATTTCCGCATTGTCGCCAAGTTTATTGATTGCCTCAACGCGCTCCTCGTCGGTGTAGCAATAATACGTTTCCACCTCCTGCTTTTTGGCTTCCTTGTGCGCTCCACGGCTTTTGCGCTTGGCGTCGCTTCGGTTTATCACCCTGAAAAGCGGCGTCTGCAAAATATACAGATGCCCCGTTTTCACAAGTTCCGGATAAAATTGCAGGAAGTAGGTGAGCAGCAGCAACCTGATGTGCATACCGTCAACATCGGCATCGGTTGCCACAATCACTTTGTTGTAGCGCAATCCGTCTATGCCGTCGTCTATGTTGAGCGCGGCTTGAAGCAAGCTGAACTCCTCGTTGGCATACACTTTCTTTGGGTCGAGGCCGTAGGTGTTGAGCGGCTTGCCTCGCAGCGAGAACACGCCCTGTGTCTCCACGTCTCTTATCTTCGTGATTGAGCCGCTTGCCGACAAGCCCTCGGTTATAAACAGTGACGACTCTTCTCTGCGGTCGTTATCCTTGGGCGCACGCGCATCATTAAAGTGCACACGGCAGTCTCTCAGCTTGCTGTTGTGCAGAGAGATTTTCTTTGCCATTTCGCGCGATTTCTTGGTAACGCCAGCTATTGCCTTGCGTTCACGCTCGCTTTCCTGTATCTTTTTCAGCAGAATGTCGGCGGTGGCTGCGTCTTTGTGCAGGTAGTCGTCAAGCTCCTTTTTTATGAAGTCGTTGATATACTTATATATCGTCGGACCGTCTTTCCACATCACATTGCTGCCCAGCTTGATTTTAGTCTGCGACTCAAACACCGGCTCTTCCACCTTTATGCTTATGGCTGCCACAATGCCATTGCGAATGTCGCTATACTCAAAGTTCTTGCCATAAAACTCCTTGATAGTGCGCGACAATGCCTCTCTGAACGCGCTTTGGTGCGTTCCGCCCTGCGTGGTGTGCTGACCGTTGACAAATGAGTAAAACTCCTCACCTATCTGCGGCGCGTGCGTAATCACCACCTCTATGTCGTCGCCATTAAAGTGTATGGGCGCATACAGCGGCTCGCTGGTCATGTTCTCGTCCAACAAGTCGAGCAGACCATTGCGTGAGTGATAGCGCCGTCCGTTGTAGTAGAGACTCAAGCCTGTGTTAAGAAACGAGTAGTTCTTTATCATCGTTTCCACTATGTCGTCGCGGTAGGCATAGTTCTTGAATATGCTTGCGTCGGGCTTGAAGCGCACCAGAGTGCCGTTGTCCTCGCCGGGCTCGGCAGCCACCACGCCGCTTTCTTCCACCACAAGGCCTTCCTTATAAGCCACCGACGCGCTCTGTCCGTCACGCACCGAGCGTATGAAGAATTCCCTCGACAAGGCATTCACGGCCTTTATACCCACGCCGTTCAGTCCCACCGACCGCTTGTAGTTCTTTGTGTCATACTTTGCTCCGGTGTTCATCTTGCTCGACGCGTCCTTCACTTGGTCAAGCGGAATTCCACGGCCATAGTCGCGTATGCTCACCATGCCGTCCTCAATGTCGATTCTTATCTCCGACTTAACGGCATATCCGGTGTTAAACTCATCTATCGAGTTATCTATCACCTCTTTTATGAGCACATATATACCGTCGTCGCTATGTGAACCGTCGCCAAGTTTGCCAATATACATTCCCGGACGAAGCCTGATGTGCTCACGCGGTGTAAGGGTCACAAGCTTCGTGTATCCGCCGTTGTCTCGCGGTTGTTCAGTCGTCACAGATTGTCCTTGTTCCAATTCTTCTGCCATACAGTGTCGATTCTTCATGCGGCACTATGCCGCTAACTGCAAAGTTACAGATTTTCATCGAAAAAGCGCGCCCGCGCTCCCCAAAACTCACCCAAAACAAATTTGTAAAGTCAACAAGCGAGTGCCAAATCCCCCCCCCCAAAAAAAACGACAGTTCTGAAAAAACGGCAGAACTTAAACCCTAATTTAGCAATAAAGTGTGCCAGAGGCACACGTATGTTTTTAACCCTCGACTGAGGAGCGCAAGCGACGGTCGGGGGTATTGGGATAATATATCATCTGATGCGTGCCAAAGGTACGCGTACCCCTTTTTCTCGTTTTTTTTTTATCAAGCCAATCCTTTGTTTTTTCCGTTTTTTCATTACCTTTATCGTGCAAAACAAACTTTTAGCATTATGAGCAAATTTCTAAGCCCCACAATGTTTCGCAAGTTGCTTGACAACTCTGCCAAAGCCACAAAACGGTTCCCAGTTTCACTCGCGTTTTCCGTGGCACTCACAGCCTACGCAATAGGCTGGATTTGCAATGGTTACGCTCCTTTTTTCTCGCAAATAGTCAACTATTTTTTTGTACTTTGGTTGGTCTGTTCCATTCCATTCTCCATGGCAGTCACGCTGTTCGCCGAGGATATGCCACGCCGCATTTCACGCATAGCGGTCACCGTGGGTTGCAATGCCGCGTTGGCATTGCTGTGTGCCGACACAGCCTGTTTCCAAACCGCGTCGTTCTACTCCGGCTATAGCGAGATGGCCATTGCAGTCGTCTCAATAGTGGCATTGTTTGTGGCTCCGTTTCTCCGCCAGCGTCACCCCAACGACATTCCCCTTTGGAACTTCTCATCACGCATAATAGGCGCAGTCGCTATTTCTTATGCCATAGCCCTGCTGCTGATGCTCGGCATATTCCTGCTGTTGGCATCATTCTATTTTCTGTTCGGCATTGACTTTTCCGACAAGGCTTTCTTCATCACAGCAGCCGTGTGCCACCTGCTTCTTGCACCAATGCTCATAATGCAGCTCGTGCCGCAAGGCGACGCCAAGCGCGACCCCAAACCAGTGCAATTCTCATCGTTTGGCAAAAGCGCCACCCACTATCTGTTTATGCCGCTTGTGGCAGCCTACCTAATCACGCTCTATGTCTATGCCGCCAAAATCATCGTTTCGTGGCAGTTGCCATGCGGCTGGGTGTCGTGGTTGGTCACAGGACTCATGGCGAGCTCCATTCTGCTCATAGCGGTACTCTATCCCATGCTTTTCAACGGTCAGAGCAAGCGCATCGACACCTACACCGCACGCTTTCTCCCCCTGCTCATCATGCCGATGCTGGTGCTAATGTCAATAGCCATCTGCCGCCGCATATCCGACTATGGCGTGACCACGGCACGCGTCTATGTGGCCATTTTCAACCTCTGGTGCTATGCCGTGTGCATCTACATGTTCGTCACACACTCACGCCGCACCATGCCGGTCATCACCTCATTTGCCGTCATTGCCCTGCTCACCACAATAAGCCCCGTTTCAGTCAACGACTTCGTTTGCCGCAACATGGCAAGTCAGCTCAAGCAATCCATGCTCGCCAATGGCGTCACGAAGCTGCCTATCAACAATGAGCAATACCATGCCTACATCAACCGTCTGCCGCAGGCCACCAAGCAGGAGGTAGGCAGCAAGATGGACTATCTGAAATATCACCACAATTCATTCAATTCATTATGCGACTCCACTGTGGAAACCGACTTCGTGGAGTGTGAATTTGCTGTCCGCAACGCATATCAATGGGACAATTTCATCGAGTCGTCAGAGTTTGCTGTGCCTGCTGGAGCAAAGACAATGGTGGCAATCGACACCACGCTCAACGCCACCGTAAGCGACATCAATGGTGCTACCACCACCTACATTCCGTTCTCCCAGCACACATCGCTTGGCGACGCTACATTCCGCATAAGTTTGAAGCAACTGCAGCAAATCTGCAATTCACACGTAAAGCAGCCGTTCCTGACCATTAGCAATGGCGGCAACACGCTCGTCATATCGTCGTTTAACTACCAAACAAATAAAAAGCAAAACGGCAAAACCGACCTGACATTCCGTTTCTGGGGCTATTTATTCATGACCCAGGCGAAAACGCAAACCCAGCCAGCTGCCGCCGCACAACAATACGCCAAATAATAAAAATCTATATAGAATGGATTCTGATGAAATGTTCTATGAGGCAATCGACCTGCTGAAGGTCATGATTTCCACGCCATCACTCAGTCGCGACGAGAAAGCCGTGGCCGACAAAATAGAGGAAGCCTTGCGCGGCTTCAACCTGTGCCCCAAACGTCACCACAACAACTTGTGGTGTCTGTCGCCCGACTTCAATCCGGCATTGCCCACCGTGCTGCTCAATGCCCACATCGACACCGTGAAGGTGGCCGACGGCTGGACACACGACCCGTTCACGCCTGTTGAAAGCGACGGACGCATCTATGGCCTGGGCAGCAACGACGACGGCGCATCGGTTGTGGCGCTGCTCACGGCGTTTCGCACACTCATATCCGTTCCGCAGCCAGTCAATTTCATTTTTCTTGCGTCGGCCGAAGAGGAAATCAGCGGCAAGCTCGGCATTGAGTCAGTGCTGCCCATGCTGCCAACCATTGCGGTGGCTCTTGTGGGCGAGCCCACAGGCATGCAGCCTGCTGTGGCAGAGAAAGGTCTCATGGTGCTCGACGGTGTGGCTCACGGCGTGGCTGGACACGCCGCGCGCAACGAGGGTGTCAACGCCATCTACAAAGCCATCGATGCCGTCAACGTGCTACGCAATTTCAAGTTCGAGAAAGAGTCGGCCATGCTCGGCCCGGTCAAGGTTTCGGTCACAAAAATTGAGGGCGGCCGTCAGCACAACATAATTCCAGACCTGTGCCAATTTCTTGTTGACGTGCGCACCACCGACGCCTATTCCAATGCCGACACCCTGCAACTGCTGCGCCAAGCCGTGCCAGAGTGCACTCTCACGCCACACTCCACGCGCCTCAACCCATCGTCAATCAGCACCAGCCACCCGCTTGTGCAGCGCGCCGTGATGCTTGGCAAGACGCCTTTTGGCTCGCCCACGCTTAGCGACCAGGCTCTCATGCCGTTTCCGTCGCTCAAAATAGGCCCTGGGCAGTCATCGCGCAGCCACACGGCCGACGAGTTCATAACCCACGACGAAATACGTGAGGCCATCGACGTCTATGTCGTTCTCCTCAACAATTTATCGCTCCAATAAAAGTAAAAATTCACTGCAATTTGCGCCAGTAATCAAGGTATCGCTCTGCCACCACGCGTGCCGAGTTGTGCTTCACAACGAACTCCCGGCTGGCACGGCTCATGGCTGGCAGTTGCTCGCGGTGCGCCACTATCCAAGTGAGTTTTGCCTCTATGTCGCCAGCCACATCGGGACGCACATTCACTATCGGGTGATTTTCCTTCTCCCCTATCAAGTCGTAGTATTCCGGTTCAGCCCCCGACACCGCCACAAGCCCTTGCGCCATGCCGAGCAGGGCGTTGGTTGCCGGCGTGTATGAATACAACTGGTCGAGTATCACGTCCGACCGCCCCATGCGCTCCAAGTAATCGGCGTAAGGCATGTTTTCCACCACGTCCATTTCTGCCGCGTCGGGATAGCGGCTGCACACGCGTTTCAGCGCGGCAAGCAGCCTGTCAGTGCCCTTTATCACATTGCGGTCGCGCTGTATGCCTATAAAGAAGCGCACCTTGGCTGGCACGTCATCGCCATGTTTCATGGTCACGCTGTCGGTTTCAATGGGTATTCCTGCATAGCACACGTCACGCTTCGCCTCGTCGCGATAAGCGGCATAATACTCATACAAACACGCCACCACACCATCTACTCCACCCAATATGTGGGTTGAGTAGTCGCGCATCATGGGTTTTGCCCAGTTTTGCTGGCGTTGGGCTATATATTCCGACGAAGCCACGTAGGGCGACGGCTCGCTGCCTATCATGTAGTCGCTGTAGCGAAACGTGTGGCCATTGTGGCATGCCGTGTAATACACATAGTCAGTTCCCAGTGCCGACAGCACCACGCGGCGGTTATTGCGCTTCAAGTAGTCAAATATCATTCGCAGTTTGCCCGGCCTAAGCTCCAAGAAGTTCTGGTTGGCAATCTCCACCACGTCAAATCCGCGCATCTGTGGCAAGGCCATCATTACGTCGGCCACATAGCGCAAAGCCCCTATCTTGCCGCTATGGCGATAGAGGTTTATGTCGCGACCGGTGTTCATCCACCGCGAACCGCTTGAGGCCACCACCGCGGTATGCCCCATCTTGCGCAACTCCAGGGCAAGGCAGTTGTGCATATTGCTGGCATCTCCCACAAATAATATCTTCATATCGCCCAAAGTTAAACGTTTTTTTGGAAATTGGCAAAACACTCACTACCTTTACGCTGCTATGGACAAAGTGTCAATCATAATCCCTGTTTACAACCGCGCCGACTTGGTTTCGCGCACGCTCAATTCCGTCTTGCAGCAGACTCACCGTCCGCTGCAGCTTGTGCTTGTTGACAATGGCAGCACCGACAACTCGCTTGTGGTGCTCAACCAATTCAAGATTGACCACGCCGCCCCCGACTTTGAGGTGACTGTAGCAAGCGAACCCACACACGGAGCATGTGCCGCACGCAACTGCGGTTTTGCACAAGCGTCAGCGCCGTGGGTCATGTTTTTCGACAGCGACGACACCATGGACAAGCACCTTGTGGAACGCTATGTGGCAAAAATCAAGTCGTGCGACGGCAACCTCGACATGGTGGTCACACGCCGTTGTCTAATCGACGAAAACGGCAAAAAAGCCGTGAAGCCTTACTTCAAAAGCGACATTTTCGCCAATCACATTCTCCATAGTTTTCTTGCCACACAAAGCTACATCGTGCGCCGCGATTTCTTTGCAAAGGCTGGTGGGTGGAACACCGCCCTACCAGTATGGAACGACTGGGAAATGGCATTCCGCCTCCTGCTTCAGCAGCCTCGCATGGCATATCTCAAAAGCAAGCCGCTGGTTTTCGTCAACAGCACCGGCCGTACCTCCATCACCGGCACATGTTTTCATGAGAAAGCCGGCTTGTGGGAACGTTCCATCGACACCATAATCGGCCTTATAGCCAACTCTGAACTGAAGCACAAAAAACGCTACTTGCGCCTGCTCAACTACCGCCGCCTTGTGCTTGCCGCGCAATATGAGCGCGAGGGGCACCGTGAGCATGCCGAGCCATTGGCAGCCAAGGGCTACAAAGGCTTCAAGCATCACCCGTTCAAGAAACTCATCATGAAGCGGCTCTATCACCGCATAGCCAGCGGTCGCCGTGGTTCAGCGCGCATCGCGCGCCATGTGTGCTGACCTCGCCGCGTGCGCGTCAATCCTCACGCCTTCACACTCACTATCAGCCATAGCGACACAAGCATCATTGCCACAGCCACCACACGCTGATATGCCTTTTTGTTCGCGAGCTTTATCAGTCGCACCGACAGCACATTACCAGCCATCATGGCACAGCCTATGAACAGTCCGTTCATAAATATGCTTCCGCTCATAAGGTCAAATTTTCCGTATGTCAACGCCTTTACCACATGCATTGCCGCTGCAGCCGCTGCTTCGCTTGCTATGTAGCTCACCGGCGTGAGTTCCAGAGTGAGAAACACAGCACTGCTTATTGGTCCAGAAATGCCGAGCAATCCGTTAAGGCAGCCGGTCAGCCCGCCACCCACAAGCATGGTTGAGCGTCCTTTGGGCAAATGCAGTTTGCCGGTCATCTTCATGATTGAGAACACTATCAGAAACGAGCACAGCAGCCGTGTCATCAGCACCTTGTCAACGTGTGCAAAGCCATAAGCGCCAAGTATCGTGAACGGCACTGCCGGCACAAGAAACCACGCCACATGCTTCCACTTGATTTCGCGCCAGCCCATTGCCGCACGCGACATGTTGCTAAGCATCTGCGCTATGGTGGAGACCGGCACAGCCACTTCCACGCCATAAAAATAAGTGATTACCGGCAGCAATATCATGCCGCCGCCAAAGCCCACGCTGCCCGACAATGCTCCGGCCACAAAGCCCACCACCAGCAGCACACCATACATATCCATTTCGTCCGTTTCTCCTTTCCTTGATTTTGTCGTGCAAAATTACGCCATTTCCGTCAAACCACGACTCTGTTTCCGGTGCAAGGTTGCCACAGCCATCAATAAAAAAGAATGTTTATATCATAGCTAAATCAGCCTTTCTGGCATCATGGTATAAAAACTTATATTCTCTTCATTTTGCTATAATTTTATGCGTTTCGAGGATAGAAACAACTCCAGTTTAACATATCAGTAGTATTATCAATAGGAAGTGGAGAATATAACCAATTCGCTTCCTTTTGTATGATGACACCACCATAAAGAGGTACTTCATCGGTAGAATTCTCTTTAATATATGCTAACAACGCATTATGTTTTTCAGACGCGAATAAATCGCTTTCGGCACTCTTTGTGTCAAAAAGATATACGTGTCCGTTTTTCATTCTAACCACAAAATCCACATAAAACAATGCTTTTGCTCCATTTTTACCTTGATTATATTCAATTGCATAATGTTGCTTGCCTTTGTCTCCGTTCTTATACCACCAATCTATGTATTCACTATTCTCCTCCAAGTATGCCACAAACTTTTTTTCAGGTTTTGAGGCTTGATTAAGTTGCACAAATGGCAGTAAAGCATGATTACCTGCTTCTTCAACATGATTGGTTTCACTGTCATACACCCTTTCTTCCGGTACTTCCCAATCGTATTTTTTGAATTCTCTGTAAGCCACCGATTTTTTCTTGGCATCTTTGCGTTTAAGCAGATATCTTGTCAAGGCATTATCAATGATTATATCAAACTGTGGACGGTTATGATAATACAATACCACTTTCTTCGCATCTGTACCAAAGACGCCAAAGAAGTCGGCTATGATTTCCAATAGATAGGAAGAAATTTTATCAACTCTACCCTTGCTTTCAAACTGATGCCCTTTTGTAGATATATAAGCCATGAATACGCGGTCAATCTCTGTGGCTTTACGAGCATATTTAATTGTATCTACACTGATGGTCTGTTCCTCGTTTTGGAAATGCACATCCTGTGGTATTTCTATATTGATGTTCTTAACATCCAGACGCAGTGAGTTTGCCACCCTCTTACGATTTTCGTTTATTTGCAACTCGTTACAGTCATGCAATCCCCCTTCTTCATAGTCGTTGTCCAACTGAGCCAGTTCTTCAAGCGAAAAAAGCATTTGTCCATGTTCAAATTTCCAAAAATTTCGAGCTTCATCATAAAGCACTTTGCGAAAGTCAGGACCCAAATAGTTACGTTCAATATTGGGACGTTCCGCATAGTAGGCTGGTAACAATATGTTTTTCAAATTCTCTCGCCGGTATGCTGTAATGGTGTTGCTCAAGATATAGTCGGCATCAGCTGTAACAATTTGTATTTTGTCTTTGGCTATATCGGTAAACACATAGCCCACATTGAGCATCTCTTTGGGATAATGCTTCTGTTCAGGCATACGCATAATACGTCCAACAGTCTGAATTGTGAACTGGTCACTTTGCAATTTGCGGAATATGAGTAATACAGCTGCACGTGGGCAATCCCAACCTAAGGCTATAGCTTCTTTGAAAAGCAAGACATCGGTCATATTATCCAGCTTCTCCAAGTCTGTTAGATTTTCTTTTTCATTTGCAAGCCATATTGCCAGACGGTGATTGGCTGTGGTAATACCACACACATTGAGATATTGTTTCACTTGTTCAGCTATGGCTGTGTCTTCTATTGTCATATTCTCTTTCGTGTCATTGGGCAATTGGATTAACAGCAATGGATTGACGTTTGAGCCTACAGCTTTATATGCTTCGCCTATCTGGTTACGTTTTTCCAGTGCTGCCCTAATTAGGTTGGCATTAAGTTCCAGTTCATCACTGAAATTCAACTCTATCTCCGGGTTTAGTACCACCTCTTTCTTAATCATTTCAGCTGCTATCACTTCCTGACGATACACCGTTACTTTTTCTTTTGGATTAGCAGTTTTAGGAGTAGCTGAGATTCGGACTTCCACCATAGGATTGATTCTGTCAAGTACAGCCGCAGATTTGTCGGCTGTCTTTGACCAGAACATGTGTTCTTCGTCGATGATGGCAACAATCGGCACTCCAAACTCTTCTTTCGTTTTGTCAGTTATTTCATATAGCGAGAGCGAACTGTCGCCTTCACGCACCATCACGTTGCTTTCCTTGTTCACGCTTTCCCAGTTCACGAAAAGTATTTCGCCAGGGCGTATGCCCTCATTCTGGTCAATTTCGTCGAACATCACAGGGCGGAGAGTGCGTGTTTCCTCAAACGCCACTTTCAGCTTGTTGTAACTCTGCAGGTGCAGTTTGCGCGGAGCAAACCAAATAAAAGCCACTTCTTGATAACAGCTGTCACCACGATTATGAAGCTCGTCCATCAAACCTGCAAGCATCTGGCAAGCCATCACGGTCTTTCCGGCACCCGTCGTGGCTTCAAACACCAATTTATTACGCTGTCCCCCTGCATTTAACAGACGAATAGTCTTGTCAATTAATTCGTTTACCGCTCTTTGTTGATATTCTAAATTCTTCATTACTTCTCCTCTTTTTTGTTTCCATGGCTTTTGTTCTCAATTTCTTTCATTTCCAATAGAAAACGGTCGTAGTCAGACAAAAACAGCTTGTCTTGTATGATTCTGTACTTCTCAAATTCAGCCTCCGCGTGCAATCGTGCTATTTCTGAACTTACACGCCCAGCATCTTTCAGCAAACCATATTCAAAGAGATTGATAAAATTGTTCAGACGTTGCTCCCAATCTGCCATTGTCAATGGGATGTGACGTAAAGTCATTGTTTCTGCAAAATCCAGATAAGCCGTAACCATGCGTTCCAATTGTCCCATTTCTGTATCTGAAAGATAGTTTTTCGCTATTACCACATCGCTTTTCTTTATTTTCCCGTCTGGGGCATCAGCCCATGTAGTCAGCCCCATGTGTTCTTTAGCCGCGTCAGCCCTTTCCACAATGAGTTCGGCTGCTGTATGACCATGAACGGCAAAGTGCATTTTATTTTGTACCGTTGCATAAAAACGACGGGTTGCCAATGCAGTCTTATCGTAGTCTATAGCAGTGGCATAAAGGTCTGTTATTTTCTGATAGAACAGACGCTCGCTCATGCGTATCTCGCGGATGCGTTCCAACTGCTCGTCGAAATATTTGTCAGTTAGGAATGTTCCGCGTTTCAGTCTTTCCGAGTCCATTACCCAGCCTTTAATGGTGTATTCCTTAGCTATGCCGTTTACCCATTTCCTGAACTGCACGGCTTTCTCAGAGTTCACCTTGAAACCGACTGCGATAATCATTTCCAATGAATAGTGGTTTGCGGTGTATTGTTTGCCATCAGCGGCAGTTATTCGAAATTTTCGAATAACTGCATTTTCCTGCAATTCACTGTCTGCGAATATCTTCTTTATGTGATAATTTATAGTGTGTACTTCAACACCATATAGCATAGCCATAAGTTTTTGTGTGAGCCAGATATTTTCGTCTTCGTAACGTATCTCAATCTGCTGCTCATCATCACCCACACATGCCACATAATTCAAGTACTCGGCTGCGCTACTGCGTACCGTTAATTGCTCTTTTTTCTTCTTATTCTTTCCTTGCTCGCTCATTGCAATTCCTCCTCTTCATCTAAATTCAACATTCCATTCGGCATATTCTCCTGAACGGTTGTTTTTGTATCGTCAGAGATAATAAGCTCGTCTTTTTTCTTAGGTAGTATGCGACGGTAGGCATTGTATATGGCTTGTGGCAGGGCACAAAGTTGCACCTTGTCTTGAACTTCTTCAAATTCGCCTTCCCATGGGTCTTCGCTTGGAGAGAACACATACACGAGCATCCTGCCCTCGTAATCTGTATTCTGAATCAAATCTACCAACTGCTGCACAACTTCTTCGCGGTAGATAATCATCATACGTTTTTTGCCGTTGTCGAAGTAGCGGAATACATTTTTGTAGGTCTGTTGTTCGCCAAATTGCTGCTGCTCGGTATAAAGATCTTCTTTGATGCAAAGCATATCGGTGGAGAGACTCATCAGCTGACGCATATTTTTCATGCTTCGGCCTCTGCCGACAAAACTTGTGCGATAGTAACGCAATGTGTTACCTGTCAAGCCCGGAACTTCTTCCCCTTTCGGAGTGGTGTAGCCATTGATTACACGTTTGTTGCGTTCGTAGGTTACTTCTTCGCAGATGTTATTCTCGTTATTGGTTACAAGAATACATTTACGATGACCGCCATCCTTGTTTAACTCCATAGTAGCATGGAGTGTTGTACCGCTTCCGGCAAAGAAGTCGAGAATAGTTGCATTTGGTAATGTTGTAACAGTTGTAGATAATAAGAATTTAACTAAGTTCGACGGTTTAGGAAATGCAAAAGGCCTAATGTTAAATATATCAGCAAGCTCTGCGGTTCCTTGTGCCGTATTAAACAAGTCCGATGTTATTAGATTTCGATAAGGAGTTGTTCTATCTACCGGTTTGTTATTGTTATCTACATTCTGATATCGCTTGCAATATACGACCCACTCCTCTCTGTTCTTTTTAAAAACAATAAAATTATTATCTAATCCCCATCGCACTTTCGTTTTACTCCACAAATAATTCCAATCCTGATTCCTTTGTTGCCCTCCACCTGGATATCGCAAAGTACCATCAGGCATTTCGATAGGAAAATTAAGGGCCTCCGAATAATGACCACCGACTCGTCTTCGATCAAGCTTATCCAAAGTATAAAGTCCCCTTTCCTTGAGATATTCATCGGATAATTTAAAAGTATCGACAGATGGTGGCTGTCCATCAAAATGTGCCATAGAACGATTTTTGGTATAGACTAAAACATATTCTGTTGTAGTTACTATTTCATTACCAGTATTGGAACCTGCTGTTGATTGCCATATAATATTTGTAACAAAATTGCCATTTCCAAATATTTCATCACATAACAATTTTAATTGAGCTTGTTCATTATCATCAATTGAAATAAAAATAACTCCTTTGTCTGACAGTAGTTGTTTGGCAATACATAATCTTTTGTTCATAAACGAAAGCCATTTAGAGTGGCGAAAAGTATCTTCTGCATCGACAAATGAATCATTATAAACAAAATCTTTATTGCCTGTATTGTAAGGTGGATCAATATAAATCACATCAACCTTTCCCTCATGTGTATAAGCTAGGGCGGTAAGAGCTTCAAGATTGTCGCCCTCTATGAGAATATGATTAGGTGCATCGGCTTCTGTACTGACGATGGCTTTTGATGCGTCTTCAACCAAAACTGGCAACTCCTCACGCAGACGTTCTTCCACATCTTCCTGCTTATCTTCCCACACCAATCCGTATTTCTTCTGCTTGCGCAACAGTCCTAACAATTCAGATTTCTCTTCGTTAGTCAGCCCATCAAGTTGTAATATTTTATTATATAATTCCTTTTTGTTCATATCCGTGTATTATCATTTAACGAGTCTAACTGTCTGAATGCTTTCCTCCAAAGAGGAGTTCAACAACTCTTTTACATCAACATTCAGCACATTGGCAATCTGCAACAGTGTTTCCAATCCCGGTTGCGAAGTGTTGGTACACCATTTAGAAACCGTTGCCGGGTCTTTCCCTAATTGTTCTGCCAGCCATTTATTGGTCCGCTTCTTTTCAACAAGAACAACTTTGATTCGATTTATATCCTTCGTTGCTTCCATTTTGGATTATGTTATTTATCTTACCATGCAAAAGTAATAAATTTATTTCATTCAAGCATCATTCAATTTATATGATTTTCCATTAAAATTGCGAATTACACCAATATTTATAGCCATCATTTACTCAAACCAGATAAAATTGTCTAACTTTGCGTATATCATTTATATCAAAAATATTATGACAATAGAAAAACTGACAACATTAGCCTTTTCCATGTATTCCAACAAAGGCGCTTATGCTCTTTTGCTTGGTTCAGGAATATCACGCTCTGCACACATACCAACAGGATGGGAAGTTGAAACAGCTTTAATAGAACAGCTGGCAGCTTCAAAAAAAGATATTATAAAGGATAATCCGCACCAATGGTTTAAAGAAAGATATGAGAAAGAAGCCTCGTATTCATCCCTGTTGGAAGAGTTGGTAAAAACACCCACAGAACGAGTGCAGTTAATGAAACAGTTTTTTGAGCCCACAGAAGAAGAAAAAGAATTGGGCTGGAAACAGCCAACAAAAGCCCATAAAGCAATTGCCAAATTGGTAAAAGCCGGTTATATACGCATTATTTTGACGACTAATTTTGACAGATTGTTAGAACAGGCATTTGAAGCAGAAGGAATAACACCTCAAGTGGTTTCTCATGAATCCTCCATTTCGCAAGCTACGCCACTTACTCATTGTCAGATCCCTACAATTATTAAAATCAATGGCGATTATATTGATTGCCAATTTAGGAACACGACAGAAGAATTGGATGATTACCCACCAATAATGAGACGATACCTTGAACGAATTTTTGAGGATTATGGGCTTATAACTTGCGGATGGTCTGGAGAATGGGATAAAGGACTTATTAAAATTATATCTGAAGCAACAGCCCCAAGATATAATTCGTTTTTCGCAACTATTGGTATAGCCAAAGAAATATTGCAGGAATTAACACGACTAAGACACGGTGAACTATTACCTATAAATGGTGCTGATGAATTATTCTCAGAATTATTGGAGCATATTTCTGCTTTAAATAAGCATAATATCAGTAAGAATATGGGACATGATATAATGATTGCAAAATGCAAAAAATATCTATCATCAAGTCAGTACGATATTGAGTATATGGATTTAGTGGAACGATTAGGCAATGACGCCTATGATATAATAAATGCCCATGCTAAATATAACTTTGCCCTAACACAGGAATCTTTTTCAAATTATTTGGAACTTCACAAAAGTGCAATTACTCCTTTGATAGAAGTCGCAATTTTGGCAATCAGATGGAGTAAGGGGTATCACATCAAGCCTTTTGGTGAATTATTGGTAAAATTATGTATCAAGCCTTTAAAAAACGGCGAGAGCCTCATAGAAGGAACTGAGTATATACACTCAATAGCTCCAATGCTATTATTAAATGCCATCGGTATTGCCTGTATTAAATACAGTAAATTCAGAGAACTTAATAGTATTTTGAAACTATCAGTCCCTGCTCCTAATTTTATGACTGTTTCATATAGAGAGCCATTGTTAACCTTGTTGGGTAGCACTCATTGGACTTATGAAACATGGAATGAATTAATAGGACAACGTTATTATTATCCTATCAGTTTCTTTTTGCTCAATGAATTGCGTCCTTTATTCGAGGATTTTTTTGTCGTCAATTCGGAATATGAAAACACCTTTTATATCTGGGAACGTATGAAATCTTTAATATACGTCTACAACAAATGTTCAATTCTTAGAGAGTTCTATGTCCCATTAGGACAATTTGTACGAAGTGAAAAAGAATATGAATTGAGAGGCATGGGGAAAGAGCCATATACTATATTTTGGAAAAGTGCAGATTCACTCAAAAATGAATGGCCTCCTATAAAGCAGGGAATGTTTGGCGGACGCTATGAAAATTACAAAGCGATCAATGAACAAGCAACTGCTTTTATCACTCAACATGCTAATTTTTAGAAATTTATTTCAACTTGTAAAAACACTTGATGCGACAAAAAACAAGACTGGCATCTTCAACGAAGTGTCAACCCTTTGGCCATCTTTATCTGTAAATAAAAAAAACTATTGCTGTCCGGTAAAACTTTTGTAGGATAGATAAAAGCCCCATTTTTAACGAAAATCATAGTATAAGAGTTCATATTTGACCATTACGAGGATTTATCAAGGGTAAGGCTATCAAATTCACACAATGAAAAAAGACAAGCCCCTATTTTATAAAAGTATCGTTATTCGTTGATTTTCAATACAGTATGGACTCATTTCGTATTTTTACCGGACAGCAATAAAAAAAAACGTAGCCATGTTCAGAAATGGTCATTTTACTGGACAGTAATAAAAAAGAATGTGCCGCATTAAAGCATGGGCACATTCCCTGTTTATTTGGTTTTGTTATTGTTATCTAACCGCGTTGTCTAAAAGCGCGCACACAGCTCATTTCAAGCCTCTGTTGCGAAGCAAGGCATCAGCATTGGGCTCTTTGCCACGGAACTGCTTATAGAGCGTCATTGCATCTTCAGTGTCGCCAGGCGACAAGATGTATTTGTAGTAGTCCTTGGCTGTGTTCACGTTCATCGGGCCTTCTTTCTCAAAACGGTCCCATGCGTCAGCCTCAAGCACTTGCGACCACAAGTAGGTGTAGTAGCCGCAGCTATACTGGTCGTTGTCGAAAATGTGCTTGAAATAAGGGCTGCGGTAGCGATATTCCACAAGTTCGGGTTTGTGGAGTCGGCGCGACACATAGTTCTCAAATCCTTTCACGTCTATGTCCTTGCACCAGTCTATTTTGTGCCACTCTATGTCGAGCAGCGCGGCACCCACCAGCTCTGTCGTCATAAATCCTTGATTAAACTTGCTTGATTCTATCAGCTTGTCAACAAGTTCTTGCGGAATCACTTTGCCGGTTTTGTAGTGTGTGGCATAGTTCTTAAGCACCTCTGGCACAAGTGCCCAGTGCTCATTGAGCTGCGATGGCATTTCCACCATGTCGCGGTCAATGTTGGTTCCGGCAAGTCCACGGAAAGGTGCTGTGGTCATCATGCCGTTAAGCGCGTGCCCAAACTCGTGAAACACGGTTTGCACCTCGTCGAGCGTGAGCAGCGACGGAGCGTTCTTTGTGGGCGGAGTCATGCTTGCCACGTTGTATATTATGGGGCGCTCACTCTTGCCCTCATAGTCATAGGCCGTGCTGAGTTCGCTCATCCATGCGCCTTGAGCCTTGGTGGCACGAGGATAGTAGTCGGTCATAAACACTGCCAAATGCTTGCCTTGCGCGTCTTTCACGTCATACACCGTCACCTCCGGATTATATTTCGGAGCATTTTTCATCTCGGTGAATGTCAGACCCCACAATTTGTTTGCCACATAGAAAATTCCGTTTTTCACCACATTGTCGAGAGCGAAATATGGGCGCACCTCATCTTCGCTGAAATTGAATTTCTCTTTCTTCACTTTCTCTGCATAGTAGTAATAATCCCAGGCAGATATTTTTATGTTGTCGCCATGCTTGTCGGCATAGGCCTGCATGTCGGCCACCTCTTCGCCCACCTTTGCCACGGCAGGAGTCCATATCTGCATTAGCAGCCCCTCGGCGGCATCAACAGTTTTTGCCATCACAGGCTCCACTGCGTAGTCGGCAAACGTCTTAAATCCGAGCAACTTTGCCTTCTTTTGGCGCAGTTGCATGATTTCGTTGATGTTTTTGCTGTTGTCCCACTCGTTGCCGCGGCTTGCTGTGTTAGTATAGGTCTTATACATTTCCTCACGCAGTGCGCGGTCGTCAGCCGATGTCAGCACAGCCAATCGTGTTGCGCCACTCGCGGTGAACACCCACTTGCCTTCCATGCCTTTTTCCTTGGCAAGTTTTGCAGCATCGTCAATCGTCTGCTGCGACAAGCCTTTGAGTCTTGACTCATCATCTACGACAATCAGATTGTTGGCTATCTCGTGCATCACATTTTGTGTGAACGAGAGTTGCAGGCTTGCGAGCTTGGTGTTGATTGCCTTGAGCGTGTCTTGGTAGGCAGGCGTGAGCAGAGCACCGGTACGCACAAAGCGCTTGTAGTATTTTTCGGTCAGTCGCTTCTGAGCCTTTGTCAACCCCAGTTTGTCGGCATTGTCGTGCACAGCCTTCACTTTCTTGAAAAGGCCGGCGTTCATATACAGCTCATCGTTTTGCGCAGTGAGCATAGGCGACAGCTTCTCTGCCAATTTCTGCATTTCGGGAGTGGCGTCGCTCTCGCTCAAGGCATAGAACACATACGACACCTTGTTGAGTATCTCTCCGCAGTTGTCGAGGGCAAGCACCGTGTTGTCGAAATCAGCGCGTGCGCGGTTCACGACAATCTCGTTGACTTCCTCGTTCTGCTGCTTGATTCCAGCCTCCACTGCCGGCAGATAGTCTGCATAGGTGATTTTCTCAAATGGCGGTATCCCATACTTCGTGGTATAGGGTGCCAAAAATGGATTTTGATGTTTCACGTTTTTCTTGTTTGCGCCACACACTGGCAAAAGCAGCCCGCACATGGCAATAACTGATAGCAATGTTCTTCTCATCACATTTTTATTTTATTGTTAATTTCTGTCTTTCCACACAAATGTCACCACTTGCGGATAATGGTCGCTCACCCCTATCTTGTCGCGCACTATGTCCACAGCCTTCATGCTTCCGCGATATAAGGTCTGGTCTATCTTGAAATACAATCTGCTGTCGTGATAGGTTATCGTTGGGCCAAAAGCGCAGTCTGCCCACGCGTCACGCATGTCACTGCCCTTTATCGTTCTATAAGTCCACGAGCCAGGAGTGTCGTTAAAGTCGCCAAAGACCAGCACGTTGCCGTCATAGGCATCAAGCTGCTTCCTCACAAACACCGCTTGCTCGGCGCGCTTCTTGTAGGCACGCGCCAGTTTCGACAGCAGCGTGTGCTTCACGCGGCTTGCCGTGGCGCGACTCTCCACGTTGTCCAAGTTCGTTATTTCACGATACAACTCACGGTCTTCTTCTGTGAGCCCTATGTTCTGCAGATGCACATCAAATATGCGCAACTTGTGTCCAGGCATTTCCACATCAAACTGCTTCATAAAGAAATAATAGCTTATGTCGGGGTCATCGGCCGAACCAAACCCAAACCTCACCGTGTCGCAATATTCCTTGTATGGATATTTCGACAATATAAGCTGGTCATGATAGCCGGTCATTCTGTAAGGATATTTTTTGTTTAGTTCTGCGAGCATTGGTTTGATTGACTCATGCTGGTCAAACGACTGTGCTCCGAGCGACGCCTCTTGCAGCAGCACTATGTCGCAATCCTTGTCAAGAATGTAGCGCATTCCAGGGTTGATTTCATGACCGTCATACTTGCCGGCATCGAAGCTCAATATGTTATAAGTCATGACACGGAATTTTGTCTTGGCTTCATTCTCGTTATAGTGCGGTTTAAAGAAATTGAGTGGCGACAACACCGACATTGTGGGCCATGCCAGCACCAATGCGGCAAGCGGCGCTATGGCAAACTTCCATTTGCCCATCAGCAACCAAAGCGCAAGCAGCACCACCGTGGCGGCAAGCGTTATGGGAAACGCCAAATTCACTATCGAAGGAATCGCCGATATTGCAGGGTTCACAAAACCACCATAAGCGGTCATGAGGTGCGCCGCACACACGCACACAGTCACCGCTATTCCCCACCAATTCAATATTTTCATTGTTCTGCTTCTCATCTTCTATTTCTTGCGCGATGCACTGAACAGCGTGTCCTTCTCCTCATCACTCAGTGCATCAAATCCAGATGTTTTCAGTTTGCCAAGTATGCGGTCAATTTCGGCCTCCGATGGACCTTTGCCCATGCCCTGTGATGCTGGGCGGCTGCTCTCACCATAGGTGTAGGCTCTGCCTCCGGCTGGTTTTTCCACACAGCGCTTTCTTCCACTGCACACACTCACCATGGCATCAATCACCCTGTTGAGCCCGGCAGTCACATCATGCCCCTTTCGCATGGCGAGCGCAAACCACAGTCCTGTGAGCGCGCCGCCCACATGGGCTATGTGTCCGCCTATGTTTGGCGTTATGCCGTCGGTGGCAACGTTTATGTTCAGCACGTCCAAGCCTATCATAATTATGGCTATCCATTTAAGCGACACTCCGCCCCAAAACAGCAAGTTCACCTTGTAGTCGGGAACATAGGCTGCCACACCCACCACTATGGCGAGCACCGAGGCCGAGGCGCCTATCAGAAAAGTTTCTCTGCCAGCCAAAACCGGCAGCAGATTATATGCCGCCACAAAAAGCACAGCGCCACCCAGGCCGCCGAGCACATAAAGTCCAACAAACTGCTTGGGTGTGAAGTATTCCAAGAATATGCGACCAAGCCAATAGAGCCACAGCATGTTAAACAGCAAGTGCCACACGCCCACATGGGCAAACATATAGGTCAGCAACGTCCACGGCCGCAGCAGCAGTTGGTGCAAGTCCGACGGCAGCATAACCGTCCACGCAGCCACAGTTCCGCCCACGCCCAGTCCGCACAAAAATGCCACACCGAGCACCGCAAGCACACCCACATTCACGGCAATAAACCGCACAAGCAGGTCGCTTGACAAGAACCACCGTCGCGCTTTATCAATAAATTCCATTGCGTCTGATTGTTCCGTTTTTCTTCCAGTACCAAATGATTATGAAGCCAAACAACATTCCGCCCAAGTGAGCGAAGTGGGCCACGCTGCTCATTGCACCCGATATGCCAAACAGCAACTCCAGCGCACCATAGCCAAGCACCATATACTTTGCCTTGATTGGGAATGGAATGGGAATTATATACATAGGCATATTTGGAAATATCATGCCAAATGCAAGCAAAATGCCAAACACGGCGCCCGATGCTCCCACGGTGACAAACAACCCATAAAACTGGTCGAGATATGGAGCCAGCTCACCCGACGCAAGCATTTGGTTCACCTTTTCAAACGTGAGGCCGTTCAGATTGGCAAATTCCGTAACAAACACGCCCTGCCATGTCAGTTGCCAAGTGAGTTCCTGCACGATAGCCGCTCCGAGGCCGCATGATATATAGAAAAACAAATAGCGTTTGGCGCCCAGCACACGTTCCAGCGTCACACCAAACATAAATAACGAAAACATGTTGAAGAACAAATGCGCTATGCCGCTCGTGTCGTGCATAAACATGTAGGTCAGCAACTGGGCTGGGTTGAAGTCGCTCGCCAGCCAAAAGTGCAGCCCCAAATATTCAGTCAGGTCAATTCCACGGCTGCGCAGCACTATGCTTGCAAACCACATCAGCACATTGATTATCAACAGATTTTTTGTCACTACCGGCATGGAGTTCCAAAACGAAGTTCTATAATTACTCATAAATGTTTTTTGCTCTTTCTTTTCTAAATCCTAAAAAATATTCACTTGTGCTTGCATACACATTCAAATCTCATGCCAATCACTGGCAACGATTTTCACAGTTCACAGGCAGTGGCACGCATCACAATGCGTTCCTCCCACAAAACAGAGCCTTGTGCCACTTGTCTGCAAATTTAACGAAAAAGGCTTAATCCCACTAACTTTTTTCCACGCACAGCAGCCTTGATAATATTTTTTTGCTGTTTTTTGTACATTTTTTTTGATATTGACAATTTAATACATATATTTGTCATGTTAAATGCTTAAAAACTATATTGTTAAATTAATAAAGTTATTACGTTATGAACAAGAAAGAATTAGTTGACGCAATTGCACAAGACGCAAAATTAACAAAGGTTGAAGCAAAGGCTGCTCTCGACGCAACTCTTGATGCTATTGCCGAAACTCTCAAGAAAGGTGACAAACTCGCCCTCGTAGGCTTCGGAACTTTTGCTGTAGTTGAGAAAGCTGCACGCACTGGCATCAACCCTTCAACTAAGGCTAAGATTGAGATTCCTGCAAAGAAGGTCATCAAATTCAAAGCTGGTGCCGAACTTGCTGAGAAAATTCAATAATCACTATTGAAATCTCTTTTTGAAAAGGAAATAAAAACTGTGCTCATGTGTTTTGAGCGCAGTTTTTATTTTTGTGCGTCGTCGGCCGTTTCCGGTTAAAACATTTTAAGCAAATTCTTTCTGCCCATACGCCAATATTTTACTACTTTCGCACCAAATATTTTTTATGTTGCGTCTTATGAAAAAAATCAACGTCAAGATAGTAAATAAAAGTCCACACGACCTCCCTGCCTACGGCACCCCGCAAAGTGCCGGCATGGACCTCCGCGCATGGCTTAGCCAGCCCGTCACACTCAAGCCGCTTGAGCGCGTCTTAATCCCCACTGGCGTGTTCATTCAGCTGCCTGGCGGATTTGAGTGCCAGATACGCCCACGCAGCGGATTGGCTCTGAAGCGTGGCCTCACGGTGCTCAACACTCCCGGCACAATCGACGCCGACTATCGTGGCGAAATAAAGGTCATTCTCATCAATCTAAGCAATGAGAACCAAACTATCGACGACGGCGAACGCATCTGCCAAATGGTTGTTGCCGCACACGAAACCGTGGAGTGGACTCCTGTTGAGCAGCTCGACGACTCCGAGCGTGGCGACGGTGGTTTCGGACACACAGGCACCAAGTGACACGCTCTCCGCTATCTCTTTTTTCATTTAAGAACCAATGATGAACAATCTTTCACGATATTTCATTCTTGCACTGGCTGTCATGAGCGTGGTGCCCTCCATGCTGGCAAGCAAGGACAAAGGCACTTCCAAGAGCGTGGCTGTGAGCGACAACGACAAGCGCAAAGCCGAGTATATTTTGATTGAAGCTCAAAACCAGAAGCACAAGGGCAACATCGACGCTTGTTTCGACTTGCTCAACTATGCCCACTCCATCGACTCCACAAACACCACCATTTCCTACTATCTGGGCTACAACCTGCTCACCATGCGCAACTCCACCAAGGAGACCACCGAGCAGGCCCTTAGGCTCATGAAGCAGCACTTCGACAAAGCACCGCAGGACTACTACGAAACCTCGTTCTACTCCGAGGCCAACATGCAGGTGGGCAATCCGCAGGAAGCCCTAAAGGCAAGCAAGAAACTTGCCGAGATTTATCCAAACAAAATCGAGGTGAAAGACCAGTTGGCAGCAAGCTATCTGCGCGTCAACGACTTCAAAAGCGCCATTGCCGTTTACGACTCAATCGAGGCTCTGCAAGACAAATCGCTGCCCATAACGGTCAAAAAGGTCAGTGCATACCTCCAGCTCAAAGACACCGCCAACGCTGTGGCGGAAATGAAGTCGCTGCTTGCCACTGCACCGCGCAGCGCGCTTTTCAATATGGCTTTGGGCAACTTGATGTCGCAAATCAACCAGCCCGACAGCGCACTCGCCTATTTCGACAAAGCCCAGCAATATGAGCCCGACAACGGCTACACCTATTTCGTCAAGGCGCAATTTTACAACAACCGCGGCGACTCGGTCAACTTCGACAAACAAATCTACAAGGCTCTTATCGGTGAAAACATTGACATAGACACCAAGCTCAATGTCCTCACCGACTACATACGCCAGCTTTTCACCAAAAACGACTCCACTAAGCGCATCGACAACCTTTTCAAGGTGCTCATAGAGCAACACCCGCACGAGTCGTCAATACATGAGCTATATAGCGAATATATGGTGGCTCGCAAAAACTACAAGGGCGCAGCCGAGCAACTTGGCTACAGCCTCGACATCGACCCCACCAATGCCGAAAACTGGCGCAAGCTCATGCTCATCAACATGATGGCTGAGAATTTCCCGGCTGCCGTAAAAGCTGCCGACAAGGCTCTGGAATATAACCCCGACAGCCTCGACCTGCTGCAATACATAGCCCCGGCCTACTTGCAGATGAAAGAATATGACAAATCCATTGAGGTCTATAACAAGGCACTTGCCATTGCCGACTCGTCAAACGTGGAGCTGCGCTCAAACCTCGTGGGCGGCATGGGCGACGTCTATTTCGCCAATGGCGACACGCTCAAGGCTTTCAGCACCTATGAGGAATCGCTGAAAATCAACCCTGGCAATGCCGGTATTCTCAACAACTACGCCTATTTCCTCGCCGAGTGCGACACCCTGCTCGACAAAGCCGAGCACATGGCTGCCCTCGCCGTCAAGGCAAGCCCCGACAACGCCACGTTTATCGACACCTACGCATGGGTATTCTTCAAAAAGCGCGACTACAAGATGGCGCTGCTCTACATCAAGTCGGCTATCGACAAAGACGACGACCACAGCGCCGACATAATTCAACACTACGGCGACATTCTGTTCATGTCGGGCAAACCCGACGATGCGTTGGAGCAGTGGAAA
Organism: uncultured Muribaculaceae bacterium; assembly: GCA_934636465.1. GTDB lineage: Bacteria > Bacteroidota > Bacteroidia > Bacteroidales > Muribaculaceae > Sodaliphilus. The sequence continues at coordinate 62,959 of CAKUAR010000008.1, forward strand.
AAGGCACTGAAGAAGTCACCAAACGACAAGCTGCTGCAGCGCAAGGTCAAGAACAAGACTTTTTTCTACAAATAATTATTTCATAGCAAAAATCACTCAAAAATAAACTGACGTTATAGCAATGCGACAATCTATAATTCCATTTTTCCTCACAATCACAGTCATTATGGCCTCTTGCGGCTCTGCCCGCAAGGCCGTCGAACCGCAAATAAAAGGCCAAGACACCATAGCCACCACCACGCCACAGCCAGACAGACTCAACGCCATAACCTCATCGTTTGGTTCGTGGCAAACGCTCACTGCCAGCGGCAATGTGAAACTCGGCGGTACAAAGTCGCTAAGCTCATCGATGCAGCTGCGCATGACACGCAACGAGGCCATAAGCATATCACTGCGTCCCATGCTCGGCATTGAGGTGGCAAAACTCGTGGTCACAGGCGACTCAATAATTCTCATCGACCGCTACCACAAGCAATATCTTGCCGAGAAAATTTCGCTCATCACAGCCGGTGTTCCAGTCAATGTGGGCACGCTGCAAGACATTTTCCTTGGCCGCGCATTTGTGCTCGGCAAGGGCACTCTCACCAAGTCGCTCTCGCCGCTGGTTAAAATAGTTGACGTTGACGGCACGCTGCAAGTCACCCCCAAATCACAATATCAAGGTTTCAACTACTCTTTCGACTTCACCGCAGCCAATGTCATCAAGGCTCTCGCCATAACTGCCGCATCGCAAAAAAATGCAGTCTATAAGGTTGACTATTCCGCAGTGGAGCACACCGTAGCAGGCAACGTAGCACGCGAGGCACACATAGCCACACAGATGGGCAAAACACCATTCTCGCTCACAGTGTCGCTCGGCGGCATGCAGTGGAACAAAGAGGTAAAAATCAGCGCAAAAATTCCGGAGGGCTACAAGCGCATCGACGGTCGCCAACTGACCAACATGAAGTTCTGACACCAGCCGACCACAGCGCGCAGCACGCACTTCCACCCTTTTTCTCACGGCTTTTTCATCTTTGGCAGTTTTCGCAAAGTGTCTATTTTGCGGACTACTCCTTTTTTGTTACATTTGTAACAGCTATTTCCTGCTTCTACACGACAAAAACATTACAAACAAATAAAAAAGGATTAACAACTGATGAAAATTCGACATTCACTCGCGCATCACGCGACAAAGCTCCTCATGGCAGCTTTCGTTGCGCTATTATGTGCATTTCAGTCACATGCCTTGAGCATAAACACCATGCAGTGTGAATATCTCACCACACCGCTTTCTATCGACAGTCCCACGCCTCGCTTCACATGGAAGTATGAGGCCGGCAAAGCGTTCTCGCAAGCACGCTACCAGCTTTTCATCGCCACAAGTCCATCGCTTCTTGAGAAAGCCACCGCCAGTGCCGGAGGCTTCACCTGGACTTCGGGAGTGCGCAACTCAAGCCGCATGCTGGCAAAATACGACGGTCCGCAGCTCAAGCCTTTCACTCGCTACTACTGGAAGGTGGTGACGTGGGACAACACCGGCCGCCAAAAGGCTTCCTCTAAAGTGTCGTGGTTTGAGACAGCCATGATGAGCCAAAGCGACTGGCAAGCCCAGTGGATTTCTGACAGCCACGATAAAAACTATGAGCCGGCACCCATGCTGCGCAAGGCATTTGCCACCACTGGCAAGAAAATCGCCAAGGCTCGCCTCTACCTTAGTGCTGCCGCCTATGCCCATGTCGAAATCAACGGCGTGGAAGCCACAGGCACCATGCTCAACCCCGGCTACACCGCCTACGACAAGCGCAACCTCTATTCCGTGTCCGACGTCACACCGCTTCTTGCCAAAGGCAACAACGTGATTTCGGCAGTGCTCGGCAATGGCTTCTACAACGCCATAGCGCCTGTGGCCACATGGAACTTTGAGAAAGCCCGTTGGCGCAACAGAGCTCGCATGATAGCCGAGCTCCACATCACCTATGCCGACGGCTCTGTGCAGCGCATTGTCACCGACGGCACTTGGAAAACCACAGCTTCAGGCCCATATCTAAGCAACAATATTTATTGCGGCGATTACTATGACTCAAATCTCGAAATTCCAGGCTGGAACAAACCTGGGTTCGACGACTCGTCGTGGAGCAACGCACTTGTTGTCAATGCTCCGTCACACAAGCTCGTGGCTCAAAACATGCCACCAATACGCATTAAGAAGCAAATGCCAGCCGTTAGCGTCAAAGCATTTGGCGACACCGCTTATGTGTTTGACTTCGGCGTCAACATCACCGGCTTGTGCACACTCCGCATCAAGGGCGAAAAAGGCACTAAGGTCACGCTGAAGCACGCTGAGCTTGTCAAGCCCGACGGTAACATAGAGATGCGCAACATCGACATCTATCACCACTACTTGCCCGACTTCGACTTCCAGACCGACACCTACATTCTCAACGGCAACGACGAGGTGTTCACGCCGCTGTTCTCATACCACGGTTTCCAATATGTGGAAGTTAAGGCCGACAAGCCAATCACTCTCACAAAAGAGAGCCTGACTGCCAATTTCTTCCACACCGACCTCGCTCCTGTGGGCGGCTACACCTGTGCCAACGACATGCACAACAAGCTCGGCAAGGCCTGCATACAGTCATATCTGTGCAATGCCATGAGTATTCCCACCGACTGTCCTCAACGTGAGAAAAACGGCTGGGAAGCCGACGGCTTCATCAGCATGGAACTTGGATTGATGAACTTTGACGCCATCACATTCTATGAGAAATGGCTCAATGACTTTGCCGATGCCATCAACGAGCAAGGTCGCTTGCCAGGCATCATTCCCACCGACAGCTGGGGCTACGAAGACTGGATTGGCCCGGTGTGGGACGCAGCCGCATTCATAATCCCCATGACGTTATATGACTATTATGGCGACACTCGCGGCATGGAAATCATGTGGCCTGTGTGCAAACGCTATCTCGAATATTTGAAGACGCGCGAAAACGAGGACAAGACCGTAACCTACGGCATTGGCGACTGGGTGTATTACAACACACAGACCCCAACAGACTACACCTCGTCGTGCTACTACTGGCTCGACAATGAGTACATGGCCCGCTTCGCCCAAATCCTTGGCCACGACGGCAGCCAATATGCCGCCAAGGCCGATGAGTTGAAACGCCTCATCAACACCAAGTGGCTCGACCGTAGCAAGGCTCTTTATGCCAACGGCTCTCAAGCCGCACAGTCAGTGGCCCTCTACCTCGGTCTTGTGCCACAAGAGCTCCAGCAGACTGTGGCCGACAACCTAAGCAAAATGATAGCCGCCAACGGCAACTATCTCGACTGCGGCATGCTTGGCAGCAAAACCATATTGCGCGTGCTCTCAGCTTTCGGCCATGCCGACCAAGCCTACGAAATCTCGTGCAAAGACGGCGAGCCGGCTTGGGGCAACTGGATTAAGCGCGGCTACACCTCGCTTCCTGAGCGCTGGGTGCTGCGTGAGGATTTCCGCGACTCGTCGCTCAACCATGTGTTCCTTGGCGACATCTACGCCTGGTTTGAAAATGCCATTGCCGGCATCAACTTCGACCCAAAGGCTCCCGGCTTCAAAAACATTCTCATCACCCCGCATTTCATGAAAGGTCTTGACCACGCAAGCGGCCACTACAATTCACAAGCCGGAATGGTCAAGTCGTCGTGGCAGCGTGTGGGCGACCAAGTGCGCCTCAACGTCACCGTGCCCACCAACTCCACCGCAACCGTCATAGCCGGCGGCAAGACAATGCACGTGGGCGCAGGCAACCACACTTTCACATTTTGAACTAACACACAAAAATTAAAATAAAAACAATCAACACACAATGAAAAAGACAAAACTGATTATCTCAGCCTTGTTGTTTGCAGCCTTTGGCTTCCCGCACGCATGGGGAGCCGACGATGTGGCTGTGAACCTCAACGGCAGTGATTGGCAATTATCTTACTGGGAGCAGCCAGCAGAACCGGTCGCTTCTCCTGCCGACATGGGCACAGTGAACGTGAAAACCATACCTGCCACCGTGCCAGGCAATGTGGAAATCGACCTGCAGAAAGCCGGACTGATTAAAGACCCCATGGTGGGCAACGGAACCAACGAGCTGCGCAAGTGGGAAGGCAACCAGTGGTGCTACACCAAGTCGTTCTCCGCTCCTGCACTTGCCGACGGCCAGCGTTACCAGCTCTTCTTTGGGGGCATAGACTGCCTTGCCGACATCTGGCTCAACGGTGAGCACATAGGCAAAGCCGAAAATATGCTCATAGAGCACACTTTCGACGTTACGCGCATCATAAAGCAAAACGGCGAAAACAAACTCCAAGTAATTCTCCGCTCTACGGTCATGGAGGGTCAAAACCACCTGCTCGGCCAATACAGCATGGGCAATTTTGCCAGCGATGAGAGCGTGTGGACCCGCAAAGCCCCACACATGTATGGCTGGGACATCATGCCTCGCCTTGTGAGCGCCGGACTGTGGAAAAACGTGGAGCTCCGCGTAATCAAGCCTACGCGTATCCGCAACGTCAACTACATTGTGACCAATGTTGACACCGCCGGACACCGCGCTTGGGTCAACGCCGACGTGCAACTGTCAATTCCATTCAAAAAATATGACAAAGCCACTCTCAAACTCACCCTCACACGCAAAGGCAAGGTGGCATACGACGCTGCTGTGAAAATCAGCTCGCCCACATTCCGCTTTGGCGTGTATCTTGAGAAAGCCGACCTCTGGTGGCCTAAAGGCTATGGCGAGCCAGCACTCTATGATGCCAAGTTGCAAATTCTCGACGAAGACGGCACCGTGCTGTCAACCGACAACCAGCGCATAGGTCTGCGCACCGTTCGCCTCAACATGGACTCTGTGAACGACCTGCCACGCAAGCGCGGCGATTTCTCGTTCTACGTCAACGGTGAGCGCATCTTCATTCACGGAACCAACTGGGTGCCCGTTGACGGCTTGCACAGCCGCGACAAGCAGCACTACCAGAAGATGATTGACATGGCAAACGACCTCAACTGCAACATGATTCGCTGCTGGGGCGGCAATGTGTATGAAGACGACAGCCTGTTTAACCTCTGCGATGAGAATGGTATTCTCATCTGGCAAGACTTTGCCATGGCATGCACATTCTATCCGCAACGCGCCGATTGGACAAAAGGTCTTGAAAAGGAAATTCAATCGGTGGTGGTGCGCTTGCGCAACCACCCGAGCCTTGCCCTCTGGGCAGGCAACAACGAGGACGACGGCGTGTTCTACCAGCTGCGCAACTTCGGCTGGGACCCGAACAAAGACGTCGTGTCGCGCAAACTCATTCCTCAAGTGCTCTATGAGTTCGACTACACTCGCCCCTACATTCCAAGTTCGCCTTATTTCACCGAGGCTGTGATTCGCCGTGGTGCCAACGACGACGACCTGCCGGAGAACCACCTGTGGGGTCCGCGCGGCTACTACAAAGACCAATTCTACAAAAACCAAAAGTGCACATTCATCAGCGAGCAAGGCTATCATGGCTGTCCTAACGTGGAGAGCATAAAGAAGATGATGGACAAGGACTGCGTTTATCCCTGGACCGACGGCATCAACTGGAACGACCAATGGGTAACCAAGTCGGTGCGCCGCTATGAGTCGTGGGGCAAGACCTACGACCGCAACAACCTGATGATTAACCAGGTGAAATTCCTGTTTGGTGAAGTTCCCACTAAGCTTGAGGACTTTGCATTTGCATCACAGTCAGTGCAGGCCGAAGCAATGAAATATTTCTTGGAGATGTTCCGCGGCCAGAAATGGGACCGCACCGGCATGCTCTGGTGGAACTTGCGCGACGGCTGGCCAGTGATTAGCGATGCCGTGGTTGACTACTACTACTCAAAGAAAATGGCATACTACTTCTTGCGCAATGCCGAAACCGACGTGTGCGTGTTTATCAACGACAACGACGACGGCAAGGGACACCCGCTCATGGTGACCAACGACACTCGCAATGCCCACAAGGGACATGTGACTGTGACCGACGTTATGACTGGCCGCGAGGTATATAAGGGTGACTTCAGCGTTGACAAAAACGGCATCACACGCATAGCCACACTGCCGGAGTTCAATGGTCAGGGCATTGTGCTCATCACCTACACCGTGGACGGCGGCAAGGCTATGGGCAACCATTATCTCTACGGCAAAGCTCCTTACAAACTTGCCGACTACAAGAAATGGCTTAAAAAGACCAAATTGTTCGATGTGAAATAACACATCACGCAATAACCACCACACAGGGTTGGGCTTCACGCTTCTCATTGCGAGGCAAAGTCCAACCCTGTTTTATTTTTTGCTAATGCAAACTTAAAATGATAACTTTGCCGTCAGTATGGTTGAAATAACTCTATATCGCAAAGAAGCACGGCAAGACTGGGATTCGTTTGTCAGCCAGTCGAAAAACGGCACATTTCTGCACTTGCGCGGCTACATGGACTATCACAGCGACCGCTTTGCCGACTATTCTCTCATGGCATGGCAAAACGGCAAAATCATTGCGCTGCTGCCGGCGTCACGCCAAGGCAGTGTGGTGTCGTCGCACGCCGGGCTCACCTATGGCGCTTGGCTCATGCCGCTCAAGCACTTTGATGCCACATTAATGCTTCAAGTGATGGACGCAGCCCTGTCGTTTCTGCGCCGAAACGGCGTGCACACGCTCATCTACAAGGCTGTGCCGCACATCTATCACACCTATCCTGCCGAAGAAGACCTCTATGCACTGTTTCGTCACAACGCCACAGTGGAGGCCGCAGGCATTTCAACCACCATTCAGCTAAGCAATCCATTGCCATTTGACCGCGGCAACAAAAACAGCGTCAACATTGCCGTGCGCGAGGGCGTGAGCGTTGGGCCAAGCTCCGACATTGAGGGCTATTGGCACATTCTCGACGACGTGCTTCAAAGCCGCTATGGCACCCACCCCGTGCACAGCATCGAGGAGCTAAAACTGCTGCAATCACGCTTCCCCGACAACATAAAGCTCTACACTGCCACACACAATGGCAGCATGGTGGCAGGTGTGCTTATGTACTACACCGCCACAGTGGCTCATAGCCAGTATATAGCCGCCTCTCCGCAAGGGCGGCAAGTCAAGGCCCTGCCGTTGCTTTTTCAGCACCTCATAGCCACTGCCAAAGCTGACGGATTTAAGTATTTCGACTTCGGCATAAGCACTGAAAAAGGCGGCACTTATCTCAACGAGGGGCTTCTGCAGCAAAAATCACGACTTGGCGGCAGAGGCGTGATTTACCCGATATTCAAAATCGAATTCTGACACACCCAGCGAACATCATGTCAAGCGACAATTCACACAGCATTTCGCGCATGGCCATGAAAGCCATGGGGCTTTTTGGCGGCGTGCAGATTGTGGGCATTTTGTGCTCCATATTGCGCACCAAGCTTGTGGCAGTGTGGATTGGACCTACAGGTGTGGGGCTTTTCGGAATCTTCAACCGCGCGCTCGAAATGCTCAACGTGGGCACAAACCTCAGCATAAGGCAAAGCAGCGTGCGCGACATTTCGCAAGCGGCCGCCTCATGTGAAAATGGCAATAACGGTGGCGACCAGCCGTCGGCGCTCGCATCAATAATAGCAGCCGTGCGCCACTGGTCGCTATGGCTCGGCATGGCAGGAGCGTTAATCACACTCGCCCTCGCCCCCACCCTCAGCAAGCTGTCGTTTGGCGATTACAGCCACATTTGGGGATTTGTGCAGCTGTCGGCTGCTGTGTTTCTTATGGCTGTCACAAATGGCGAGTATGCCGTGTTTCAAGGCACTGCACGCTTGCGCCGGCTAGCCAGTGTCACCATGTGGGGCTCGCTGTGCGGCTTAGTGGTGTCAATTCCGCTGTTTTACTTTCTGCGTGAACGCAGCATTTTACCATCAATCATAGCCTATGCAGCCGCTTGTGCCATTTGGGCAGTGGTGCTTCGCAACCGCGACTTCTCAGCCACCAAGCAGCCGGCAAAGCAGTCATGGGCTCTCGGCAAAGGCTTTGTGAAGCTCGGCGTGTTTATGACGCTTGGCAACTTCGTTTCCATTTTGGGCGGCTACATCTTCATAGCATGGCTCAACAACCACAGCGGCACGGCCGAAGTGGGTTACTATCAGGCTGGCTACACCCTCATCAACAAATACACTGGGCTCATTCTCACAGCCCTCGGCATGGAGTATTACCCGCGTCTTGCCAAGGTGGCTGACGACCGCGCCAAGCTCGGCTTGTTTGTGTCGCAGGAGATTAACCTCACCATGACCATTATGGCAGCATTTGTAACGATGTTCATCTTGTTTTGCCCACAAATCATCACGCTGCTCTACAGCTCCGAGTTCAATGGGATAACGACATTCGTGTCGCTTGGCATGATTGGCATGGTGTATCGCACACTGTCGTGGTGCATAGCTTTTGTGATTCTTGCCAAAGGCTCCGGCAAAACCTATTTCATCACCGAGCTAATCAGTGCCATAGTGGAGCTTTCACTCAACATATTTGCCTATTTGCAGTGGGGGATAGCAGGACTTGGCGTGGCGTTTATTGCGTCATACGTCATCTACACCGCCATAGTTGCATGGGTGTGTCTCCGCCAGTATTCACTGCCAATGCTAATAAGCTGCATTGCAAATGTGGTGTGGGCCACCGCAGCCGGAGTCTTAATCTTCACCGCAATACATTTCGGCATGTGGAAATCAGCTGCCTTTGCCACGGCTGCCACCTGCCTGTTCACATTGCGCCAAACCTACCTTTTCTGGAAGAAATAATCCCCCACTCCGCAACCGTCCCCTCCACCAGTCAGCCCCATAAATCGGAAAAGTGTATTTTTTACCCACTATTTTCATAGGAAAAGTGTATTTTAAAGCACCCAAATCCATAGAAAAAGTGTACAAAAAACATAGTCGCAATTCGCAATATTGCAAAATGAGATTCATCACTTATATGGCGTAAATGCTGCAAGATATGAAGGCTTACACAACCGCATCAAGATACAGCGCATCTACGAAATGATTCCATCTAATTTGGAAAACAAGAAAAAACGCATTGTGGCAAAAGGCATTGAGAACAAAACCGGCAAACGCATGAGCGATTATGCCGAGGAATTTGATTATCTGGTGTCATCTGGCATTGCGCTTGAGGTAAAAGCAATCAGCAAGCCAAGCTTTCCACTGATTGAAAACAGCGGAAAAAACCTGCTAAAGCTTTATATCAATGATGTGGGTCTGCTGACAAGCATATTCTATGGCACAAACATCAAGACCGTGATGACTGATGTGGCGAGCATAAATCTCGGCTCTGTGTATGAAACAGTTGTTGCCCAAGAGCTGAAAGCCCATGGCTTCAACTTGTATTATTATGACAATAAGAAATCAGGTGAAGTCGACTACCTGATTGATGACATGGACAACCTGTCGGTTCTCCCTATCGAAATCAAATCCGGCAAAAACTATCAAGTGCATAGCGCATTAGACAGGTTTGTGCAAGCAAAAGAATACAACATACGTCAGGCATTTGTTCTGTCAAATGCCCGAGAGGTTGAGACAAAAGACGGCATTACCTATCTGCCAATTTACTACATAGCTTGCATCGCGCCAAGCAATGTCAACGAAGAATTATTGCTATGACTCTTCATAAGAAACACGTCAGCTTCACTATACTTTTTGTGAACTTTAGCTACTATATTGTATTGCTTTTGACAAACATTAAAAATTGGCTTTTGAATCATTAATTTTTTAATTCAGAAAATTATCACTACCTTTGCATCAACAAATTAAAATTAGATAACAACAAGGGGATCTCAGAAGAAAAATGGGATTCTTTTATTTTTTACATTGACTAAAATTTTTCTACCATGGCTATAAGCTATATGACTAAAGAGGGTTACGACAAGAAAATGAAGGAACTTGCCTATCTCGAAAACGTGGAGCGCCCTGAAGTAGTGAAAGCTATTGTCGAAGCTCGTGAGAAAGGTGACCTTTCAGAAAATGCCGAATACGATGCCGCAAAAGAACGTCAAGGCATGCTTGAGGCCAAGATTTCAGAACTGAAAAATCTTGTAGCCACAGCACGCATCATCGACGAAAGCAAAATCAGCACCGACGAAGTGCAACTCATGAACAAGGTTACACTCAAAAACCTCAACAACAAGGCCAAAATGACCTACACCGTAGTCAGCGAAACCGAAGCTAACTTGCGTGAAGGCAAAATCTCTATCACCACCCCCATTGCAAAGGCTCTTCTGGGTCACAAAGTGGGCGATGTGGTTGAAGTAAAGGTGCCTGCTGGTGTTATGAAATTTGAAATTCTTGAAATAGGCGTTTAAACATACAACTATGGCTTCAATTTTTTCAAAAATAGCTGCTGGTGAGATTCCCAGCTACAAGATTGCCGAGGACGAGAATTTCTACGCTTTCCTCGACATCAACCCTGTTGCCAAAGGTCACACTCTTGTGATTCCACGTCACGAGGTTGACTATATCTTCGACCTCAGCGCCGAAGAATATACCGCTTTCTGGAATTTTGCCCACAAAGTTGCCACAGCCATGAAGGCTGTTATGCCCTGCAAACGCATTGGCGTGGCTGTGATGGGTCTTGAAGTGCCGCACGCACACATTCACCTGATTCCTATCAACAAGGAGAGCGACATGAATTTCTTTGCCGGCAAACTCACGCTCGACGACAGCGAGATGGCCGAAATCGCAAAGAAAATCAATGATGAGTTTTGCAAAGAAAATGGCAAATGATTTTTTGCCCTAAGCAGCAATAATCGCGAACCTTTTAATTTTTATTCCATTATCATAAAATTTTTTGCTTGAAATAGGATTTGTCACCATTATTGACAAATCCTATTTTCTTTTTATTGCCATAGCTCCTCTTGCCACTGCCACAGCTATGCGCCAGCCCAAAAATTATTCTTATCTTTACGCCACACAACAAAACGACCATAAGTTTTTCTTTACATTACTGCTATGATGGATTGGAACCAGCTGATTTGCGACACTCGTCTCGGACTCGAACACTACACCGACGCCAAGGGCGGCGTAAGAAGTGAGTTTGAACGCGACTACGACCGCCTGATTTTTTCTTCACCCTTCCGCCGACTGCAAAACAAGACTCAAGTGTTTCCCTTGCCAGGAAGCATTTTCGTGCACAACCGTCTCACCCACTCCCTTGAGGTGTCGTGCGTGGGGCGCTCGCTCGCAAACGAGATTTCACGCCTGCTGTGCGAGCGCGAGGTCAACAAGCAGTGCTCTGCCAAGCTCGGCAAGATAGGCGAAATAGTGGCTGCGGCATGCCTTGCCCACGACCTCGGCAATCCGCCTTTCGGCCACTCTGGCGAGAAAACCATAGGCGCTTTTTTCAGCGAGGGCAAAGGTCTGTTTCTCAAAGACCGCCTCACGCCACAGCAGTGGAACGACCTGATACACTTTGAGGGCAACGCCAACAGTTTCCGTACACTGGTTCATCAGTTCAGAGGCCGCCGTCCGGGAGGCTTCGCCATGACCTACTCCACACTGTCGTCAATCGTCAAATATCCATACTCGTCATCTAACGCCGGCACAAAAGGCAAATTCGGTTTCTTCACCACCGAAAGTGCCGACTACGAGAAAATAGTCACCAAACTCGGCATAATAAAGCACGGCAACGACACTTATTGCCGCCACCCGCTCGTGTATGTGGTTGAGGCAGCCGACGACATTTGCTATCAAGTGATGGACATTGAAGACGCCCACAAACTAAAAATTCTGAATGACACCGAAACAGCCGATGTGCTGCTTGCTTTTTTCACAAGTGACCGCCGCGACCACATGCTAAGCACCATGAGCCGCGTGGCCGACCCTAACGAAAAAATCTGCTACTTGCGCTCGTGCATAGTGGGGCTGCTAGTGGCAGAGTGCGCAAAGGCCTTTGTTGACAACGAAACGGCCATACTCAACGGACGCTTCACCGGCTCGCTCATCGACCACATATCACCCATTCCAGCCATGGCATATCAGCAGTGCAGCAATCTTGCCTATGCCAAGCTCTACAAGCACAGCTATGTGGTTGACATTGATTTGGCCGGTAACCAAATCATCAACCTGCTGCTCGAAAAGCTCATTGATGCCGTAATGCACCCCGACAAAAACTATTCGCAGCTGCTACTCAACAAATTTCCGCAGCAATACGACGTGTTTGCGCCATCGCTGTTTGAGAAGATACAAGCCGTTATCGACCACATAAGCGCCATGACCGACATATATGCGCTCAACCTCTATCGCCAGCTAAGCGGCATCTCACTCCCCTCCGTCTAATCCCCAACCAACGGGCCTATCGGCACCGCCAAGCCACCAGTGGTGCATTGCATGCACCACTGGTCACACATACTGTGGTGTGGCGTGGAAAGGGTGTAAAAAAACAAATCCCAAAAAGTCGGTTTTTACTCTCTTTGGGACCTGTTCTATTTTCATCAGTCTCTATGGTGTCAATCAGATTTCATGTTCTCAAGTTAATGTTTCTGTCTATTATCTGTAGTTAGTTAAACGATACATACAAATATATTATTTTAATCTTAACTATGCAACACTTTCTTCACTTTTATTTACATTGTCGAGCGGAATTATAAACAAATATTACTGCTTGCTAATTTTTTTGAGCGATTGAATGGGTTATGGCTGGCTCCGGCAAATGGAGTCAGCTTTTTTTGTCTGAAAACATATTTTTACACTGAAACGTCACACGAAGTGTACTTTCTCGGAAATCCGCACTTGCTGCGGTGTCTGGCCAGTGTGCTTCTTGAAATATCGGCAAAAGAAGCTGACGTCGGTAAAATGATATTCCCAAGCCATTTCCTTGATGTTCTGTCCGCTACGCTTGAGTTGCATCTTCAGTTGCAAGATGACGTATTGGTCAATTATGGTCTTTGGCGTGTGACCTGTCACTTGACGCACTATGTTGGTGAGATATTTGGGAGTGATGTTCATCAGGCTGGCGTAGTGGCCGACGTCTCTCGACTGCTTATAGTTGCGCTCCATAAGCATCATGAAGCGATTGAACAGCTCTCTCACTCTATATGACTTTACTTCGTCGGGGCGATACTGCGGATTGCGCTGCAAATACTCATGAAATCCGATGAAAAACGCCTTTAGCTGGCATAGCACCAACTGCGATATGCAAGTACATTCCGGTTGGTCGAAATACACTTTGAGCAGGGCAAACATGCGGTTGATGATAGTTGTCACCACAGGGCTGTCTTGTCGGCACCGGTCTTCACGCAACGACGAATATACCGTCTGCTCCAACTGCAAACTCGCTTCTCTCAATAGTGATGGGTCGTACTTCAGCATTTCACATTGCCAATTGCTATTCTCAGAGCACGCTTCGTCCGACAATTTCAGTTTCACAACATCGTTGGGAAACACGGTGACGACCGCTCCCTCGTAGAGTTCCCAATCCTTATAGTTGACATTCAGGGTAGCCCTCCCTTTACGGCAAATCAATATCGCGCCGTAAGTTAACACTTGCGGGCCGTGTTGCCATTCTTCCAAACTTGTGGTGAACAACTCTACTTCCTGAACGCTGCTCAATTCTGATAATTCCACGAAAAAGTTCCCTTTTTGTTTGCAAAAGTACGTGATAAATGTAATATAAAAGAATATGTGTTCCTAAAAAGTCCATTCATGGCGTGATATTTGAAACTGACGATTTTGAAAACGCCGTACCTTTGCACCCGAATTTTATGGAGCGCGGTTCGTTCGGCCGCTCCAACACTGTCAAGTATATACATATACTCTAAAGAAAAATTGATGATAAAGAAAATCATGTTTGTGAGTTTGCTGCTTGCAGGAATCGGTTTTTGTGTCATGGCGCAAACACCTCAAGGGCAAACGGTGGTCGGCTGTGTCGGCGTTGACGATGGCACATCACGAGGCCAGACTATGACTATAGCCCAACTCTTTGAGAAGATTGAACAAAACAGCAAGAGCCTTCGCGCTGTGAAATCGGGTGTGGAAGCTGCTGGCCTAGGCATTGAGTCGGCCAAGAGCAAGCGGTTGCCCGACTTAGACGCGTCACTTTCGCTGAGCTACATTGGCAACGCATTGATTACCAATCGCGATTTTACCAATGTGCACGGCTTGAGTTCCCCTCACTTCGGCAATAATTTTGCCTTTCAAGCCCAGCAGGTGGTGTATGCTGGCGGTGCAATAACTGCTGGCATAAAGCTCGCAGAGCTGGGTAAGCAGCAAGCGGAGGTGGGTGTGAGGCTCACCCGCCAGCAAGTGCGTTTCATGGCTCTCGGCCAGTATCTCGACCTCTATAAGATTGACAACCAAATAAAAGTGTATGAGAAAAATATCGCACTGACCGAGCAACTCATTGTCAACATCAAGGAGAAGCAGAAGCAGGGCATGGCATTAAAAAACGACATCACTCGATATGAGTTGCAGATGGAAAGCCTTAAACTCGGCTTGACTGCGCTGCACAACAACCGCAACATTCTCAATCATCAGCTTTGCAACACCCTCGGAATGAGTCAATGCGACACAACCGCTGCCGACCAACCGACAGCACAAGATGTTAAAATCATTCCAGACGCATCTATCATAAGCGAAACATACGGCAAAGATGGCGAGGCGCATTGGCAGGCGGTAGGCGCAATAAATTCTCCGCTTTTGGAGCAAAGCTCCAACGCAATTCACATTGCTGAACAAAAGGAAAAGATAGCCAAAAGCGACCTTTTGCCTAAGGTGGCGTTAGTTGCTGCTGACCAGTTTGACGGCCCAATTCTCTTTGAAATTCCTCCCATTAACAAGAATCTCAATGTGTGGTATGTTGGGGTAGGTGTGAAATACAGCCTAAGTTCGCTCTTCAAGGGCAACAACCGTGTCAAACAAGCTGCCGTGGAGACTCGCCAAGCCAAAGAGGCTCATGCCTTGCAAGCCGAGCAACTCAACAACAGCGTGCAGGCTGCATACGTGCAGTATCAGCAAACCTACGTGGAGCTGGAAACACAGCAGAAGAGTGTGGAGCTGGCTCGTCAAAACTATGATGTGATTAATTCTCGTTATCTCAACCAAATGGCTCTCGTCACCGACATGGTAGATGCTTCAAATCTCCGCCTTAACGCAGAGCTGAAAGAGGTAGATGCACGCATCAACATCGTCTATGCCTACTATCGCATGAAATATGTGGCAGGAGACATCTGATTTTTATGTGATATTTTAACGCTTAACATTTCAAAATAGCAATGAATAAAAAGATTATCAAGAGATTGTATAACGTGGTGGTTATCGTGTTTCTCGCGGTGGCAGTGGTGTGGTGCTTTAGCCATTTCGTGCATGGAAGCAATGTGGAATATACTGACGATGCCCAGGTTTGTCGCCACATAACCCCCATCAATACCCGTGTGCCAGGCTTTATCAAGGAGATACGCTTTTCTGACTTCCAGCATGTGAATAAGGGTGACACGCTCGTCATAATAGAAGACTCGGAGTTCCGCCTCCAGGTGGCTCAGGCAGAGGCCGGCTTGCGTGGCTCTAAGGCAGGCTCATCTGTTGTGTCTGCCACAATGACCACCACCAACAGCAATGTGCAGACAGCTTCGGCAGGCATTGAAGTGGCTCGTGTGGACATGCAGAATGCCAAGCAAGACTTCGACCGTTTTGCGGCCTTGATGAAGAAAGATGCCGTCACACGCCAGCAGTATGACAATGCCTATGCTCGCTACCTTGCTGCCAAAGCTCGCTATGAGCAAGCCAACAGTAGGAAGCAGAGTGCCGCTTCGGTGAAAAATGTGCAGACACATCAGCTCGGCGGTTCCCGTGCAGGTGAGAGCGTGGCAGAGGCACAGCTCAATCTGGCTCGCCTGAACCTTTCCTACACCGTGATTGTGGCCACTTGCGATGGCGTGGTGGGCAAAAAGGACATTCATGTGGGGCAGTTGGTTCAGCCTGGGCAGATGTTGGCTCGCATAGTTGATGACAACGACGTGTGGGTGATGGCGAACTACCGCGAGACACAAATGGACGGCATCACAGTGGGCAAGACGGTAGATTTCACAGCCGATGCCATTCCCGACGTGGTGTTTCACGGCAAGGTGGAAGCCATATCGGCAGCAGCTGGCAACGCTTATTCCATGATTCCTGTTGATAATGCCACTGGCAACTTTGTGAAAGTGGAGCAGCGTGTGCCTATGCGCATAGCTCTCACAGGCGACAACGACGCCAAGCAAGTGGTTCTGCTTCGTACCGGGCTCAACGTGGAAACAAAGGTTCACATCAAGTGATGTGCTTTTTTTCTGTGACAACCATTTATTAAAAATAGGGGCGGCGATTGCCCTATAAATAATCATTAATCAACACAAATGCCCGGACCTCCAGTTCTACAAGGACCTTTCCGTGTCCCTTCATTCAACAGCTATATTCCTCGCCGCTTGCAGCCCTGGATTTATCTTCTTTTTGCTTTTACGTTTTTGATGTCGGGCGGCATCTATGGTGGAGCAATGAGCCAAGTGATGGGAGAATATAGCCTTATGCGAGAAGATGTGCTCATGATTGTCATGTTCAACGTTGTGGGCGTGGCTATGCCATTTCCATTTCTCTTTAAGATGAAGTTTCACTTCACCAATCGTCAACTCTTGCTCAACGCCGCCGTGGTGATAGCGGCTTGCAACTTTCTCATCATGTGGACCGACTCTGTGCCTGTGATGTGCATTCTCGCCTATATAGCAGGGTTCTTCAAGCTGTGTGGCTGTTTTGAGTGCATGAGCACAATTCAGTTGTGGATAACTCCCAAACGTGACTTTACCATTTTCTTTCCGCTGCTCTATTGTTTCGTGTTGGGAAACATGTTTCTCTCGCCGTGGATAACCGAGCGCTTGATTTACGTTTACCAAGACTGGCGCATCATCAACTGGGCTATGACTGGAGCATTGCTGCTGGTGGCTCTAATCGTGTATGCCACCACTCACAATTTCCGCTTCATGAAGCCGCTGCCGTTCATCAGTCTTGACTATCTGGGGTTGATACTTTGGTCGGCATGTATGCTGGAGTTTATATTTTTCTTCAACTATGGCGAGCACTACAACTGGCTTGACTCCAAGGTGATGCAGACTGATTTGCTGCTTTTCGCAGTGACGGCATATTTCTGCATACAGCGCATGCTCCACATACGCCACCCCTACATAGAGCCAGCAGCGTGGAAGTACAAGCGGCTCGTTCCATTGCTCATTCTTTTCGCTTTCGTGGAGTTTATGGGCAGCACGCCAAAGGTTTTGCAGACGGCATTTACTGGCGGTGTGCTTCATTTTGGCAACGTCACCACCAACGTGCTCAACTTCATGGAGTGGGTGGGTGCCATTGCTGGTTGTCTTTTCTGCCTTTTCTGGTGCAAAGTGCTTCGTCAGAAATACACTCGTTTGCTCACTGTGGGGGTGATAGCTATGGTGTGCTACCCTGTGATGATGTATTTCCTCATTGACCCAGGTTTGCCTATCGAGGCGCTTTATGCGCCCACGTTCCTCCGCTCATTCGGCAATGCTATATTCTTTTGCATGCTGACAGTATATTTAGAGGAGTTGATGCCTTTCCAACATTTCTTTATGGGGCTGACCATGGCGGGCATTATCCGTAATGGGCCTGTTTCTACCATGTGCTCTGGCTTGTATAGCTACGGACTTCGTTACCAGATGGCTGACAACATGGCTCGTGGTTTGCCTTACGATGCCACCAACTTGCTGATGATAAGCGTGCGCCAGCTTTATGGCATAGCTTGCGTCATTGGCATTGCCGTGTTGCTCATCTTTCTGCTATGGGACATACAACCAGTTCGCAGCACAATGAGGAAAGTGCCTTCATGGAATTTTGTGGGAAGAATGATGAAGAGAAAATCAAGAAGGCAATAAAAAGCGAATGAGGCCATATCACAAATTTGACGCGGCCTCATTTCATATATCAAAAACAAGAGGGAAACTTTTTTCGTTAATCTCTGTTCAAGCGCTTATCGCAATAGGGCAACTTATATGGTCGGCGATACTCATACCAATACAGGCGATGGTTGGCTGCTTCTTTGTCGCCCTCAAAGCTGAGTAATGCCGGATTCCAATGCACTGGGCGCTTCAGCTCTCTTGCTATGTTGAACAGGCAGCACAGCGTGTTGGTGCTGCAGCCATACTCCACAGGCGCAATGGGATCTTTGCGGTCTCTGATGGCGTCGATGAAGTTTTGCATGTGAGGAGAACTCACCTCATACTGGCCTTTTTCTATCTTCTCATTCTTTGCTTTGAGTATCGACGGGTCGGAACACTCTATGTAGCCGCGAGCCACTTTAAGCCAACCTTTGTCGCCTATAAAGCGTATGCCCTGGGCGTTGGGTTCGTCGTCTCTATATGGCTGCTCTGTCATCACTATGCCGTTGGCATATTTCATGGTGGCATATTTCAGCCCTTTGTAGCCTTGCGGAATGAATTCCACTGGTCCCAGGCCGTCCATGCCTATGGCAGCTTGGGCTATGTCGTACATGTGAGCGCCCCAGTCGGCAGGGAAACCGTTGCCGGTCTCCTGATACCAGCGCCATGCGCCCCACAATTTCTCATTTTGCACAGGGTCGAGCGACACTGGCGGACACAAATCCGGGTGATAATGAATCTTAGGGTCGTTGAGCGGACCTAACCACAAATTGAAGTTCAAGTTTGACGGTACTGGCATTTCCGGCAAATCAAGAGGCTTTGGCGGGTCGCCCACACGCACATATATCTTCTCTATGTGTCCTATTGCGCCCTCTCTCACAAGTTTTATGGCTTGCTGAAACTCCGGGCTCGACCGCTGCTGGCTGCCCATCTGCATTATGCGGTGGTTGGCTCTCACAGCCGTCTGCACAGCCAATCCCTCGGTTATGGTGTAGGCCAGCGGTTTCTGGCAATACACGTCTTTGCCGGCTTGGCACGCATGAATGGCCACAAGCGCATGCCAGTGGTCGGGAGTGGCAATTTCTATTGCATCTATGTCTTTGCGCTCAAGCAGGTCTTCATAGAACTCATAGGTGTCGCAACGCTCTGCCACACCCTGGCTCTTTTGCCAGTTGCACACATCGCGGCGGAAGCGCTCACGTTTTATGGAGTCAACGTCGCAGCAACCTGCCACTTGCACACCCGGGCACGACGAAAAACTGTTGAAATCGCTGCGCCCTTGCTGGCCCAGTCCCACAAAACCAAGCACCACACGGTCGCTCGGCGGCACTTTGACGCCATTCGACACCCAGCTCGGCAGTATGGTTAAACTTGCCAAGCCCAATGCCGACATTTCCAGAAAACTGCGGCGTGTCATTTCACGCTTTTCCTTTTTTGGCTCTGCCGATTTCTCGGCTTTCTTCTCTACTTTAGATTTTTCCATAAAAAGATAATCAATGGTTGTTTTTTATCCCACAATCACTATGCGGTTGTGGCAGTTCGTTTTTTACATTAATGGCCAGTCCCTGCTTTTTCAGGGTCAACGTCCAACGACCAAAGATAGTCAAACAATTTCGCCTATACAATTTTTGGGGCAAACAAACACAGTAAAAAAATGAGCGCGTCAGCTTGTGGCTGCGCACTCATTTTATTTGTTTGTTGCACACCGCTGCTTCTCAGCAGACGGTAGTGTCATTCGTTTTCTTATTCCTCTGTTGGCTGAGCCTCTTGCTGTGCGGCAGGAGCCTCGTTGCCGCCCTCACGGCGTGGACCGCGATTGCCTTCGCGACGCGGACCATGACCACCCTCGCGGCGTGGACCACGGTTGTTGTCGCGACGGCCATTGTTGCCACCCTCGCGGCGTGGACCGCGGTCACGGCGCTGGCGTTGCTCCTCCACATAGCCTTCAGGCTTTTCTTGCAGAGCACGCATTGACAGGCGGAACTTGCCGCTCTTCTTGTCAATCTCAATCAGCTTCACAGTCACAATGTCGCCCTCGTGCAAGCCGCTGGTCTCCATGCTTTCCAGACGATCCCAGCTGATTTCGCTTATGTGGAGCAGACCTTCACGACCTGCCATGAACTCTACAAATGCGCCAAATTCAAGAATACTCTTGATTGGACCGGTATAAACTTTGCCCTCTTCTGGCACTGCTATGATGGCCTTGATGCGCTCCACGGCAGCCTCAATCGAATCCTTGTTGGCAGCAGAGATTTGAATGTCTCCGTGGCCGTCAACCTCGTCGATTGTGATAGTGGCGCCAGTGGTCTCCTGAATGCCTTGAATCACTTCACCGCCCTTGCCGATGATAGCACCGATGAACTCCTTGTCAACGGTCATGCTCACCAAGCGTGGCACTTGTGGCTTGTAGTCCTCGCGGGCAGCAGGAATTGCCTCGTTGATAAGTTTCAAGATGTGCAGACGTCCGGCTTTTGCCTGAAGCAATGCCTTTTCAAGGATTTCGTATGGTAGACCGTCGCACTTTATATCCATCTGTGTGGCTGTGATACCGTCGGCAGTACCAGTCACCTTGAAGTCCATATCGCCCAAGTGGTCTTCATCGCCAAGAATGTCGCTGAGCACAGCGTGCTTCACATTGCCCTCGTCGGTAATCAAGCCCATTGCAATTCCGGCAACCGGTTTCTTCAGTTTGATACCAGCATCGAGCATTGCCATGCAGCCGGCGCACACGGTGGCCATAGATGACGAACCGTTTGACTCCAAGATGTCGCTCACCACACGCACGGTGTAAGGGAAGTCCTCTGGAATCATGCCTTTAAGGGCGCGCCATGCCAAGTGACCGTGACCAATCTCGCGGCGGCTTATGCCGCGGTTAGCCTTAGCCTCGCCAGTGGCAAATGACGGGAAGTTGTAGTGAAGCAAGAAACGCTGGTTGCTGCGGTTGAGCACGTCGTCCACCAGTTTCTCGTCGTCCTTGGTGCCAAGTGTGCAGGTTGCCAGTGCTTGTGTCTCGCCACGAGTGAATACAGCCGAACCGTGAGGACCTGACAGATAGTCGGGCCAGCAGGTGATGGGGCGTATCTCGTCGAGCTTGCGGCCGTCCATGCGTATTCCCTCATCAAGAATACAGCGGCGCACTGCGTCGCGTTGCACTTCGTTGAAGTAACGGGTAATCATAGGGGTCTTTTCCTCGCGCTCGTCTTCTGGAATTGTCTCCAAGAAATCGTCAAAGGCTTTCTTGAATGAGTCGTTGCGCCATTTCTTGTCGGCGTTGCCGGCTTTTGCCACGGCATAGCACTTAGGATAAACCTCCTTGCGCAGACGCTCGTGGATTTCCTCGTCGTCAACCTCATGGCAATATTCGCGTTTAGCTATGCCAAGTTGCTCGGCAAGTTCCTTTTGAGCCAGACACATGGGCTTGATGGCCTCGTGGGCAGCCTTGAGTGCTGCGATGAGGTCGTCTTCGCTCACTTCTTCCATCTCGCCTTCAACCATCATGATATTGTCGTATGTAGCACCTACCATCAATTCCATGTCTGCTTCTTTCATCTGGTCGAAAGTCGGGTCGATGACAAACTCACCGTTGATGCGTGCAACACGCACCTCCGATATGTATTCCTCAAACGGAACGTCAGAAACTGCGATTGCTGCCGAAGCTGCAAGTCCAGCCAAAGCGTCTGGCTGGTCAACACCGTCTGACGAGAACATGATTATGTTCACAAAAGTGTTGGCGTGATAGTTCGATGGGAACAATGGGCGCAGCACGCGGTCAACCAAGCGGGCTGTCAGCACCTCATAGTCGCCGGCACGGCCTTCACGCTTTGTGAAGCCACCGGGGAAACGGCCAAATGCTGAGTACTTCTCTTTATATTCCACTTGAAGAGGCATGAAGTCGGCCCCTTCTTCGGCATCTTGTGCCGAAACCACTGTCGCAAGAAGCATAGTGTTGCCCATGCGCAGCTCAACAGCTCCATCGGCTTGCTTGGCAAGCTTTCCTGTTTCAAGGGTGATTTCTCGTCCGTCACCCAACACGATGGTTTTCTTCGTAGGTGTTACCATATAAAATTTATTGCTTTTTGAATTATTTCTTCTTTTCTTAAGCGAAAAACCTAAAATCTCGTAAAGTTACATTTTTTTTACCATTCCGCCAACAAAATCACACCTTATTAAAAGCGATATGACAACCTGTAACACATTTTGTGCCATTAAGCACATCTTTACCAATTTAGGCACTGTGCCGCCACTGGCTGTCTGGCAGCGTGTGTCGCATTTTTTTCATACCTTTGTGCAAGTCAATTTCAAACTGTCACAAATCATGACACCCGAACAACTTTCCGAAGTGAAGAAGATGATGACAGACAAGCTCTATAACGCCAATTTCAGCGAACCGCTGATTGAGCTGCTCAACGCCTGCCATGACAAATGCCGCGACTACAACGAGCTGCGCTCCACCGATGTGGCTGGACGCGACAAGGCCATTAAAAACCTGCTTGGCCGCACCGGCAAAAGGTGCATAGTCATTCAACCGTTTTTCTGCGACTTCGGGTTCAACATTGAAGTGGGTGAAAACTTTTTTGCCAACACCAACCTTTTGATTCTCGACGAGGGCAAGGTGACCTTTGGCGACAACGTGTTCATAGCCCCTAATTGCTCATTCTACACAGCCGGACACCCCATCGACAGCGAGCTGCGCAACCAGGGACTCGAATATTCGCTGCCTATCACTGTGGGCAGCGACGTGTGGATTTGTGGCAATGTTACCGTTGTGCCTGGTGTGACTATCGGCAGCAACACCGTCATAGGTGCCGGCAGCGTGGTCACCCACGACATTCCGAGTGGCGTGGTGGCAGCAGGTAATCCGTGCCGTGTGATTCGACCCATAACCGAGGCCGACAAGCTCCAGTACCGTTAATCACACAGGCTGGCGGCATTTCGCCGAGTTAGGCTTTAGACATTTATAATTTCAGAAACTATTTTTCAGCTAAACAAGAGATATGGAAACAGGACTTTCACATCAGAGCACAATCACCGTGGGCGAGCAGCATCTGGCTTGCGCACTGGGCAGTGGCGACCTTCGCGTATTTGCCACCCCTGCCATGCTCGCACTCATGGAAAACGCCGCAATGCTTGCCGTGGCACCACAGCTTGAGAGCGGACAAAGCACTGTGGGCGGCTTCATCACGTCGTCGCACATTCGCCCCACGGGCATAGGTCACAGCGTGACTGCCACTGCCGAGCTGATTGAGGTCAAAGGACGCAAACTGAAGTTCAAGGTGTCGGCTGCCGACGAGCAAGGGCTGATAGGCGAGGGCGAACACCTGCGCTTCATCATCGACAAAGAGCAGTTTCTGCAAAAATTGAAATGACGGCTGTGTTGCGTGGTCAAAACAAGGAGCAAAAACCAAGTGTTCCCCAAATGACAAGCGCATAGCGTATGGCCTTGCCTATGGTCATAGTGGTCAGCACTATGGGCACATTGGCTCTCATATAGCCAAGTGCCACGGTTATTGCACTGCCTAAAATGGGCACGAAGGCGAAAAACGCCATGCACGCACCCCTACCTCGGCAAAAGGCCTCGGCTTTGTCGAGTTTTTCTTTTTTTACATGGGCATATTTCTCTATCCATGCCAAGTTGCCCAAATGACCAAGCCAGTAGCATGTCAGTCCGCCAAGCACATTGCCGGCAAGGGCTGCCACAAGGCACAACCACGGCGTGAGGTGCAACGGCCCCACGCATGCCACCAGCACGGCTTCGGAGCTAAGAGGCACTACACTGCCTGCCACAAACGACGACAAAAACAATCCAAAATATCCCCATTCGGTCAAAAAAGCTATTATATCCATGCTTTGTTTCAAAAGTTGTGGCGCATAGTCTCGTCAATGCGTCAAAAAAAAATCGGGCGCAAGTTACGTTTTTAAGCCCACACAGCCAAATCAGCATGGCGGGCAAAACGCCAATTTCACATTTTTTCAATTTCACCGCTCTGGCACGAACTCCAGAACCCAGGCGTCGCTTGGAGCTATGGCCGTGTCGATGTGCGCTACGCCGTCGGCACCGCTGACGCCGATTTTTCGGCGCGACTTGTCGTCAATTCTGAATATTTTGCACTTTCCGCGCATGCCGTAGTCTGCGGCGTTTATGTCGAACTTAATAGGCACGGCAGCACTTTTGCTTATGTTTGCCATAGCCACCGCCAGACAGCCGTCAGCCGACCGCCATGCGCCCACGCACACCACCGGCACAGGTTTGCTGAACTCCTTGACCGTGTTGCCGCTTCGCCCGGCATATATTGAAATCTGCGATATGTCGATGTTTTCTTCGGGTATTGGGAACTTGGGCGGACGCACAAACACACCGTTGAGCAGATATTTCAAGACGCGCTGCCGCACTATGGCAAGTTTCATCAAAAACGCCACTTCATCGCCGCGACAATTGTTAAGAAACTTGTGATAATTGGCTATGGTGGGCTGCATGCCCCATGCAAATTCCTTTGCCTGCTCCATTCTGAACTGGCTGTTGTATTTTTCTGGCAACGGCTTCTCTCTATTTGCCGGGCGGTATTTGTCGGGCCACTTGTCGTCATATGGCGGATAGGTGAGCGACGAGTAGCTGCCAAACGTTATGGCATAGTCGTGATAGACCGCTTGGTAAAGCGGAATGGTCTCCACGCTGCCCACGCCCAAATATCGCTCACGGCTTGCCTCAAGCGTCAAGAAAAGGTCGAGATACGGAATCCAGTCCTCGCCAGACCCCTCGCCGCCAAGCACCACATGCTTGCCTTTTGCGCCGGCGCGGATTTTTTTTGTCATTTCCCCAAAGCCGCTTACCCACGAGTTGCCGCCGCCAAGTACGTGTCCGTGAGACTTCACATAGCACGGCAGGTTTGAGCAGGCTTGGTCCATATACACACCGCTCACTCCATAGTCGTTGACCACGGTGTCGGCTATCGAGGCATATTTGTTTTGCCAGAACTGCGTGCCCAGGCACATTGGCGTTATGCCGCGTCCGGTGAAAATGTTTGCCACGGCCGAGAAGTCACGTCCGTTGTGCCCTCTTGCGGCATAGTCGGCGGCATGCTCACGCTTAAAGCTCTCGGTGGTGTTTCCCCACTGAAATGAGTTCATATACACTATTGCGTTAACACCTTTGCGCTTGGCCTTTGCCACGGCATCGGTGAAACGCTGTGCTCCCTCGCGCGGTGGCAGATAGTCGGGGAATCCCTCGTCGTAGGAGCAGCCATGCCACCAGTGCCAAAACACGCTGACCGGCAGTTTCAGCCGCTGCTGTGCGTCGAGAGCCTCGGTCAGCACATTGTCGGAGTAGCCGCGGTTCCACACCCACAGCGCCGTTTGCGTGACCCACTTTGGTAGTAAGCCGCGCTTCAGTCGGCTTTCCTTGCACCAATGCTGTTTTGTGCCCCAATCCCTGTAAAGCTCGGCTGCCGTCAGCCAGTCGCCTTTCATTGTGCCAATCACTGCCTTATAGGGTACTGCCACTTCGTCTTTGCCAGTGGCGTAGGGCAGCAGGTTCATCACCGAAAAGCATGTGTGGTTGGCTGTGAGTGCCAAGTGATATTCCTTGATGTTGGCCAGTGTGTCTTGCGATGAAAAATAAAGCATGTCGTCTGTTGCCTTGCCGCACAAAGCCATCAGCTGCATCGACAGCGACCCTGGGCTGCTCCATCTCATTCGCTTCACTGGATTTTTGTCGCTTATGCCTCGCCGTGGGTTTTTATCCACACTGCCGAGCCATGTGGCCACTGCCAACTCCTCGTCGCCCAGATTGCGCAGTCGTGCCACAATCGGAAATTCCACATCTATCAAGTCGCGTCGTGCCACGCCTTTCATCTTCATGCTCCAGTATGCAAGTGGCTTTTCCTTATCCACTTCAACGGAGGCTGTAAACACAAATCCGCTGTCGCCGCTCCACACTATCTGCAAAGCTGTGCCGCTAAGCTTGTTGACCGCCACGTGGTTCACCCCGAAATCGGCCAGGCGGCCGTTGGGCTCATGCACTTGCCACAGACGTTCTGGCGGTAGCGAGGTGTCAATCAATTCCTTGTTTTCAACTAAATTTTTCATCGACACCACGTCGCCCTTGTCGTCTATCGTCAATGATATTTGGCGGTTGCCAATGGTCTCCGTGCCAGCCAGCGCCACGCCTGTGGCACAAGCCACGGCCAGCAGCAATGTTAAAAACCTGTTCTTGATTTTTCGTTGAATTTCATTTTTCATGTGCGTCTGTTTAAGTTCGTTTTGCGCCATTGCCGGCTCATCGCTTTAGCTTGGCAAGCATTTGCTCCACGCTGCCGCATTTTTCGCCGTTTATTGCAATTTGTGATAGCGAATTGGCCACGACAGTCACTTCTGCGGCATCAGTCACGCCTATGCCGTTGCGCAGCAGCGCGTTTGTCATGCAGCGCCGCAAAGCCTCGTTGCCGCACTCAAGCCTCACTGCTGTGTAAGTGTCGATTTTGGGCTCAAAATCGCAAAGCGAGGCGTTGAAAGCCAATGCCTGCGAGCCAAACATGCGATTCATTGCATCGCTGTCCATAACCACCGTTTCGGTGCTTCCTGCCACCACTGAGCCGTCGTTGCACACCACCCACAGGTCGTCGGCAAGCAACAGCGATTGTGATATGTCGTGGCTCGACAGCAGCACGGCCTTGTGCTGGTCGCGCGCCAAGTGGTGCAGCAGCTCCATGGTTTCCACACGGCTTGCTACATCAAGAAATGCCGTTGGCTCATCAAGCACTATCACTGGCGTTTGCTGCGCCAGCGCCTTTGCAATCATGGCTTTTTGACGCTCGCCGTCGCTCAGTTGTGCCACAAACGTGTCGGCCTTGTGCTCCATGCCCACACTGGCTATCGCGTCAGCCACCACTTGCCGGTCATCGTCGTCAAGGCGACCCAAAAAGCCGGTGTGTGGTTGCCGGCCCATGGCCACAAGCTCACTCACTGTGAGTCCGCCCACAGCCACACGGTCGGTAGATACAAGTCCCAGCAGTTTGGCAAGTTCGTGCTTGCCATATTTCGTCATGTCGCGCCCGGCTATCTCTATGCTGCCGGCCAGCGGTTTGTCGGCACAGGTCAATGCTCGGAGCAGCGTGGATTTTCCTGCGCCGTTGCGACCCAGCAGTGCAGCCATGCGGCCGGTGTCAAGGCTTAAATTCAAGCCTTTAAGCACCGTTGCGCTGCAGCCTTTCTTGCCACGATAGCCAACAGCCAAGTTATGTGTCGTCAGTATTGCCATGCTTGTGCCTTGCCGTCAGTTGAAATATTGTATGCGTTTGCGATTCAATATCACATAGATTATGATTGGCACGCCAACTATGGGCGTGATTGCATTTATGGGTATTATGCCGCGCTCGTTGGTCACACTTATCAGGGTGCATAGCAGCGTCACGTCGGCTCCGGCGAGCAGTGTGGCAGGCAGCAGGCGGGCATGGTCACTCGTGTTCAGAGCCAACCTTGCTATGTGAGGCACCACAAGCCCCACAAAGCCTATCGGGCCGCAATAAGCCGTCACCACCGCCGTCAGCACACCAGTCACAAGCAGCAGCACATTTCGTGTGAGCCGTGTGTTAACCCCCAGGTTTTCGGCATAGCGTGTGCCAAGCAGCAAGGCGTTTAGCGGCTTTATCATCAGCATGGCAGCCGCAAGTGTCACCACAGTCACTCCTGCAAATAGGGGCAACTGCTCCATGCTCACGCTGCTGAAGTTGCCAAATCCCCATGCTACATAGTTACGCACTCCGTCCTCACTCGCCACCGAGTTGAGCAACGACACAACGCTCGATGTCAAGTAGCTGACAAGTATGCCCAATATCAAGAGCATTGCCGAGCTGTGAAGCACCACGGAAAACAACATCAGCAGAGCCAGCACGGCACCCGAACCCACCAAGGCTCCTATGAGTGTGGCCACATAGCCGCTTGTGGCCTCACCAGCCATGCCGCCTATAGTGCCGCCCATGGCAAGCATCACCACTGCCACGCCAAACCCGGCGCCCGACGACACACCCAGTATCGACGGACCGGCAAGTGGATTATTAAACGTGGTTTGGAGCAGCAACCCCGACACCGACAGTGCCGCGCCGGCAAGCATTGCCACTATCACCATGGGCAAACGCGACTGCAGCACAATCACTTTCCATGCGGTGTTGTTGCTGCCACGGCCGAGCAGTATGTCGGCCACCGACTTGGCATCTATGTCAACAGAGCCAAACAGCATGCACAAGGCCATGAGAGCAAGCAGTGCCAGCGTCAGCACCGCCATAACCACAGTCCACCTTTTTGTTGCTGCTTTTGCCATTGTCATGCGCCTATAAAATCATTTGTCAGCCAACGGCTTGTAATAGCGCATTTGCCAGTGTGTCTTTACATTCGGGTGGAATATGGTGTAATATTCGTTGAGCAGCCTTTCTGGGTGAAACGGAAACTCCTCGAATATGTGGCAATTTTGCGTGTCGCAAAACCACACATGGCGGTTCTTGAACGCATCAAACTGGTCGTTAAGTCCATAGCCAGCCTTCAAATCGGCATACGAGCTCACGCCAAACGCCTTTATAAGCCACACATCAGCATGCTGTGCCTTGACAAGCACCTGGTTGAAATCGAGTGTCAGTGAGCCTGTGCTCTTATCGTCGGCCCACGGCCAGTCGCCTCCGGCATCTTCTATCAGCCTAGCCATGTAGCTTTGGCCTCCAGGCACGTTCCACACGCCACTCACCACGGTTTCAGTCAGCACAAGCGGACGTTTGCCGCCCGACTTTGCCACTTCGGCCTTTATGCGGTTGTAGTTGGTTTTAACCTCATTAAATATCGAGTCGGCCACATCAAGTTTGCCAAGCAATGCCCCATAAAACTTTATCCACTCGGCGCGTCCAAGCGGAGTACCCTCCATGTAGTCGGCACACTCTATAATCGGAATGTTGAGCTTTGCAATTTGTCCGTAAGTGCCGTCCTGAAACGGTGACAGCAATATGCCATCGGGTGACATGTTGATTACCTTTTCCACCGATGGAGTCATCGACGAGCCGCAATCAGTCACGCTGCCGTTTTTCAGCCCGGCAAGCACAAGCGAGTCAGTGAAAAAGTTGGTGTCGCACACGCCTTTCACTGATGAACCACAGCCCAGCTCCTCCATAACAGCCGTGTGTACCGACGAATACACCAGCGCGTTTTTCAGAGGCGTGCGCACAACTGTGCCTTGAGGCAAATTGCCAGGCAAGTCCTCGTCAGACGGCACAAGGATATATGTGTGGAGCACCTGTCCTTTCTTCCACGGGTCCTTAACCACCACTTTTGTGTAAGTAGGCTGCACCTCCATATCCAGAAGTTGCGCATCAGTAATCACCGAGTCCTGTGAGCCGGCAGCTTTGTCGGCAGTGCCATTGCTGCATGCCGCCCAAGCCAGACACGCCCACACCAAAAGCAAAACTCTAAACCATTTACTTGTCATAAAGTATTTAGTAGTCATATCTTAATCAAACAAATTCACAAAACAAGTCCTTCAAACAAGTTCCTCTAAAAAATAATCTGAAAATCTTTAACCATCTGCAAAAATAGCCATAAACTTCAACATTCCCAACCACCACGCTGCAGATTCAATATTGCAGATTCAATAATGTACAAGTGAATTTTGCAATATTTACAACAAAGACAAAAAAAATAGCTGATAACTCGTGAGAAGTATCAGCCATTTTTCATGTGTTAAATGCTTTTAAAAATAGCAGTAATTCCGTTTGGGTAACTAATAACACATATCTGCTTTAGATTACTTTCTTCTGCGATTATCTTCGCGAATATTGTACATTCAAAATGGAAGTGCAAAACTTGTGGGGGAAAATAATATGAAAAACACCGCAGGTTTGCCTAACGGCTGGGGCGCGCAGCCCCAAAGAGTGTACAACGTCAGTCAATCAAGCAATACAAAAAAAGGAGACCGAAGTCTCCCAAAGATTAATTAATTTTGTATTGCTTATGTACAAACACTAACCTCTGAGCAAAGGTCGCAAATATTTGCATATCTGCAAGACGGAATCGCAAGAAAAATCATCTGCGACCGCA
>CAKUAR010000009.1 GCA_934636465.1 uncultured Muribaculaceae bacterium
CTGAATTTTTCTTCGCCTTTAGTTGAATTCTTTAAACTCTTGAAATAATTTTGCACTTGCTTGTTGACTCTACAAACCGAGAAAAAGGTTATTATGTGGCTCATGTTGTGATATTTTCGGTTAAAATTGCTAACTTTGCGAATTATAATTCAGAGTAATCAAAAAGGTCATATTTTTATGAAATTCAAAGAATATAGCAAGTTCAATCTTTCGGACGTGAACAAGGAAGTCCTGAAAGAGTGGGACGATGAGAATGTGTTTGCCAAGAGCATTGAACTAAGAGAGGGTGCGCCCAGTTTTGTGTTCTATGAGGGACCGCCGTCGGCCAATGGTATGCCAGGAATTCATCATGTGATGGCCCGTACGATTAAAGACATTGTGTGCCGCTTCAAAACCATGAAGGGCTACAAGGTGTTGCGCAAGGCCGGTTGGGACACTCACGGACTGCCTGTGGAGCTTGGCGTGGAAAAGACACTGGGCATAACCAAAGAGGACATTGGCAAGAAAATCTCAGTAGAAGAATATAACAAGACCTGCCGCAAAGAGGTGATGAAATACACCAAAGAGTGGTCGGACTTGACACATAAAATGGGTTACTGGGTAGATACCAAGAACCCATATATCACATATAAAAACAGCTATATAGAAACCTTGTGGTGGCTGCTGAAGCAACTCTATAACAAGGGACTGCTCTATAAGGGTTACACAATTCAGCCATACTCGCCAGCCGCAGGAACCGGTTTGAGCTCACACGAGCTCAACATGCCGGGCTGCTATCGTGACGTGAAGGACACGACGGTGACGGCGCAATTCTTAATCACAGAGCCAAAGGCAGAGTGGACAAAGTGGGGCAAACCTTATTTTCTGGCTTGGACCACAACACCATGGACGTTGCCAAGCAACGTGGCGCTGTGTGTGAACCCACGAGTTGACTATGTGGCAGTAGAGACATATAACCCATATACGGCAGAGCCAGAAACCGTAATTTTGGCAGAGGCTCGCATAGGCGCGTATCTGAAAGCCGACGGCGAAGTGAAAGAAGGTGAACTGCCAGAATTCAAGCGCGGCGACAAGGTGGTGCCTTATAAGGTGATAGACCATGTGAAAGGCGCTGATTTGCTTGGACTGCACTATGCCCAGCTGATGCCTTGGGTGAAGCCGTGCATGATGGTGGGTCGCCACAGCGCAGCTTGGGTGAACGAATATGCCGAGGCTCATGCCGACAAGGTGTTTGGCAGCGAGGACGGCCGCTATCAGTATGTGGAAATGGCCGATGAGGCATTCCGCGTGATACCTGGTGACTATGTGACCACAGAAGACGGTACGGGAATAGTGCACACGGCCTCTACGTTTGGAGCCGATGACGCCAAGGTGTGTAACGATGCCAATGTGCCAGCACTCTACTTGATTGACAAGAAAGGCGCAACTCGCCCAATGGTCGATTTGCAAGGAAAATATTATGTGCTTGACGAGCTTGACAAGAACTTCGTGGAGAAATGCGTTGACGTGGAGCTTTACGGACACCACGCAGGCGACTAT
Organism: uncultured Muribaculaceae bacterium; assembly: GCA_934636465.1. Classification (GTDB taxonomy): domain Bacteria; phylum Bacteroidota; class Bacteroidia; order Bacteroidales; family Muribaculaceae; genus Sodaliphilus. The sequence continues at coordinate 1,540 of CAKUAR010000009.1, forward strand.
GTGAAAAACGCATACGACCCGAAATACACCGTGAACGGCGTGTGGAACAGCAAGGCCTCGGAAAAAGACGAGGACCTGAATGTGGTTATCTGCATGGAAATGAAGCAAGACGGCACAGCATTCAAGATAGAAAAGCATGTGCACAACTATCCGCACTGCTGGCGCACCGACAAGCCAATCCTGTATTATCCGCTTGACAGCTGGTTTATCAAATCGACTGCTTGCAAAGACCGCATGGTGGAGCTCAACAAGACCATACGCTGGAAGCCGGAGAGCATAGGCACAGGCCGTTTTGGCAAATGGCTTGAGAACTTGAATGACTGGAACTTGAGCCGAAGCCGCTATTGGGGCACACCACTGCCTATATGGCGCAGCGAGGACGGTGAGGAAAAGTGTATAGGCAGCATAGCCGAACTGTGCGACGAGATAGACAAGGCTGTGGAGAAAGGCTTCATGCAGAGCAATCCGTATCGCGACAACGGCTTTGTGCCAGGAGATTACAGCGAGGACAACTACGAGAAGATAGATTTGCACCGCCCATACGTGGACAACATAGTGCTGGTGTCGGATTCTGGCAAGCCGATGAAGCGTGAAACCGACTTGATTGATGTGTGGTTTGACAGCGGCTCTATGCCATACGCCCAGCTGCACTATCCGTTTGAGAACAAGGAACTGATAGACGGCAGAACAGCATATCCTGCTGACTTCATAGCCGAGGGCGTGGATCAAACGCGTGGCTGGTTCTTCACACTGCACGCAATAGCAACAATGGTGTTTGACAGCGTGGCATATAAGAGCGTGATTTCTAACGGACTTGTGCTCGATAAAGCCGGCAACAAGATGAGTAAGCACCTTGGCAACGCCGTTGACCCATTTGGAGCAATAGAAAAATATGGAACTGACCCATTGCGCTGGTACATGATTTCTAACTCGTCGCCATGGGATAACCTGAAGTTTGACGAGGCTGGAGTGGAAGAGGTGAGCCGCAAGTTCTTTGGCACACTTTATAACACCTACTCATTCTTTGCCTTGTATGCCAACGTTGACAATTTCGACAAGGCTGCACCGCAAGTGCCTCTGGAGAAACGTCCCGAAATAGACAAATGGATATTGTCGCTGCTCAACAGCTTGATAGCAGAGGTTAACGCTGACTTGGAGGACTACGAGCCGACTAAGGCAGCGCGTGCCATAAGCAACTTTGTGGGCGAGAACTTGAGCAACTGGTATGTGCGCTTGAACCGCAAACGCTATTGGGGTGGCGAAATGAACGAGGATAAGCTTTCGGCCTATCAAACACTTTATGAGTGCTTGCTCACTGTGTCAAAGCTCATGGCTCCGATAGCTCCGTTCTATAGCGACATGCTGTATCGCGACTTGACCGGCAGCGCAACATCGGTGCACTTGACCGACTTCCCTGTGGCCGATGAAAAACTCATAGACAAGGTGCTTGAAAAGCAGATGCAGACGGCCCAGTGCATAACTTCGATGGTGCTGTCGCTCCGTCGCAAGGAGAACATAAAGGTGCGTCAACCGCTGAAGACAATCATGATTCCGGTGCTCGACAAGGAGCAGGAGGACACTATAAACGCCGTGAGCGGACTTGTGCTCAACGAGGTGAACGTGAAAGAAATAAAGCTCGTGGGCAATGACGAGGGCGTGCTGGTGAAACGCGTGAAGCCTGACTTCAAGAAACTGGGTCCGAAATATGGCAAAATCATGAAGAGCCTGGCCAAGGCACTCACCACAATGGCACAAGCTGACATTATAGAATTTGAGAAAAACGGATACTATGTTGCCAACATTGACGGTGTGGAGACCAAGGTGGAACTTGCCGACGTGGAAATCATATCGGAGGACATTCCGGGCTGGCTTGTGGCCAACGACGGCAATCTGACGGTGGCTCTTGACGTGACAATAACAGATGAACTGAAAAATGAAGGTTTGGCCAGAGAGCTTGTGAACCGCATACAGAATGTGCGAAAGAGCAAGGACTTTGATATAACCGACAAGATAGCCGTGACTGTGGCCAACGACGACCGTGTGGTAAAGGCTGTGACTGACTATAAGGAATATATAGCCAACCAGGTGCTTGCCGTGTCGATAGAGCTTGGCGACGTTAATGCTGCCGACAGCAACGCTGTGGAGCTTGACATGGACGGCTGGAACTTGCTGATAACAGTGGCCAAGGCTTAATGCCTTGGCGGCTTTGTCTGCAACATAAAGCGCATTAAAGAAATAATAAAACCGTTTTGATATAAAACTACATTAAATCGATGAATGAAAATACCGAAAAGACGAGATACAGCGACGAGGAGTTGCAGGAGTTCAAAGAGTTGATTCTTGAAAAACTTAAAGTTGCAAAGGAAAACTACGACTCTTTGATGTCGAAAATAATGTCGAGGGAATCGGACCCGAGTTTCAACGTGCTTGAAGAAGGGGCAACTACTCTCGAAAAGGAGCAGGCAAGCCAAAGTGCTGCACGCCAAAAAGAATATATAAACAAGCTCCAGGGCGCACTGGTGCGCATAGAGAACAAGACCTATGGCATTTGCCGCGTGACAGGCAAGCTTATACCTAAAGGGAGGCTAATGGCGGTGCCGCATGCCACCCTGTCGATAGAGGGCAAGGAACTGGAGCAAAAAAAGAAGGCTGGAATTAGATGAAGAAGTTATCAAACGGAGTGATAGCCACAATCATTGTGGTGGCTGTAATCTTGGTTGACCAAGCTGTGAAGATATGGGTCAAGACCCATTTTTATTATGGCGAGGAGTTTCAGATAGCCGATTGGTTCAGAATACATTTCATTGAGAACAATGGAATGGCGTTTGGAATGGAATTTGGCAGCAAGATTATCCTCACATGGTTTCGCATAATAGCCGTTGGATTATTTTTCTATTATTTGTTCAAAATTCGTCACCGCACCGACATCAAGCGAGGCTATGTGGTGTGTGTGTCAATGATTACTGCCGGGGCTTTGGGCAATGTGCTCGACTGCATTTTCTATGGAGTGATTTTTAATGAACCATTTCCGCCAGAAGTGGCACAGCTGTTTCCGGCGGGTGGCGGCTATGAGTCGCTATTCTATGGCAGGGTAGTGGATATGCTCTATTTTCCGCTTGTGGAGTGGAACTGGCCAGCTTGGTTGCCTGTGATGGGCGGCGAGCATTTTGTGTTTTTCCAGCCGATTTTTAATGTGGCTGACGCTTGCCTTACGGTGAGTGTGGTGACGTTAATCTTGTTTTACACGAGAAGCCTTGTGTCGCAGCTGCAAGACGAGAATGGCAGCGGCAAAAGTGGTGCTGCTAACGGTGGAGCTGCCGAAGACACGGAGACAGGAAAAGAATGACGGCTATGATTATGTTGAGGAGGTGGTGGAAACTGGCTTTGTGTGGCTTGCTGGCCATGACAACGCTTGCAGGGTGTGACAAGGCACCAGACGGCGTTATCAAGGAAAGCAAAATGGTTGACTTGATAGTTGACCTTGACAAAGCTGACGCATACGTCACGCTGAACCCTGACAAATTTCAAGACGACTCGTCGAAGCTGGAGCTTAAAGAGTCGGTTATGGCGAAACATGGCGTTACGCTTGAGGAATACAGCAAGTCGCTGGGGTGGTATGCCGCCAACATTGATGTGCTTGTGAAAGTGCAAGACAAGGCAATGAAAAAGCTTGAAACCGAAAGCAAGAAGCTCGACGCCCAAGCCAAAAAGGAAATGGAAAAGGGCATGAACGTGAACAACGTTGGCTCTGCTGGCGCAGCTGTGTCGCATAAGACATATCCGAACCACGGCGACACCGCCGATGTGTGGGAAGGCAACCGCCGCTGGGTGCTCACTCCAAACATGGGCAAGGGCTATGTGAAGTTTGACATAAGTCCGGACAAGGACGCAAGGCAAGGCGACCGCTATGAACTTGATTTCAGAATGCTTGGTTTCGACAATAATTTCAAAGTGATGCTGGCTGCCGACTATATAGACGGCTCCACAGCGTTCGTGTCGAGAAAAAGCGGATTTGACAGCTGGGAGACATTCTCGCTACAGTGTGACTCAAGCAAGATTGTACGCCGCATATACGGTTATGTGCAATATGACATGAAGAGCGGCGCAATGGCGTTTGTGGATAGCGTGGCACTGCTGCGCACGCACCTCGACAGGGCAAAATACACGTCAATCATGTCGCAAAAGCTCGTGGTGAGGAATTTTGGTGCTGTGACCAATTCAGCCCAAATAACACCCAGTGACATGGCCGACGACCGAAAGCTCCGCCGCAAGTGATGAACGATTGTAGAAAATAGCAGAAGTGATGCTGGAGCTTGGCTTGAAAAAGAGGCGGTTTTGCATTAACTTTGTGAACAAAGCAAATTGATTAATAAATGGAAGTTGCTGTTGTGAAATATAACGCCGGGAATGTGTTCTCGGTGAAATGTGCATTGAAACGAATTGGCGTGGAGGCTGTGGTCACTGATGATGTGGAGCAGCTGATGCGCGCCGACAAGGTGATTTTCCCTGGTGTGGGCGAGGCTTCGACTGCAATGGATTATTTGCGCAGCCATGGTCTTGACCGCGTGATAGCCGACTTGAAACAGCCTGTGCTGGGCATTTGCATAGGGCTTCAGTTGCTTTGCCGCTCGTCGGAGGAGGGCAACACGCGTGGCATAGGCGTGTTTGGCCTTGACGTGAAGCGTTTTGCTCCAGACAAGGCTTTGGGGCTTAAAATACCTCACATGGGGTGGAACACTATAAGCGTGGTTAAAGAAAACCCATTGCTTGATGAGAAGATGAATGGAGCATGGACGTATTTTGTGCATAGCTATTATGCGCCTGTGGGCACAGACACTATAGCAACAACTGAATATGGCAATGGCTTCAGTGCCGCATTGCAGAAAAACAACTTTTTTGCCACACAGTTTCACCCGGAGAAAAGTGGCGCTGTGGGAGAGCGGGTGCTGAAGAATTTTGTGGAGTTATGATGATAGAAATTATTCCTGCCATTGACGTGATAGGCGGAAAATGCGTGAGGCTCACGCGTGGCGATTACGACACCAAAAAGGTGTATAACGAAAATCCGCTTGATGTGGCAAGGATGTTTGAGGACGCAGGTTGCCGCAGACTACATCTCGTGGACCTTGACGGTGCAAAGTCAAAGCACATAGTGAACTATAACGTGCTTGAAAGCATAGCAGGACACACTGGCCTGTGCATTGACTTCGGTGGAGGACTGAAGAGTGACGAGGATTTGCGCATAGCATTTGACAACGGAGCGAAAATGGTGACAGGCGGCAGCATAGCCGTGAGCAGACGAGATTTGTTTCTGGGCTGGCTGGAGCGATATGGCAGCGACAGAATAATTCTCGGCGCTGACTCCCGTGGCGGCCGCATATCGACCAACGGCTGGCTTGATGACAGTGACGAGAACTTGCTTGACTTTGTGAAAGCATACGCGACCGATGGTGTGACGCAGGTGATAAGCACTGACATCGACAAAGACGGCATGCTTGGCGGTCCGGCAGTGGGGCTGTATGAACAAATGCTTGAGGCGCTACCCAAGCTCAGATTGGTTGCCAGTGGCGGTGTGGGCGGCTGGAGCGACATTGAAGCTCTCAACAAGGCTTCGGTGCCGGCAGTGATAGTTGGCAAAGCTATCTATGAAGGCCGCATAACTCTTGACGAATTAGAAAAATACAATAGTAAAAACATATAAATGTTAGCAAAACGCATCATACCGTGCCTTGACGTGAAAGACGGATTGACGGTGAAAGGAGTGAACTTCGTGAACTTCAAAAACGCCGGCGACCCTGTGGCTCTGGGAAAAAAATACAGTGACGACGGAGCTGATGAGCTTGTGTATCTTGACATAGCGGCATCGCTCGAAGGTAGGAAGACGTTTACAGAGCTTGTGAGGCGTGTGGCAGAAAACATAGACATACCATTCACAGTGGGCGGCGGCATAGGTTCGCTTGAAGATGTGGATAGACTGCTTAATGCCGGGGCCGATAAAATATCGGTCAACTCGTCGGCATTGCGCCGGCCGGAGCTGATAGATGAAATAGCCTCGCATTTCGGCAACCAGGTGTGTGTTGTGGCAATAGACGCCAAGCAAACCGATGATGGCTGGCTGTGCTTTGTGAACGGCGGTCATGTGGCAACTGACAGACGCTTGCTTGAGTGGGCTCACGAGGCTCAGGATAGAGGGGCTGGAGAGATATTGTTTACGAGCATGGACCATGACGGTGTGCAAAACGGATTTGCCTGTGAGGCATTGCGTGAGCTGCATGACCGGCTGACTATACCGGTGATAGCATCGGGCGGAGGCGGAAAGAAGAGCCACTTCAAAGATGTGTTTGACACTGGCAAGGCCGATGCCGCACTTGCTGCCAGTGTGTTTCACTTCAATGAGATAGGCATTGGTGAACTGAAAGATTATTTGGCCGACAATGGCATTACAGTTAGAAAAGTTTAAAGAAAAGAAATATATGGAACTCGATTTCGATAAAATGGGCGGTTTGATTCCTGCCATTGTGCAAGACGCCCACACAAAAAATGTTCTTATGCTTGGCTTCATGAACAAGGAAGCCTATGAAAAGACTCTGCAAACAAAGAAAGTGACATTCTGGAGTCGCACCCGCAACAAACTGTGGACCAAAGGCGAGGAGAGCGGACACTTTCTTGACCTGGTGTCGATGTGCTGCGATTGCGACCACGACACGCTGCTTGTGCAAGCCTTGCCTAACGGACCTGTGTGCCACACGGGGTCGGCAACATGCTTTAGCGACAAGAATGACTATGGCGTGGAGTTTTTGAGCTATTTGCAAGACTTTATCGATAAGCGCCACAAAGAAATGCCAGAGGGGTCTTACACAACATCGTTGTTTGAGAGCGGAATAAACCGAATGGCGCAAAAAGTGGGTGAAGAGGCACTTGAAACGGTGATTGAGGCCACTAATGGCACGCCGGGACGAATGGTGTATGAGGCCAGCGACATGCTCTATCACCTGATTGTGCTGCTCAGCGCAAAGGGATTGAGAATAGAAGACGTGGCTGAAGACTTGTGTGACCGCCATTTGAAGAAGAAATCACAATATAACAAGCATTACGACCATAAGTAACTCATCAAAAAAATAACGGCTGATTATGACTCGCTTTCCAATAGAAAAATTTCAGGAATTGCCAACTCCGTTTTACTACTATGACATGAAGCTGCTTGGCAAAACCATTGACACCATTCTGAAGCAGACGGAAGGTTATCCGTTTAAAGTGCACTATGCTATAAAGGCTAACGGAAACCCAAAGATTTTGAAAGAAGTGGTGAAAAAAGGATTTGGAGTTGACCTTGTGAGCGGAGGAGAAATAAAAGCTTCGCTTGCAGCAGGGTTCAAGCCCGAAAAGATGGTGTATTCTGGAGTGGGAAAGACCGATTGGGAGATTAATCTGGGCTTGGATAATGACATATATTGTTTCAACGTGGAGTCGATACCGGAGCTGTATGTTATAAATGAGCTTGCCGAGAAAAAAGGCAAGGTGGCAGGAATAGCAATCAGAGTCAATCCCGACATTGATGCCCACACGCATCGTTACATAACAACAGGAACGGCAGAGGACAAATTTGGCATAAACATAGAGATGCTGTCGCATGCCGTTGATGTGACGAGAGGACTGAAAAACTTGCATTTGCGTGGTTTGCACTTCCATGTTGGGTCACAAATAACGCGCATGGAGCCGTTTGCTATGCTGTGTGAGTCGGTCAACAGTTCGCAAGACTATTTTGACAGGCATGGCATACGCTTTGAGATGATAAATGTGGGCGGTGGCCTCGGTGTGGACTATGAATATCCCGACATCAACAAGATACCTGATTTTGTACATTTCTTCGACACTTTCAAGAAGCACTTGAAGGTGCGTAAAGGACAAGAGGTGCATTTTGAGCTTGGCCGCTCGATTGTGGCAGAGTGCGGTTCGCTGATAGCGCGAGTGGTGTTTGTGAAGGAGGCAAGGAACAAGAAATTTGTGATACTTGATGCAGGCATGACCGACTTGATTCGCCCGGCACTATATCAGGCGCACCATGTGATACAAAATTTGACATCGGCCGACACGGCCTCTGACGTGTATGACGTGGTGGGACCGATATGTGAGTCAAGCGATGTGTTTGGATGCGATGAGAAGTTGCCGGTGTCACGCAGAGGCGACTTGTTTGCCATACGCACAGCCGGCGCTTATGGCGAAACCATGGCATCGCGCTACAATATGCGTCCATTGCCAGGCAGCTATTTTGATTGACGCTTAATGCCTGCACAATGGTATAAGTGAATGTAAATCAGATTTGTGTTATTGTGAAAAGGCTTGAAAATGCGTGCTTTGTGATATTATTTTTGTGAGAACGCGAAAAAAGTATTAAATTTGCACCGCTTTAGGTGAGAAATCACCGAGAAGATAATGGGGATCAGTAGCTCAGCTGGATAGAGCAACAGCCTTCTAAGCTGTGGGTCAAGGGTTCGAATCCCTTCTGATTCACTTGAGAGTCAAAACTCATATGGGTTTTGACTCTTTTTTATTGCTGTCCGATAAAAAATTGGTATATTTTTCAATTTGGTGACGTATATCACGCCGCGCTGCGTAAGCTGTTCGAATTTCTCATAGTTGATATAGGCGCGATCCATCGCCACTATATCGCCTTTGGAGAGATTTGTGGGCTTGAGCATGAAGGAGTCGTTGGGGGCTGCCGATGTGAACTTTATGTCCGACGGCACTCCCTCGTTGGCATGTATGACCGTGTGAACCTTGATGCCGCCTTTCTTTTTTTCGCTTTAGGGATGGCGTCCCACGCCTTTGAACAGCAGGTTTGAAAAGAGTGTGATAGTGGTTGAGTCAATAATCTGCAGACGCTTCATCCATTTATCAAAGTCTGCGACAAAGCGTCATTCTGTGTTATCGCTGCTGATGAGGTAAAGCCATCAGAATTTACAACATGCTTTAGAAGCGTGATAGCTTTTGGAAGGATACACATCGTTGAGTCTGAAGAAGAAAGACTGATTGCAGCAACGTTGCTTGGTGAAAAATTTAATTCTGGAGATGCTGTTGGGTTAAAGAAAGAAATAGCCAAAGGATTAGGGCACATGCTCGTGTTCTGCCTTGAAATTGAGCACATGTCAGGTAAGGAAGCCATTGAACTTGCAAAAAAAGTGTGACGATTCTATTTATGACACTGCCTACACTTTAGATGCTTTGTGGTTTGGGTGGATTATTTGGATTTTGCTTTGGATTTGGACTTTGCCTTGCTTTTTGATTTTGGAGTTGCTGTGGTTGCTTGTGAGAGGGCGAGCTTTATGTTCTTGATGATGGCTTCAGATGAGTAGGTGGCTCCTGTGGCAGCGTCGGCTTCCACCTTGAGTGCTTGTGCCACGGTTTTACCGGTGTATTGTGGAAAAATGTGATTTTTTGCCTTGTTGAAATAGGCTGGACTTTCTTGGTTTTTGAGAGCCTCGATTTTTACGATTTTTCCGTTAGTGATGTAGATGTTGAGCGGAGTGGTGCCGTTGTAGCCATAAATTTTCTTGCCGATTTCTCCAGTGAAAATGATTTTTGTGGATTTTGCGGCAGTTTTGCTTTTGGCAGCCACTGGTAATGATAATGCGGCAGCAAGTGCCACAACTGCAAATCTTGAAACTAATGTTTTGAATGTCATAATAATAGAAATACGCTTTTTGTTGTCAGTCATCTATCACGGGCTGCAAAGATAAGAAAAAATGTTGGGTTGGTGTAGCGCCCGGCGCAAAGGGAGGTGGCATGGTTATGGAAAAATGAGATTTTTTCTTTTTTATTAGCTATTATTACATTATCTTTGAATAAGATAAGTTGCGCATCGGCATAATCACGCATGATGCGCTATATTCTGTGGAATAAGCATAAATGACTGATTTAAGAATGATTGAAGACGACGTTAATGAATGTGTGGAGGTGATGAAGAAGGGTGGACTCATTCTTTATCCCACCGACACAATTTGGGGTATAGGTTGTGATGCCACCAATGCTGAGGCGGTGAAGAAAGTGTATGAGCTGAAGCAGAGGGCAGACAACAAGGCTCTGATTGTGCTGCTTGACAGCGTGGAGCATCTGGACCACTATGTGGTGAATGTGCCTGAAATGGCATACGAGCTGTTGGACGTGGCGGTGAAACCTCTGACAATCATATATGACGGCGCTTATAACTTGGCACCTAACTTGCTTGGCGACAATGACAGCGTGGGTATAAGAATTCCGCACGAGGAGTTCTGCCACAAGCTTTGCGAGTGCTTCGGCAAGCCGGTAGTATCGACATCGGCCAACATAAGTGGAGGTGCAACGGCGCATTTCTTTGACGAAATTGACAGCAAGATAAAAGAAGGCGTGGATTATGTGGTGAAATATCGTCAGGACGACAAGAAACCGCATGAGGCCTCTAACATAATAATGCTCAAGGAAGACGGAAGCTTCAAGATACTGAGATAAGCGCACTCGTGCCCAAGTGCGGCACGGCTTTGAAACAAACAGAAGACTGTGGTTGACAAGAAAAAACTGAGAGTTGAATATGTGGTGTCGGACTATCTGGCATCGAATGTGGCATGGTTAGTTTATAACTGTGTGCGCTACCGCATTGTGGATTCGTGCGGCGGATTTAACTCGCTTTGTTCTTTTCTGACGTCAGACATGGTGCTGATGGGGCAGCTGGTGTTTCCGTTGGTTATGATGGCTGAATATTATTTTTCGGGCTACTATAACGAGGTGTTTCGCAAGTCGAGACTACAAGAGCTGTTTGTGACACTTGGCAGCGCACTCATTAACTCGCTGATAGTGTTTTTTATAGCCATGCTCAACGACATGATGCGAAACCGTGAGCTTAATTATGAGCTGTATTTCTTGATGTTCGGCTTGTTTTTTGTCATCGTGTATGCCGGGCGATTTGTGATTTCGGGGCGCACTGTGCGGAAAATAAGGCAGGGACAGTGGTACTCAAAGACGATTGTCGTGGGGCACGGCACTGCCGCGGCTGCATTTGTTGACAGGCTTAGGCAGAGCCACGACGTGCTTGGCTACAAGGTGGTGGGCTGTGTGAGAATACCCGGCGAGAAAGACGCGGAGATGAATTTGGATTGCTATGAGCTTGACACTCTGGACAAAGTGTGCCGCGACGAGAGCGTGAATGAGCTGATAGTGGCACCGACAAAGCGCGACTCGGCAAATGTGCTGTGGGTGATAGACCGCTTGTTTGCCTTGAATTTGCCAATAAAAATCACTCCGGAGCAGTTTGGCATATTGTCGAAGGCAAAGTTGAGCGACCTGTATGGCGACCCGCTGGCTGACATATCGAGCAGCACGATGAGCGCATCGCAGCAAAACATAAAGCGGCTGGTAGATGTGGTGACGTCGGTTGTGGTGCTTTTGGCGCTACTGCCGGTGTTTGCGATAGTGGCTGTGGCTATAAAACTTGACTCAAAGGGCAGTGTGTTTTACTCGCAGGAGCGAGTGGGGCAGCACAACAAGATATTCAGAATATATAAATTCCGCTCTATGGTCACCAACGCCGAGCACGACAATGTGCCCCGGCTCAGCAGTGGCAATGACTCACGCATAACTAAAGTGGGGCATTTCTTGCGGAAATACAGGGTAGATGAATTGCCACAATTCTGGAATGTGCTGAAAGGCGACATGTCGCTTGTGGGGCCGCGCCCCGAAAGGCAATATTTTGTGAACCAGATTTTGAAGCGTGTGCCAGCATACTCACTTGTGCATCAAGTGCGGCCAGGCATAACGTCGATGGGCATGGTGAAATTTGGCTATGCCGAGAACTTAGATGAAATGGTTAGGCGGCTTGACTACGACTTGCTTTATTTGGAGAACATGTCGTTGCTCAACGACTTGAAAATAATGTGTTACACGGTGAGAATCGTGTTTACAGGAAAAGGTGTTTAATGGAACAGTATAAGGAAAAAGATATTTCGGACGAAACCATAGAACAGCGCGACGGGAGGTTTGTGAAAATGCTGCTGTGGCGAGAAAAGCACATAAAGGAAAAGACGTTTATGGTGCTTCTAGCCATTGTGGTGGGAATAGCGGCAGGCCTTGCGTCGGTGCTTCTGAAGTTTTTGATTACCACGATTTCACGATTTGTGACATCGGGGGTGCAGATTTCTCACGGCAACTGGCTCTTCATTGTGGTGCCGGTGGTGGGTGTGCTACTCTCGGGGCTGTATGTGAGATATGTGGTAAGGGACAATATATCGCATGGTGTGACGCGTGTGCTGCACGCCATAGCCCAGAAAAAGAGCCGATTGAAGGTGCATAATATGTATGCGTCGCTTGTGGCGTCGTCGATGACGATAGGTTGTGGTGGCTCGGTGGGAGCCGAGGGTCCTATTGTGTTTACCGGTGCCGCAATTGGGTCGAATTTGGGGCAGGCTTTCAGGCTGTCGCCACAACTACTGATGCTGCTTGTGGGGTGCGGAGCCGCAGCCGGCATTGCCGGCATTTTCAAGGCTCCGATAGCTGGAGTGCTGTTCACCATAGAGGTGCTTATGCTTGACTTGACCGGTGGTTCGGCGTTGCCGCTGATACTGTCGTCGGTGGCAGGAGCAACGGTGTCGTATGCTTTCACCGGCTATAACGTGGAGTTCTTCTTCTCGCAGAGCGAGCCATTTTTTGCGAGCCGCATACCGTTTGCTGTGCTGCTCGGTGTGTTCTGCGGTGTGGTGTCGCTGTATTTCAGCAAGATGATAGGCGTGATGGAGCAAATGTTCGGAAAGCTAAGAAGCGCGAAGCTGCGTTTCCTGGTGGGAGCGGTGATATTAAGTTCGCTCGTGTTTTTGTTTCCACCGCTCTATGGCGAGGGTTATGTGTCGGTGAACCACTTGCTCAACGGCGAGGTTACAGCCTTGTTTGACAATAGTATATTCTATGGCTACAGAGATAACGTATGGAGCTGCATGCTGCTGCTTAGTTGCCTTGTGCTATTTAAGAGCTTTGCCACAAGTGCCACCAATGGTGGTGGCGGTGTGGGTGGTACGTTTGCACCATCGCTGTATGTGGGTTGCATGGCTGGCTTCTTGTTTGCATTCACCGTGAATTCTCTTGACCTCGTGAGCGGAGTGCCGCTCTCAACCAAGAATTTTGCCCTTATGGGCATGGCTGGTGTGATGGCTGGCGTGATGCAAGCGCCGCTGATGGCGATATTCCTCACGGCTGAAATGACGGGAGGCTACGAGCTGTTTTTGCCGTTGCTGATAGTGTCAGCAATCAGTTATGGCACATGCCGCATGGTGACACCATACAGCATATATACCAAGCGTCTGGCAAAGCGCGGCGAGCTGCTGACTCACCAAAAAGACCAGACAGTGCTCACGCTGCTGAAAATGGACAGCGTGGTGGAGAAAGACTTTATAGAAGTACACCCCGACATGAGTCTGAAAGACATGGTAGATGTGATTTCGCGCAGCCACAGAAACTTGTTTCCTGTGACCGATGAGGCCGGCGTGCTGCTCGGTGTGGTGCTGCTTGACGACATAAGAAACATAATTTTCCGCCCCGACTTATATAGAAGAATGCATGTGAACCGCTTCATGTCGATGCCGCCGGCAAAGGTGGTGCTCGGAACACCGATGGAGCAGGTGATGCGCGTGTTTGACGACACAAATGCTTGGAACCTGCCTGTGGTAGATGAAAACGGGCGGTATGTGGGATTCGTGTCGAAGTCGAAGATATTCAGCTCATATAGAAGTGTGCTGAAGCACTACACGTACGACTGATGCCCAGATGGCAAATGCGGAGTGTGGTGGCAAGGAAAAATCAAAAAACATTTGAAACTTGAGAAAAAATGGAAAAGAAAGATTTGAAGATAGTGTTTTTCGGCACACCGGAGTTTGCGGTGGAGAGCTTGAAACGCCTTGTGGAAGGCGGATATAATGTGGTGGGCGTGGTGACCATGCCAGACAAGCCGGCAGGACGCGGACACAAGATGTTTCATAGCCCGGTGAAAGAATATGCCGTGGAGAAAGGGCTGAAACTTATGCAGCCGGTGAAACTGAAAGACCCGGCATTTGTGGAGGAGTTGCGCAGTCTGCACGCCGATTTGCAGATAGTGATAGCCTTTAGAATGTTGCCGGAGATAGTGTGGAGCATGCCACCGCTTGGCACATTTAACCTGCACGCCTCGCTTTTGCCGAAATATCGTGGTGCAGCGCCAATAAACTGGGCTGTGATGAACGGTGACACGGAAACTGGCGTGACAACATTTTTCTTGAAGCATGAGATTGACACTGGTGACATAATTCAACAGCAAAAAATGCCTATCGGTCGGCATGACAACGTGGAAACGGTGTATGACGGACTGATGAAAATGGGTGCAGGCATGGTGATAGAAACCGTAGATGCTATCTTAGCGGGCACGGTGCATGCAATTCCACAAGACGGCTTGCTGGCGAAAGATGAAGAACCTACACCAGCTCCTAAGATTTTTAAGGACACGTGCAAGATAGTCTGGAATTGGTGCGGCGAGAAGATATATAACCATGTGCGCGGATTGTCGCCATATCCGGCAGCTTGGACCGAGATAACAGACCCTGCCGGCACGGTGCATGCAGTAAAGATATTTGAAACTGGAGAGCCTGAAACTTGTGGCAATGCCGAACCAGGAGTGGTGACTGCCGACAAGAACAGAATGTGGATAGGCTGTGGCGACGGCAGAATAGAAATCTTGTCGTTGCAGCTTGCAGGCAAAAAACGCATGGACGCAGGAGCATTTTTGCGCGGTTTTGACGTGAGTGGCTGCAAGTGCTGATTAAGCAGATCAAATTAAGGAATAAAAAAGAATGAGCTTTTCGGCTCATTCTTTTTTTGCTTATAGAAGAAATTGTGGGTTTCGTAAGTTACTTTTTCTTTTGCTCTTTTACCCAGCTGTCCTTGAGGCTGATGGTGCGGTTAAACACCAGGTGGTCGGCTGTGGTGTCGGGGTCAACGCAGAAGTAGCCCAGGCGTTGGAACTGGAACTTGTCCTCCACTTTTGCGTTTTGTGCCAACCAAGGCTCAACCTTTGCGTGCTCAACCACTTTGAGTGAGTCGGGGTTGATGAGCTCACGGAAGTCGTGCTCGGTGTCGGCGGCCGGATTTTCAACGGCAAACAGGCGGTCGTAGAGACGCACCTCGGCATCTTGGCAGTGGCGTGCAGACACCCAGTGCAAAGTACCCTTGACTTTGCGGTTGCTTCCAGGCATGCCACTGAGAGTGTCGGGGTCGTAGGTGCATTGAATCTCGGTGATGTTGCCTTGCTCGTCTTTGGTGCAGCCATTGCAAAGGATTATGTAGCCACCCTTGAGGCGCACTTCCTTGCCAGGTGTCATGCGGAAGAATTTCTTGGGTGGATTTTCCATGAAGTCGGCGCGCTCGATGTAGATTTCGCGGCTGAACGGCATGTCGTGTGTTCCTGCGTTTTCTTGCTCCGGATTGTTGTCCATTTTGAGCATTTCAACCTTGTCTTCAGGATAATTGGTTATGACCACCTTAACGGGGTCGATAACGGCGCACACGCGAGTGGCGTTGGCGTTCAGCTCTTCGCGAATGGAGTGCTCAAGCAGGCTGATGTCGTTGAGAGCCTCGTATTTGGTGTAGCCGATGTCTTCGATGAAACTCTTAATGGAAGTGGGCGTGTAGCCGCGACGGCGCAGACCGCAAATGGTGGGCATGCGCGGGTCGTCCCAACCCGAAACGATGTGCTCTTGCACAAGTTGCAGAAGTTTGCGCTTGCTCATGAGCGTGTAGGTGAGGTTGAGGCGGTTGAACTCAATTTGCCTTGGGCAATATTCGCTTGCCTTGTCGCCAGCCAGCTCATGAACGAAGATGTCGTAGAGCGGACGGTGAGGCACGAACTCCAGTGTGCAGATAGAGTGGGTTACGCCCTCAAAGTAATCGCTTTGTCCGTGGGCAAAGTCGTACATGGGATAAACGTTCCACTTAGTGCCTGTGCGCCAGTGCGGCCGCTTGATGATGCGATAAATGATTGGGTCGCGGAAGTGCATGTTGTCGCTTGCCATGTCGATTTTGGCGCGCAACACACGGCTGCCCTCGTCGAACTCGCCCTTGTTCATGCGCTCAAAAAGGTCGAGGTTTTCCTCGGCTGAACGGTCGCGATAAGGGCTGTTTGTGCCCGGAGTGGTGGGAGTGCCTTTTTGTGCGGCTATCTGCTCGGCAGTTTGATCGTCAACGTATGCTTTGCCCTCTTTGATGAGCCTAACGGCAAAATCGAAGAGTTTTTGGAAATAATCGGAAGCATAATACAGACGGTCGCCCCAGTCGTATCCAAGCCAATGAATGTCGCGCATAATGGCTTGCTCATATTCGGTGCTTTCTTTAGCTGGGTTGGTATCGTCGAGGCGCAGATTGCAAGTGCCGCCGAATTTTTCGGCAATACCGAAATCCATACATATTGCTTTGGCGTGACCTATGTGGAGATAACCGTTTGGCTCAGGTGGAAAACGCGTGTTTAAGCGTCCGCCGTTTTTTCCTGCCTTGAGGTCGTCGGCAACAATTTGCTGTACAAAATTCAGCCCTTTTGACTCTATGTTCTGGCTGTTTTCTTGAGAGTTGTCTGCCATAATAAAAAACTAAATTACATGTGCATAATTGAGCCAAATCCCAGTGTCTATGAAACGGGGAGATGGCCGTTGTGATTTGCAAAGGTAATAAAAAGAACTCTTATTATGGGCAGTGTGACACACGTTTTTTGCTGTGTCACTGCAAGAAGCACGCGCGCTGGGCAGGGTGTTTGCGTGTTTGTGATTGATTGATGTGGGATTTTGGTGGGGATTGCTTAACTTTGTGGGTAAATCGACAAAACAGCAAAGAAACAAATGGAGAACAAGGAATTGGTTGACAAGATTTCCAAAAGATTGGGCCGAAACAAGGCAGATGTGACAAAACTGCTTGAGGGGCTGGCTACTGTGATAGAAAGCAGATGCGGTGAAATGGACACCGTGGCCATACCCGGATTTGGCAACTTTGAAGCCAAGAAAAAGGCAGAACGCGTGGTGCTCAATCCGAGCAACGGCAAGCGCATGCTTGTGCCTCCGAAAATCGTGCTGAATTTCAAAGTAAGCAACGTGCTGAAAAATAAGTTGAGATAAGCCTTATGCAAGAAAAACGACATGCAAGATGAATAAGAAAATCGCATTTCCGGAATTGGTGGAGCTTATAGCCGACACTACAAACTCATCGAAGAGGCTGAGTGAACTTTTTCTGAAGGAATTGTTCGGCACAATATCGCAAGCCTTGATTGATGGCGAAAGCGTGAAAGTGAAGAGCTTGGGCACGTTTAAGCTGACAAAGGTGAGTGTGCGCAAGAGCGTAGATGTGAACACCGGTGAAGAAATAGAAATACCGAGTCACAATAAGTTGACGTTTATTCCTGACAAGAACCTTGCCGAGGCAATCAACACGCCATTCTCGCAGTTTGAGACCATTGTGCTAAGCGACGAAGTGACTAATGAGGAGCTTGCTGCCGTGGAGCAAGAAGACAGCGAGCCTGTGGCAGAAGCAGAACCCACTGCGGCAATTGCAAGCGAAACCGGTGTGGAAAGTCCGATCGCCGATGAAACGGCTGGTGACAGCTCTGCCGAACCAGAAGAAGTGGAAGCGTCGGCAGAAGCGGTTGAAGAAACTGAAACGGCAGAAACTCTTGATGAAGGTGAACCGGCAGTGGTTGAGACACCCCCGCCTTTTGTGCTTCGTGAAGACGCTTCAGACGATGTGCCACCAGCACCAGAAGCGGTTGCGGAAGAGGTGAAAGATAATGCTCTGGCAGATGAAGACATGCTGGCTGCTGCACCAGAGGCTGCCGATGACTCAGAAACTGCTACTGCTGCAAGTGAAAATGAGGAAGATGCTGCTGCGCCAATTGGTAAAACGGGAACAGAGCCAGAAGCGGAAGCGGAAACCGTTGCCTATGAAGAAACGCCAGATGAGGCTGACGCAGAAGCAGAGCAAATGGAAGTTGCTGCCGACGAAATACAGACTGACATCACAGCTGCTGATAGTGGTAATGCCGACCAGGAAGAAAATGATGAGGCAACTGAACCAGAGCCTGAAGTGACACAGCCGGAAGTGCCGCAACAACAGATTGTGCTTCCCTCGGACTATCAACGGATAGAATTTGAGAAAAAACTGAAAGAAGAAACAAGGAAGTCGCTTATGAGGGGCTTTTTGTGGGGTGTGCTTGTGGCAGTGTTTGCATGCTGTGTGATAGGCTATTTGCTCTACACATCGCATAACCAAAACCAGCAACCGCCAATGGCGGAGATTGTGCTGGACACATTGGTTGAAGCCGACTCGGTGGCAGAAAAGCCCAAGGTGGAACAAAAAGACACTGCTGCCGCGGTGCAAAAGGCTGCCGACCAGGCGGCTGACAGCGAAAAGAAGCCCGAAACCAACACTAAAGTGGTGAGGGACACGATAAACGGCAGAACGCTGATGAGCATGAGCACTAAACATTATGGCAAATGGTGCTTCTGGGTGTATATCTACGAGGAGAACAAGAGCAAGATAGCAAATCCCAACAATATGAGGCCAGGGACGGTGCTTGTGATACCGCCAGCGGAGAAATATGGCATTGACCCCAAGGACAAGGCAAGCGTGGAGAAAGCCAAGAAGAAATCGTTTGAGATACTCAAACGCTATGAACAATGAAACTAAATGCGCACGACCAAGCAGACACAAAGCTGCTGGCCGTGCGCAAACATTTTATAGTGTGACATGTGTGCAAATGTTAAAACGTGTTTAGCGATTTAACCAAAAATATTATAAATTAACTACACCGAAATGCGTTTTTAGTGTTCTATATTTTATATTTGCACAATAATAATGATATTTGGAACAAAAACTGAAAAATAAAGAATAAACGAACTATGAGTGAGTCAGTTAATATAAGAGAATTGAATGACTTGATAGCAAGTAAGAGTGGTTTTGTGAACATGATTACCCAAGGTATGGACCAGACCATAGTGGGTCAGAAGCACTTGGTGGACTCGTTGCTTATAGCCCTGCTTGCAAACGGACACATACTGCTTGAGGGTGTGCCTGGCTTGGCCAAGACATTGGCAATAAAGACCCTTGCGCAGCTGGTTGACGCAAAATACAGCAGAATTCAGTTCACTCCCGACCTGCTCCCTGCCGACGTGACAGGAACCATGGTGTACAGCATGCAAAAAGAACAGTTTGAGGTGAAAAAGGGACCTGTGTTTGCCAACTTCGTTTTGGCAGATGAAATCAACCGTGCTCCAGCCAAAGTGCAAAGTGCCCTGCTTGAGGCAATGCAGGAGCGTCAGGTGACAATAGGCGACAACACATTCAAGCTCGAAGAACCATTCTTGGTGATGGCAACCCAAAACCCGATAGAGCAGGAAGGAACATATCCGCTGCCAGAGGCACAGGTTGACCGTTTCTTGATGAAAGTGGTTATTGGCTACCCGAACAAGAGCGAGGAGAAACAAATCATCAGAATGAACATCAACTCTGAAAAGACCAACATTCGACCACTGGTGTCGCCTCAAGAAATTCTGGAAACTCGCAAGATTGTAGAGAAGATATACATTGACGAGAAGATTGAAAGATATATAGTTGACATCGTGTTTGCAACACGTTTCCCGAGCGATTATGGCTTGAACGACTTGACAAGCGTGATTTCGTTTGGAGCTTCGCCACGTGCGTCAATCGGCATGGCTCTTGCCGCCCGCGCATACGCATTTTTGAAAGGTCGCGGATATGTGATACCGGAAGACGTGCGTGCCGTGTGCCACGATGTGATGCGCCACAGAATGGGCTTGTCGTATGAGGCTGAAGCCAACAACATAAGCGCCGACGATGTGGTGAGCGAGATTCTTGATAAGATAGCAGTGCCCTAACAAGCAGGTAACTGCATCAAGGAGAACTGCGTGCATGGACACGATGTGAGGTACACAATCATGGATTCGAATGAACTGATAAAGAAAGTCCGCAAGATAGAGATTAAGTCGAAAGGGCTTTCGCAAAACATATTTGCCGGAGAATATCACTCCGCGTTCAAGGGACGCGGAATGACGTTCAGTGAGGTGCGTGAGTATCAGTATGGCGACGATGTGCGCGACATAGACTGGAACGTGACCGCGCGCCAGAACCGTCCATACATAAAAGTGTATGAAGAGGAGCGTGAACTCACGGTGATGCTGGTGGTAGATGTGTCGGGCAGCAAGGATTTTGGCGCTGTGGGCAATGCCAAGCACGAAATGATGACCGAGGTGGCCGCCACATTGGCATTTTCGGCAATAGAAAACAACGACAAGGTGGGAGTGATATTCTTCTCTGACAAGATAGAGAAGTTCATTCCGCCGCAAAAAGGGCGCAAGCACATATTGTTCGTGATAAGGGAATTGCTTGACTTTAAGCCGGAAAACAACGGAACGGACATAAACAAGGCATTGGAATACTTGACCAGTGCCATAAAGAAGCGTTGCACCTCGTTTTTGATTTCGGATTTCATAGACGACAAGGACTATCAGAAGGCCATGTCGATAACCAACAGCAAGCACGACTTGATTGCAATTCAGGTGTATGACAAGCGCGACGTGCAAATGCCCGATGTGGGGCTTGTGAAAGCATACGACGCCGAGAGCGGCGCAGAAAAGTGGATAAACACCAGTTCTGCCAAGGTGCGCCAAGCCTATAACCGCTGGTGGTATGTGCGTCAGCAGAAGATGATTGAGATGCTGCAACGGAGCCAAGTGGATTTGGCCTCGGTTGCCACCGACGAGGATTATGTGAAAGTTCTGATGGGGCTTTTTAAGAGAAGAGGAGTGAGCCGCTAATAATAGCAGGAAAAGATGAAGAGAAGATTAAGATACGTTTTGCTTGTGGCTCTTGTCTGGCTTTTTCCGGCAATGGCCATGTGTGGTAATGTGCAGCTGAGCGCAAAGCTTGACTCGGCATTGCTGCTTATGGGCAAAACCACGGCTATGCACATAGAAATTGTGCAAGACAAGAACGTGAAGGGCTACTTTGTGGAAGAGCACGCCGACACGCTCAATGCCTTTGTGGAGATAGCCGGTCGCCCGAAAGCCGACACCGTGGATTTGGGCAACAACAGAATACAGATAAAAAAAGACTTGATTTTGCAGTCGTTTGACTCCGGCATGTATGTGTTGCCGCCACTGCGGTATGTGGTTGGCAACGACACGGTGAAGTCGAACCAGTTGACTCTGAAGGTGCTGCCGGTGAAGGTGGGCAACCTGAAGGACATTCACGACTACAAACCGGTGCAAGAAGTGCCATTCAAGCTGTTTGACCTGGTGCCGACGTTCATCACCGACTATTGGTGGGTGTATCTGATAGTTGTGGTGCTTGTGCTTGCAGGCTTGTATGCCTACTTCAAGTGGTACAGGAAAGGAATAAATCCACTGAAGCATGAGAAGAAACGCCTGCCGCCTTACGAGGAAGCCGTGCTTGGGCTAAAGGAGCTCAAGGGTCGCAACTTGTGGCAAAACGGGCAGGAAAAGGAATATTTCACGCAACTGACTGACATCTTAAGGGTGTATATAGATCGCCGCTTCAAGGTGAACGCTGTGGAAATGACGAGCAGCCAAATAATAGCCGTGCTGAAGAAAAACGAAGAAACAAAGGCTGTGAACGAGCAGCTCAAGTCAATTTTGGAAATGGCCGACTTTGTGAAATTTGCCAACATGAAGCCGCTGGCCGATGACAACGAGGCAGCTTACAACAAGGCTGTGCATTTCGTGGAAGAAACCAAACCTGCTCCGGAGCCAGAACCAGAGGCTGACAAGGCTGGTGGAAAGGAGGAGGTGAAGAAATGAAATTTGCCAATCCTCAACTACTGTGGCTGTCTTTGATATACGTGCCGCTGATAGTGTGGTATGTGAAACGCCGCCGCAGCGCATCGCCCACAGTGCTGCTGTCAACCACAAAGCAGTTTGACAGCCTTGGCACAAGCTGGAAAGTGGTGCTAATGCACTTGATGTTTGTGGCAAAATTGCTTGCCATAGGGTGCGGAATAATCATATTGTGCCGCCCGCAGTCGTATGACAGTTGGTCAACCTCGGAAACAGAGGGAACAGACATTGTGGTGGCAATGGACGTGTCAACGAGTATGCTTGCCAAGGACTTCAACCCGACGCGCCTTGACGCGGCAAAAGATGTGGCAACACAGTTTGTGACAGGGCGCGAGAGCGACAACATAGGACTCGTGATATTTGCTGGCGAGGCGTTTACGCAGGTGCCAATGACCACCGACAACGCGTCGCTGGTTAACGCCATTCGTGACATAAAAATAGGCATGCTTGAGGACGGCACCGCCATTGGCGACGGCATAGCCACGGCAATCAACCGCATAAGAGACGGCAAGGCCAAGTCGAAGAGCATAATACTGCTTACCGACGGCTCAAACAACACTGGCACGGTGGCACCATTCACGGCGGCACAAGTGGCGCAGAAATATGGCATTAAAATCTACACGATAGGCGTGGGCAGCAACGGCACCGCGCTTTATCCTGTGGCGATGGACTACAGCGGCAGATTGCAATACCAGCGCATGCCAGTGGTGATAGACGAGGGCGCTTTGCAAAAAATAGCCCAGACTACCGGAGGAAAATATTTCAGAGCCACGAGCAAAGGTGTGCTGAAATCAATTTTCAAAGAAATCGACAAACTTGAGAAAACGCGTATGGACGTGAGAAACTTCAGCCATGCCCAAGACGACTACATGCCGTGGGCGTGGGCACTGCTTGCCCTGGTGCTTGTGGTGCTGGTTTCGCGCTACACAGTGCTGCGGCACATGCCATAAACCACAGAAAGCGAGTTTCTCGAATTGAAGGAAATGAATTATGTTTAGTTTTGCCAATCCTGAATATTTATATCTGCTTCTGCTAATTCCAGTGATAGCAGTGCTGTTTTTGTGGTCGAGAGCCAAGCGAAAAAAGAGCATTGCCAAGTTTGGACGCAAGGCGGTGGTGGAAACATTGATGCCCGATGTGTCAACCTACAAGCCGTGGATAAAGCTCACGCTTGAACTGCTGGCACTGGCGGCAATAGTGATAGTGCTGGCCAGACCGAGAGCCGGGGCACGCACAAGCACCACGACCACGCGCGGCATAGAGGTGATGGTGGCACTTGACGTGTCGAACTCCATGCGAGCCTCGTGCAGCGACAATCCAGACGACATGAGCCGCCTGGAACGCTCAAAGATGATATTGGAAAAGCTGATTGACAAGTTTGAGAATGACCGCGTGGGCTTGATTGTGTTTGCCGGCAATGCCTATGTGCAGATGCCAATCACAAGCGACTACCTGTCGGCAAAAATGTATTTGAGCAACATCAACACCAATATGGTGCCTACGCAAGGCACAGCAATAGGCGCAGCAATCAACCTGGCAATGAACTCGTTCTCTAAAAACAAGAAGTGCCAGAAGTCAATCATAGTGATAACCGACGGTGAGAATCACGAGGACGACGCCGTGGGCGCGGCAAAAGAAGCTGCCAAAAACGGAATCCAAGTGAACGTGGTGGGCATGGGCGCAACTAACGGCGCACCAATACCTATGAGCAACGGAGGCTATTTGAAAGACGACAACGGCCAGGTGGTGTCCACGTTTCTTAACGAGAAAATGGCGAGCGACATAGCTGCTGCCGGCAAGGGCGTGTATGTGTCGGGGGCTGCCGGCGACGCGCTTGAAACCCTGCAAGACTCGCTCAACAAACTCGCCAAGTCGAACCTCTCGCAGGTGACCTATAGCCAGCGCGACGAGCAATTCCCGATATTTGCGTGGATAGCCATATTGCTTATTATTGCCGACATGTTGGTGTCGGAGCGCAAAAACTCATGGCTGAAGAAGTATAATTTCTTTACAAAAGACGGAAAATGAAAAACGTGATAAACATATTGCTTTTGCTTTGTACTTTCTTGGCTCCAGCGGCTGGCCACTGCGGCGAGTCGGCTGGTAAGCAGGAAATAAAAACTGTGAAAAAGGAGAGAATTCACATACGCAAGGGCAACAAACTATATGCCTCAAAGCGTTTTGCCGATGCCGAGGTGGAATATCGCAAGGCTTTGCAGGAAAATCCGCAGTCGCAGATAGCCACATTCAATTTGGCCACATCGCTGCTGAAGCAAAGTTCGGGCTCTGGTCAGAGCAAGGACAAAAACGACCCACTGAACCAGGCTGAAACGCTGCTTGGCAATGTGGTGAAGACCACGGCAAACACTGAACTGCTGTGGAAAGCCTATTATGACCTGGGCAACATAGCCTATCGCCGCCAGCAATATGACAAGGCAATAGAGCGCTATAAAAACGCGCTCCGCAAAAATCCGAATGACGACGAGGCGCGCGACAACTTACGTCTTGCTCAACTGAAGAAGAAAGACGGAGGTCAGAACAACCAAAACAAAAATCAGAACAAGGACAACAAAGACAAGGACAAGCAGAAACAGCAGCAAAATCAGAACCAAAACCAGAATAAGAATCAAAACCAAAACAAGCAGCAACAACCGCAGCCTGTGAACATGAGTCAGCAGAACATAGAGCAAATTCTGAAGACCATGCAGGACAAGGAGGAATCGACCCAACGAAAGGTCAACGCCTCGAAAGCGCAACGTGAGCAGAGCGAGCGGCGCAGAACCCAGAATGAGTGGTGATGTGTGATGACTTGTGTGTTTTATGTTATGAAAAGATTTAGCAAAATATTACTGATATTGACGGCTGCCCTGACACCTCTGGTGACATGGGCGGCGGTTTCGTTTACCGTGCAGGCACCAAGGCAGGTGTCGCAAGGCAATAAGTTCAATGTGACCTATGTGCTCAACAACGCTGAAGGGTCAGGTTTTTCGGCTCCAGACATTTCGGGTGCCACAAAGCTATATGGACCGGCACTGTCAACGTCGTATAGCTCGGTGTCGGTGAACGGACGCAGCTCAAGCTCGTCGTCGCAGGAGTACACCATGATTTACAAGGCCAACAAGGTGGGAAAATACAGAATTGGCGGAGCATCGATTATGGTTAATGGCAAGCGACTGACCACACGTTCGTTCACGATAGAGATTGTGCCGTCGGGGCAGCATGTGAGCGGCAATGCACAATCGTCGGCATCGCCTAACGGTGTGAAATATAGCGACCCGATGACGCAGACGGCTGGCAAGGCTGTTAAGGCCAACGACTTGTTTGTGAGAATAGAGATGTCGAAAAAGCGCATCTTTGAGCAAGAGGCTGTGGTTTGCACCATAAAACTCTACACCAAATATCAGATTTCGCAATTCTTCCCCACGCTGCAACCATCGTTCAATGGTTTCTTGATAGAGGAATTGCCTCTGTCGCCAAACCTCAACAAGATAGAGCGCGTGAACGGAGAAAATTATATGGTGGCGGAACTGAAAAAGTGCATACTGTTTCCGCAGCAGTCGGGCAAGCTGACCATAACTTCGGGCAACTACGACCTGTCGGTGGTGCAATATGACACCTATCGCAGCGTGTTTGGCACGCTGTCGCAGCCAGTGGAGCGCAAATTGCAGGTGAAGTCGAACTCGGCGACCGTGTATATAGAGCCGCTGCCAGAACCAAAACCGGCGAATTTCAGTGGAGCCGTGGGCAACTTCACAGTAGATGCCACGGTGAAGCCAGCCGACTTGAAGACATACGCCGCAGCCACATATAGCTACATAATAAAGGGCACAGGAAACTTGAAATATATCAAGGCTCCAAACGTGAAGTTCCCTAAGCAGTTTGACGTGTATGACCCCCAAAACAAGGTGGCAGCCGCGCCAAACGGCTCAAATGTGAGCGGAACTTTGGCTATCAATTATATGTTTATTCCACAGTTTGCCGGCGATTTTGAGATACCAGCCAATGATTTTGTGTATTTCAACCCGGAATCAGGCAAGTATGTGACCCTCAAAACACGTAGCTTCAGTCTGCATGTGGCAAAGGGCAAGGGCACGCCGTCGAGCCACTACAAGATACAGAACCTTGACATACGCCGCAATGCCACCGACACGTCGGAGCTTAGCAAGACGACATCGTTTGTAATAAGCAGTGTGTGGTATTGGCTTGGCTATGTGGTGCCGGTTGTGGCGCTGGCTGTGATATTGCTCATCTATCGCAAGCAGCTCAAGGAGCGTGCCGACTCAAGACTCATGAGGCGCAAGCGCGCAAGCAAACTCGCAAGGAAACGCCTGAAACGCGCCAAGGCATTGCTTGCCGCCAACGACAGCAATGGCTTCTATGCCGAGTTGTCTGATGCCATGTGGGGCTATTTGAGCGACAAACTCAACATACCAGGCTCGGAGTTGAGCAAGGACAACATAAGCGCAGAGCTTGACAAGTTTGGCGTTGACCAGGAGTTGAGAGATGCCACTATGGACTTGCTGAACAAATGCGAATTTGCCCAGTATGCTCCGGAGCTTGCCAAGACCGACATGGACACGGTGCTTAGCGAGGCCGCCGCACTGATGGATAAACTTGAAACCGTAAAGAGGATAGGAAAATGATTAGAAAGATATTGACTCTGGCAGCTGTGATGCTCATGGGGTGGCAAATGGCTTTTGCCGCTGGAAACGCTGACTTCTCGGCAGCCAACAAAGCATATAGCAGCGAATTATATAACAAGGCGTTGCAGACGTATCTCAACATTGCAAAAAAAGACGGAGTGTCGTCGGAACTGTACTACAACATAGGCAACACTTACTACAGGCTCAACGACAGGGCTAACGCAGTGCTCTACTATGAGCGTGCCCTGCTGCTTGACCCCTCGAATGGCGATGCACGCTATAACCTCGACTTCGTGCGCACCAAAGCGCAGATAAACCAAGACTCCGGAAGCTCTTTTTTCAGCAACTGGATAGACGGCCAAGTGTGCAGCCACAGCAGCGACATGTGGGCTGTGACGGCTCTCGTAACGTTTTTGCTGATGCTGGGCTGTGTGCTGCTCTATGTGCTTGTGAGTGGCGTGGCTGTGCGCAAGGTGGGCTTCTTTGGCGGAGGTCTGATGCTCGTGGTGTGCGTGTTGAGCCTGATATGCTCTCTGCACGTTAAAAACCGTGCTGAAAATCACAATTATGCAATAGTGATGAATGACAACGCGGTGTTCAGTACAGCTCCGCGCCAACCCAAAGATAAAACCGAGGTGCCTGTGAAAATGGGTGCCGGATATAAGGTGGAGCTGAAAGACTCGATTGTGAGCAAAGACGGCCACCAGAATGTGAAATGGTATGACATTGAGACGTCTGACCAACAGCGAGCGTGGGTTAAATCGACCGATGTGGAGGTGATTTGACACGAGAAATACAGATAACAACATATAATTGACAACGACACTGATGGAAACATTACGCGAGTTTGACGTGGCTTTGTTTTCGGCACTGAACGGTTGCCATAACGCATATTTCGACAATTTCATGTGGCTTGTGGCCGGTAAGTTTGCCTGGCTGCTGATGATAGTGGCACTGCTGCTGACGCTTCGCGACAAAGGCTGGCGCACGGCACTGCTCACGGTGCTTGCTGTGGCGGTTGTGATAGCCATTGCCGACCAAGTGTCGTCGGGCATAATAAAGCCCATAGTGGAGCGTTTACGCCCGTCGCACAATCCCGACTTGGCTGCCACGATACATGTGGTCAACGGTTACCACGGCGGACTTTACGGCTTTGTGTCGAGCCATGCAGCCAACTCCTTTGGCGTTGCTACACTGATTGCGCTGCTGTTCAGAAACAGGCGCGTGACGTGTGCCATGCTTGGCTGGGCGGTGCTGGTGTCATATAGCAGAATATATCTGGGAGTGCATTATCCTGGCGACATAGTGTGCGGAGCCTTGATAGGTGTGGCTGCCGGCGTGGTTGTGGCTTGGTTTTGGTGCAAATATGGGCACGACACCGGCAAGTGGGCTGTGGTGAAATTCACGCCACAAGATGCACTGATGCTTTCGGCGGCAGTGCTGGCTAATGTCTTGATACTGGTAGCAGTAGCATTTACGGGTGCTTTTGCTTGAAAAAATAGTTGAGAAATAGTCCTGAAATATTTTTTTTATTGAAACATTTGTATTAAATTTATGGCAAATAACAAATTTATTGTTTGACATAAAAACAGTTATTATCATGCCAAAGACTATTTCATTTAACGAACTCCGCAGGATTAAGGACAGCTTGCCATCAGGTTCAACCCACGTTATTGCAGACAAATTGAATGTAACCGTTCAAACAGTGAGGAATTATTTTGGAGGCTCTAATTATGATGTGGGCAACAACATGGGAGTGCATATAGAACCAGGTCCTGACGGCGGAATTGTGATTCTTGATGATACGAAAATCTTAGATATGGCCCTTGGAATTTTAGCAAACAAGGCCGAAAAATAAGATAGCGTATAACAAAGTAACGAAATTTGAGAGTTTGGAGATTTTGTGAAAAAGCAAAGTCTCCAAATTTTTTTTGTGGGGGAGGGTGGGGTTAGAGGAGCGCGGGGAGTGGGGTGAAGGCGAGTATGGCTGCCCAGCAGATGGCGAGGCAAAGGAACACAACCGACAGCATGCAGAGCTGGCGACGCAGGAAATGCCGCTCTGGGCGTTGAAAAGTGCACTGCATGTATGTGAATGCAGCCATAAACAGGAAGAAGTCGTCAGCATAGCCTAAAACGCCGAGGTCGTCGAAATCGTAGGGCATGACGATGTAGGCTATTGCCAGAATTAGCAGAATGACGGCTATGATGCGCTGAAGAAGTGTTTTTTGTTTCATTGTTGTGTGTGATGAGAATTATTCTTTTGTTGTGCTTTGCTGGCTGTCGCTGCCGGTGAGCTGGGTCCAGCCTATTTTGAAGAATTGCTGGTTGAAGTCCCACTTGCGGAGCACAGTGTCGTTGAACACCACTATGTCGATGTCAATGGGGGTGACGTGCTCTTGGCGAGCTTTGGCGTCGCGGCCATGCGCCAGTTCGTAGGCTTTGAACAGCTGGTTGAGCTGGTCGGCTGTGTGGTGGCATGTGCCTACTGCCACGGCGTTGCAATAGGTGGCGGTGCGGCTCTGGGTGCTATAGGTGCTTGATATGCGGAACTGGCACAACAGTGTGCGAAGCCATGTGGCGGCAGTGCGTATGGCATCGGTGCCGCATGGCACGTTGCTGCTGATGCTTAATGCCACTTTATTCATTCTTGATACCTTTCATTGTGAGTGATATGCGCTTGCGGTCGAGGTCCACTTGCTTGACGCGCACTTTGACGTGCTGGCTGATATGAACAACAGCAGAGGGGTTGGTGACACGACGGTCTGCCATTTCGGAGACGTGCACCAGTCCGTTGGTGTGTATGCCTATGTCAACGAAAGCGCCGAATTGCGTGATGTTGGTGACCACGCCGTTAAGCTCCATGCCCACTTTGAGGTCGGTGATGTCGTGCACGCTGTCGTCGAACTCAATGACCTCGGCCGTGGAGCGCGGGTCGCGTCCTGGCTTGTCAAGCTCATTCATAATGTCGCGCAAGGTGGGTTCGCCCACATCGCTGGAGATGTATTTCTTTATGTCGATTTTCTGCTGTTGCTCTTTGTCGGCTATCAGTTGCGCCACGGTGCAACCGCAGTCGGCCGCCATTTGTGTGACGAGGCGGTAGCGTTCGGGGTGCACTGCCGAGTTGTCGAGCGGATTGCTGCTGTCGGGCACTCGCAAGAAGCCGGCAGATTGCGTGAACGTCTTTTTGCCCATTTTGGGCACTTTGAGAATTTCGTCGCGTGACTTGAACGGCCCGTTCTGGGCACGGTAGTCAACGATGTTTTTGGCCAGTTGTGGTCCAAGGCCGGAAACGTAGGTTAAAAGCTCTTTTGAGGCAGTGTTGATGTTCACGCCCACGCGATTAACACAGCTTTCAACCGTGAAATTAAGCGACTCTTTGAGTTTTGTCTGGTCAACATCGTGCTGATATTGCCCTACGCCTATGGATTTTGGGTCAATCTTGACGAGTTCGGCAAGTGGGTCGAGCAGGCGGCGGCCTATCGACACGGCACCACGCACGGTGACGTCTTGGTCTGGGAACTCGTCGCGTGCAATCTTGGAAGCGGAGTAAATGGAAGCCCCATTCTCGCTCACCACATATATGTCGAGGCCAAGGTGCTGGCGTTTCAGAAACTTCTCGGTTTCGCGGCTTGCCGTGCCGTTGCCTATGGCAATGGCGTCGATTTTGTGGGTTTTGACGAGGTTTGCAATCTTGTCGGCAGCACCGTCGATGTCGTAGTGCGGCGCGGTGGGATATATCACGTCGTGGCAAAGGAGATTGCCTTGCTCATCAAGGCAAACCACTTTGCAACCGGTGCGGAAACCTGGGTCAACGGCAAGAATACGCTTGTGGCCAAGGGGCGGGGCAAACAATAGCTGCCGTGCATTTTGGGCAAACATGGAGATTGCCTCGTCGTCGGCCTTGGTTTTTGCCATGGCAGCAAACTCGGTCTCGATAGACGGCTTGATGAGCCGCTTGTAGCTGTCGTCAACGGCCTCCATGAGCAGTTGTGACGCTTGCGACTTGTCTTTGACCACGATGCGCGCTATGTTGTCGATGGCACGCTCGCCATTGATGTTGATGGCCACTTTCAGAAAGCCTTCTTTCTCACCGCGTCTTATGGCGAGCAGCTGGTGCGATGAAACACGGCTTAACGGCTGCGAATACTCGTAGTAGTTCTCGTAGTTGCGGCCTTCGATTTCCTTGCCCTTGACGTAGCGTGACGAAAGAACGGCCTCGTGGCGGAAAGAGCGGCGCACAGAATTGCGCACGGCTGTGTTTTCAGAAATCCACTCTGCAATTATGTCTTTGGCTCCGGCTATGGCATCGTCGGCGGTTTTGACGGTGTCGCTGTTGGCAAAGCGCTTGGCTCGCGAAGCAATGTCATCGCCATGCTGTGCCATGATGATTTTGGCAAGCGGCTCAAGGCCATTGTCGCGTGCGGTTTGTGCCCTTGTGTGCCTTTTGGGTTTGTAGGGCAGATATATGTCCTCAAGTTCGGTGGAGTTCCAGCAGTTCATGATTTTGGTTGACAGCTCATCGGTGAGCTTGCCTTGCTCCATGATGGTGTTGAGAATTGTGGAGCGGCGTTTCTGGAGTTCGTTGTAGTAGTTTAACCGAGCCTCGATGGATTGAATGTCAACCTCGTTTAGTCCGCCAGTGGCTTCCTTGCGGTAGCGACTGATAAACGGAATTGTGGCGCCGTCGCTCAGTAGACTGGCGGTGTTGTGAACTTTGTCAACTGGAATGTTAAGCTCTTGTGAAATGAGCAGTGTTAACTTGTCGGGCATATATATAATGGTTGTTTTGAGTGGTTATTGTTTCTTTTTCAGTGTGATTAGCGTGATTTCGGGAGTTGCGCCAATGCGTGCCGGTATGCCCACCTCGCCCAAACCTATGTTGACGTAGAGCACTTGGCCGCCATATTTGTAGGCACCGCCCCATTCTTTGTAACGCCATGCGGCAGGCGAATAGCGGTGGCCAAAGACCGACAGCATGACTTGCATGGCATGGGTGTGACCCGACAGCATGAGCTGAATGTTGGTCTTGCCCACTATGTGGGTGTGCCACGCATAGGGATTGTGCTGGAGCAGAATCTTGAATCGGGAGTCGTTGACCCACGGGTAGGCTTTGCGCAGGTTGCCATACTTGGGAAACGGCGGTTCGCCGTAGTTTTCGGTGCCTATGAAGCAAATGCGCGCGGAGTCACGCTTCACGGTGTGGGTGGCATTGTTGAGCAGAGTCCAGCCAACGCTTGCCTGAAACTGGCGCAACGAGTCGCGGTCAGCCATTTTTTGAGCTTCGGTAGGCCACTGCACATAGTCGTCGTAGTCGTGATTACCGAGCACCGAGAGAACACCGTCACGGGCCTTTAGGCGTGACAGCACACTGCGGAACGGAAAAGCCTCGCATGAGCGCATCGACACAAGGTCGCCGGTGAAGCACACGATGTCGGGCTGCAAGGCGTTGACGGCATCGACGCACGACGACACAAACGTGGTGTCGCTGCCATAGGACAACAAGTGCATGTCGCTGATGTGGACTATGCGATAGCCGTCGAATTCCTTGGGCAGATTGCTGAAATATAGGGTCTGTCGGGTGACGTCATGTGTGCGCGGAGTGATTAAGGCTCCCCACCACATGATTATGAATGTGAGCACGGCAACGCACGATGCGCATGTTTTAACAAACTTCTTGGCTTTTGCGGTTAAAAACGGCAACAATGATATGGAGTTGACAATCAGCCACAAATATTTGGGAATGTAAAATGCCAAATAAGTGTAGATTAGCCATTCCACCCACAGCATGCCAGTGGTTTGCGGACTGGAGCTGATTATGACCATGGCGGCCACCACCACGGCAAACAGCACAGCGGCAATCGTCGTGTGCGCCACAGCAGCCCAACGTGAAGCCTGCTTGGGTTTGGTCAAATGCTTAAAAATGCCCCAATCGACAGCAAAATTAGCAATCAGGAACAAAATGAGTGGAATCCAGTGAAACCGCATTATTTAATAAGAATTACTTTTTTTCTTTTTATGGAAAAATGGAGAGAGTTTTTTGTTCTTTTTTTTCAACGAGTTATGCCCTAACGTCAACCGAGAGCGTCGAGCTGGTTGGTGAGAGGGTTGGAATACATTTGCAGCATTTTGCTGTACATATAGTAGCGGTCGAACTCTTGCAGAGGAATGTCGGTTTTGTCGATTTGGTCAGACAGATATTTCTTGAAACCGTCAAGCTCTTCGGGAGTGTATTTGTCGGCAAACTTCTTGTTGTCGAAAAGAATGTCGTGAGCCATGTAGTTGGTCTTGAAAATCTTGTAGTTGGCGTGTATGCAATGGTCTATTATGGTGCACACGCGGCTTATGGCAAGGAACTTGTCGAGGTCCTCGGGAATGTTGTCGAGCTCGTTGTTGATGCACGGTGTGAACGAGTAGTGCACCTGTCCTTTGAAGCCAAGCAGACCGGTCTTCATGCTGATGAGGTCGTCTTCGGGCGACTTCTTGAAGTTCGGGTCTTTGCTCTTGAGCAAGAATTCGCGAGCCTTGAGATAGTCGTTGGGGTCGTACTCATAGCTGATGGCTATTGGGGCAATGTTTAGCTCCTTGAGGCTCTCGATAAACGACTTGTCGCGGTTGCCGTAGGAAAGCATCTTTATGAGGCTCTCTTGGGTGCGGTCGTTGCTGTCTTTGCAGCGACCCTCGCGCTGGGCAATCCAAATGGAGGCGTGCTTCTCGGTGAGGGCGAAATGAATGTATTTTGACAGCTGTATTGCGGCGGCAAGCGTCTGCATGCGGCCGAGGTTGCGCTTAACGATGAAGCACTTGTTGAGACGCACGAGCTTGT
The DNA here is from genome assembly GCA_934636465.1 of uncultured Muribaculaceae bacterium. Taxonomy (GTDB): domain Bacteria; phylum Bacteroidota; class Bacteroidia; order Bacteroidales; family Muribaculaceae; genus Sodaliphilus. The sequence continues at coordinate 34,899 of CAKUAR010000009.1, forward strand.
TAATCCAGTCGAAAATGAGGAGGTTGTTGCCAATGGCAATCTCGCAAGTGTCAAATCCGCCCTTGATGAGAGAGTAGCTAAGTTGTGCAGAGTCGAGCACTATGTCGCGGTGGTTGGTGATGAACACGTTTGGCGTGTTTTTGTCAAGATTCTCGAGTCCGCTCACGGTGAGTCCGCTTGTGGTCTTGGCCAGCAGACCGTCCATAAACGGCTTCATGATTTTCAGTTGCCAGTCCTTCTTGTTGTTGAGGCTGAGAAGCACACGCACGAGCTGCGAATACTTGTAGCCCGGAAGGAACATGTTGATTATGTTGCGAAATCCTGGTTCTTGCACCAAGATTGACATTTCGTTGTGGAAATCCTTATCGGCGATAGGGCAGATGTCGGAGAACTCAGAAGGGGTTATGATGTTTTCGTCTTCCATAATAAGATATGTTTATAATAATATGTTAAGCACTAAAGTAGTTTTCCAAAGGTAGTGAAAAAGAATGAAACGGCAACAAATCTTGCTCAAATTAAGGTGCAGTGAGGCGCAGGCAAATGAGGTTGACCTGCTTATTTCTGCGAGTTGCAGTAGTCTCGCCATTTGGCAATGAGGGCCTGCATGTCGGCAGGAATTTCGCTGTCGAAGTCCATTTGCTTGTGGGTGGTGGGGTGCACAAAGCCAAGAGTCTTGGCGTGAAGAGCCTGACGATGGCAAATCTTGAAGCAGTTTTGCACAAAGTGCGTGTAGCTTGCCGATGTGTTGCCACGCAAAATCTTGTCGCCGCCATAGCGCTCGTCGTTGAAAAGCGGGTGACCGATATATTTCATGTGAACGCGGATTTGGTGTGTGCGTCCTGTTTCGAGTTGGCATCGGACAACAGCCACATGACCGAGGTTTTCGAGCGTGTGGTAATGGGTCACGGCATGTTTGCCCATGTCGCCGTCAGGAAACACAGCCATTTGCAGTCTGTCGCGCAAGCTGCGGCCTATGTTGCCCTCCACAGTGCCGTCGGTTTCTTTCATTTCGCCCCACACCACGGCAATGTATTGCCGCTTGGTGGTCTTGTTGAAGAATTGCAAGCCGAGAGAAGTCTTGGCCTTGGGTGTTTTAGCCACCACAAGAAGCCCCGAAGTGTCTTTGTCGATGCGATGAACGAGCCCCATGCGAGGGTCGGTAACGTCGTAGTCGGGGTTGTCTTTGAAATGCCATGCCAGGGCGTTGACGAGGGTGCCGTCGTAATTGCCATGGCCAGGGTGTACCACCATGCCTGCAGGCTTGTTGACCACAAGAAGGTCGCTATCCTCATACACAATGTCGATGGGAATGTCTTGCGCAATGATTTCATTCTCATAGCGTGGACGGTCCATGACAACGCTTATGACATCGGCAGGGTGTACACGATAGTTAGACTTCACAGGCTTGCCGTTGACGCGAATACAGCCGGCCTCGGCGGCATTTTGTATGCGGTTGCGTGAAGTGCCCTTGATGCGCTCGGAGAGATATTTGTCGATGCGCAGCAGCACTTGGCCTTTTTCCACATCGAAGTGGTAGTGTTCCCAAAAATCGCGGCCATTCTCGCTGAAGTCGGGTTCGCTGAAATCTTGCTGGATTTCGGAGTGCAAATTATCGTCGGTGGTAGTGAAATCTAAATCTAAATCTTCGTCCATTGCAGAAATTGAAAAGATGATAAACTTTGCCGTGCAGAATTGTGGCTTTTCTTTTGTGGGAGAGTGCGTGCGTCAGAACAGGATTTCTTCCTCTTCTTTTTTGGCGTTCATCTTGTTCTCAAGCGAATCGATGGTGTGCGAGTCGAGCACGGAGTCGGGGTTGATGTCAGTTATGGAGCCGTCGCCCATGGTGAGCTTAATCACCGAGTTGATGGTGACGTGAGTGCCAGGCTTCACCTCATGGCCGTTGACGGTGACTTTGAGGATAAGGCTCTCGTATTCAGACGGCACGGTGTCAACCTGAATGTTTTTAAATCCCATTGACTGAAGCATGGATAGACCCTGACGTATGGAAATCTCGGTGAGCACCGGCAGTGGCACAGTGCGTGGCGACAGCGCATTGATGCTCAAGTAGATTGTGCGTATGGCCTTGACGTAGGTGTTGGGCTTGGGGTTCTGGTCAATCACAGCTCCAGGTTTGAATTGGTCGTTGTAGATAGAGTCAGAAATAGCCCACTTGAAGCCTGCGTCCTCAAGCTTGGCAATGGCTTGGTCAATGGGCAGCTGCCTAACATCGGGCACTTTCTTTTGCTGACCATGAGCCGTGAATATGTCGATAGCCAAGAGACTGGCATAGCAAATAGCCCAAAATGCCAACAAAATGAGAATAGCGTTGGTGACTATCGGGTGTTTTGCTTTGAAGTTGCTGAAAAACTGATTGTTCACTTATATAGAGTGTATTTGATTGTCGCAAAGTTAATGAATAGAATAAATATGACAAAATCATTTGCGCTATGAAATAGCGAAATGCCTTGCCGCAAACAATCCTGCTGTGTGTGGCTTATGGTGAACAAGGGGCTGTGTTGGTTTGTGTGATACGCGTACCTCCGGCACATCCTCCCTCGTTTGGATTGACAAAAAGAGAGACAGTGGACAGTGTCAAAATAGAACTGCACCCCAAAAGTTTTTGGTCTAACTTCTGGGGTGCAGTTTAGTTTTTTTAGATAGCCAGTGTTGTGTGGCTATGGACGATAAGTCAGATTATCACTTAACAAGCACTTTTTTGCTTGTGCCGTCGCTCATGCGCACGATGTGCAAGCCTGGAGCGTCGGCAGCTATACGCTGGCCAGCAGAGTTGTAGTGCTCACATTCTGTGGCAGCCTCAACGCTTATGCCATCAACACCGGTTGACGGCAATTTTTCAACCACCACTGGAGTGGGGCGGTGGCTATAGATGTAGCGCACTGTGATGTACTGCGATGAGAATATGCGACGAGAGCGCACAGTGTAGGAATACACGTCGGCATCAGTCCAGTTTGGCACACTGACTGTGGTGGTTATCAGCTCGGCTGACTTCACGTTAGACACCTCTTTGCCAAAGTAAGGCACTGTAATCGTGTTGCCGGCAGCGAGGTTCTGGCTCACTTGCAGCTTGTCGATGAAAAGTTGGCCTGTTTGGCTTGCCGGAATGTCGAAGCTGATGTAAGAAGCCTTTGTGCCGCCTGTCAGGGTGAATGAGGCAGTGCTCCAGTCGGCTGTGGCAGAACCGTCGTAAGAAGAAATCACATTGCCGTTACTATCGCAAAGGCTAACGGTGTATTGCTTAACGTCTTTGCCATATACTTTAACAGAAATGTTCACTTTGCCGTCGGCATTGCTGAGGTCGAGTACAGGAGAGTGCAACCAAGAAGTGCCATATTCGCTTTGGAACGAGTTGTCAAGTCCCACCGTGCCTGCGGCGTCAATGCGGTTGCGCACAACCCAGTCGGCGCGCGAAATCTTGTCGTTGATGTTCCACTCAAGCACAGAGCATGCAGCCGGGTTGGCTATGGTGCCACTCTTAAATCCGTCAAAGTCCTCGTTGATGATGTCGTAGGACTCATCTTGAGCAGCTGTGTGCTTCACATAGGTTGTGAGTTCGTAAGTGGTGGCACGGTTGACTGGCCGCCAGTTGGCATCGAACGATGAAGCGGTCACATTGCTTGCCTGAAGCAGCTCTGGCTCTGCGAGGCCAAGCACCTCAATTTGGTTTGATTGCACTGACTTCTTGTCGCCTTTCACAGCTTTTACATTGTAATAGTAAGGCTTAGAGGTGTCAATGCCAGTCACATCGTAGGTCAAACCAGACACGGCTTTGTCTTCAAACACATAGGTGCGGGTGCCGTTGCCGCGCTCATACACACTCAGCAGATAAGAGTCGGCGCCGTCAACAGCTTGCCAGTTGGCAGTGAAGCCAGTGTCGGTGAGTTTTGTGTAGTCTAAAGCCACAGGGGCTGTGAGCTCGCTCACTGGCTGCACAAGAGCCACATCGTCAAGCCAGCCCTCACCAGCATAGAAATAGAGCTGCATGTAGCATTTTGCCGTGCCGCGGTTGAAAGTGAGCGTGTATTCGCCCCAATCGGTGGTGATGTCGGCATACTGCGTCTCAACAAGCACTGGTTGGGCACCACTCACGTCGTAGAGCGCGCCAATCACACTTGACTGTGCGGTTATGCCACCGCCATAGAACTTGGAGCGGAATTGCAGCGTGAAAGTGCCTGCGTTGTTGGCGAGGTTAACGACAGGGGTCTTTATGTAGCCCTGGGCATTGTCGTTGCCGTATGCGCTCACATAGGCAGAGCCACCGGCTTGATAGATGCCTTCGCCCTTCCAGCCCGGCGCAATGGTTAGAGTGTCGGGAATGTTAACCAAGCCTTTGAGGTCGCCTTTTTTAGGAGCATTTTCGGTGCCAGCCGTAAACTTGTTGAAATTTTCATAGATTATTGCACCCACAGGAGCCACATCGGCCTCCTCGCTGTGAGTGGTGATGATAGCAATGTCATCGATGAAACACTCATTATTGCTGGGCGAGAATGTGATTTGCTCGGCATTGGCACCAGCAGTGTAATTCACAGAGAATGATTTCCATTCGTTTGTTATGTCGATGTTCTGATTTCCGCCTGATTTGCGGTTAACAATAAGTTTGTCGGACTTTTGTGTGCTGCGTGCACGGAATGTGACTGTAAATGTTGTAGAACCTTTGCTCGCATCAAATGCTGGAGTTGCTATCTTGCCCGGAAACCAGCCGAAAGCGTCCATGCCGAGATAGGCAACTCCACCGGCTTGATAGACTGACTCGCCGGTCCAACCGGCAGTTTTTGTGTACTTGCTTGCTATTGTGCCGGAAGATGCAAGGTCGGTAGATGTGGGCGAAGCCTCAGAGCCTTGTGTAAACTTGGCAAAATTCTCACTCAGCAAGGTGTCGGTGACCTCGACTGTTCCTTTCACAAGCCTTGGAGCCTTTGTTGGCACGGCTCTGGCTGTAAATCCCCACGACAGGACGACGCCAATCATGGCGCCGATGATAAGCTTTGACTTCATACTTTTAATAAATTAACGTGAGTTTGATGAAAAATAAATAATTGAATTTTTGGTGATTAGCAATAAAAGTATTGAATTTGAAGTGTGTAAGAGCAAACAAACACTATTATTACCATATCTCCAAAGGCAAAATTAATTAAATTTTTGTTACTTCAAGCTAATTGCGAGTGTTTTTTATAATGCTGGGTTTGGCGGCATTAGGCGTAGCGCTAACAGAGCGCTTTTATGCACAATATGGTGGAAAAGACGGTGACTGAAGCGGAAAATGTGCGGTGAAATGGTAAGCGGAAGCAGCGTTTTGTTTTTTTGCAATTTTTTGCGATAAAAGGCAAACCTTGACATAATATTCAAGAAAAACGTGATGTTCTGCGTGTGATTTGCATTATCTTTGCAAGGTAATGTGTGAACAAACATCAGGTGACAAATGAGCACAGGTAACATTATCAGGTTTTTGTTTATAGCCGCATTGTGGCTGTTTTTGGTTTATGTGCTTTTGCAGCGAGCAGCGCGCATTGATTTCATGACGATATTCACGATAGTTGCGTCGGGAATTGTGGTGTTTGTGCCGCTTTACAAGAAATATGTTGAAAAAGGAAGAAAAGACAATCAGTAATGTCGGATAAAGAATATATAAGGCAGCACTTTCCGCTTCTTGCGAAGATTGACTCTCCGGCCGATTTGAAGAAACTCGATGTGAGCCAACTGCCAGAAGTGTGCGCGGAAATACGCGGCTTTCTGATTCACTCGCTTTCGCACAACCCTGGTCACTTTGCCTCAAGCATGGGAGCAGTGGATATAATAGTGGCATTGCACTATGTGTTTGACACCCCATACGACCGCCTTGTGTGGGACGTCGGCCACCAGGCCTACGCCCATAAGATACTAACTGGGCGACTCGGCGATTTTGAGCATTTGCGCCAGTTTAAGGGCATGAGCGGATTTCCAAATCCAGCGGAAAGCGAGTATGACACTTTCACGGCAGGCCATGCCTCAAACTCCATTTCGGCAGCTCTGGGAATGTCGATAGCCGCTGAGCTTGAAAACAACGAAAACCGCAAGGTGGTGGCGGTGATAGGCGACGCCTCGATAAGCGGAGGACTTGCGTTTGAGGGGTTGAACAATGCCGCAATCCACAACAACAATCTGCTCATTGTGCTTAATGACAATGACATGTCGATTGACGCCAATGTGGGTTCGCTGGGCGAATACATGACCGACCTGACGACTTCGAAGCGATATAACACTGTGCGCTACAAACTGTATAGGTTTTGCCGCAAACACGGCATTATCACTGACCACGGCAAGGGCATAGTGCTGAGGTTCAACAATGCGATGAAATCGCTGCTTTCGGGGCAGCAAAACATATTCGAGGGGCTTAACATTCGCTACTTTGGCCCATTTGACGGTCACGATGTGGTGAAACTCGTGAAGATATTCAGCGATGTGAAAGACATGTCGGGCCCAAAACTGATACACCTGCACACGCGCAAGGGCAAAGGTTATGCCCCGGCAGAGGCTGACCCCACCACATGGCATGCGCCAGGCAAATTTGACGAGGAATCGGGCAAAAGACAGACTGGCAGCAGCGAAAACAAACCGCCGAAATATCAAGACGTGTTTGGGCACACGCTGGTGGAACTTGCCGAAAAGAACGATAAAATCGTGGGTGTGACGGCGGCAATGCCCAGCGGAACGTCGATGAGCATGATGCAGAAAGCGTTTCCTGACCGAACTTTCGACGTGGGAATCAGCGAGGGGCATGCGGTGACTTTCAGCGGTGGAATGGCGAAAGACGGATTGCACCCATTCTGCTGCATATATAGCTCGTTTTTGCAGCGAGGCTACGACGAGCTGATACATGACGTGGCCATAATGAAACTGCCGGTGACGATTTGCATTGACCGCGGCGGAGTCGTGGGTGAGGACGGCGTGACTCATCACGGCGCATTTGACTTGGCATATCTGCGCAGCATACCCAACATGATAGTGTCTGCTCCTATGAATGAGCACTATTTGCGCAACCTGATGTTCACATCGCAGTTGCGCGACTATGGGCCGTTTGCCATCAGGTATCCGCGTGGCAGCGGTGTGCTTGTTGACTGGCACAACGAAATGCACGAGTTACCCATAGGCAAGGGGCGCAAGCTCTCTGACGGCAGCCGTGTGGCGGTGCTTAGCATAGGGCATGCCGGCAACGACGCGGCAAAAGCCGTGGCGCAGCTGCATGACGAGGGCACCGACGTGGCGCACTATGACATGATATTCCTGAAGCCCATAGATGAGGACATATTGCAGGAAGTGACTGCAAAATATGACGCTATTGTGACTGTGGAAGACGGCACTACTGTGGGCGGACTGGGCAGCGCAGTGGCAGAATATGTGGCTGACCACGGCTGCGGGTGCCGGGTGACACGGCTCGGCATGCCAGACAGGTTTGTGGAGCACGGCTCGGTGAAAGAACTGCATGAGCTGTGCCACTACGACAGCAAGTGGATATATGCCACAATCAAGAATTTGTTAAAAAACTGAATTGCGGAATGAAGATATTGATAGCAGGGGCTGGCGAAGTGGGAACGCATTTGGCAAAAATGCTCTCTAACGAAAATCAAGACATTATAGTGATTGACAACGATGCCATTAAACTTGCCAACCTTGAAAAATATAACCTGATGACTTACGTGGGCAGCGCAATCTCGTTTGAGGTGATGCGCGACGTGAACGTGGGCAGCGCCGACCTCTTCATAGCCGTAACGCCATTTGAGTCGCGCAATCTGGTGGCTTGCGCCATGGCAAAAAGCCTTGGCGCGAAAAAAACGGTGGCGCGAATTGACAACGACGAGTTCTTGAAGAAAGAGCACAAAGACTATTTTACCGCTCTGGGCGTTGACAACCTGATTTATCCGGAATATTTGGCGTCGAAAGAAATAATCACCGCATTGAAGCGCACTTGGGTGCGCAACTGGTTTGAGCTGTTTGACGGCGAACTGATAGTGGTGGGCGTGAAACTGCGCAACAATGCCAAGCTGGTGGGGCACAGACTCAAGGACTTGAGTGAGGTGTCGAGCTTTCTGCATGTGTCGGCAATCAAACGCAACCGCGAGACAATCATACCGCGAGGCGACGATGTGATAATGGAAAACGACATAGCTTATATAGCCACCACGCATGACCATATAGACGAGGTGGTGGATATATGTGGCAAAGAGAAGATCGATGTGGGCAAGGTGCTGATAATGGGCGGAAACCCGATTGCCGTGCAGCTTGCGCAAATGGTTCAGAACCGTTATAGGGTGAAAATAATTGACAAGGACATGGACCGCTGCGACTATCTGGCCAACGTGTTGCCATACTGCAACATAGTGCATGGCGACGCGCGCGACTTCGACATACTTGAGAGCGAGGGCCTAAGCGACTACGACGTGTTTGTGGCACTAACCGGCAGCTCCGAAGCCAACATACTTGGCTGCATGATGGCCAAGGAACACGGCATAAGGAAAACCATAGCCGAGGTGGAGAACATACACTTCATAAGCGAGGCCGAGGGGCTGAACATAGGCATGGTGGTCAACAAAAAACTGCTTGCGTCGAGCCGCATATTCCAAATATTGCTCGACAGTGACGCCACAAACGCAAAGTGCCTGGCTCTGGCCGACGCCGAGGTGGCTGAACTTGAGGTGAAAGAAGGCTCAAAGGTGACGCACGGCGCGGTGAAAGACTTGAAGCTGACCAAGGACATGACCATAGCCGGCCTTGTGCGCGACGGCGAGGGACAGCTTGTGAAAGGCGACACACGCCTGCAGGCTGGCGACCATGTGGTGATTTTCTGCCTGTCTGGGTCAATTCACAAAATAGAGAAGATATTTAACTGACAAATGCGCAAGTTCACTCAAAATATAAATCTGCCCATAGTTCTCCGCGTGCTGGGCTGGCTGCTCATGATAGAGGGCGTGTATATGCTGCTGCCCCTGTGTGTGAGTGCCTGCTATGGCGAGGAGACGACACTGCGGGCGTTTTTGTATTCGGCACTGATAACCGTCGGAACAGGTGCTGTGATGGCGTTTTGCATACACCCCAAGAACTTGAACATGGGAAGCCGCGAGGGACTGCTGCTCACGGCAATAATCTGGGCGTTTTTCTCGGCATTCGGCATGTTGCCGTTTTTGTTTTCGGGAGTGTGCCACAGTGTGGCAAATGCCTATTTTGAAACAATGTCTGGGTTCACGACCACAGGCGCGACCATACTTGACGACCTGTCGGCGGTGCCGCACGGACTGCTGTTCTGGCGGTCGGCCACGCATTGGCTGGGCGGAATGGGAATAATACTCTTCACGCTCGCCGTGGTGCCTATGCTCAACTCCACAGGCGGAATAGCCTTGTTTAATGCCGAAGTGACCGGCATAACGCACGACCGTATGCGCCCACGCGTGAGCCAGACGGCAAAAGACTTGTGGTTTTTGTATATAGGCATGACTGTGGTGCTCACGCTGCTGCTGGTGAAGCCAATGGGCTTTTTTGACGCCATTTGCCACGCTTTGGCAACAATATCGACCGGTGGTTTCTCGACAAAAGCCGACGGACTGCACTATTGGCACTCCTACTACATAGATTCGGTGGTGATGCTGTTTATGTTTTTGGGCGGTGTGAACTTTACGCTGCTGTTTGGCGTGACGCGCGGCCGGTTTAAGCCGCTTAGGCACAACGACACGTTTAAGTGGTATTTCATGATAGTGGTGGTGGCATCGGTGGTGATAATATTGCGCATGACCTATGAGAATTTCTGCGACGACTGGAGCGACAGGATTGTGTATGCCATATTCGACACCATATCGGCCATAACCTCAACTGGTTTTTCGACCATAGACTATGAGGCATCGGGTGAATTCATATCGCTGATACTGATGCTGTGCATGCTTGTGGGCGGAATGGCAGGGTCAACGGCAGGAGGTGCCAAGGTTGACCGCCTGATAGTGATGTTGAAGAACACGAAAAACTCGTTCTACAAGGTGCTGCACCCAAATGCCGTGATGGCCGTGAGAATAGACGGACGGTCGCTCAATCGGGCGGTGGTGGCAAAGGTTGTGGCGTTTTTCTCGGTGTATATGATAGCACTGGTGGTGGGTGCTGTGGTGATGACTGCCTATGATGTGCCCATGTTTGACTCGCTGTTCACGTCGATGTCGGCGTTGAGCAATGTGGGTTTCGGCTATGGCGTGACCGGTGTTGACGGCTCGTTTTTGGAGCTTCCTGACGCTGTGAAATGGATGCTGTCGTTTGAAATGATGGTTGGCCGTTTGGAGCTGTTCACGGTGCTGGTGGTGTTCACCCCGGCGTTTTGGTTCAAAGAATAGTGCCGGACGGACATGGAATTTAGAAAATAAACAAAAACTGATATAACGAAGAAATAGAATAATGCGAGATATGAAAAAAGATAATCCAGAAGACAACAATTTCAACGTGGACTTGACGAGCGTGAAAGAGTCGGCCAAATATCGCCAGGCCGAGGCTGCGCGAAAGCAAGCCGAAGCAAAGCAGATGACACGCTGGGAAAAGGTGAAGGCGTTTTTCGGCAACGAGCGCACACGCTTGGCAATGGGCGTGGTGCTTATGCTCTTTGCCGCATATTTGTGTTTGAGCTTCTTGTCGTTTTTCTTCACGGCAGGAGCAAGCGACCAAAACCGTGTGGTCAACTACACGGTAATGGAAAACGCGCACTCGCCGCTGTCGATAAAAAATGCCGGCAAGGCCGTTGGGGCAAGTTTGGCCAACTTCTTCATATCTGACGGTGTGGGTGTGGCTGCGCTGATAATAGTGTGGTGGCTGTTTGTGATAGGGCTGCGGTTGGCACGCAGGAAAAAATCATATTTCTTTTCATATTCGCTGATGTCGCTGTTCAGCATATTCACATGCTCCATGATTGTTGGGGCTTGCACACTGGGTTTCGACCTGACGTTCTTTCCGCTCGGTGGTGAGTTTGGCAAGTATGCCAACACGATGCTGCTCGGATTGTCGGGAATTTATGGCATGATAGCCGTGAATTTTGTGATAGCAATGGTGTGGGTGCTTGTGTGCTACAACTCCATAAAGAGCATTTATCACAAGATACCCAAGAAGTTGCCTAATCTGAAGAAATTCAATGGCGACGAGATAAGTGTGGAAGAAGCTCAAAGCGGAAACACCAATGTGGCGTCGTTTTTGGGCGACTCAGAAAGAGGCGCAAAAGCAGAGAAAGCACCACGCCAAAACACGTTTGGCAGCAAAATTGCCGGCATGAAAGACAGGCGCACAAAGCCGGTGGAACCGCAGAAAAATGCCGCAAAACAGGAGCCGCAGATGCAGACGATAGTCACTACGATACAGAAAGCCAACGGCGTGAGCAATCCGCACGACCCCACAGGTGAGTATATGCACTACAAGTTTCCAAGCCTTGACTTGCTGCAAAAGTTTGACAACAAGGGAGTAAGCGTAGATGTGGAGGAGCAGGAGGCCAACAAGCAACGCATCATAGAAACGCTCAACAACTACAAAATAAGCGTGAAAAGTATTCAGGCGCATGTGGGCCCCACTGTGACGCTTTTCGAGATAGTGCCGGAAGATGGCATAAAGGTGGCAAAAATCAAGGGGCTTGAGGACGACATAGCCATGAGCTTGTCGGCACTTGGCATAAGAATAATAGCCCCCATGCCTGGGCGCGGCACGATAGGAATTGAGGTGCCAAACCACGACCCGCAGGTGGTGTCGATGCGCGATGTGCTGGAGTCGAAAGCTTTTCAAAACACTAACTGCAAGCTGCCTATGGTGCTTGGCTGCACGGTGTCGAACGAGGTGTTTGTGGCTGACCTCACCAAAATGCCACACTTGCTTGTGGCAGGTGCCACAGGACAAGGAAAGTCGGTGGGACTTAATGCGATAATCACATCGCTGCTCTACAAAAAAGGCCCGTCGGAACTGAAATTTGTGCTGGTTGACCCCAAAAAGGTTGAATTCAGCCTTTATTCGGCATTGCAGAAATACTATTTGGCAATGGTGCCAGATGAGGACAAGTGCATTGTGACAGACACCGACAAGGTGGTGAAGACTCTGAACTGCGTGGTGCAAGAAATGGAGAACAGATACCGCATCTTGGAGCAAGAGCATGAGCGCAAGGTGGAGGACTATAACCGCAAGTGGAAGCGCGAATTGCGCAATGTGGTGAAGTCTGACGGCACGAAATATGACTATATGCCCTATATAGTGGTGATAATCGACGAGTTCAGTGACTTGATTATGACAGCCGGCAAGGAGGTGGAAACCCCGATAGTGCGCATAGCCCAGAAAGCACGCGCTGTGGGCATACACATGATAATAGCCACACAAAGACCTTCGCGTGAAGTAATCACAGGCTTGATTAAGGCCAACTTCCCCGGACGTGTTGCTTTTCGTGTGACGCAGATGCAGGACAGCCGCATTATCATTGACCGCCCAGGAGCGCAGAGCTTGATAGGTCGTGGCGACATGCTGTTTTCAGCCAATGGCGAGATTACACGCTTGCAGTGCCCTTTTGTTGACACACCCGATGTGGAACGCATCTGCGACTGCATAGCGGAACAGGAGGACAATGACAAGGACATAAGCCACGAACAGCCGTTTTTGCTGCCAGAATACATAGGCGAGGGTGCTGACGAGGGCGGAAGCATTGCCGGAGCCAACACTGGCGACAGAGACCCGCTGTTTGCAGAAGCGGCGCGCTGGATAGTGCAGAGCGATGTGGCTTCTACATCGTCGCTGCAACGGCGTTACGCGATAGGCTACAACCGCGCCGGGCGACTGATGGACCAGATGGAGGCTGCCGGAATAGTGAGCGCATCGCAAGGCGGCAAGCCGCGCAAAGTGCTCATGGACCCTATACAAGTGGAGCAAATGTTTCAGTGACGCGGCGTGTGTGCCAAAATCGGCACTATTTTTGAAAAATGATTGAAAAAGTTTTAAGCGTAGAAATAAGATGAAAAAATTAGCTTTATTGTTTCTGATGATTTTGGGTATGGCGGCAGGCGCGTGTGCCCAAACGCCGGCCTCGGTGCTCGACAAGGCAGTGGGGGCTCTGAAAAAAGCCGGAACTGTGAGCGCAAAATACTCGTTGCATGCTGGAAAGACCGTGAACAACGGAAGCATTGTGCTTAGCGGCTCTAAATTCAGGTTGATGTCGAATGTGGTGAAGTGCTGGTATGACGGAAAGACGCAATGGTCATATTCGCCGGCAACAGGAGAGGTAAACGTGACCACTCCGTCGGCAGCCGACTTGCAGCTCACTAACCCATACGCCGCCGCGCAGTCGTATAAGAACACCTTCAACATGTGGAAGGCCTACACGCAGATACCTGGCTGCTACACGATAAAGATGATGCCGAAAAAGAAGTCGCAGGTACGCCAGATATTGGTGTATGTGACAAACGGCACTTATCTGATTTCGGAGGTGAAGTGCGAAATGACAAACGGCACCTCTTACACAATCAAAATCAGCGATTACAAAACCAAGGCAAGCTACCCTGCAAGCACATTTAAGTTTGACCCCAAGCTCGTGCCGGCAGGGACTGAAGTGGTGGATTTGCGTTAAAACGGCCAAGAAAAAACAGAATTAGGATATGGAAAGAGTGCAATGCTTGATAATAGGCTCTGGACCTGCCGGCTACACGGCAGCCATATACACCACCAGAGCTAACATAAAGAGCGTGACTGTGGAAGGTCTGCAACCCGGAGGCCAGCTCACGCAGACGACCACGGTGGAAAACTTCCCCGGTTTTCCCGACGGCATTGACGGCCAGGAACTGATGAGCCGCATGAGGCAGCAAGCGGTCAATGTGGGTGCTGACGTTAGGACTGGCATAGTGACCAAGGTTGACTTAGGAAAACGCCCGTTTGTGGCCACGATAGACAACAGCGAGCAAATTGAGGCTGAAACCGTGATTGTGGCAACCGGAGCGTCGGCAAAATATCTGGGACTTGCCGACGAGAAAAAATATGCCGGAATGGGGGTGTCGGCGTGTGCAACGTGCGACGGCTTCTTCTATCGCAAAAAAGTGGTTGCCGTGGTGGGCGGTGGCGACACGGCTTGCGAGGAGGCATACTACTTGAGCAACCTTGCCAAGAAGGTGTATATGGTGGTGCGTAAAGACCACTTGAGGGCGTCGGCTGCCATGCAAAAGAGGGTGGCTGAAAAGGAAAACATAGAGATATTGTATGAAACAAACACCATGGGGCTGTTTGGCGAAAACGGCGTTGAAGGCGCGCACTTGGTGAGGCACAAAGGCACTGACAAGGAGGAGAAGTTTGATTTGGCCATTGACGGCTTTTTCCTTGCCATAGGGCACAGACCAAACACCGATTTCTTGGGCGGACAGCTTGAGCTTGACGGCAATGGCTACATTGTGACCAAAGCCGGCAGCCAGGCAACGAGTGTGGAGGGCGTGTTTGCCGCCGGAGATGTGGCCGATGCCACTTACAGGCAGGCTGTGGCTGCTGCCGGGAGCGGCTGCCGTGCGGCACTCGACGCCCAGGCTTTTCTTACCAAATAATAAGAAGTTTGGTGGTGTGGCGCACAAACCGAGCTTGACAGCTGGCTAAGCCCACAGAATGGCATTGTGACAAAAAAGGACAAACGCTTGCAAAAACGCGTGAATGCGTGCATTTGCAAGCGTTTTTTAACGTAATTTTACCATTGTTTTGATGTTAATTCAGCTTTTTGTTCAAGGGCGTTTTGAAACTTGTCAAAAGATTTGAATTATAGAAATAAAATACTAATTTTGTAATTGTTATAGAATAGTTTTTAAGAAAGATATTAGACGGAATTAGATGTCACGAAAAATAAACATTGGCTTAATTGGCTTTGGCCGAATGGGAAATAAAATTTTTAAGGCTTTGGACAAAAGCGAAAAATGGAACGTGTCCTATATCTGCGATTTGGGAGAAGAGTCTCGTCAGCTTGCAGCAAAACTTTCGCCAAAGTCGAAAATTGTGGCCGATGAAGATGTGATATTCAATGACCCGAGTGTAGATGCAGTGGCTCTTTATGCCTTGGCCGATTCACGCTATGAGCAAGCGTGCAAAGCGGTGGCTCACGGCAAGCACATATTGTCGGAGAAGCCGATAGCCTCACGACTTGAAGACGAAAAAAAGCTCGTGAAACTGGTGGAGGGCGCTGACGTGATTTCGGCGGCAAACTTGTATTTGCGAAACAGCTGGTATCACAACACGATAAAGGAATTTGTGGCATCGGGCGAAATAGGCGACTTGGCCATAATCAGAGTGTGCCACATGACCCCAGGGCTTGCTCCTGGCGAGGGACACAGATATGAGGGACCGTCGTTTCATGATTGCGGAATGCACTATGTGGACATAGCACGCTGGTATGCAGAGTCAGAATACGCCACATGGGACGCGCAGGCAATCAGAATGTGGAACTACAAAGACCCCTGGTGGTTGCAGTGCCACGGAACGTTTGAGAACGGAATTGTTTTTGACATAACACAAGGATTTGTGTATGGTCAGCTGTCGAAAGACCAGACCCACAACTCCTACGTTGACATAATAGGAACAAAGGGCATAGCCCGCATGACCCATGACTTCAAGACTGCAGTGGTGGATTTGCGCGGAACAAGTGTCACGAAGCAAATAGAGAAGCCGTTTGGCGGCAAAAACCTCGATGTGCTGTGTGACGTGTTTGCCGATGCGGTGCTTAGCGGAAAATATGACCCAAGGTTGCCGTCGTTTAAGGACGCGGCGTCGGCCTCGGAATATGCCTGGAAATTCCTTGACAGCGCTTGGTGCAACCGCATGCCGGCCAAAGGCGACCTGGAGACCCTGGAGCAGATAAAGGACCGCCGCCGCCACATGACCAATGGCTATGGTTTGCTGAACCAACGATGATGAGCGGCTTTTTTGCAGAAGCATTGCTTGACTGATTTGACCCTAACTGACAAATGTTAATATAAAACATTATTAAACATGAAAGAAAAAATATCAAGAAGATCGTTCCTTAAGACAGGAACAGCTGCTGCAATCGGTTTTTCGATTGTTCCAGGAGAAGTTTTAGGTAAAGCCTACAGTGGAAAGAAAGCTCCAAGTGACAAACTCAACATCTTGGGTGTGGGTATCGGAGGCCGTGGTGCAGCCGACTTGAGCGAGATGGAAACTGAAAACATCATTGGTCTTTGTGATGTTGACTGGAAGTATGCCAAACACGTATTTGACAAATATCCAAATGCCAAACGTTACAGCGACTGGCGCAAGATGTATGACGACATGCTGAAGAGCGCAGATGCCGTGATGGTGGCAACTGCCGACCACACTCACGCCATTATCGCCGCCAACGCAATTATGGCCGGCAAGCACGTGTATGTGGAGAAGCCAATGACTCTCTATGTGTATGAGTCACGTCTGCTCGCCATGCTCGCCAAGAAATACAAGGTTGCAACTCAGATGGGTAACCAAGGCGCATCTATGGCTGGAACACGCAAGGCCATCAACTGGCTGTGGAACGGAGAAGTGGGTGAGGTGACCCGCGTTGACTCGTTCACAAACCGCCCAATCTGGCCGCAGGGTGTTGCCACTCCAAAACAAAAGCAAGAAATCCCATCTACTCTTAACTGGGATTGCTTCATTGGCCCGGCAAAATATCGTGACTATCACTCAGTTTACACTCCATGGAACTTCCGTGGCTGGTGGGATTTCGGCAGTGGCGCTCTTGGCGACATGGCCAACCACATTCTGCAAGTGGCCTACAAGGGCTTGAACCTTGGTCACCCGGAGGCTGTGATAGGAAGCTCAACAATGCTGATGACCGACTCTTGCCCATCGGCAGAGAAGATTACATATCGTTTCCCTGCACGCGACAACATGAAGAAGATGGGTCTGCCAGCAGTTACTCTTAACTGGTATGACGGCGGTATAGTGCCTGAATTGCCATTTGACCTGCCTGCCGGCAAGAACTTTGACCCGAACGGTGTGACCGTGTACTACGGAACAAAAGACACACTGGTTGTGGGCACATACGGCAACAATCCATTCCTCGTGTCGGGACGCGACCCGAAGGTGCCTGAGTTGCAGCGCATCGTGAAGAACGACAACCACCAGCAAGACTGGATTCGTGCCTGCAAGGAGAGTCCTGAATATCGCGTGCCTTGCGCATCTGACTTCGCAGAGGCAGGCCCATTGAACGAAATGATTGTGATGGGTGTGGCAGCGGTGCGTCTGCAAGACCTGCACCAGTGGCTCAAGTGGGACGGCAAGAACATGAAGTTCACAAACATTCCTGCCGGTGCTCAAATCCGTGCCGTACTTGAGGACAAGTTCAACATTCACGACGGACACCCGACATTCGACCGCACATACAGCGACCCTGTAGATGCAAACGAATATGCACAACGCTTAATCAAGCCTGTGTATCGTGAGGGTTGGACACTGCCAGAACTTCCTACTTTGTGATTTAGACTAAAAAACAATTAGAACAAAATGAAAAAGATAATTTTTAGTGCATTGTGCTTGGGCATGGCGCTGACTATGGGCGCAGCCGCTCCCAAAACAAGTGCTCCTGCAAGCAAAAAAGGTTTTGTGACGCTGTATTGCTCACAAGCATTCCAAGGTCCGGAAGAGTGGGACCGATATGAATTCCCCGTTGACAGCAAGGGTTACATCACAATATTTGATGGCAAGACCATGAAGGGCTGGAGAGGCTATGGCAGAAGCTATATGCCAGGACGCTGGGTGGTTGACGACGGTGCAATTCACTTCATGGGCAACCAAACTCCAGAAGAGCAACGCAAGAACAAAGAGGGTGGCGACATTATCTTCGCCCACAAGTTCAAAAACTTTGAGCTGTCGATTGACTGGAAAATTTGCAAAGCCGGCAACTCTGGTGTGTTCTATCTGGCTCAAGAGCTTGCCAACAGCAAGGGCGAGTTGGAGTCAATCGTGGTGTCGGGTCTTGAAAGCCAGGTGCTCGACAACGCCAATCACCCCGACGCAAAGCTGGGTAAGGACGGTGACCGCCAGTCGAGCTCGCTTTATGACTTGATTCCTGCCAAACCACAAAACCAGAAACCATACGGACAGTGGAACAACACTGTGATTCGTGTGGAAAACGGCACTGTGACCCACTTCCAAAATGGTGTGAAAGTGCTGCAATACAAGCTCTGGACTCCAGAATGGACTGCTCTGCTCCAAACAAGCAAGTTCAGCGAGAAGTCTTGGCCAGCAGCATTTGAGGCATTCAACAACGCCGGCGGTGACAACCACGAGGGTTTCATCGGTCTGCAAGACCACGGCGATGATGTGTGGTTCAAGAACATCAAAGTTAAAATCTTAAAATAATCAGAAACCTTAAAACGAAACAATTATGAGATTATCGATATTGACAGCAGCTGCTTTGGCGCTTGTGCTTGCTTCGTGCGGCAATAAGAACTGCTCTTGCAACTGCAAATGCGACGGCTGCACTTGCGCAGCTTCGGCCGACACTACAGCCAATGCCGATGCCAACAACTACACCGTGGTGGAGAAGCCACAGGTTGACATCAGCAAACTGCCTGTTGACAAAGATGGATATATCACAATCTTCGACGGCAAGACCCTTAACGGCTGGCGTTGCTACGGAAAAGACAAACCAGGCTCTGACTGGAATGTTGACGACGGCGCAATCCACTTGAAAGGCTCTGGCAACGGCGAAGGCGGTGGCGTGAACGGCGGTGACCTGCTGTTTGCCCACAAGTTCAAGAACTTTGAGTTGACGTTTGAATACAAGTGCTCTAAGGGCTGCAACTCTGGTGTGCTCTATCTGGCTCAAGAGGTGACAACCAAAGAGAACGGCAAGGACGTGTATCTGCCAATATGGCAATCTGCCTCTGAATATCAAATTCTTGACAATGCCAATCACCCAGACGCAAAACTTGGTGTTGACGGCAACCGTCAAGCTGCTTCGCTCTATGACATGGTGCCTGCCAAACCACAAAACGCCAAACCATACGGCGAGTGGAACACTGGTAAGATTATGGTGTATGAGGGAACTGTGATTCACGGTCAGAACGGCAAGAACGTGGTGGAATATCACTTGTGGACTCCGAAGTGGAAAGAGATGCTCGACAACAGCAAATTCAAAGCTGACGGCGAGTTCCCAATAGCTTATAAGCTGCTCCTCAACATGGGTGGCGATAAGCACGAGGGCTACATCGCATTCCAAGACCACGGCGATGATGTGTGGTATCGCAACATCAAGGTTAAAATTCTTGACAAATAATTAATTGCACGTCAGTTATGAAGAAGACAATTTATTCGTTGCTGCTTGTGGTTGTGGCCATGCTCGTGTGCGCCCAGCCAGCACAGGCAAAAAAGGATATGTGTGTGCAGCTCTATAGCTTGCGCACAGAGATTGGCAATCCGGAGCTTTATGCCAAGAACCACGTGGAAGTGTTCAAGGCATTGGCAAAGATGGGTTACACTTCTGTTGAAGCTGCCAACTACGACGCTGGTGGTCACAAATTCTATGGCGTGTCTCCACAACAGTTCAAGAGCGATGTGGAGGCTGCCGGACTGAAAGTGCTGTCGTCGCACGCCACTCGTGGACTTAGCGATGAGGAGCTTGCTTCGGGCAACCTCACCGAGGCTCTGAAATGGTGGGACGGTTGCATTGCCGACCACAAGGCCGCTGGCATGAAATACATAGTTACTCCTGGTTTCGGCACACCAAGAAATCTTAAAGATGGCAAGGTGATTTGCGAATATCATAACGCAATCGGCAAGAAATGCCGTGAGGCCGGCATCAAATATGGCTATCACACTCACTCTCACGAGTATCAAAAGGTTGATGGTCAATTGTGGATTGACTATATGATGAAGAACATTGCTCCAGAGAAC
The DNA here is from genome assembly GCA_934636465.1 of uncultured Muribaculaceae bacterium. Classification (GTDB taxonomy): domain Bacteria; phylum Bacteroidota; class Bacteroidia; order Bacteroidales; family Muribaculaceae; genus Sodaliphilus. Next base: position 54,789 of record CAKUAR010000009.1, read on the forward strand.
ATGTTCTGGCAGATGGACGTGTACTGGTGCATGATGGCTCAACAGAGTCCTGTGGCTTGGTTTAAGAAATATCCTGGCCGCTGCAGAATGCTTCACATTAAGGACCAGTATGAAATCGGCCAGAGCGGTATGGTTGGCTTTGACGCCATATTCAATAACGCTGCTGTGGCAGGTCTTGAGAACTATGTTGTGGAACTTGAGGTATTTGGCGCTGGCAAAGGCTGGTATCAAGCTATGAACGAGTGTGCTGAATACTTGCAGAAAGCTAAGTTTGTGAAGAGCTCTTATGACAAGAAGAAGTAATTAGGCAAAGCACGCCAAGACATTATTTCAAGATATTGCTGTCCGATAAAAAATTGGTATAGCAAAATTTCAAGGCTCGGCTGCTGATAATCAGCGGTCGAGTCTGTTGTTTTACATATCCAAGCCCATTAGTCAAAAAGAGATGGTTCCGGAGGAGCGCCGGAAGCTTCGGAAAGAATATCTTCCCAGTCCTTTTCCGGATTATTGAAAAGGCTGCAGAAGTCCACATATCGGACAGCAATAATTTCAAGATAAAATGATAGCGAGGCACACCCAAGTGGTGCGCCTCGCTTGCTTTTGCGCCTCTTGGTGACGAGCAAAAAGGCAAATTGAGAAAGTAGCCGTGGCATGGAGAAAACGAGAGGGCTGGCACTGCTGTGTGCGCCAGCCCTCTCGGTGCTATGTTTAGTGAGTGTGTGAGTTATCAGAACATGCGCGCCACGCTGAGCACCACCTCACTGAGTGTTGGGTGAGTGTGAATGGAGTCAGCCACCACATCTACTGTGGCATCGGCATTCATTGCCACCACAACGGATTGTATCAGGTCGGAAGCATGAGCTCCGCAGATGTGGCAACCCAGGATTCTGCGCGTGGATTTGTCGATAATCATTTTAATCAAGCCGTCGGTTTCGCCCATGGCGAGGGCTTTGCCGTTGGCTCTGAACAAAGCCTTGTTGACCACGAAATCAAGTCCCTGCTCGGCACATTGAGCCTCAGTCAAGCCCACCATTGCCAGTTCTGGCGTGGTGAACACCGCACTTGGCACTATGTGGAGCTTTATGCCGCTCTCTTTGCCCAAGATGTGGCTCAAGGCATGGAAACCTTGTGCAGTGGCAGCATGTGCCAGCATGCACTTGCCGTTGACGTCGCCTATGGCAAATATGCCGGGAACGCAGGTTTCGAGGTTGGCGTCGGTGACTATGCCGCGCGGAGTGACCTCGATGCCGAGTTGCTGAACACCGTCGGGAACCACTGGACGGCGGCCAACTGCCATGAGGGCTTTTTCGCACTGCACAGAGCCTTCTTTGCCCTTAGCGTCATAAGTTACGCACAAAGAGCCGTCGGCGGCTTTAACGACGCTTTTAACGGCCGCAGAAGTGATAATTTTCACACCCTGGCGCGAGAGCAGACTGCGCAGGCGCTTGGCAATGTCTTTGTCGAAAGGCGGCAAGATTTCCTTGCAGAACTCAACAACTGTGACTTCAACGCCAAATGTGTGGAACACAGAGGCAAACTCCATGCCTATTACACCGCCACCTATTATGCAGAGGCTTGCCGGCAGTGTTTCCATGGCCAAAGCGTCGTCGCTCGACATGCAGAGGTCGGCGCCCTCAATGGGCAGAGCATTGGGCGCGGAGCCTGTGGCTATGGCTATGCTGGTGGCCGTGAAAGTGTCGGAGCCGACCGTTACGGTGTTTTTGCCGCTGATTTTGGCCTCGTCCTTTATCACGGTGACTTGTCCGCTTGCCAGCAGCGATGCTATGCCTTGGCGCAGCTGCTCAACGACGCTCTGCTTGCGCTTGAAAGCCTCGGCATATTGAAACTCCACATTAGTTGCGGAGATACCGAACTCTTGGGCTTTGCGGAGCAGATTGAGCACCTCGGCATTGCGGCAGAGGGCCTTGGTGGGTATGCAGCCGCGGTTGAGGCATGTGCCGCCAAGCTCGTCGCGCTCAATCACGGCGACCTTGAGCTGGTGGCTTGCAGCCTCGGCGGCCATTTCGTAGCCACCGGGACCTGCGCCTATTATTATTAAATCAAAATCGGTCATTGCTGTGGAGTGTTGACAAGCTCATTGTAGGTGACAATGGGGTGCAGAGCAGCCAGAGTGTCGTCGAGACGCTTAACTGGTGTGTTATGCGGTGCTGACTTAACGAGTTCCGGAGTCTCGGCAGCCTCTTTGGCTATCGTTCTCAAAACCTCGATGAAATGGTCGAGCGTTTCCTTGCTTTCGTTCTCGGCTGGCTCTATCATCATGGCCTCGTGGAAGAGTAGAGGGAAATAGATAGTGGGCGAGTGGAAACCATAGTCGAGAAGACGCTTTGCAACATCGAGCGTAGTGACACCTGTGGATTTGTCTTTCAAGCCGTTGAACACAAATTCGTGCTTGCAAACACCCTCTATAGGCAACTCATAGACGTCTTTGAGCGACTCCTTGATGTAGTTGGCATTGAGAACGGCCAGAGGACCCACGTTCTTGATGTTTTCGCGACCCAGGGTGAGAATGTAGGCATAGGCGCGCATGATTATGCCAAAGTTGCCAGTGAAGCCTGAAATGCTGCCAAGCGCGTCGGGGCGTTGCTCAATGGCAAACGTGCCGTCGGCGTTTTTCACCACATGTGGGTTTGGCAGGAACTTCTCAAGGCCATTGGTTGCGCCCACAGGACCTGAACCAGGACCGCCACCGCCGTGAGGCGTGGAGAATGTCTTGTGCAGGTTGAGGTGCATCACATCGAAGCCGAGGTCGGCTGTGCGGCACTTGCCGAGCATGGGGTTGAAGTTTGCTCCGTCGTAGTACATGAGGCCTCCGCACTCGTGAACCAGCTTTGCTATTTCGGCAATGTTGTGCTCAAAAATGCCAAGCGTGTTAGGGTTGGTCATCATCATGCCGGCAATGGTGTCGTCGAGCAGTGGTTTGAGGTCGTCAACGTCAACTGTGCCGTCGGGGCGGCTCTTGACTACCACCACCTTGAGGCCGCAGACGGCGGCACTCGCGGGATTGGTACCATGGGCAGAGTCGGGGACGATGATGCGTGTGCGCTTGTCGTCGCCACGGCTCATGTGATAGGCTCTGATGGCCATAAGTCCGGTCAGCTCACCGTGGGCACCGGCAAACGGATTGAGAGTGAACTCCTTCATGCCAGTGATTTCGGAAAGCGACTGCTGCAGGTTGTAATAAACCTCAAGCGCGCCTTGCACTGTGCTCACGTCTTGCAGCGGGTGAAGATGCGTGAAGTCGCGGTGCATGGCGATTTCCTCGTTGAGCTTCGGATTATATTTCATTGTGCATGAGCCAAGCGGATAGAAGCCTGTGTCAACACCGAAGTTGTTGTTGCTCATGTTGGTGTAATGGCGCACAACGGTCAGCTCATCTACCTCTGGCAGCTGTGGCTCTGACGAGCGTATAAGCTCTTTGGGCAATGTGCTGAGCGAATATTGCTTTAATTCGTTTTTAGGAAGAGAATAACCCTTGCGTCCTTCCTTTGACAACTCAAAAATGAGTTTTCCATAAAATGCGTTGTTCATAACAGTTTATCCCTCCTAACTAAATTATGTTGGCACATTGTGCTATAATATTGTCGATGTCTGCCTTGGTCTGCATTTCGGTGGTGCAGAGAAGCAGTGTGCTGTCGTCGAGACGCAAGCCAAACTGGGCATTGGAGTGAAGCATGAGCTTGTGTTGCAGCTCGGCAGCACTGCCTTTGACCTTGATTACAAACTCGTTGAGGAACGGCTTGTCTGGGTAGGCAAGCTCAAATTTGCCGGTCTTGCACAGTTGCTCGGCAAGATAGTGGGCGTTGCTGTAGCCGATTTCGTTGACTTCCTTCAGACCCTGCTTGCCCATAAGCGACATATAGACGGTGATGTAGAGCGCCATGAGGCTCTCGTTGGAGCAGATGTTGCTCGTGGCTTTTTCGCGGCGAATGTGCTGCTCACGCGCTTGGAGTGTGAGCACAAAGGTGCGCTTGCCGTCGGCGTCTTTGGTGGCACCAACGATGCGGCCCGGCATTTTGCGAATGAGCGACTTGCGTGTGCACATATAGCCAACATAGGGGCCGCCGAAGTTCATGGGAATACCGAGGCTTTGGCCGTCGCCCACGGCAATGTCGGCGTCCCACTCGCCAGGAGTTTTGATTACGGCGAGGTCAGATGCCACACAGTTCATGATGAGCAGAGCCTTGTTGGCGTGGCAAATGTCGGCCCAGCCGGTGAAGTCCTCAAGAATGCCATAGAAGTTAGGCGAGGCAACTATCACGCCTGCCACGTCGCCTTTTTGGATTTTGCTATCGAAGTCGGCTTTTGAAACCACGCCGCCATCTTGTGCAATCTCCTCAACTACCACTCCGTGATATTTGGCGTAGGTCTTGACCACGCGCATCACTATGGGATTGATGGTGGAAGAAACAAGCACTTTGTTGCGCTTCTTGGCGTTGGCGCAAGCCATCATCATTGCCTCGGCAGTGGCGGTGCAGCCGTCGTACATAGATGCATTGCTGACTTCCATGCCTGTTAGTTGAGCCATGAGGCTCTGGTACTCAAATATGTATTGGAGCGTGCCTTGTGAAATCTCTGCCTGATAGGGAGTGTAGGAAGTGAGGAACTCGCTGCGCTCAACAATGTTGCTGACGATAGATGGAGAGTAGTGGTCGTAGCAGCCAGCGCCGATGAAGCAGTTGAGCTGCTTGTTGTGAGAGCCGAGGCTGTCGAAGAACTTGCGCACCTCGATTTCGCTCATCTCGCTTGGTAGGTTGTACTCGCGCTTGAGGGTGAGCTGCTCAGGAATGTCGCTGTAGAGGTCATCTAAGCTTTTCACGCCGCAAGTGTGGAGCATGGAGCTCACATCTTCGGGGGTGTGAGGAAAATATTTGTAACTCATTATGGAAAAATAACTGAGGTTTTTGGGTTTGGAAAAATAGAGAGAGGAGAGAGAAAACGCATTGGCTTATTCACCAATGAATTTCTTGTAGGCTGCGGCGTCCATGAGGTTGTCGAGCTCGCTCTTGTCGCTGAGTTGCACTTTGATAATCCAGTTGGCGAAAGCGTCTTTGTTGATGAGTCCAGGCTCGTCTTCAAGTGAGTCGTTAACTTCAACCACTGTGCCTGACACAGGAGAATTGAGGTCGCTGGCAGCCTTAACGCTCTCTACTGCGCCAAACTCCTCGCCTGCGCTAACCTCGTCGTCAACGTCGGGCATGTCAACATAGACCACATTGCCAAGCTCGTGCTGTGCATAGTCGGTGATGCCAATGAAGCCGAAATCGCCTTCCACTTTGATAAACTCGTGAGATTCGCTGTAGTACAAACCGTCGATAATGTTGCTCATAATGTTTTATGTTTTTTAATTTGTTGTTTTTTATTGCTGATTTGAAATTTTATAGATGCGGAGAATGAGGGGGGAAAATCATTTCTTGTAGCTTTTCTTGAAGAATTTCTTTTTCACCACTTCGGCCTCAAAGAACTTTTTGCGTATGTGCACAGAAAGCTTGGTGCCGAGGGCGGCATACTCGGCGTCAACGAGGGCAAAAGCAATGCTCTTGTCAACCGAAATGCCGTGATAGCCGGTGGTGATGTAGCCCACCACCTTGTCGCCGGCAAGCACCTCGTAGCCGTGGCGCGGAATGGCGCGGTCTTTGAGTTCAAGACCCACGAGTTTTTTGCTCACACCTTCGGCTTTTTGCTTTACAAGCGCGTCTTTGCCTATGAAGTCGGCTTTGTCGAGCTTCACGAAAAATCCGAGACCAGCCATGAGCGGAGTGATGTCGGCACTAAGCTCATCGCCGTAGAGCGGCAGACCCACCTCAAAGCGCAGTGTGTCGCGGCAGCCAAGTCCGCAGGGCTGCACTCCGGCTGCAATCAGCAAATCCCAATATTTGCGTATCTCGTCGTGAGAGGCATATATCTCAAAACCGTCTTCACCAGTGTAGCCTGTGCGGCTAACGATGACTTTTTCGCCGTCGCGCTCCACCACTTTGAACGTGTAGAACGTGAGGTCGGCGGCCTCGATGCCGAGCACGTCGCGGAGCGTGGCCTCGGAGTTCGGGCCTTGCACGGCTATTTGCCCATAAATGTCGCTCTGATGGTCAACGGTGACATTGAATTTTGCGACATGCTCCTTAATCCATGCCACATCTTTGTCGATGTTGGCGGCGTTGATGACCAGAAAGAAGTCGTTGTCGCCGTTTTTATACACCAGCAGGTCGTCAACAGTGCCTCCGTCGGGGTAGAGCATCATGCCATAGGCTATTTTTCCGGCCTCAAGCACTGACACGTCGTTGGTGAAAATGTAGTTGACGAATTTTTCGGCTTCAGGACCGGTCACTTGCACCTCGCCCATGTGTGAAACGTCGAAAATGCCGACATTGTTGCGAACCGCATTGTGCTCGGTGATGATGTCTTTGTATTGAATGGGCATGTCGAAGCCGCCAAAGGGGCTAATCAGCGCGCCAAGCGCCACATGCTTGTCATAAAGACAGGTTTTTTTGTTTTCAGCCATAGTGTGATATATTTATTGAAATATTAAATTGACAAAATCGTCGTTAGATAGATTGTGTATGATTTCGGCAACGTTAACGCCGCTTATTGCGCGAGCCACGTCGTCGGGTGCAAAGTTGCAGCCACGGAGCTTGCTGATTAGCCCTTCGTCGAGATTGCCTATGAGGAAGAAGTCTCCAGCTATGTTGACCTCTTTAATTTCGTTGTGGTTGAGCACAAAGCTCACTTCTATCTCACCCACTGACTCTATGCGCTTTTTTTTGACAAGATTGCATCGTGGATTGTTGCCGTAGATGAATTCGGGTGTGAGATAGGTTTGGGTAATCTCATTGATTTCTGCCACGTCGGAGTCTTGAAGCGCAATCTCGCCGTCGCAAAGGTGGGTGCGCACGAAGTGCTTGAAATCCTCGATGCTGATGCTGGAGTGGCGGTTAATGGTGGTGATGTGCTGCTTCACAGAGTCAACGCCCTTTGACTGGAGCTTAGCCGTGGACGGCGTGATGGCGTTGAGCATGTTTTGCATGTCGGTGTCGTAGAGCATTGTGCCATGCACTATGCTGCGGTCCGGCAGGTGATAGAACGCGTTGCCCGACACCTTGAGGCCGTCAATGAGAATGTCGTTGCGACCGCCTGCGGTGGCGTTGAGCCCAAGCTCTCGTAGCATGTTTGCCACAGCGGTGGTGTAGGCACTGAAAGTGAACGTGACGTTGTCGCTCTTGGTGATGTAGGAGAACATTATGTTGCTGAAATCGGCATACACACAGCCGCCACCGCTTTTGCGGCGATAGACCTGAATGTTGTGCGACTTGCAGTAGTCGAGGTTCACCTCATTGGCAATAAGCTGATTGCGACCGAAAATGACCGTTGGCGCAACTTGCCACATGAAAAAAATGTCGTCATCGGAGATTATGCGTGCTGCATACTCCTCCATAGCCAGATAAAATGGCAAAATGCGAGTGGAATCGTCTGGAAGTCTCAGATATTTCATATTAAGACCAACTAATAACCAAAGTTACTATTTATTTTGCAGTTATGTGCGTTTTTTGAACAAAAAAGTGGGCAAATGCCGGTGAATGACATTTGCCCACTTTATGATTGGGTGCTGTGAGAGCGGTTGTTACTTAACGTTGCACTTCACAACGGATTTGCCTATGGCGTTTTCTTTTTGTTTCTCCTTTGCCACAGAGTCTTGCTGTGCCTTGTAGGCCTTGGCAGCCTCGCTTTGGGGCTTGAGCCAAGTGTCGAACCAGCGGAAGAACTCACGTTGCCACAGCACAGAGTTTTGCGGCTGGAGAATCCAGTGGTTTTCTTCGGGGAATGTAATCATGCGTGCAGGCAGGTTGCGCATGCGTGCGGCATTGAATGCCTGGGTGCCTTGTGTGAAGACGATGCGATAGTCTTTTTCGCCACAAGTGACCATGATTGGGCGGTTCCAGTTTTGCACATAGTTCTTGGGGTTGGCCACGCTATATGACTTTTGTGCAGTGGCATTGCCTTTGTCCCAGAATGCGCCGCCGAGGTCCCAGTTGACAAACCACATTTCTTCGGTCTCGAGGTATTGAGCCTCAAGGTTGAAGATGCCGGCGTGAGCCAAGAAGCAAGCGAAACGGTCGTTGTGGTTGCCAGCCAGCCAATACACCGAGTAGCCGCCGTAGCTTGCACCAGTTGCGCCGATGTGGTCAACGTCGATGTAAGGCTCTTTCTTCATGTAGTCAACAGCGCTGAGGTAGTCTTTCATGTTCTGACCACCGTAGTCGCCAGAAATCTGGGCATTCCACTCGGTGCCGAAGCCAGGAAGACCGCGGCGGTTAGGCAAAATGACGATGTAGCCGTGGCTTGCCATGATGCGTATGTTCCAGCGGTAAGACCAGAATTGGCTTACGGGCGATTGCGGGCCACCCTCGCAGAAGAGCAGAGCAGGATATTTCTTGTTGGGGTCGAATTGTGGTGGATAGGCAACCCAAGTGACCATCTGCTTGCCGTCGGTGGTGGGAACGAGAACTTTCTTTACAGTGATAGAGTCGAGCTTAGAGAGCAACTCGTCGTTGACAGTGGTGAGTTTTAATGGTTCGCTGCCCACTTTCACGCTGAACACCTCGCTTGGCGAGAGGTAGGACTGACGGAGAGTGACAACAGTATCGTTGCCCACAGGCACGATGGTGCCGTAGTCAAACTGGCCAGAGGCGATGGTATCGACCTGCTGTGTCTCGACATTGATGCGGAACATGGGGATTGTGCCGCCAAAAGGTGCGCTGAAATAGATGTATTTCTCATCGGGCGACCACTGCAAGTCGTCGGCAGTGTAGTCCCAGTTGACAGTGAGGTCTTTTTTCTCGCCAGACTTCAAGTCCATGACGAAGATGCGGTTCTTGTCGGCCTCATAGCCGTCGTGCTCCATAGAGAGCCAAGCCATCTTGTTGCCGCTGGGCGAGATGCGAGGGTTGGTGTCGTAGCCCATCATGCCCTCGGTGAGGTTAGTGGTCTTGCCGCTTTCGAGGTCGTAGCGATAGAGGTCGCTATTTGTGGAGAACGCATATTCCTTGCCGGTCTTTTTGCGGCTCACATAGATGAGGCTCTTGCTGTCGGCAGTCCAAGCCAGCGACTCAACGCCACCAAAAGGCTTCATTGGAGCTTCGTAAGGCTCGCCTTCGAGCACGTCTTTGAGGTTGCTGACCTTGGAGTCAGAGAAATCGCCAACAAATGGGTGAGGAATGGTATTGACCCACTCGTCCCAGTGCTTATACATGATGTCGTCCTCAATGCGAGCCTCGGCTTTTTTGAGGTCGGGGTAGTAGTCTTGCACGCTCTTGCCATATTTGACTTGTGAAATCAGCACGATTTTCTTCTCATCGGGTGAGATTACAAAGCCGTCAACGCCATTTTCCACATCGGAAATGCACTTGCGGTCGCCACCGTCGCTGTCCATAACCCACACTTGTGGACCTTTGTCGCCGTCGCTATAGATGAACGCAATTTTTTTGCCGCCGTCAATCCACACGGCATTTGATTCCGACTTTTTGGTTTTGGTGATTTGCTTGGCATTTTTGCCGTCGATGTCCATGACCCAAAGCTCGCGGTTTGACTTGTTCTGCTCCACGCTGGAGTAGGACACGCCATAGAGCACTTTCTTGTGGTCGGGCGACACTTGCGGGTCGCTCACGCGGCCAAAGGCGTTGAGGATTTCGGGTGAGAAAAATCCGTCGTCAACATTGACTTGGGGCTTCTCGATGATTGGCCCGTCGTCGTCATTGCCACCCGCTTTGGGGGTGTTACATGCAGTGGTAGCGGAGAGCGCTAACAAAGATGCCATAATCGTTGGTTTAAAGTAATTCATAAAGATTTAATATGTTAAATAATTTGGTTTTTCATATTGTAATCAATGAGCAAAAATACATAAAAACCGCTGATTTTTTAGAGTAATTACTAAAAAGGCGTGAGTTTTGTGCGTTTTTTGCGGCAAGATGAACCGCACCGTGGCAGAATATCGGGGCAAACTTGGTGTTCTGCGTGCGATTTGCATTATCTTTGCATAAACGAAAAAACAACGAACAGACATGGATAAGATAATATTGACGGGCGACCGCCCAACAGGAAAATTGCACCTTGGCCACTATGTGGGTTCTCTGCGCCGCAGGGTGCAGCTGCAAAATGAGGGAAACTTCGACAAGATGTTTGTGTTCATGGCCGATGTGCAGGCCTTGACCGACAATGCCGACAATCCTGAAAAGATACGCCAAAACATGGTGGAGGTGGCTCTCGACTATCTGTCGGCAGGTCTTGACCCACAGAAATGCACGCTCTATGTGCAGAGCCAAGTGCCTGAATTGGCAGAGCTGATGCAGTATTTTATGAACTTGGTGACAGTGTCGAGAGTGCAGCGCAACCCGACAGTGAAGACCGAGATAAAGATGCGTAAGTTTGAGGCCAACATTCCGCTGGGATTTTTCTGTTATCCAGTGAGTCAGGCCGCCGACATAGCTGCTTTCAAGGCAACACTTGTGCCGGCTGGAGAGGATCAGGAGCCTATGCTTGAACAAACACGCGAACTGGTGCGCAGATTCAACCTGACGTATGGCGACGTGCTTGTGGAGCCTGAAATAATGTTGCCTGAAAATACCACGGCTCGCCGTTTGCCAGGCACTGACGGCAAGGAAAAAATGAGCAAGAGCCTTGGCAACTGCATATATTTGAGCGATGACGCCGACACTGTGTGGCAAAAAGTGCGCAGTATGTACACTGACCCTGGCCACGTGAACCTTAACGACCCTGGCAAAGTGGAGGGTAACGCTGTGTTTACTTATCTTGACGCATTCAGCTGCGATGAAGACTTTGCCGAATTCTGGCCGGAATATGCCAACCTTGATGAGCTTAAAGACCACTACCGTCGTGGCGGACTTGGCGACGTGAAGTGCAAGAAGTTCCTGAACAAGGTGATTAACAAGATGCTTGACCCAATCAGGGAGCGCCGCAAGGAATATGCCAAAGATATTCCGGAAATATTCAACATATTGCACAAAGGCTCGCTTGATGCCCGTGAAGTGGCTGCCAAGACCATGGCCGAGGTGCGTCACGCCATGCGCATTGACTACTTTGATGACGCAGACCTGATAAAGCAGCAGACAGAGAAGTTTAATGAGCTGACACAAAAATGACAACATCGCCACCAGAGAGCGGTGGCGCGAAATAAAGATATTTTTGGATAGTGAGGGCTGTGCCGCGATGTCGTGACACAGCCCTTATTGCGTGTTTTTTGCAGAGGTGTGCTGCTGGTTGGCACACTCGTTGCGGCTACTTGCGGCGCTTGTTGCGAGGGTTGGGGTGCTGCTGGCGCATGCCACCGTCGTTGTTACGCCTGTCTTGTGGCGCTTGTGGGTGGTTGTGGCCACTGCCGGCGCGTCGGCGCTGCGGTGCGCTCGTGGTGCGCATTTCGCATGCTTGCCGTGGAGTGGGAGCGTGGCGTGGCGACAATGATGGCTGCTGCTGCGGTGTGGTGTGAGAGTAGAGGGCCGCGGCGAGGTCGGGGCGGTGAAGCCGGCGCAGAGAGTCGAGAATGGCTCGCTTATAGTTGCTCTCATACCAGAAAAAGTATTTGCGCTGGGCAAGCTTTTCTTCTTGCGTGTGGGCGCAATAGGTTGGTTTGAGAGTGTAGGGGTGTATGCCGGTGTAATAGATTTCGGTGGAAACCGTCATGGGTGTGGGGGTGAAGTCCTGCACTTGTTCAAGATGAAAGTTCAGGTTTTTGGTGATGACGGCAAGTTCTGCCATAGTCTCCTCAGTGCAACCAGGGTGCGATGAAATGAAGTAGGGTATGAGCTGCTGGTTGAGGTGATGTTTGGCGTTGACGCGGTCGAAAAGCTCCTTGAACTTATAGAACAGGTCGAATGACGGTTTGCGCATGATGCGCAGCACGTCGTCGCTGGTGTTTTCTGGAGCCACTTTTAGACGACCTGAAACGTGGTTGCAAATAAGCTCCTCGTTGTAGGTGGCATTTATGCGGTCGATGCGCTCATCGCCAGTGCGGTGCATTGACAGGTCGTAGCGTACGCCACTGCCAATGAACGATTTTTTGACCTCTGGCAAGGCATCTACGCTGTGGTAAATGTCGAGCAGTGCGCTGTGGTCGGTGTTGAGGTTTGGGCATGGCTTGGGATAGAGGCACGATGGGCGCACACAGCGCTTGCACTTGTTGAGGTCGCGGCCGTGAAGAGAATACATGTTGGCTGACGGTCCGCCAAGGTCGGAAATGTAGCCCTTGAAATCGTCCATTTGCACCACTTGCTGCACTTCGCGCATAATGGATTTCTTGCTGCGCGAGGCTATGAACTTGCCTTGATGAGCCGAGATAGTGCAGAATGCACAGCCGCCAAAGCAGCCGCGGTGCATGTTGACGGAGTGGCGTATCATTTCGTAGGCCGGAATGCGTTTGCCATTGTAGCGAGGGTGCGGAAGCCTGGTGTAAGGCAGGTCGAACGACTCGTCGATTTCTTCAGTTGTCATGGGCGGATTGGTGCGGTTGACCTTGATTGCCATGTTGCCTGTCTTTTGCCACAAGTCGTGCCCGAACCACTGGTTTGACTCAATTTCCACAGCCTTGAAGTTTTGAGCCTGCTTCATCTTGTCGGCAAGACACTCCTCGTAGGAGTGGAGCACAATGTCGCTGCCAGAAGTGGGTATCTCGCTGACAGGGCGGCGGACAACCGTCTGCGGAATGTCGGTGATGTCGGCTATGGAGTAGCCGTCGTTGAGGCGCTGTGCAAGTTCGATTATGGGCTTCTCGCCCATGCCATATATGAGCATGTCGGCAGGGCTGTCGGCCAAAATTGAGGGGAGGAGGCGGTCTTGCCAGTAGTCGTAGTGCGCCACACGGCGCAGTGATGCCTCAATGCCGCCCACTACAACCGGCACGTCGGGAAAAAGCCGCTTGAGTATCTCGCTATAGACGATGGTGGGATAGTCGGGGCGCGCTCCGGCACGACCGTCTGGGGTGTAGGCATCGTCGGTGCGACGGCGGCGGTTGGCTGTGTAGTGGTTGACCATAGAGTCCATGGCACCAGCCGACACGCCGAAAAACAGCCGTGGGCGGCCGAGCTTCTTGAAATCGCGCAAGTCGTCACGCCAGTTTGGCTGCGGCACAATGGCCACATTGTAGCCATGAGCCTCAAGCACACGGCCTATGACGGCCGCTCCCATAGAGGGGTGGTCGATGTAGGCATCGCCCGAAAAGAAAATCACGTCGATGTGGTCCCAGCCCAGATGTTCCACTTCTTTGACCGTGGTGGGTAACCACTGGCGGCTTATGTGGTGAAATTGCGTATGGGCGGCGGTGTTGCTGCTGTGCTGCTGTCGTTTGCTATTTTGTGTCACTTGCTTGATTTCTGCTTTTGTTGAGAGTCGAGTTTTTCTTGAAGCTTAATCATCTCGTCGCGATATTGGGCTGCTTCAAGGAAGTCCATGTTTTTAGCTGCCTCAATCATTTGTTTCTTGAGGTGCTCGATTGTGCCCTCAAGGTCTTTTGGCTTCATATAGGATATGACCGGGTCGGCCGCAATGCCGGCAGTTGTGTGGAACTCGGCTGCAATTTGCTGCTGAAGCTCTGGAAGCTCCACGACGTTGTTCTCGTATTTGCGGGCATGTTTCTTGTTTTCGGCAGTCTGCTCCATCTCGGTGTCAACGCCGATGATTGACTGGCGTGCCTTGACGATGGCTTGAGGCGTGATGCCGTGCTCTTCGTTGTATTTGAGCTGAAGAGAGCGACGGCGCTCGGTCTCGTCGATGGTGCGGCGCATGGAGTCGGTGATTTTGTCGGCATACATGATGACCTCGCCGTTGAGGTTGCGTGCAGCGCGGCCTGCTGTCTGCGTGAGTGCCCTGGTGGAGCGCAGAAAGCCCTCTTTGTCGGCGTCGATTATGGCCACAAGAGAAACTTCAGGCAGGTCGAGACCCTCACGGAGCAGGTTGACGCCTATTAGCACGTCGATGGCTCCGGCACGGAGGTCGTCGAGAATCTGAATGCGGTCGAGGGTCTCAACGTCGCTGTGCATGTAGGCGCACTTGATGTTGAGTTTGGCGAGATAGTCGGACAACTCCTCGGCCATGCGCTTGGTGAGAGTGGTGACGAGCGTGCGCTCGTGTTTCTCTATGCGCTGATTGATTTCCTCGACCAAATCGTCGATTTGTCCACGCGACGGACGAACCGTGATTTTGGGGTCGAGAAGGCCGGTGGGGCGTATGATTTGCTCGGTGACAACGCCTTCGCTCTGAGTGAGCTCATAGTCGGAGGGCGTGGCACTCACATAGATGGTCTGCTTGGTGAGTTGCTCGAATTCGTCGAATGTGAGCGGACGGTTGTCGCGCGCAGCCTCAAGCCGGAAACCATATTCCACAAGCGTGTTTTTGCGCGACTGGTCGCCGCCATACATGGCACGTATTTGCGGAATGGTGACGTGGCTCTCGTCGATGATGGTGAGGAAATCTTTGGGCATGTAGTCGAGCAGGCAGAACGGGCGCATGCCCGGCTCACGACCGTCGAAATAACGCGAATAATTCTCGATGCCGGAGCAGTAGCCCACTTCTCGTATCATCTCAAGGTCGTAGTTGACTCGTTCTTCGAGGCGTTTTGCCTCGGCAAGGCGCCCCTCGCGGCGGAACATCTCGCACTGGGTGCCCAGGTCAACGGCAATCTTGTTGAGCGCAACGGCGATTTTGTCTTTTGTGACCACAAACACGTTGGCCGGGAACAGCTTGAACCCATCGACGTCTTGTGTGGGCATGAGGGTGGCAGTGTCGAGTATCTGAATACTTTCAATCTCATTGCCCCAAAAAATCACTCTCAGCACAATCTCCTCGTCGGCCAGAAAGACATCTACGGTGTCGCCGGTGACACGGAATGTGCCTGGGGTGAACTTAACCTCGGTGCGGGAGTAAAGCGCATCGACCAGACGGCGCAGAAAAGCGTCGCGGTCAATGTTCTGCCCGCGCTGAATGAAGACGGTGTTGCTCTCAATGTCGTGCGGATTGCCCATGCCATAGAGGCATGAAACCGACGACACGACCACTATGTCGCGCCTGCCGGAGAGCAGCGCAGTGACCGTGGCAAGGCGCATACGCTCAATTTGCTCGTTGATGGCAAGGTCTTTTTCTATGTATTTGTCAGACGACGGAATGTAGGCTTCGGGCTGGTAATAGTCGTAGTAAGACACGAAATACTGCACCGCATTTTCGGGGAAAAAGCTCTTGAACTCGGAATAGAGCTGTGCAGCCAGAGTCTTGTTGTGAGAAAGAACCAGTGTGGGACGGTTGGTTTGAGCAATCACGTTTGCCATGGTGAACGTCTTGCCTGAACCAGTGACTCCAAGCAGTGTCTGATAGGGAATGCCGTTGTTGACACCCTCTGACAACTCCCTGATGGCCTGCGGTTGGTCGCCGGTGGGAGAATACTTGGAATGAAGCTTAAAATCCATAAATTAGAAATTGAACCGATTGTGAATTGCAAAATTACTAAAAACTAAGCAGATAATGAGGCTTGGAGTGTGGTTGCCGAGAAAAAAGATGGCTTTGGCAACAAAAAAAGGCGTAAACTTGACGGCAAGCGTGCCGATATGCGCAATTTTTGGTGTAACTTTGCACCCGGAAGTTACGAAAAGAGTGTAATTTATTGGAAATGAGCATTGGGTAATCGCTCATAATAGTAATAGGTTACGAATTA
>CAKUAR010000010.1 GCA_934636465.1 uncultured Muribaculaceae bacterium
CAGCCGTTAGGCAAACCTGCGGTGTTTTTCATATTATTTTCACCCACAAGTTTTGCACTTCCATTTTGAATGTATATATCTTTGAGGTTGTTTAACTATCATACCTTATAAAAATGTGTGAGTAATACGTTAATGTTTCCTCTCTTTTATCTCGTTATAGTTAAAAATGATAATATATCAGATGTTTCCATTTCTAAAATTCTTTATTCTCAATATAAGATACTAATTTTGCAACCGCAAGTATTGTATACATTAATGGCTACAGCTGATCAAATATTATCATTGATACGTAATCATCTGAACAATGATGACGCACAATTCAGAAAGGTTGCCCTGCAGATTTCCGCTGTGGAGGCAAGGAGCGGTCATGTCATAGTAGCACGTACAATACAAGAAATGATCAATCAGAAGAAGGCCTCCATTGGGACAATGCGCTTAGTATCTAAAAACAAAGAAGTGGATGATTTGTTATTGCAAGTGGATACTTATGAAGACATGAAAAGTTTGGTAGTCGGTCAAGAACTCAAAGAGAAATTGGAAAGAGTTGTAAAAGAGTACCTAAAGAAAGAGACCCTAAGAAAGTACGGATTGGCAAATCGACGAAAACTATTATTGTACGGAGCCTCTGGAACAGGTAAGACAATGACAGCTAATGCCATTGCAAAAGAATTTAACTTGCCTTTTTTTGTAGTCAGAACTGAAAAAGTTGTAACAAAGTTCATGGGAGAAACAGGACAGAAACTTGGGCGTATCTTTGATTTCATAAGTGATGTTCCTGCCGTGTATCTATTTGATGAATTTGATGCGATAGGCTCTCAACGAGGAATGGACAATGAAGTTGGCGAACAACGAAGAATACTTAACACATTCTTGCAATTGTTGGAGCGAGACGATTCCGACAGTTTCATTATTGCTGCTACAAATAGCATAGAATCCATAGATAAAGCTATGTTCAGGCGATTTGATGATGTCATTGAGTATAAATTGCCAGATAAAGACCAGCGATTGACTTTGCTGCATGAATATCTTTATACTGCAAAGGACTTAGATTTCTCATCTGCAGAACCTATGTTTAAAAGCATGAGTCATGCTGAAATCAAAATGGTGTGTTCTGACATATTCAAGGAATCTCTTCTCAATGACAGGAAGATAGACCTTTCACTGGTTCAAACCATCGTGAATATGCGTCATCATTTAATTTCTCAAATCAGCTAAACAATAAAACCATATATGCATAAGAAACATTTCTTTTTAGGCAACAACATAGCCGAGAATCATAATTTCTCGCCACAGAAACAAGGATATGGAAATTCTCATCTTCCTCAAAGAGATAGAGCAACGCATGCCACATTTGTGAAAGAAAGCTATAAAGCTGCAGTTGCTCATGCCATTGCTTGTCAAGAAGAAAGAGAAAGGCAAGGCTTCCCCGTAGCAAACGGAGTGTATGTTGACTTGGAAATGGATAAGAAACTTGTACCTGATTCATTGGGCAAACAAGATGGACGTGAAGGTGCGACCATTATGAAAGTCACGGATAAGGATGATGAAACGAATGTTGATGTGACCATATTCGTGAAGAAAGACAAAAAGGATTGGCTTGAAAAGAAAGTTGACGATTATGCAAATAAAAATACAAAAAAAGGGAAGCCTTGCCATGAAAAGAAGATTGCCCCAATTAATAACATAGTAGCAACTGACATCAGAACCCTCTATATATCAGCAGCGGAATTTGATGCGATACCTGAAAAAGGTTCATTCCTCTATGAATTGTGGTTAAGTCATAGCAAAGACAATAGCAATGAGACAATAAAAGCAACTTTGTCGCAATTGGGAATAGAGCAGGAAACTGAGCCATTGATTTTTGATGGTGTTGACGTCTGGCTGATAAAAGCAAGCAAACAGCAACTATTTCTGCTTCCGCTTTCATTAGGGTATATTGAAAACATTCGTCCTTACCAAGAACCCTCTATTCTCACAAGTACGAATCCAGAGAACAGGGAATGGAGTGAACTCATAAAAGGTGAGGTCACATATTGTGATGATGCAGGGAATGTAATAGTAGGTATATTGGACTCAGGGGTGAACAATGAACATGAATTGTTAAAACCCTCACTTCCAAACGAGCGTATGGATGTAGCTATTGGTGTGCAGGAAACAACAGACAAGACCGACCATGGTACAGGCATGGCAGGGCTTGTCTTGTTGGGCGATTTGACGAATATAGCTTACCAACGAAAAATAACGGTAGATGTGCATCATGCCTTGGCTTCTATTAAAATCTATGAGAAAGGTCATGAAACACCCAATGAATTTTATGGAGCTGTCATTGAAGAAGCTGTTGACAAAGCCTCCAAAATGGGAGCTACCATACAATGTATGGCCATAACTGACGAAAGCTCATATAATGGAATAGCAACTTCAAGCTCTGCAGCACTTGATGAAAGTATTTATCACCAAGGACAATGTGACAGGTTAGTTTTAGTATCTGCAGGAAATATAGAGTCAAATGATGTTGATCATAAAGATTATATTGAATCTTGCAAAGCTAATGCAGTAAAAAGCCCTGCACAAGCATGGAATGCACTGACTGTTGGAGCTTATACAGAAAAAGCATTTATAAATGATTCTGATTATAAGCCATTGGCTGCCTTAGGAGGTGTTTCGCCATACTCTTGTAGTTCATTTCCATGGAATGAAAAGCGTAACAAACCTGAAATTGTAATGGAAGGTGGCAATGTGGCTTACCACAACCTACTCAAAGAAACTCCACATCCTGATTTGAGTCTTGTTACTACCAGTAATGATTTACAAGAGCCTTTGGAGTCATTTTGTGCCACAAGTGCCGCAACAGGATTGGCTGCAAGGCTTGCTGCACGGATAAAGGTTGAAAATCCACAATTGTCAATGCTTTCTATTCGTGGTTTGATGGTACATTCCGCTCAATGGACTAATGAAATGAAGCACATTGGCAGCATCGAGGAGCGTATGTCTTTTTGTGGATATGGTGTACCTAATGATGATATGGCAATATATAGCAATGAAAAATGTGCTACCTATATTTTTGAAAATCAACTGAAACCTTATAAACAAGGAGGCAGCAATAATATTTATGGGCAAATGCACTATTATGATTTACCATGGCCAAAAGAATTATTGGAGGAAATGGGTGGTGAAGATGTTAGAATCCGTATCACCTTATCTTATTATGTAAAGCCTTCACCAGGTTATGCAGGAAGAACCAGTAAGTATCGTTACCCATCCGCAACATTGCGTTTCGACCTAAAAACAGCAACTGAAACGAAAGAAGAATTTCTTTGCCGTCGAAATAAATATGAGGGAGAAAAGACCACACAAAATGATACAGACAGGTGGACTATAAAACAGCAAAAGAGAGAAAGAGGTACTGTACAGTCCGATTGGATAGAGTGCACTGCAGCAGATTTGGCAGAAATGGATCAGGTAGTTGTATATCCTGGACCTGGATGGTGGAAAGAGCGAAAATTGACAAATGTGGACAACATCGTTCCCTATTCTCTTGTAGTATCTATAGAAACGAAAGAAACGGACATATACAATGCTGTAGAAACGGCTATTAAAAATAGTATTGGAATACAAATTGCACAAGAAGTATGACCGACTTTTTGCGTAAACAATGCGTAAACAAACTATTTGAGTCAGGGGTATTCAATGGTATCGCACGAAATATCAAATGGAGATAACTCGCTGATAATCAATGGAGGTTTATAATAACAGAATATCACAGACTATCATTCTATCGGTCTCATAATCTTGTGTTCCAGCCTCCTTGCAATTAATTTCCCATTGCTTATGAGTCTTTTCCCAAATAGATTTCTTCTGATTATTGTATTTTTCATTGCAAGCGTTCTTCCAGTCGCAAGCGAGAGCGGCGAACACGGCATCGTTGTTCTTTCCATCAAACTGCTGTTCATATCCCTTGATATTCACGTCATATTTGGAATATGATTGCTCAATCAACAGTCGTATCTGTCCCCACATCTTTCTTTTCTCATCTATTCCTGATTTCATGAACAGTGCGAGCATGCTGAGTTCTTTTTGACGCTGGTGCTCAATCTCCAGAAAGTATTGGAGGAGCACATTGAAGTAGGATAACAAACTGTCTTTTAGCAATTCGTTCCATCTTGATTCTTTTGGCGAAAGCTGAGGATTATCGTCTATGACTTGCTTTATGTAGCCACCAAGCAAATCGTCCGGTGAAATATTCTCAGGCAGTTTGCCATAGGCCATATAGAAATCGAATGCCTCACCATACTCATTAATTTTCTTGTCTATTAATTCTTGATTCGTCATAGCAACATAGTCAGGTTCTTAATTTTCACATCAGTTTCCTTGATGAGACTGTCGGCTTCCTTAAGTTTGTCTTTGAGGAGTTTTATGTCAGATGTGGAAAGAAATATGTTTTCAGCCCAAGGAGTAACTGAAAGAGAGTGCCATTGTTCAACGCATTCCCCATACAGTTGCCTAACGGCATCTACGCGACCCTTCATGGAGGTGCCATCAGAAATTTTATGCGATGCTCCAGCTTTACGCACGAAAGCGTATGGAACACCGTCTATGTAAAGTCCCCCACTACATTTCTGAATACTAACCTTCTTAAATTGGTCACCGTTACGTGGTTTGTTGTCGAATGGACGCCCAGTAAGCAGGGCGTGAACAATTAAAGTCTTTTGGGCTGTGTCGAAGTATCGAATACCCACAGATGGTTTAGCACTATTGAGAGTTGTGTAATCCCACTTGGAGACATAACATTCTCCATCAGGATAGTTTTCAATTTTATAATAAAAATAGTTATACTCAACAAAAGAGGAATCTAATGTTTTTGTGACGCTCATTGGTTGCGATTTTGGCTCAGTTAGTTTGATAATCTGCTTGACAGAGCGTTCTATTGCCGTTAGTTTCCGGTACAACGACTCTAATATGGAATCGAGAACCATCTGTATAATAGTCTCGCGACATTCGACATCATTCCAAAAGCAATGAATCAGCAGCAGAAAGTCACTGAGGTTGATTGTCGGTCGGTCGTTGAGATAAGCCGCCGCCTGCATCAGCCGGAACGCTTTCTTCCATCGACGGTCAGAAACATAGTAGAGCAACTGGTTGCCCTCCGCTTTCTCTTTGGCATTGATAGCCTTGCGTAGCGACTTGATGGCTTCTGTGACTTCGTCGCTGAGGGTTATGGTCTGCGACTCCGACTGCCAGCGTTCATATATTTCTTTGGTTATGGCCATAGAGTCGTCAATAGGCTTGCGCTCCATCTTCTCCACTTTAAGCATTTTGAAAAATGCCGATTCACTCTCTATGCAGTTCGACACCATGCGCACAAGGAAGCGGTCCCACAACGCTTCCAAACCTTCATCTTTTGCCGGCAACTCGTTGGACGCGGCAATCAACACTTTCATCGGTATATGTAGCGTATGGCTTCCATTGTGATATATGTGCTCGTTTATGGCTGTTAGCAGCGTGTTCTGAATAGATGGTCCGGCTTTCCAAATCTCGTCGAGAAACACCACATCGGCCGATGGCAAGAATCCTTCCACCAAACGCTCATACTTATCCTCGTTCTTTAGGCGTGAGATTGATATAGGACCGAATATCTCATCGGGAGTTGAGAAACGCGACATCAGATAGTCGAATGATTTGGCATCTTTGAACACTCCTTTGAGCCTCGCAGACACAAGGCTCTTGCCCGTTCCCGGAGGCCCCAACAAGAAAATATTTTCTCCGGTCACAGCGCAAAGCAGTGCCATAGCAATAATCTGCTCCTTTTCATACACTCCTTGGGCCAACCAATCAATCAGCTGTCGAATATGCGACTTTGGCGTAAGAAAAATGTCTCTTTGGTAGTTCTTGCCAGCCATAATAACAGATAAAATCAATCACCTATCGTCTCGTCAATTATTTTGAAAACGCTATTTTTGAGCATCGATATATTTGCGTCCAAGTATCATCAGCCCTGCGACGTAACCAATGAAAAACTCAACCCGTATATCCTTATATGGAGAAAGAATTGATGCGGCAAGCACACCCATAAAATTGATGAATATCTCATACTTAATTTGTTTAATAATTGACTTTATTTTTTCTTTTTTTCCCATTTTCAAGTTTGTTTTTAATTAAAATTATTTGCCATTGCATTTGTTTTTCATGGGTATCATCATTTCCAAAATTTAAATTAAGATGCAGTCCATGCTGCTCTGTTTTTTGCCTGAAATACTTAAGGATAGACAACGTCTCCTCGTCTGATGCAGGAGTTTTTGCAGAGGTTGTTATAATCGCTATGGCTTCATTGCAATCGGAATGTCCGGACCACAGTCCAGGAGCATGGGTGTAATTATCGGCCAAATCAATAAGGTATTCTATTCGGCTTATGGAATCATAAGCTCGTGATTTAAGATTATACTCATCAATACTTTCTGCATTCATAATATTATTTTTTAGTTGAGAAGTGCGTTCTTCGCCAAGCAGAGATAGCATTTGCTTCAATATACCAACCCGCTTGTCCATTTCCTCAAGATATTCAATTCGTTTTTCAATGCGGTGTAGTCTCATACGCTTTATACGATTCTGGTGCTTCATGCGGTAGCTGATTATGTCAAAATATGCACACATATCATTTATTTCTTGCTGATTGCGCATAATATTGTCGAGAAACATTGATTTTCGCTCATACGGTCGATGTATTCTTTGTTCTAATTCTTGAGCTTTGATGCCATATTCTGAGTTACATTCTTCATCAAAGTCAAATATAGACGCCTCTTCTGGGTCAAATCCATAGAAAGTCATTCCCCACAAGATTGCTCCGGCAATCTCGGCTTCTGCGAATGAATTATTTTCTTTTAAAACCACATTCTTTCCCACGGTGTTTTCCCAATGGTCACCTTCAACATTGTTGGCAACCATAGGCACCGAACCAGGAGAAAACCATTCGTTGCGCGGGCTGACGTCGAATGTCACCTCACCACCATCGCCTTTGAAATCAATATGACGTATGAGGTCAAAGGCCATCTTGTAGCTTTCCACGCATTTAATTGAGTTTTCATTACGATGAGTGCTTCTAAGCGCGGCAATTACTTCATCAAAAGTAAGCTTGTCGAATATAACATTCATCAAAGCCTTTTTCTGCCTTGCTCACCTCGTTGCCATCTACGTCAACACAAATAGGAGCTTTCTTTGGAGCCGTTACAATAACACTATCCTGGCTGTATTTTCCACAAAGTGCTAATGCCAACCGCTTTAATTCCTCAAAACCCTTTGAATTGCCATTTTTGTCATAATTGAAAACATTAAATGAAGGCACATACTCGTCGTCCAGCCCATCACCACCTTTGTGTCTGCCATAAGTGGGTAAAAACAAATATCCGCTTTGCCTCAAATCGCTTATAAGTGCTCTCGTTTGCTTATCATTAACCTCTTGTGGCATGTCAATTCTATAAGCCATAATGTTTATCATTCCATTATCACCATACTTTTTAAGCAATCTATTTAATGTTACCTCATCAACTCTGACTGGCTTACATTGATTAATTGTTACTTCATAAAATCTGCTCATGACATCTTCCTCTTTAGAGCCAGCCTTTTGATTAAGCTTTCTGAAAGCCTCTTTATTCCTTTTCCTCTCTTCAGCAATACTTATATTAATCATTGCACCTATTATTTTATAAAAATATTTTTCCTGACATTGCAAAAGTTTCTTCATGCTCTTGCAAACGCTTTTGTTTATCTATGAAACTTCCAAACGGCTTGAATCACTTAATGTTGAGTCCAGCTTTGTCATATTGTCCTCTATTGAAGTTGCCACAAAGGAATCATCAATGTGTATCACTTGTCGATACTGCTTGAAATTTTCTGGAAAAATAACCGCCCCCACCCCTCCTTGTCTTTGCCAGAGAAAGAACGAGAAACGCAGGACTGACACGTGTTTTTTCGATAAACACAAAGATTTTCTGGTGTTCACATGGCACCATACGACATTATGGCAGTATTTTTCGGCACTGGTGTCAAGTTTTCTTTTTAAAGAATATAAAATTAGTCCTTTTCGTGTTAATTCAGCTTAAAAACACTGCTTCGGGTATTGTTTTTGACAAATTCAAGTATAACTTTACAGCGAAATTTAAAAGTTAAAATTTAACTATTGAATATTTAATTCGACAAAACATTTAACATTATAACTTATGAAAAAGAACACAAAAATGGCCGTTATGCTCATAGGAGCATCTATCGTAGGGTCTGCATCAACCATATTTGCAACCACGGCCCTTTCTAAATCAGGAATCATCAAAGATGAGTTCATTCCAAAACAAGAAGTTTCTGAGCCAAACAACTTTGTCAAGACAGCCGTGCGACCCTCGTCGTTCGACACCGACTTCACAAAGGCTGCCGAGTCAACCATTAACTCCGTGGTGAGCATAAAGTCGTTCTCCGCACCAAAGCAGCAACAACAAATGTTCCAGGGCGGCGGAGATTTCTTCGATCCATTTGAATTTTTCTTCGGTCCTGGCAACGGCAGTTCACAGCGCCGCAAGCAGCAGCAACAGCCCAAACAAGAGAAATCAGAGCCACAACCCACTGGCCTTGGCTCCGGCGTGATAATCTCTGACGACGGCTACATCGTGACCAACAACCACGTTATCGACGGCGCCGAGAAACTTGAAGTCACACTCAACGACAACAGCACTTTCAATGCCCGCGTCATTGGCACCGACCCAAAGTCTGACTTGGCTCTGCTCAAAATCTCTGCCAAAAAGAAGCTCCAACCTATCGTGTTTGGCAACTCCGACGACATAAAGGTTGGCGAATGGGTTCTCGCAGTCGGCAACCCCTACGGTTTCACATCTACCGTAACTGCCGGCATCATCAGCGCCAAGGGACGTAGCCTAAGCGTTGGCGCCAATTCTGGCCGCGACCTCGGAATCGAGTCGTTCATACAGACCGATGCCGCCATCAACCCCGGAAACAGTGGTGGTGCGCTCGTCAACACCAATGGTGAGCTGATTGGCATCAACACCCAAATCTATTCTTCCACTGGTTCTTATTCTGGCACAGGTTTCGCAATTCCTTCTGGCACAGTGAAGAAAATCGTTACTGACCTCAAGCAATATGGCACAGTGCAACGCGCAGTGCTCGGCATTCAGTTCACCGAACTCGACGCCGACAAGGCCAAGGAGAAGAACATCACCGCTACCAATGAAGGTGTGCTTGTAGCCAAGGTCACCGACCGCAGTGCTGCTAAGGAAGCCGGACTTGAAGAAGGCGACGTTATCGTAGGTCTCAACGGAAGTGACGTGAAAAATGGTGCACAGATGGTTGAGCAAATGAGCAAGCTCCGTCCTGGCGACAAGGCCACTGTCAAGTATTATCGCGACAACAAGCTCAAGACTACCACTGTCACATTCAAGAACGACCAAGGCAACACCAAGATTTCTAAGGGTATGGACATGATGTCACTTGGTTGTGCTTTCCAGGCATTGACCGAGCAAGACAAGAAAGACCTCAACATCTCTACAGGTATCAAGGTGGTCGGTGTCAAGGCAGGTAAATTCAAGGCAGCAGGCATCAAAGACGGCTTCGTGATTACCGACATCAACAACTTTCCAGTTTCTTCCCGTGAGGACGTTGAGAACGTGTATGGTCAGATAATGCGTGACTCCGACAGCGACAAGGTGATGTTTATCACTGGCCTCTACCCAACAGGCAAGAAGGTTTACTACGCTGTTGACCTCAGCGACGACTGATAAACACAAGTTGCCGGCTTCTGGCCGGCCAATCATACTGAACTTAAATAATAAGGTCGGAGGGCATACAAGCTCCCCGACCTTTTATTTGCCCCCCCCCAAAAAAATGCCAGTGCAAGGCGGCGCATACATCAAAACCAGCGTCAATCCGTAGCCTGCATTTGAGGCAGACAATAAATTAAAAATTCTTAACAATAAACACAAAATTCCGCAAAACCTTTCACCTCTCAAAAATTTTGAATAACTTTGCGTGTTTTAATATCTACATTTAATTAATGAGACAATTAAAGATTACCAAATCTATCACCAATCGCGAGAGCGCGTCTCTTGACAAGTATCTGCAAGAAATCGGTCGTAAGGACCTCATTACAGTCGATGAAGAAGTGGAACTTGCACAGCGCATCAAGAAAGGTGACCAGGCAGCCCTCGACAAACTTGTAAGCGCGAATCTGCGTTTCGTCGTTTCCGTAGCAAAACAGTATCAAAACCAAGGATTAAGCCTCCCCGACTTAATCGACGAAGGTAATTTAGGCCTAATTAAGGCAGCTCAGAAGTTCGATGAAACTCGTGGTTTCAAGTTTATCTCCTACGCAGTTTGGTGGATTCGCCAATCAATTCTTCAAGCATTGGCAGAGCAATCGCGCATTGTCCGCCTCCCACTCAACCAAGTTGGCTCTCTCAACAAAATCGGAAAAGCGCTGTCGCGTTTCGAGCAGGAAAACGAGCGCCGTCCGTCCGCATCAGAGCTTGCCGACGAGCTTAACGTGCCGGTTGACAAGATTTCCGACACCATGAAAGTGTCGGGTCGCCATGTGAGCGTTGACGCACCTTTCGTCGATGGCGAGGACAACAGTCTGCTCGACGTGCTCCCCAACGACGACTCCCCAATGGCCGACGCCGAGCTCAACCAAGAGTCTCTGTCAAAAGAAGTTAATCGTGCCCTCGACCAGCTCAACCCGCGTGAGCGCGACATTCTGAAAATGTTCTTCGGCATAGGTTGCCAAGAGATGACTCTTGAGGAAATTGGAGCTAAATTCGACCTGACAAGAGAGCGTGTGCGCCAAATCAAAGAAAAAGCCATACGCCGCCTCAAAGGACAAAAGAGCAAGCTGCTTAAAGCCTACTTAGGCTGATTTTTAAGGAAAAAGACTAAACTGCTCTGCAAGCACACACTTGCAGAGCAGTCCTTTTTTATGGGCCACCCGTCCTAAGCACATGCCCCATAAGCACAATGGTAATCCGGCAGCTCTGCCAAAAACGCCAAAACGCTTGTTGCCTCATCAACATTTTATCGCTATATTTGTAGATACAAGCATTTTGCGGCTAGACATAAAACAAGATGAATACGCTATTCGACAAAATATGGGATTCTCACGTCATCAACACAATTCCAGGAGGCCCCTCAATTCTCTACATCGACCGCTTGTTTTGCAACGAGACAACAAGCCCACAAGCATTTAGCAGTCTGCGCGAGCGTGGCCTTGAAATTCGCCACCCCGAAAGTGCCATTTGCACCATCGACCACAATCTGCCCACCACCGATCAAGACAAGCCCGTGAGCGACGCAGCTTCACGTCACCAAATCGAAACCATGCAACTCAATGCGCAAGATTTCGGTTTGACACTCTTTGAAGCCGGCAGCACACACAACGGAATCACTCACGTAATCGGCCCAGAAAACGGTTTATCCACTCCAGGACAGACCATTGCGTGCGGCGGCAGCCATGCCTCCACCCACGGCGCCCTCGGTGCTGTGGCTCTGGCTGTGGGCACAAGCGAGATCGAATCCGTTCTTGCCACACAGTGCATTTTGCAGGTAAAGCCTCGCACCATGCGCATCACCATAGACGGCGAATTGCGAAAAGGCGTTTCTGCCAAAGACTTAATTCTGCACATAATCAGCAAGATGACACCAACCGGAGCCGCTGGCTTCTTTGTGGAGTTTGCCGGCACGGCCATACGCTCGCTTTCCATAGAGGAACGCATGACGGTGTGTAACATGAGCATAGAGATGGGGGCACGCGGCAGCATAATTGCCCCCGACGAAAAGACATTCGCCTATCTCAAAGGCCGCGAATTTGCGCCCGTAGGCGAAGATTGGGTGAAAACCGTAGAATACTGGAAGACACTGTCGAGTGACAGCCATGCCGTGTTCGACCGCGAAGTGAAATTCAAGGCTTCTGACGTGAAGCCACGCATCACCTATGGCACGTCGCCCGACATGAGCATAGAGATAACCTCCTCCATACCCAGGCTCGGCGACATTGCGCCCGACCAGCGCAACGCTTTCACCCTGGCACTGACCTACATGGGTCTTACACCAGGACAAAAGTTGATTGGACTTCCTGTGGATTACGTGTTTCTCGGCAGCTGTGCCAACGGAAGAATCGAAGATTTCCGCACCTTTGCCGCCATAGTCAAAGGCCACCGTAAAGCTCCTGGCATAACTGCATGGCTCGTGCCTGGCTCAAACAAGGTGCTACGGCAAATTCGCGACGAGCACATCGACATTGTACTTCGCGATGCCGGTTTTGAAGTTCGCCAGCCAGGCTGCTCTGCATGCAGGGCTCTCAATCCAGACAAAATCCCAGCCGGCAAATACGTGATGTCAACTTCCAACCGCAATTACGAGAACAGTCAAGGCTTAGGTGCGCGCACATTTCTTGCAAGCCCGGCAACAGCGGCTGCTGCCGCAATAACTGGCGTTGTCACCAACCCTCTTAACCTCCCGCAGCCATGACCGAAATGTTCACCACACTAACCTCATCGTGCATTCCGCTACCTCTCGACAACGTAAGGGCAGAGCAGATAATTCCGTCACGGTTTCTCAAATCCACTGCCGACGACGATTGGGGACAGTTCTTGTTTCATGACCTGCGCCTCACCCCTGACGGCACTCCAAACCCTGCGTTGCCTATAAACGACAGCTCCTATTCTGGTGAAATATTAGTTGCAGGGTGCAATTTCGGAGCAGGCGCAAGCCGCGAGCATGCCGTGTGGGCATTGGCAGAACGAGGTTTCAGAGCCATAATAGCCACTTCGTTCGCCGATATTTTCAAGCAAAACGCCCTCAACAACGGCATTTTGCCCATCGTGGTTTCAGAGCGTTTCCACGCCAAGCTACTCGATACCATTTATGCCGACCATGCGAGCAAGGTTGACATTGACCTTGATAACCAGACCGTTTGCAACACGGTGACAGACGAAAAGGAGCGGTTTGGCATCAACATCTACAAGAAAAACTGCTTGATGCGGGGCACAAGCGACATCGACTTCCTGCTCAGCAAGCATCGTGACATAACCGTTTGGGAAGAAAACCACAAGTCGCCCTACAAGCAGTCAAAACACGGTCAAATCGAGATTCTCGACACCACCCTGCGCGATGGTGAGCAGACGTCAGGGGTCAGTTTTTCCCCTACGGAGAAGCTGCTCATGACGCAACTCATTCTCACCCACCTCAACGTGCCGCGCATAGAAATTGCCTCGTCGCGCGTGTCAGAGGGCGAGTTCACATCGGCCAAGCGCATTTGCTCGTGGGCACAACGCCACGAGCTTCTTGACAAGATAGAAATACTCGGCTATATCGACGGCGGGAAGTCGGTCAAATGGGTTCTTGAGGCTGGTGGCAAGGTCATTAACCTACTTGCCAAAGGCTCCGAAAAGCATTGCCGCCTGCAACTAAAAAAGACGCCCGAAGAGCATTTTAGCGATATTGCCAAAGAAGTGCGCCGTGCGCACGACAGCGGACTCGACGTTAATCTCTACCTCGAAGACTGGTCAAACGGCATAATGCAGTCACCGCAATACGTCTATAAGATGATGGACTCGCTTAAAGGTCTGCCCATACACCGCTTCATGCTACCCGACACACTTGGCGTGATGAATCCAAACCAAGTGTATGAATACTGCAAACGCATGGTGACACGCTACCCCGACGTGCACTTCGATTTCCATGCCCACAATGACTACGACTTTGCCACGGCTAACTCATTTGCTGCTGGTCTGGTGGGCATAAAGGGGCTGCACTGCACCATCAACGGACTCGGAGAACGCGCCGGCAACGCCCCACTTGCAAGCGTTGTGGCCATGGTGCACGACATGCTTCGCATGACCACCGACATCGACGAGTCGCAAATCTACGACGTCAGTCACTCCGTTGAGTCTTTCTCCGGCGTAATAGTGCCACAAAACGAGCCTATTATCGGAGAGAACGCATTCACGCAAACAGCCGGAATTCATGCCGACGGCGACAACAAAAGTGAGCTTTATTTCAATGAACTGCTGCCCGAAAGATTTGGACGCAAGAGGGTTTATGCCCTCGGCAAGCTGTCGGGCGAGGCAAGCATAAAGAAAAACCTTGTGGAGCTTGGCATAAAGCTCGGACGGCAATACATACACAAAGTGACAAAGCAAATCAATGCTCTTGGCGACCGAAAAGAAATCGTGACCAAGGAAGATTTGCCCAACATTGTGTCTGATGTTGTGACCCACAACTCCAGCTCCAACAAAATAAAGATTGTAAACTACGCCATAAGCATCTCTAAAGACTTACTTCCAACAGCCACTGTGAAGCTCGACATCAACGGCACTCCCTACGAGCAAACAGCATCGGGCGACGGCACATTCGACGCTTTCTGCAAGGCCGTCGGCAAAATCTATAAGGAGAACTTAGGCCGGCAATTTCCACGACTGCTCAACTACACCGTGAGCATACCGCCAAACAGCAACACCGACGCTATGGTCATGACCAACACCACATGGCAGTTTCACGACCACACAATCAAGACTCGCGGGCTCAACCCCGACCAGATAGAGGCAAGCATACAAGCCACACTCAAGATGCTCAACATAATTGAAGGCATAAGCTATTGACGTGGCTCATTGCAGTTGCCAAAGCGGATTAAATAACTTAAATTTGCCTCTGGTTAGTGGTCATGCAGCCATAACCGCCCAATGCTGCATTGCATAATAAAAATAATAACATAATGATTTGTATTCAAGACAAAGATATTCGCGGCCTCAACCTCACCCCTGCCGATTTCATCGACGGTGTGAGATATTGCTTCACACACAAGCCCGAGGCCCAGCTTCCGGCCAAAATAAGTGTTCACCCGCAAGGACTTGACTTTTTCACGTCAATGCCATGCCTGCTGCCACCAGAAATCGGACGTTTCAACGTCAAAGTGGTATCGCGTATAGACGGACGCGTGCCCTCGCTCCGCAGCGACAGCATGCTGTTTGACTCCAAAACTGGCGAACTCCTTGCCGTTATCGACACCGACTTCATCACCACCATGCGCACAGGTGCGGTGGCTTCACTGGCAATCCAGACATTCAAGAAAAGCGACGCAAGCACATTTGCTTTCGTAGGTCTTGGCAACACGGCTCGTGCCACCATGCTCTGCCTCGGCACATTACTCCAAGGCACCAAGGCCGAGGTCAAGCTGCTGCGTTACAAAAACCAGGCAGAGTTGTTCATTGAGCGTTTCAAATGCTTCAGCAACATCACATTCTCCATAGTTGACACCATCGACGCGCTGTTCAGTGACAGCGACGTGATAGTGTCGTGCGTGACCGAGGAGCGCAGCATTTTTCACGACGACGACAAGATATTCAAGCCCGGCGTACTCATAGTGCCAGTGCACACGCGCGGTTTTCAGAACTGCGACACCACATTCGACAAAGTGTTTTGCGACGATGTGGCACACGTGAGCGGTTTCAAATATTTCAGCCAATTCCGCAGTTTGACCGAGATAGGAGAAGTGTTGCGGGGCGAAAAAGACGGCCGTACAAGCGACAGTGAGCGCATAATCAGCTACAACATAGGCCTTGGGCTGCACGATGCCTATTTCTGCAACCTTGTGTACGACAAAATCAAAGGTCTGCCAGAAATAGCCATGATTCACGACAAGGAAAAGTATATCATCTGAAGTGCGAAGCTACCAGCCTGCTGCACAAACAGGCTGCGATTTCTTGAATATTTAAGTAACTTTGCACTCAGACAAAAAAACAACAATAACAACAAATGAACAAACAGGAATTAGACTTCCTCATCAAAGAAAACATTCACATTTCGCCAATGTATTCTTTGATGAAAATCACCCCCACACAAGGCAAGCTGCCCGAAATTGCCCCCGGACAATTCGTTCAGGTTGAGGTACCAAACTCAAAAACCACATTTCTCCGCCGCCCCATATCAGTCAATTTCGTTGACCACGAGGCCAATGAGCTTTGGTTACTCGTCAGAAAGGCTGGTGAAGGCACATCGCACCTCATCAGTCTGCCTGCAAACACCATCATCAATTTGGTTTTACCGCTTGGCAACGGCTTCACTGTGGAACGCAAGGGGCATGGACTGCTGATTGGTGGCGGCGTGGGCGTTGCTCCACTGCTTCAGCTCGGCAAGGTCATGAAAGCCAAAGGCATAGACTTCAGCTTCCTGCTCGGGGCACGTTCTGCTGCCGATTTGCTCGAACTGGAGCTGTTCAAGCAATATGCCACAGTGCATGTGTCAACCGAGGACGGCTCACTTGGCGAAAAAGGCTTTGTGACACAGCACTCGGCTCTGGCTGCGCACGTTGATTTCATTGCGTGCTGCGGACCGCAGCCCATGATGAAAGCCGTGGCCAAAATCGCAAAAGAAAAAGACATTGATTGTGAAGTCTCTCTCGAAAACACCATGGCGTGCGGTCTCGGAGCTTGCTTATGCTGCGTGGAAGACACCACCGAGGGCAACGTGTGCGTGTGCAAAGAGGGTCCTGTATTTAACATCAAAAAGCTAAAATGGTAGATTTAAGTGTAAAAATAGGAAATCTGAAGCTGAAAAACCCTATCACCACCGCTTCAGGCACGTTCGGCTACGGCGAGGAGTTCGCCGATTTCATAGATTTGAGCCAACTCGGAGCAATAATAGTTAAGGGCACCACGCTCAACCACCGCGAGGGCAACCCATATCCGCGCATGGTTGAAACTCCATCGGGCATGCTCAATGCCGTGGGGCTTCAAAACAAGGGCGTTGACTACTTCATAAGCAACATCTATCCGCGGATAAAAGACATTGACACCAACATAATCGTCAACGTGTCGGGCTCATCACCCGAAGACTACGCCGCCGTGTGCCAGAAGCTCAATCCTCTGCCAGGCGTTGCAGCCGTTGAAATAAACATCTCATGCCCCAACGTCAAACAGGGCGGCATGACATTCGGCACCACAGTGCAAGGCGCAAAATCGGTGGTTTCTGCCGCCAGAAAGGCCTACGACGGCACTATGATTGTGAAACTGACACCTAATGTCACCGACATCACCGAGATTGCCAAGACTGCCGAAGACGAAGGCGCCGACGCGGTGTCGCTCGTCAACACATTCCTCGGCATGGCCATCAACACCGAGACACGCAAGCCTTATCTGTCAACAATCACAGGCGGGCTGTCAGGCGCTTGCATACGCCCCATAGCAGTGCGAATGGTCTGGCAGGTATGCAAGGCCGTAAACATTCCTGTAATTGGCTTAGGAGGCATCATGAACGGTCGCGACGTGATAGAATTTCTTTTGGCTGGTGCCACTGCTGTGGAAATAGGCACTGCCAATTTTGTGGACCCGCAAGTCACAGTCAAGGCGATTGATTATGTGAAAAATTACATGCAGCGTCACGGCATAAGCTCCATTAAAGACATAATAGGCGGCATGCAGCAATAATTCCGCCTACATGCCCACAAGACATCAGCGAGGGTCGTTTCCGCATAAGGAAGCGACCCTCGCCGTTATTTTCTATTACTTAAAACCTCACTTGCCAGGAACGAAAGTCTCAAAACTATTATCACTATAAAACACCATTATGCTCACCACACGCCTTGGTGCGCTGCCAGCATTTCCACCAGCACGCTCCGTTTGTCGAACTGTTTTTGCCAGGGTTTCCAGTGTTTTTGAAACATTGCTTGCCGATAGTGGGGCAGCCTTTTGAGCTGGCTGCACATCTACAAAATCATCGTCATGGTCGTCGTCAAACAATATGGCTTGCTGTGCTGATTTTCCATTTTCAAGCATAGAGTCATCGCTGTCACCAAAATCAGAATTCTCATCGACTTGAGGTTTAGGAGCAATTTCCTTGTTCGCATTTGGAACAAACATATCACCATCGCCAAACATGAGCCACATTATCGACAGCGATGGATAGGAGGCATGTATTTTTGCGATTATCTCATCACTCACTTTTTTGTTTCTTCCATTCAACAACTGCGACAAAGTGGGTCGAGGTATGCCACAAGTGTCCGCAAACAGCGAATTTGAGATACCATTTTGATTTAAAAACAATTTTAGGCGACTAACTAAATCCATAAATTCATTTACAAACAAGAACTTTATATTTGCAAATTTAAGCAACTACTACCACAATTCCAAATGTTTCTGTTACCAAATCCACAACTCCTATATTTCAATTTCAAAACAGCATAATTTTCGTTTTCAAAACCAATTTTATCACGTACCTAAAATTTACTTTATATTTATGTATATTATTTATTATAAATCAAGCATTTATACAAACACAAATAGCTAAATTAACACTTTGGTAGTATAGGCACCGAAATTTCTATAATCAACTTTAATATTATATACATAATTATAAAGTAATCATAGAATTACATCAAAAGTTAACGCTACATTTAGCTCAGATTTTGCATAATTAAACCACAAAAACGCAAACTAAAACACTACTGGCATCTACCTTCGTCTTACACCTGCAATTGCAAATCCCAAACACCGCTATTTTCATTTTGCAAAAGCAAACATAAAGCCAGCTTCACCCACTCCATTCCCATTTCGATTTGAGTTTGCATCAGCAAACACCGGGTTGTCAAAATACCAAACTAACCATTATTACCACGCCAGAAAATGCCAAAATTTGCCGAACTCCACGAGAATTTAAAATTCAAAACAAAACTGATCTTTACCGCTTCTCGCAAAGCTCACAAGCCTTCAAACGCGACTAAGACGCGCCACAAGCAACTAATACTCAACATCTTGCGATTCAATAAAACCATCAAACAGACAACAAACAAAAACGCCCCAGAAAAATTTCCGAGGCGTTTTTTGCTATGATTTTACCAAAAATTTGCAGCCACACACTTGGCTACTCACACATTTTTCATTGGCCAACTATTTCATTTTTAATATATTTTGCAGAAATTGAGTCTTTCGACAGCATAACTTGCTCTGGTGTTCCTGTTGCCACTACTCTACCTCCATTTCTGCCGCCATCAGGCCCCATATCTATAATGTAGTCTGCACTTTTTATCACATCAAGATTGTGTTCTATCACAATCACGGTATTTCCTCTTTGAACCAATTTTTCCAAAACGCCAAGAAGCACCTTTATGTCCTCAAAATGCAAACCAGTTGTCGGTTCGTCTAAAATATACACTGTGCGACCAGTGTCTTTCTTCGACAATTCTGCGGCAAGTTTCACGCGTTGGCTTTCCCCACCCGACAGCGTGCTCGACGGTTGCCCAAGTTTAATGTAACCGAGTCCCACATCTTGAAGCACTTTTATCTTGTTGAGAATGCTCGGCATCGTGTCAAAAAATTCCACAGCTTGATTTATCGTCATGTCAAGCACATCAGCTATCGACTTTCCCTTAAAGCGCACCTCAAGCGTTTCGCGGTTGTAACGCTTTCCGCCACATGCCTCACACGGCACTTGCACGTCGGGCAGAAAATTCATTTCAATGGTCTTATATCCATTGCCTTTGCACACCTCACATCTGCCACCAGAAATGTTGAACGAAAAACGTCCGGACTTGTATCCTCTGATTTTCGACTCAGGCAAGTTCACAAACAAGTTTCTTATGTCAGTAAACACGCCTATGTAAGTTGCAGGGTTGCTTCGCGGCGTTCTGCCGAGAGGCGACTGGTCAACGGTCACCACCTTGTCCACGTTTTCCACGCCCTCTACGCAGTCGTAGTCAAGCGGACTCTTCAGCGAGCGATAGAAGCGTTGGCTCAATATTGGGTGCAGCGTGCCGTTGACAAGCGTTGACTTGCCACTTCCCGACACTCCTGTCACGCATATAAACACGCCAAGTGGAAACTCCACATCTATGTTCTTCAGATTATTTCCACGGCAGCCGTGCAGCACCAGCTTCTTGCCATTGCCAGTGCGCCGCGGCGGTATCTCAATGGCTCGTGTGCCATTCAGATAGTCGGCCGTTAGCGTGTGAGCTTTAAGCATCTCGGCAGGCGTGCCGGCAAACACCACATATCCGCCCTTGCGCCCTGCCTTGGGGCCAATGTCAACCACATAGTCGGCTTGCAGCATCATATCTTTGTCATGCTCCACCACAATCACCGTGTTGCCCTCGTCACGCAGCTTCTTCAGCGAGTCAATCAGCCGCTGGTTGTCGCGCTGGTGCAGACCTATGCTTGGCTCGTCGAGTATGTAAAGCACATTCACAAGCTGCGAGCCTATCTGCGTGGCAAGCCTTATGCGCTGGCTCTCTCCACCCGACAGCGACGACGAATTTCTGTTCAGCGACACATAGTCGAGCCCCACATCAAGCATAAAGCCAATGCGGTTGCTTATCTCTTTCACTATCTCCTCTGCAATCTTCCATTTGCTTGGCTCCATGTGGTTGTGCAAGTCAGCCAACCAGTCTTTCAGTTCCGAGATGTCCATCATCGACAAGTCGGCTATGTTTTTGCCGTTGATAAAAAAATGTAGCGCTTCTTTGTTTAGACGGGCACCATGGCACTCCGGACACACGGCATGAGTGAAATATTGTCCAGCCCATTTTTGTGCGCTCGACGACGCCTCATCGCTTTGCTGAAGCTCTATATATTTCACCAGTCCGTCAAACGACAGGAAGTAGTTCGACGTGCTCAAAGTCTCGGTCTTTATGTTCAGCTGCTCATCGGTGCCGTTGAGTATGTCGTCAATGGCTTCTTCGGGCAAACCCTCAAGCGGAGTTTTGAGCGTGCAGCCATATTTCTCGCAGATTGCAGAAATCTGCCAAAAAATCAGCGAATTCTTATATTTTCCCAAAGGCACTATTCCGCCGGCGGCTATCGATTTGCTCATGTCGGGCATAATCTTGCTGCGGTCTATTATGTTCACATAGCCCAATCCCTTGCATCGGTGGCAAGAGCCAAGCGGAGAGTTGAATGAGAAATTGTGAGGCGCCGGCTCCATATACGACAGTCCTGTTTCCGGGTCCATGAGTGTCTTGCTGTAATGCGCCACCTCTTTTGTTTCGGCATCTATTATCATCAGCTGGTTGTCACCTTGCTTAAACGCCACGTTCACCGTGTCGCGCAGCCGTTTCTCGTCCTTGTCCGACACTTTAAGCCTGTCAACCACCAGCTCCACTCTGTGGTTACGATAGCGGTCGAGCTTCATGCCAAACGTGATTTCCTTGATTTCGCCGTCGATGCGCACGTTTATGTAGCCCTTTTTCCTCAGTTGCTCAAAAAGCTCCTTGTAGTGACCCTTGCGGTTCTTCACAAGCGGAGCGAGTATATATATCTTGCGACCGGCATAACGGTCGATGATGAGCGACAATATTTTGTCAACCGAGTATTTCACCATCTTGTTGCCGGTCACATAGGAATATGCGTCAGAAGCCCTGGCAAAGAGCAGGCGCAGATAGTCATACACCTCGGTCGTGGTTCCAATCGTGCTTCGCGGATTCTTGTTCACCGTTTTTTGCCCAATTGAAATCACAGGGTTAAGCCCCGATATTTTATCCACGTCGGGGCGTTCAAGTACGCCGAGCATATTGCGGGCGTATGCCGAAAATGTTTCCAAGTAACGGCGCTGTCCCTCTGCGAATATCGTGTCAAACGCCAACGAGGACTTTCCGCTTCCGCTCAAACCGGTTATCACCGTGAGCTTGTTGTGCGGTATTTCCACATCAATGTTTTTCAAATTATGCACACGCGCACCGAGCACTGTCACTGCCCCGATTTCTTTTCCATCGAATTTCATATAGCGTTATTAACAATTTTCCTTATTTTTCATACACACGCAGTTTTTAGGCACAATCGCACCCGCACACGGCTGCTTTCATGCTCACGCGCGACTTTACTTTGTTTTTTGCCAAGCACATCAGTTTGAGTCTGCATCGCCCTGCGATGTGCCACCGCCAAGCCCAGACTTATATCTGATGATGTTTATGTCGCCCTTCAGCTTATATTTCTTTCCGTCGGCCCCAGTAGCCTGTATCACATAGTAATACACGCCAGGCTTAACCAGTTTTCCGCCATAAGTGCCATCCCAGCCCTGCGAAGGGTCGTCAAGCACCGTGATTTGGTTTCCCCAGCGGTTATATATCCAGCACTTAAACTTCACAATTGACTTATACGACACTTTCCACACGTCGTTAACGCCCTCCGACGAGCCTGGCGAGAACACATTCGGGCAAAGAAGTTCCGAAGTGCCTATGTTCACCGTATAAACATCGCTGTATGTTTCACACGAGCCGTCGCTGTTAGCCCCGAAGAAACGCCAGTAATACGTTCCAGCTTCCTCAAAAGTCTGCTCCACAGTCTCGTCGCCAAGTCGCAGCTCTATGTTGTTGAAATCGGCATCGGTGGCCATTTGCCACTCCTTATGCACCACAGCGTCGGTCGGATATGCCTTAAATGTTATTTTAACTGGCGCAGAGCCACCAAGCGCGCTCTCGTCTTGTGTGTTTTTCTTTTCGTTGTCCACATCGCGCTGCTCCTGCTCTGCCGTGGCTTTCACATCTACGGCGGCTGTTTCATACACGTCGCTCGTGGCCACGCGCTCGCCCTCGCCCCAAAATTCCAGATACTTGTCGCCTTTAAGCTCAAAGGTGGTGTTGCAGAGTGGTGACGGTATCACTATCGTGTTCTTGAACTCGTCTTCCGTTTCATCAGCATCGGTCTGCTCCCAGGCTTGGTTTTCATCGTTCCATGCGAGCGTTTTGTAGGTCAAGTGCATTTCACGCTCCAGGGTCTTTCGCACACCTGTTATCGTGTAATAAGCCATGTCAGAGCCGCTGCCCTCCACTTTAAGCGTTGCCGTTCCGCAGTCGCCTGCCGGTTCTGCTGACAGCCCTTTAAGGCTCAATCTGTGCTTTGAGTAGTCAGTGACCCACAAATATGTCCGTTTTGTGCCCTCCTCTATTATGTAGCCGCTGTTTGCCGCCACACTTGGCAGAGTGGTCACATTGCCAGCACGCACCACGCCGTCTATTTCGGCGGCATAGCCGCCTCCGCTTTCGCCATAGGCATACCATTTA
This sequence comes from uncultured Muribaculaceae bacterium, assembly GCA_934636465.1. Classification (GTDB taxonomy): domain Bacteria; phylum Bacteroidota; class Bacteroidia; order Bacteroidales; family Muribaculaceae; genus Sodaliphilus. The sequence continues at coordinate 23,027 of CAKUAR010000010.1, forward strand.
ACGGCAGCATCAGTAGAGGCTTTGTAGCTCATGCTGACTCCTGCGGCCGTGTAAAGCACATATATCTTGTCGAGACCTGTGTTTTTGCTTGGCACTGCCTCATACACAGGCTTGCCGTTGCCCGAAAACGACACTTGGGCTTCAGCGGCAAGCAGTCCGGCAAATGCCACCAGCATGGCAACTAATCTCTTATTCATCATAGCAATGTCTTTTCTAAACCTTAATATACAATTAACTGAAAAAACAGCACATAAATTGTCTATCTTGCAAATTTAGCACAAAAAGTTCAATCCACACCACCACGCCACCCTAATATGACGATGATTGTTTTTCACCCGCATACGGCGGCTCTCACCCCAAGCTCCATGCGCAGCAAAACTTTGCCGATAGTTTTGCGTTTTTTAATGGCGTTTTTAATTGAAAAGTGTAACTTTGTGGAATAAATTTAGAATCTTCAAATAATCACGCATAAAATAATTATGATAACATTCTTCAAAAAAGGAGCGAAAATCATTTATGGGGTCGATTCCGACCACGCTCTTTCTCCCAAAGAATTAGAAAAGCTCACATGGCTCTTTGACGGAGCCACCGTAGTCAGTGGCACCCCCATACGCGGCACATTCATCGGGCCGCGCCGCGAAATGATTACGCCTTGGAGCACAAACGCCGTTGAAATCACCCAGAACATGGACATCAAGGGCATTCTGCGCATAGAGCAGTTCAACGTCGTTAAAACCAAGGAGCCTGAATACGACAGAATGTTGCAACGTGTTTATCACAAGCTCGACAACGACACTTTCAAGATTACCAAGACTCCCGACCCTATCGTTTACATCGACGACATCGAGAAATATAACGAAGAGGAGGGTCTGGCTCTCAACCCCGACGAGGTGGAATACCTCAAAGGCCTGGGCAAAAAGCTTGGCCGTCCGCTGACCGACAGCGAGGTGTTTGGTTTCTCGCAAGTCAACAGCGAGCACTGCCGTCACAAGATTTTCAACGGCACTTTCATCATCGATGGCAAGGAAATGCCTGTGTCGCTGTTCAAACTCATCAAAAAGACCACTCAAGACAACCCCAACAAGGTTATCTCAGCCTATAAAGACAATGTGGCGTTTATCGACGGCCCAAAAATCGAGCAATTCGCTCCAGAGCACCCCGACAAGCCAGATTTCTTCAAGGTGAAAGAAATCGACTCGGTGATTTCTCTCAAGGCTGAGACCCACAACTTCCCCACCACTGTTGAGCCGTTCAACGGCGCAGCCACAGGTTCTGGTGGTGAAATCCGCGACCGTCTGGGTGGAGGCCGCGCAAGTCTCCCCATTGCAGGCACGGCTGTGTATATGACCTCTTATCCGCGCACCGAGGCCAACCGTCTTTGGGAGCTGTGCACCATGCCACCACGTCCGTGGCTCTATCAAACGCCGGAGCAAATCCTCATCAAGGCGTCTAACGGTGCATCTGACTTTGGCAACAAATTTGGTCAACCACTCATCACTGGTTCTCTGCTCACATTCGAGCATGAGGAGAACAACACAAAGATGGCATTCGACAAGGTGATAATGCTTGCCGGCGGCGTGGGCTTTGCCAACAAGCGCGACGCCATCAAAGGCACTCCTAAGCCACACGAGAAAGTGGTGCTCATGGGTGGCGACAACTACCGCATCGGCATGGGCGGCGGCGCTGTTTCAAGTGTCAACACCGGCCAATACGACAACGCCATTGAGCTTAACGCCGTGCAGCGCGCCAACCCCGAAATGCAAAAGCGTGTGGCCAACGTGATTCGCGCCTTGGCCGAAGATAGCGAGAACCCAATAATTTCTATCCACGACCACGGAGCTGGCGGCCACCTCAACGCATTGTCGGAACTTGTTGAAGAAACTGGCGGCAAAATCGAGATGTCGCAACTGCCTATCGGCGACCCCACCCTTTCAGCCAAGGAAATCATAGGCAATGAGTCGCAAGAGCGCATGGGCATGGTGGTTGAGGACAAAGACATCAGCTACATCAACAAGATTGCCGACCGCGAGCGCGCTCCGTTCTATGTGGTGGGTGAAACCACTGGCGACGACCGCTTCGTGTTTGAGCAAGCCGACGGTGTTCGCCCCATAGACCTAGGCATGAAAGACATGTTTGGCAGCTCACCAAAAACTGTGATGAACGACACCACCACCGAGCACAAATACAAGGCAGTGAAATATGATGCCGACAAAATCGACAGCTATCTTGAAAACGTGCTGCAACTTGAGGGCGTGGCTTGCAAAGACTGGCTCACCAACAAGGTTGACCGTTCCGTTACCGGCAAGGTGGCTCGTCAGCAGTGCCAAGGCGAAATTCAACTTCCGCTCAGCGACTGCGGCGTAGTGGCACTCGACTACACAGGCACATCGGGCATAGCCACCTCCATTGGCCACGCTCCGCAAGCAGGACTCATCGACTCAGCCGACGGCTCTGTGCTGTCAATCACCGAGGCACTGACCAACATAGTGGGTGCAAACCTCACTAACGGTCTCAAGACTGTTTCGCTTAGCGCCAACTGGATGTGGCCTTGCCGCAACCAGGGCGAGGACGCGCGCCTCTATCGCGCCGTGCAAGCCTGCAGCGACTTTGCTTGCGCCCTGGGCATAAACATACCCACCGGCAAAGACAGTCTGTCTATGACCCAAACCTATGGCAAGGACAAAGTTATAGCCCCTGGCACAGTCATCATCTCTGCTGCCGGCGAAGTTAAGGACATAAAGAAAACCGTTTCTCCGGTTCTTCAAGACAAAAAGAGCACTATCTATTACATAGACTTCTCTGGCACCGACCTCAAGCTCGGCGGCTCTGCATTTGCGCAGTCACTTGGTTTTGTGGGCGACGCTGCTCCAAAAATCAAATCGCCAGAATACTTTGCAGCCGCATTCAATGCCGTGCAAAAGCTCGTTGCCACCAATAAGCTGGCAGCTATTCACGACATTTCGGCAGGCGGTTTGATAACCACACTTCTCGAAATGACGTTTGCCAACACCAAGGGCGGCTTGAGCATCAACCTCGACGGCTTCAACGACAGCGACCTTGCCAAGGTGCTCTTCGCCGAAAATCCTGCAGTGGTGGCACAAGTCACGAGCAACCACTGCATCAAGTTTGAAAAGGTGCTCAACAAAGCCGGCGTCAAGTTCTTTGCCATAGGTTCGCCTGTGAAGGAGCGCACCATCACTGTGGAAAACGGCGGCAAGACCCACACTTTCCACATCGATGCCCTGCGCGACGTGTGGTATAAGTCATCTTACCTCCTCGACCGCAAGCAGAGTGGCGAGAAATGCGCCAAACTGCGTTTTGAGAACTACAAGAAGCAGCCCATACGCATACGTCTGCCAAAAGGCTTCACCGGCAAGGCAGCCGACCTGGGCATCACAGGCCACACTCACCCGCAAAGTGGCATAAAGGCTGCCATAATCCGCGAGAAAGGCGTCAATGGCGACCGTGAAATGGCTTACTCGCTCTATTATGCAGGCTTCGACGTGAAAGACGTGCACATGACCGACCTCATGAGCGGGCGCGAGACTCTCGACGACGTTAACATGATTGTGTTCTGCGGCGGTTTTTCCAACTCCGACGTGCTCGGCTCTGCCAAAGGCTGGGCTGGCGGCTTTGTGTGGAACGAGAAGGCTAAAGCTGCCTTGCAGAAATTCTATGCGCGCCCCGACACTCTCAGCTTGGGCATCTGCAACGGCTGCCAAGTCATGATTGAGCTCAACCTGCTTAACCCTGAGTTTGCAAGCCGTCCGCACATGGACTTCAACGACAGCCACAAGTTTGAGTCAAACTTCCTTGGTGTCACAATTCCAGAAAACAACTCGGTGATGTTCGGCTCGCTCGCCGGCTCAAAACTCGGCATCTGGGTGGCCCACGGCGAGGGCAAATTCAATCTGCCCGAGGGCCCAGAGAAATACAACGTGGTGGCACAATACAGCTACCGCTCATATCCTGGCAACCCCAACGGCTCGCCTCTCGGCATTGCCGGCATAGCGTCGGTCGACGGCCGTCACCTCGCCATGATGCCACACCTTGAGAGAGCCATCTTCCCATGGCAATGCGGCTTCTATCCGCAGGCTCGCCATGCCGATGAGGTCACTCCTTGGATTCAAGCCTTCATCAATGCACGCAAGTGGGTTGAGAGCAAGGTGAAATGAAATAGCGTGCAGTTGCAGTAAACTGCCTCACGATAACAGCGCAACGGCCTTCACACACCACGGTGGAGGCCGTTGCTGTTTCCCGTGCAGCGAGTTCGTTTCATTTTTTGGAATTTTTATAATTTATAATTCAAAACTCTTTAATAATCGTATAGTTTTTAATAATTTTGCAGTTGAATTAGCAGAGAAACTGCACTTGGCGGCTCGCTGCCATCAACTTTCTGTGCAGCACTCTTTTATATGTTTTTTGCATGCTATTCTAAAAATATGGCAAATAATAAAAAAATCAAAACCGCGCTCATTTCCGTCTTCCACAAAGACGGTCTTGAAGAATTACTGAAATTACTGAACGACAACGGAGTGAAGTTCCTGTCAACCGGAGGAACACAAAAATTCATCAAGGAATTAGGCTACGACTGCGAAGCCGTTGAGGACTTGACTGGCTATCCTTCAATTCTTGGAGGACGCGTAAAGACTCTGCACCCCAAGGTATTTGGAGGCATTCTCAACCGTCGTGACAACGATGGCGACAAGGAGCAAATCACAAAATATGAGATTCCAGAAATCGACCTTGTGATTGTTGACCTCTACCCATTTGAGGAAACCGTTGCCAGCGGAGCTTCTGAACAAGACATCATCGAGAAAATCGACATCGGTGGTATATCGCTCATTCGTGCTGCCGCCAAAAACTATAACGACGTGGTGATTGTGGCATCAAAAGCCCAGTATGCACCACTCTACAAGGCTCTCAGCGAAAATGGCGACGGCACAACCACTTTGGAGCAACGCCGCTGGTTCGCAAAAGAGGCTTTCGCCGTTTCAAGCGCCTACGACAGCCACATTTTCAACTATTTCGACAACGGTGAGTTCTCTGCTCTCCGCTATGCTGTCAACGATGCCAAGCAACTGCGCTACGGCGAGAACCCTCACCAAAAGGGATATTACTTCGGTAACTTCAACGAGATGTTCACCCAGTTGCACGGAAAAGAGATTTCCTACAACAACATTCTCGACATCGACGCTGCAGTCAACCTCATAAAAGACTTCAAGGAGACCACATTCGTCATCATGAAGCACAACAACGCCTGCGGCTTGGCTTCGCGCCCAGTCCTCGTTGACGCCTACAAAGATGCCCTTGCTGGCGACCCAGTGTCGGCTTTCGGTGGCGTGCATGTCACCAACCGCGAAATCGACGCTGCCACAGCCGAAGAAATGAACAAGATATTCATTGAGGTGTGCATAGCCCCTGGCTACACCGACGAGGCTCTCAAGATTCTTGAACAGAAGAAAAACAGAATTATCCTCGTCATGCACGACTTCAAGCGTCCGGCTCTGCAAATCCGCTCTGCCCTCAACGGCGCACTCGTTCAAGAGCGCGACACCCACGTGGAAACACCCGAGGAGCTCAAGCAAGTGACCACCAAGGCCATCACTCCAGAGCAGGCAGAAGACTTGATTTTTGCCAACATCATCGTTAAGCACAGCAAGAGCAATGCCATTGTGCTTGCCAAAAACAAGCAGCTCATTGCAAGCGGTGTGGGTCAAACGTCGCGTGTTGACGCGCTGAAACAAGCCATCGAGAAAGCCAAGAACTTCAAGTTCGACCTCAACGGTGCAGTTATGGCAAGCGACGCGTTCTTCCCATTTGGCGACTGCGTGGAGATTGCCCACAAAGAGGGCGTTGACGCAGTGATTCAACCTGGAGGTTCCGTGCGCGACCAAGAAAGTATCGATTATTGCAACAACAACGGTGTGGCCATGGTCATGACAGGCATTCGCCACTTCCGCCACTAAATTTTAGAAAATTATGGGACTTTTCTCTTTCACACAAGAAATAGCAGTTGACTTGGGAACAGCCAACACCATCATCATACACAACGACAAAATTGTGATTGACGAGCCTTCCGTGGTGGCTCTCGACACCAAGACCGGCAAACTCATTGCCGTGGGCGAGCGCGCCCGCGAAATGCACGGCAAAGTGCACGAAGGCATACGCACAGTGCGCCCATTGCGCGACGGCGTGATTGCCGACTTCAATGCTGCCGAAATGATGATTCGCGGCCTTATCAAGAAAGTCAGCTCCAAAAACCACTGGTTCTCACCTTCGCTCCGCATGGTGGTCTGCATACCTTCTGGCTCAACAGAAGTTGAGATTCGTGCCGTGCGCGACTCTGCCGAGCACGCCAACGGACGCGACGTTTACATGATTTATGAGCCTATGGCCGCCGCCCTTGGCATTGGTCTCGACGTGCTTGCCCCCGAAGGCAACATGATTGTTGACATAGGTGGTGGCACAACCGAAATCGCTGTGATTTCGCTTGGCGGCATCGTCAGCAACAAGAGTATTCGCATTGCCGGCGACGACCTCACCGACGACATTCAGGAACACATGCGCCGTGCCCACAACATTCGTGTGGGTGAGCGCACTGCCGAACTCATAAAAATCAACGTGGGTTCTGCCCTCACTGAGCTCGACAACCCACCGGAGGACTACATAGTGCACGGACCAAACCAAATGACAGCACTGCCTATGGAGGTGCCTGTGTCATATCAGGAGATATGCCACTGCATCGAGAAGTCAATCTCCAAAATTGAGGCTGCAGTGCTCAGCGCACTTGAGCAAACTCCACCAGAGCTTTATGCCGACATCGTGAAAAACGGCGTGTTCCTCGCCGGTGGCGGTGCATTGCTCAGAGGTCTTGACAAGCGACTCTCCGACAAAATCGGAATTCCATTCCACATTGCCGAAGACCCATTGCACGCGGTGGCAAAAGGCACAGGTGTAGCATTAAAGAACATCAAGCACTTCAAATTTCTCAAGAGATAACAACTATAGCTTCATATAAATTATAGTTTCTGAAAAATGTGAAAAGAAGACAAGGTTTTGAGCGTTGTCTTCTCTTCCATTTCTTATAAGAACACCGTTTGTTACATCAGCAACTCATTCAGTTTTTAATCAATGAACAACCTACTGAAATTTTTTCTCCGACACAGCTCATGGTTCGTTTTCATCTTCTATGTGGTCATCAGCTGCGTGTTGCTGTTTCAAACAAACCCCTATCAGCAAAGCGTCTATTTGACATCGGCAAATGCTGTCAGCTCGGCTGTTTACAACGGCATAAGCTCCATTTCGTCTTATTTCAACCTCAAGGACATCAACGAGGACCTGCAGTCGCGCAACGCGTTGCTCGAAATGGAGGTTGTTGACTTGCGCAACCAGGTCAATAACTACCGCATGCAGATTCCCGACACGTCGAGCATTCAGCCGGCTCTGCGCCCCTACAGCTTTGTGGTGGCACACGTCATCAGCAACAGCATTTCCCAAACCTACAACTATATCACCATCAATCGCGGCTCTGCCGAAGGCATTGAGTCCGAAATGGGTGTCGTTGACCAAAACGGAGTTGTGGGCATGGTCAATGTGGTGGGCAAGCACTCGGCGCGCGTGATTTCGCTGCTCAATCCCCACATGCGCCTGTCGTGCAAAGTCAAAAACAGCGACTTCTTCGGCAGCATGGTTTGGGACGGCAAAGACCCCGAATATGCCATTCTGCAGCAATTGCCCAAACATGCGCGTTTCGTCAAAGGCGACACTATCATCACAAGCGGCTACTCGGCAGTGTTTCCCGAGGGTATAATCGTTGGCACAATAGTCAGCGCCGTCAAGGAGTTGAGCGACAATTTCATATCGCTCAAAATCAAGTTGTCTACCAACTTCACCCAGCTAAGCACTGTGAGAGCCATTAAAAACCAAAACAAAGCCGAATTCGACGCCATCAAGGCAAGCGACGAAACCGATGCCGACAATCAAGAGGAGGAGGCTCTGAGCAACGGTTTATGACAAAAATAACAATTCAACTTTTTTTGCTTGGCATAGCTCTGATTCTCACGCAGATTCTGTTCAGCAAAATCATATTGTTCAATGTGGCGGTACCATTTGTGTTCATTTATGTGATTTTGCGATTGCCAACCAACATGTCAAGCAATTGGATTATGACAATAGCATTCCTTTTGGGACTGTCTATCGACGTTTTCAACAACACGCAGGGCATGAACGCCTTGGCTTGCGTAGTGCTTGCCATGCTGCGCAACCCCGTGCTCAACATGTTTCAGCCGCGTGAAACCGAGTTAAGCAACGCCGTGCCGTCAATCGACTCCATGGGTGTGGGCGGCTATGCAAAATACATGTCAACCCTTGTGGTCATATTCTGCGCCCTACTGTTCTTGATTCAGGCATTCACTTTGCACGACATTCTGCTCACCGTCAGCCGCATTGGCGCAAGCAGCCTTTTATCTATCATTTTATTGCTGGGACTCGACACTTTAATGGGCACTCGCCGTGAGAAAAGATTATAATCTCGAAAAAAGAAAATATGTCATTGGTGGCTTGATTGTGCTTATCGTCATGATTTACATCGGCCGCCTTTTTGAGTTGCAGGTAGTTGACACCCACTACAAGGAGAATGCCGACTCCAACGCCTTCCTGCGAAAGACAATCTATCCGTCGCGCGGACTGATTTATGACCGCAATGGCAAGCTGGTGGTCTATAACCAGCCGGCATTCGACCTGGTGATGATACCTAAAGACGTGCAGCCTTTCGACACCACCGACTTCTGCAACACGCTGCAAATCACGCGCGAGCAGTTTGACCAGTATATGGCCGACATGAAAGACCCGCACAAAAACCGCAATTACTCGGCCTACACGCAGCAGATTTTCATGAATCACCTATCTGCCCGCGACTATGGCCGTATTCAGGAGAAACTTTACCGTTTCCCCGGATTTTTCATTGTGCAGCGCATTTTGCGCAAATATAACTACAACACCGCTGCCAATGTGCTTGGCGACATACGCGAGGTCAATGCCAACGACATTGAGAAAGACAGCTACTATCGCCCCGGCGACTACACCGGCGACCTCGGCATCGAGAAAAGCTATGAGCCGTTTCTGCGTGGCCGCAAAGGCATGGAAATCCTAATTCGCGACGCTCTCGGCAAAATTAAGGGCAAGTACAAGAACGGCACGCGCGATGTGGCTCCAATATCAGGAAGCGACCTAAAGCTAAGCATCGACATCGACCTGCAGCAATATGGCGAGAAGCTCATGCAGAACAAGGTGGGCGCAATAGTGGCAATAGAGCCTGAAACAGGCGAAATTCTCGCTCTTGTGTCAAGTCCGTCCTACGACCCCTCGCTGCTCATAGGCAAAGAACGCGGCAAAAACTACCGCAAACTTGTGAATAACCGCATGAAGCCGCTCTTCGACCGCGCCATCATGGCGGCATATCCTCCAGGCTCCACATTCAAGCCCACCCAGGGCTTGATTTTCCGCCAAGAGAAGATAATTTCCCTTTCCACCATGTTTCCGTGCCACCACGGCTACTCTTGGGGACGCCTCCATGTGGGCTGTCACGGCCATGCGTCGCCCATTTCGCTCAAACCGGCATTGCAGACGTCGTGCAACGCCTTTTTCTGCTATGGGTTCAAATACATGATTGACAAGCGTTCCAAATACGGCAACCCGTCAAAGGCATTTGAAGTGTGGAAAAAGCACCTCGTGTCTATGGGTTACGGCTATAAGCTGGGAGTTGACCTGCCGGGCGAAAGCCGCGGTTTCATACCTAACAGCGCCTACTACGACAAAGCCTATGGCAAGGGGCACTGGAGCGCCAATACCATCATATCCGACGCCATAGGCCAGGGAGAAGTTCTCGCCACGCCGTTGCAGATAGCCAACCTCTGCGCCACGATAGCCAATCGCGGCTACTATGTCACGCCACACGTGGTGAAGCACATTTCGGGCGTAGGCATACTTAAAAAGAGCATTGAGAAGCACTTCCCCACCGTTGGGCGGCAATATTACCCCGACATTGTGGCTGGCATGCGCATGGCTGTGCTTGGCGGCACCTGCCGCTTGGCCGACATTCCTGGCCTTGAGGTGTGCGGCAAGACTGGCACGGCGCAAAACCCTCACGGACGCGACCACTCCGCCTTCATGGGCTTTGCCCCAATGAACCACCCCAAAATTGCCGTGTGCGTGTATGTAGAGAACGCCGGCTTTGGAGCCACATTCGGTGTGCCTATAGGCAGCCTTATGATTGAGAAATACCTCAACAAGGCCATTGCTCCAGGACGCATGCACATAGAGAACAGCATGGTCAACGCAAGCACCATAGGCGGCACTATCAAGAAAGGCAGCTTCGGCCGCCGCCGCACATCATCTTCGAGCAGCAATGCCGACGTAGATTACGATAACATTAAAGTAGTTCACAGCGAAAACAATGAGTCTGAATAACGATAACGAAAACAACAATCTGCTCCGCTCGGTTGACTGGTTCACCATATTGCTATACCTCACGCTGGTGATTTCTGGAGCAATCAGCATCTATGCTGCCACCTACGACTTCGACCAGGCGAGCATGTTTGACTTTGCCGAATTTTCAGGAAAGCAGTTTTTGTGGATTGGGCTGTCATTTGTCATAGGCTTCTCACTGCTGCTCATAGACAGGCGCATCTACGAGACCTATGCCTACCCTATCTACATGTTCATGATTTTGCTGCTCATAGTCACAGCCATAATAGCGCCCGACGTCAAGGGGTCGCGGTCATGGATTGTGCTTGGACCTGTGAGTCTGCAACCTGCCGAGTTTGCCAAGTTTGCCACAGCTCTTGCGCTTGCCAAGCTGTTCAGTTCCTATCAGTTTGCCCTCAACAACATGAAAAACTATGCCCAGGCGCTGCTCATCATTCTGCTGCCTGTGGTGTGCATCATCATGGAGCGCGAAACAGGCTCCGCCCTTGTGTATATGTCGCTGTTTCTTGTGCTCTACCGCGAGGGCATGATCGGATTTGTGCTGTTCTCGGCGTTTTGTGCCGTGGTCTATTTCGTTGTCACCATGAAGTATGCCGCGCTCACGCTCATGGGCATACCCATGGGCATATTCATCGTGTTCACCATCATCATGGTTCTCACCGTGGGCATGCTCATCTTCTATTGCCGCTCGTTCATTTTGAGCCGCAACGTCATCATAGGCTATCTTGTGGCTAGCGCTTTTGCCGGCACGCTGGCATATTTCGGTATTGTCATAAACGGCTATGCATTTTTCTTCACCGTGATAGGTCTTACTATCGCCTATCTGCTGTTTGGTATGCTGCACGACGACCTCAAAAAAGTGCTCATCACCATCGTGTTCATCATAGTGTCGGTGCTGTTCATGTTCTCGGTCAACTATGCCTTCAACAACATTCTTGAGCCTCACCAGCAAATGCGTATCAAGGTAACGCTCGGCATCGACGACGACCTGCGTGGAGCCGGCTACAACGTTAATCAGAGCAAAATAGCCATAGGTTCGGGTGGACTGACCGGCAAAGGTTTCCTCAACGGCACGCAAACCAAGCTGAAATATGTGCCTGAGCAGCACACCGACTTCATTTATTGCACCATAGGCGAGGAGCAAGGCTTTGTGGGGTCAACGCTCGTGCTCATTTTGTTTCTCACGCTCATATTGCGCGTCATAGCCATTGCCGAAAGGCAGCACACGGCGTTTGGACGAGTCTATGCCTATTGTGTGGCGTCAATCCTTATCTTCCACCTTTCCATCAATGTGGGCATGGTCATAGGCATTTGCCCGGTTATTGGTATTCCATTGCCGTTTTTCAGCTATGGAGGCTCGTCGCTGTGGGGCTTCACGTTCTTGTTGTTCATATTATTGCGCATCGATGCCGACCGCAAGTCCTATGGCGTGTGGTGATTTCTTCCGCAGCCGATAATCCAAATTAAGCCTCGTCGCTCTGCTCCTGCTCGTCTTTCTTGTCGTGAGGCAAAAGCAAATTGAGCACTACACCCATTATCGCGCTAAGGCCTATGCCCGAAATCGAGAATTCTCCGCACGACAGCACAGCGCCGCCAATTCCCATAGTCAGCGTCACGCTCACTATAATCACATTGCGTGTCACATTCAGGTTCACATGGTTTTGCACCAAGTTTTGAACGCCCACCGAGGCTATTGTACCAAAAAGCAGCAGCATTATGCCACCCAGCACTGGCGATGGTATTGACTGCAGCAGCGCGCTCAGTTTGCCCACCACCGAAAATACTATTGCCGTCACGGCGGCTATGCGTATCACCTGCGGGTTTGTCACTTTGGTTATCGACATTGCGCCTGTCACCTCGGAATATGTGGTCACTGGAGGGCCTCCCAGAAAAGCCGACGCAAGACAGGCAAGACCATCGCCTAACATAGTGCGGTGTAAACCAGGAGTTTTCACAAAATCCTTCTTTGCCACGGCGCTCACCACATACACATCGCCTATGTGCTCTATCACCGGGGCTATTGCCACTGGTATCATGTAGAGAAACGGCGCAAGTTCCATCTGCGGCAAGTGATAGTTGGCTATCGCGCTTGGTAGCGCAAACCATGCAGCTTCCTGCACTGGCTTGAAATCCACAATACCCATGCAGCATGCCACCACATAGCCCACGGCTATGCCACACACCACCGGCACAAGTTTCAGCAGGCCACGCCCTAATATCAGCACGAGGATTGCCGTTATGAGCGACACAAACGCCAGTGGCCAGTTTCCCTTAGCCATATCCACAGCACTGCCCGACAGCGTCAGACCTATGAGTATTATCACTGGGCCTATCACCACCGGCGGAAACACCTTGTCGAGAAACTTCTTGCCCTGCCACTTTACGAGTGCGCTCATCACAAAATACACGAGCGACACTCCCATCAGTCCGGCAAGTGTGCCAGGCATGCCCCACTGCTTGCTCGCAGCCAGAATCGGGGCTATAAACGCAAAGCTCGACCCCAGAAATATGGGCACTTTGCCCTTGGTGACCAAATGAAATATCAGCGTTCCCACACCGGCGGCCAGCAAAGCCGTGGCAGGGTCCATGCCCACAAGGAGCGGCACAAGCACTGTGGCGCCAAAGGCCACGAAAAGAAATTGCACACCCACTATTGTTTTGCGCATGGGTGTAAGGTCTGTTGTTGGCATATTCTTTTTTACTTTTTCACGTTTTTATGTTGTCTTTTTTCAGTGTGTTTTGCGGCTCGGCATCACCGTGTCAAGTCGAGCACGGCGTTCACAAAATCGTCGTCGGGCATGTCGTGCGGCAGCCAGTTTATCTTTATGCCGCGGCGCTCCATTCCGCGAAACCACGTCATTTGCCGTTTGGCAAACTGGTGTATGGCAATCTCAAGTTGACGATACATCTCGTCGTAGCTCAACTGCCCTGTCACATATAGTGTCACAAATTTATATTCCAGTCCGTAATACATCAAATCCTCCGGCTTCACACCACGCTCCAGAAGCCGTTTTATTTCATCTACCATACCACATTCCAGTCGGGCACGCAAACGCCGCGAGATGCGCTCTCTGCGAGCTTCACGGTCTATTTCCACACCCACCACCACGACATTCTCCACAGGGTGCGGCTGTGTCTTGGTTTTAAGCTCCGGATTGTCGTGATAATAGTGGCATATTTCTATCGCCCTTATGGCACGCTTTGTGGTGTCAACGTCGGTCACGTTGTGCAGTGTCTTATATTGTGACAAGATTTCGGTAAGCTCTTCCAGGGTCTTACCCTCAAGTGACCGCCTTAGCTCCACGTTTTCAGGCACAGGCGGCAGTTCTATACCCTTGAGCACGCTTTCCACATACAGCCCCGTGCCGCCACACAGCACCGCCGGTTTGCCTTTGGCGGCAATGTCGCGGAGTGCGGCCTTGCAGTCGCGCAGATACTCAAAGAGATTATACTTGTAGCCGGCATCGCAGATGTCAATCATGTGATATGGCACATCGCCATATTCGTCAATGTCTTTGCCTGTGCCTATGTCCATGCCGCGATACAGCTGTCTGGAGTCGGCACTCACTATCTCGCCCCCTATGCGCCTTGCCAGAGCCACGGCCTTTGCCGTCTTGCCCGAAGCCGTTGGGCCTGTTATCACATACAGCGGTTTGTCGTCACTCGTCACAGCAGTGTGTGTCATTTGAGGTTGTCGTTGAAGAAGTTGAGCACTCGCTGATAGAGCGGATATCTCACGCCACAACCATTGATGCTGTGGTTCATGTTGGGATAAACCATCATGTCAACCTGCTTGTTAAGGCTCGTCATCTTTGCCACATATTGCATTTCGTTGACAATATGCACATTGTCGTCGGCGCTGCCAAACATTATCAGCAGTTTGCCCTTCTGGTTTGCCACATTGTCAAGTGGTGCGCTTGCCTTGTAGCCAGCAGCATTTTCTTTTGGAGTGCGCATATATCGCTCGGCATATATCGTGTCATAAAATCTCCACGAGGTTACAGGTGCAATCGACACGCCTGCGGCATATTTTGCATTTGGCTGCGACATTGCCATGAGCACCTCATAGCCGCCGTAGCTCCAGCCCCAAATGCCAATCTTGTTTTTGTCAACCCACGGTTTGCTTGCCATATAGTCGGCTGCGGCCACCTGGTCAATCGACTCATATTTGCCAAGGTTCATATACACAAGCGACTGAAACGCCTTGCCACGGCCACCGGTGCCACGACCGTCAACACAGCATATCACATAGCCCTGCATGGCAAAATATTGCTGCCAGTCCACGCCCCACTGGTTGAGCACCTGCTGGCTGCCGGGACCGCTGTATTGCGACATTATCACCGGATATTTCTTCGATTCGTCAAAGTCAACAGGCTTTATTATATAGCCGTTAAGTTCTACGCCGTCGCTTGTCATCTTGAAGAATTCCTTCTTTGGCACAGCGTTTGAGCAATATGTCTTGGCATAATCCTCATTCATCTCAAGTTTGCGCACGGTCTTGTTGGCAGCGTTAACCACGGTGTATTGTGTGGGAGTGTTAATGTCGCTGAATTTCTTGATAAAATAAGAGAAATCGCTGCTGAACGTTGCCGACGTGGTTCCCACGCCACCGTCAAGGGCTTTCACCTTGCCTTTGGCATCTACGCACTCCACAGTGCGGTTAAGCGGTCCGTTGGTGCGCTGATAGTAGAACAGTCCACGTTTGGTGTCGTGGCCGTAATAGGCAGTCACATTTTCGTTGCCGGTAGTCAATTGTTTCATCAAGGCTCCGCTAAGCGAGTATTGATAGAGCTGCGTGAAACCTGATTTCTCGCTTGGTATCACGAAATATGTGCCGTAGTAGCACACCGAGTTGGCAAGCTCGCTGTCAAACCAAGTGTCCGACTTCTCTGCATACACACTCTTGGCAATGAGCGAGCGTGGATTCACCGCATATATGTGGAAATCGTTTTGCGTGCGGTTGAGAGTGCTGACCATGAGTTTTGTGGCATCGCCACTAAACGCCATGTGAGGTATGTAGTAGCCCACTCCATCGGGCAACTTTGCCTTTTTCAGCGTGCGGTTCTCCACGTCATAGCACATCACGCTCACATCAGAATTTTTCTCGCCAGCCACCGGATATTTGAAGTCAAAGCGGCCGGGATACAAAGCGTAATCTTTGTTTGGCGAGCATGCGCCCTCATACATAGTCATTGAGTAAATTGGCACTTGCGATTCGTCCCACCTGATAAACGCCAACGTCAAGTTGTCGGGCGACCAGCACAAGCTGTTGAGCATGCCGAATTCCTCTTGATACACCCAGTCAGGCACACCGTTTATCACCTTGTTTCGTTCGCCGTCGGTAGTCACAGGCACCACGGTTCCATAGTCAAGTTTCTTGACAAACACGTTGTTGTCTTTAACAAACGCCACCATGCGGCCGTCGGGCGACAGTGTGGCTATCTCCTCACCGCCGGCATCACTAAGTTTAGTGAGCTTGTTGTGCCTCACCTCATACACATAATAGTCGGCGCTGAACGAGTGGCGGTATATCGGCTCTGCCGATGTCCACAACAATATTTTGCCCTCGTCGCGGCTCATTTGATAGCCGTTCCAGCTCTTGACGTTGCAGTCGCGTGCCGTGCCGCTGTCAAACACCACTGCCGACTTGCCGTCGGCATAACCTATTTTCAGTATTTTGGCACCGTCATCGCTCAACTGATAGTAGCTGATGCCGTCGGCTGCCGGCACCACCTCGCCTATGCCTTGCGGACGGCTTTGCGACAGCACAAAATCTTGCAGTGTCAGAGCATTGGCACCTAAACAACTCACAACAAACAAAAGTGATAATAATATTGATTTCATAATAATGCGTTTTCTTGTTCCACTACACAAATTTAGTTCAATTTGCCGTAAAACTCAAATCTCCACATTCATTTCCCTCCCAATATGCCTGTCCTTTTGTTTTTCAGCCACGGTCGGCAGAAAGCCTGCTCACAAAAACGCCACAATTTTTGCCACATTTCCACAAAAACAAAGCGAGGCCGGCAAAAGCCAACCTCGCTTCAGTTATCCGTGGTTAAACTATTATTCTACACAGCAATTATTCTTGTCTGAAGTCTTTCAAGTCGTCAGCATTGAAATTCTTGATGTAAAGATACTGGCCGTTCACGTTCTCCTCGGCCATGCGCACATACACGTTTGCACTCTTTGCAAACAGCTCTGAGTCGAGTGTAGCATCGCCCAAGATGAGGAGCGACATGATGATTTCGGCAGTCATGTTATAGAGGCGGCGAGCCAGGAAGTCGTGCAACTCTATGTTGTCGGCGTTCTTCACATAATTCACTGCATCTTCATACAGCTCCACAAGTTTCTCCACACGAGCCTTCAGCGGCTTGAGATCGTCAGCCACATCTTTTGCCAGCATATCCTTGATTATGCCAAGGTAAGTGCCGTTGGTCACATAGCGAATGGCAGCAACCACCTGAAGCTGTGTAGTACCCTCATATATCGAGAAAATTCTTGCGTCTCTAAACAGGCGTTGGCTCTTATACTCCATGATGAAGCCCGAACCGCCGTGTATCGAGATAGCGTCGTAAGCGTTCTGGTTTGCATACTCCGAGTTCATACCCTTGGCAAGCGGAGTGAAAGCGTCGGCCAGACGGCTGTATTTCTTCAGAGTCTGACGCTCTTCTGGCTCCAGACGACGGTCGCGCTGAATGTCCTCAAGCTCCTTATACATGTCAACGTAGCGCGCTGTCTGATAGAGCAGTGAGCGGCCGGCATCGAGTTTTGCCTTCATGCGGCTAAGCATGTCATACACGGCAGGGAATGTGATAATCTTCTTGCCAAACTGCATGCGCTCTTGTGCATAGGCCAAGCCCTGATTATAGGCTTCTTGCTCCACACCCACGCTCTGTGCGGCGATGCCCAGACGTGCACCGTTCATAAGGCTCATCACATATTTTATCAAGCCGAGGCGAGTAGAGCCAACGAGCTGGCATTTTGCGTTCTTATACACAAGCTCGCATGTTGGTGAGCCGTGAATACCGAGTTTGCTCTCTATGTGGCGCACCTTCACACCGCCATCTCTCTTGTCATAAACAAACATTGACAAGCCACGACCGTCGTGTGTGCCGGCCTCGCTGCGGGCAAGCACCAGATGAATGTCACTGTCACCGTTGGTGATGAAACGCTTCACGCCGTTCAGACGCCAGCAGTTGTTTTCCTCGTCAAATCTTGCCTTGAGCATCACACGCTGCAAGTCGCTACCGGCATCTGGCTCGGTCAAGTCCATAGACATGGTTTCACCGGCGCACACACGCGGAATGAACTCTTGGCGCTGCTCCTCACTGCCGAACTCATACAGAGTGTCGATGCAGCTCTGCAAGCTCCACACGTTCTGGAAACCGGCATCAGCGGCCGAAATCATCTCACTCAGCATCGAGAACACCGAGTTAGGTATGTTCAAGCCTCCGTAGCGGCGAGGCATGCTCACACCCCACAAGCCTGCTTGGCGTGTAGCCTTGAGGTTGTCGTAAGTCTTGCTGGCATACACCATGCGGCCGTCCACCAAGTGTGGGCCTTCCTGGTCCACGCTCTCAGAGTTTGGCTCTATCACGTTGGCTGCCACGTCGCCGGCTATTTCCAGCACCTTGTCGTATGAGTCGATAGCGTCCTCATAGTTGTGAGGAGCGTAGTCATATTTGTCTTTGTCTGTGTAGTTGCGCTCTTTCAAATCTACTATCGCCTTCATTTCCGGGTGGTTCAAGTAGAATTTGAGTGCCTTATTATCGTTATAGTAATTAGCCATTGCTGTTATTGTTTACTTGGAGTTCTTTTTATAATATTTTATCAATTTTGGCAACACCTCATTCACATCACCGGTTATCACATAGTCTGCGATGTCGTTGATAGGAGCATTTGGGTCGGTGTTGATTGAAACGATAATCTTGCTTTCCTGCATGCCGGTCACATGCTGTATTTGGCCTGAAATACCGCAAGCGATAAACAGCTTAGGGCGCACTGTCACACCGGTCTGGCCGATTTGACGCTCATGCTCCACCCAACCGGCATCAACGGCGGCACGCGATGCGCCCACCTCTCCGTGAAGTTCATGTGCGAGCTTAAACAGCAGGTCAAAGCCCTCTTTGCTGCCCACGCCATAACCGCCAGCCACAATAATAGGAGCGTTTTTGATGTTTATTTTGCTCTTTTCTATCTCGCGGTCTATGATTTTCACCACATAGCTTGCAGGGTCAACGTATTTGTCTGCGTCGAGGTCAATCACCTCACCCTTGTAGTTGGGGTCAAAGATTTCCTCTTTCATCACGCCCTCACGCACGGTGGCCATTTGTGGACGGTGGTCAGGGTTGACGATAGTGGCAACGATGTTTCCGCCAAAAGCCGGACGCACCTGATAGAGCAGATTGCGATATTCCTGCTTGGTGCGTGGGTCGGTGTGGTCGCCAATCTCCAATGCGGTGCAGTCAGCCGTCAGTCCGCTGTGCAGGCTCGACGACACACGAGGACCGAGGTCGCGGCCTATGGTTGTTGCGCCCATAAGGCATATTTGCGGCTTAATCTCCTTAAAGAGGTTGATTACTGCCGATGAGTGTGGCAACGATGTGTAGGGAAACAGACGGTCGTCCTGCATCTTATACACCACATCTACACCATAGGGAAACAATTTGTTCTCTATTCCTTCAAGTTTGTCGCCAAGAACCAATGCCTCCAGTTTCACGCCAAGGCGAGTGGCAAGTTCACGGCCTTTGGTCAACAGCTCCAGGCTGACTTCGGCCACACGGCCTTCGTCATATTCGCAATATACGATTAAATTATTGTTATCTGCCATTTTATTCCTCAATTAAAAATTAACCAATAATGTGGTCTGCTATCAGTTCCTTAACCAAATCCTCAAGCTCGGCATTGTTGGTGCCGTCGAGCTTTTTGCTTTCTTTGGCTTGAAACACCACGTTAACCACAGCTTTCACGTTTGTAGGCGAACCAGGGTGTCCTATCTGGTTAGGGTCGGCATCTATGTCGGCTGCGCCCCATTCCTTGATTTGGAGGTTTTCGTGAGCATCAACAAATTTCTGTTCTTCCTCGCTGAGTTTTGCTTTCTCTGAAGGTGTAACCGCATATTTGCAGCGTTGCACGAGTTTAGCATTGCGTGGGCGGCAAGCGTCGGCAGTTCCGTTCACGGTCACCACCAGCGGCAGCGGACATTCCACGGTTTCAAATCCGCGCTCTATGCGGCGCTTCACGGTGGCAACACCGTCTTTCACGTCAACGGTCTCTGCGTATGTCACCTGTGGCAAACCGAGCTTCTCGGCTATCTGCGGGCCCACTTGTGCGGTGTCGCCGTCGATTGCCTGGCGACCACCCAATATGATGTCATATTTGCCGATATGCTTGATTGTTTGGGCAAGAGAATATGATGTTGCCAGTGTGTCGGCTCCGCCAAGTGGACGGTCAGTGAGCACCACTCCGCCGTCGGCGCCTCTATACATGCTTTCTCTCACGATTTCGGCAGAGCGTGGCAAACCCATTGTCACTACCGTGATTGTGGAACCAGGATTTTTCTCCTTCAGCTGCAAAGCCTGCTCCAAAGCGTTCAAATCTTCTGGATTGAAAATTGCAGGAAGGGCGGCACGGTTGATTGTGCCGTCTTCTTTCATTGCGTCTTTGCCAACGTTGCGTGTGTCGGGCACTTGCTTCGCCAGCACAATGATGTTCAAACTCATAATTAATTGATATTTTTTTACTTTTTTATTTACTCGTCTATTAATGGCAATTTCACCATTGCACAATACTCCTAATTGAGTGCAAAATTACACAAAAACGCCCACAACGACAAAGGATTGATGTCTATTAAAGTTTATTAATAAATGTAATGCGCCAAGTCGCAAATTATTACATTTGGTCTAATTTAGCTGAATAAAATCACACAAATTAACGTTACGCACGCTCGTCGTGACGCTATTTCTCGTTGCCGTTACCGCCATTGCCCCACCGAGCCTGCTGCCTTGCGCGCATGCGCTGCTCCGCGGCATTGCCCTGGGCTTGCCACAGCGTGGGGTGATTGAGATCATTAGGCATAAACTCCTGTTTCACAAAGTTGCCAGGATAGTCATGCGAATACTTGTAGCCCTTGCCATAGCCCAGCTGTGCCATGAGTTTTGTGGGGGCGTTGCGCAAGTGCAGCGGCACCGGTGCGTTGCCAGTCTGCTCCACCAAGCTCAGTGCTGCGCCTATAGCCTTATAGGCGCTGTTGCTCTTTTCGCTTGTGGCCAGATATATTGCGCACTCACTTAGCGGAATTCTTCCCTCTGGCCAGCCGATTTTAGCTATTATGTCGAATGTGGCGTTTGCCAGCAGCAGCGCATTGGGATTAGCAAGCCCTATGTCCTCGGCCGCCGATATGCACATGCGCCGAGCTATGAATTTCGGGTCTTCGCCGCCGGCAATCAGTCTGGCAAGCCAATACACAGCCGCATCGGGGTCGCTGCCTCTTATTGATTTGATAAACGCACTTATCACGTCGTAGTGCATTTCGCCGTTTTTGTCAAACGCCAGCGGATTTTGCTGCAGCAGCTCAGTCACCACTTTGTCGTTTATCACAATGTCGTCGCCTTCGCCCACCGATTGCAATATCAAGTCGAGTATGTTGAGCAACTTTCTGGCATCGCCGCCGGAGTAGCGCAGCAAAGCCTCGGTCTCCTCCACCCTCACGACATGGCTCTTAAATGCCTTGTCGGTCTTTACGGCTTTGTCGAGCAATTCAAGCAAATCGTCCTTATCGAGCGGATTGAGCACATACACTTGCGCCCTCGACAGCAGTGGCCTTATCACCTCAAACGACGGGTTCTCGGTCGTTGCGCCTATAAGCGTCACAACACCCTGCTCCACGGCTCCAAGCAGCGAGTCCTGCTGCGACTTGTTGAAGCGGTGTATCTCGTCGATAAACAATATCGGTCGCCCCTTGGTGAACATGCTCTCGCCGTCGGCCTTGCAGCGCGCAAGCAGGTCGCGTACCTCTTTCACACCTGCTGATATTGCCGACAGCGTATAAAACGGCGACTTGGTTTGCTCCGCGATTATTTTGGCGAGTGAGGTCTTGCCCACGCCAGGAGGCCCCCACAAGATAAATGACGATATGTTGCCCTGCGCTATCATTCGTCTGATGACAGCTCCAGGGCCCACAAGATGCTTCTGGCCTATGTACTCATCGAGCGTCCTCGGCCTCAGCCGTTCTGCCAATGGCTCAAACATGTTTTCTGCTTTTTGTTAGTTTTACCTCTATATAGTGCAAAGATAACGCAAATCGAACACAGAATATCAAGCTTGCTTGAATATTATGCTGAGATGCAGTTTATCTTTCGCAACGATAACGCAAATCGAGATGCAAAGCATCAAGCTCTTAGGTCAATTCACATCGCTTTTCACATTCATCAGCTCAAGGAATCCTTGCCCCACCTCGCGCAAAATCACAAAGTGAGAGCCATCGTCGTCGGCTTGGCGTATGTAGAGCTCAAGCCCCTCGTCAGTGTCCATTATGCACTGTATTTCGGGTATGTGCTCCATGTAGTCCTGTGCATCAGTGCCAGCCGATTGCCAGTAGTGGTTCCACACAGCGGCCACCATGCCGCGGGCAAAGCTCACAAGTGCCACATGTGCCGTGTTGCCGTCTTTGGCAAACACCACCGAATAGAAATCATGACCCGACTCGTCAATGTGGGCAAGCCAGCGCGTCTGCTCTATGCGTTTGCCGCCAAAGTAGCGTGTGAGCATGTCGAGTTTCACGCCGTCCATAGTCTGTATTGGCTCCGGTTTCTTCCAGCGGCTATATCGCAGCGTGCGGTGTGTGGTCTCAAAGCTTTTCTTCACTATTATCGGGAATGTCTCGCCTGTGCGATAACCTTTGAACTTGTTCTTTATGTCATTCTTGTCAACGAGCGAATATGCCGCCTTGCCGTCAACTGCCACTGCCGGCTTCACGTCCATATAGTTCGACTTAAACACTAGGCGGTCATAGTCGCCGCTTTGTGCGTCATCGCCGCCTTTTGTGCTGACAAACAGGTTTTTCTCCAGAAAAGCCTTGCTAAACAGTGGAGCCTCTTTCAGCGTTATGTCGCCGCTCTCGGCAGTCACATAATGCCCTATTTGGTCCACCGGCAGCCACACCAGGCCGTCGGAGCTTACATCGATTTTCGACTGTTTTTTCAATTCCTTGAGCAGGTTTTTCACCTTTTTGTCCTTCATCTTTTTGCCCTTTGAGTCAAAATAGGCCACGCTGCCGTCGGCTGCAGTGTATCGGGTGAAGTCTTTTTTGTGCAGCTTGCCGTCGGCAAGGGCAAAAAACTCGCACGTTTCGCCGCCGTCTTGCTGCTTGCCAAGCACAAACAAGCCGTTCTCAAGCCTGTAGCCGCCATTGGCAAACACCTCTGTCAACCGGCCTGCCGCTTTCGTCATCAGGCTCTCATGTTCGCCATCGTAGCTTCGCAGCCATATCTCACTCCAGCCGTCGCCATCAATGTCGGCCAAGGCGTAGCGGTCTGGAAACACTCCGTTTGCCCCGGCGCTTTCCCTGAATTTCTGCTGTATTCCTTGCAGACTTTGGGCATAGTAGAGCCCTGCCACTTTGTCGGCGTCGCTCGCAGCTGCGTCCATGTGCCATGCACATGCGGCTACTGCCAAAATCAATATCGCTCTTTTTCTCATTGCCATATCCTTTTTTGTAGGGCAGCAAAGATAGTGCAAATCGAGCGCAAAGCGCAAAGCTTGCTTGAATATTTTGCGGCGTAGCCGCTTCTTGCCAACACATTTCAGTATCTTTCTGTAACTTTGCACAAACAATTTTAATCACACAGACGCATCTGTTTTTTTTATGAACGAACGTAACAACACATCAGCTCCACACATATCTTGCGGCAAAGGGCTGCTCGCCCTGTCGCCAATCCTGGTTTTTCTGCTCACCTACGTGGTGGTGTCAGTAATCATAGGCGATTTCTACAAAATGCCATTGTCAATAGCTTTCATCATAGCATCAATGTGGGCACTGCTCATCACGCCCAAACTCAAAGTCACCGAGCGCATCGACATTTTCTCGAAAGGCGCGGCCAACACCAACATTCTCTACATGATTTGGATTTTCATACTTGCTGGTGCTTTCTCATCGCTCGCCAACGGTCTTGGGGCAATCGACGCCACCGTCAACCTCACGCTGTCGGTGTTGCCGCCGTCGTTTCTCATTCCGGGACTTTTCATAGCCGCATGCTTCATCTCCATGTCAATAGGCACATCGGTTGGCACCACAGTTGCCCTCACGCCGTTTGCCTACCAGCTTGCGCAAAGCACCGGCGCCAACACTGCTTTTCTCGTGTCGGTAGTTCTCGGCGGCTCGTTCTTCGGCGATAACCTCTCATTCATTTCCGACACCACAATAGCCGCCACACGCAGCCTCAAAGTCAAGATGAACGACAAGTTCAAGACAAACCTTTCGATAGCTCTGCCGGCCGCTCTGCTCGTTCTGGCGGTTTACATTCTGTTTGCCCATCAAGCCGCGGCGCTGCACCCATTAGCCTCGGTGGCAGTGGCAAAGTGGTGGCTCGTCATACCCTATCTCATCGTCATAGCGTCGGCTGTGGCCGGAATTAATGTGCTGATTGTTCTCACCTCCGGCATTTTGTCGTGCATAGCCATCGGGCTGCTTTCCCACTCGCCACAAGGCTTAATTGACATGTGCTCACTCATGGGCAATGGCGTGAAAGACATGAGCGAACTGATAATCGTCACTCTGCTGGCTGCCGGACTGCTCGAAACCATCAACCACAATGGCGGCATCACGTTCACCATAGAGTGGCTCACCAAAAACATTCACTCCTCTCGCGGTGCGCAAGCCATTGTGGCTGTGCTCGTGAGCTTCGTCAACATCTGCACGGCCAACAACACCATAGCCATCATCACCGTGGGCAAGATAGCAAGCCGCATCACGGCACAGTTTGGGCTCGACCCTCGCAAGGTGGCAAGCCTGCTCGACACGTGCTCGTGCATCACCCAGAGCATACTTCCCTATGGAGCGCAAGTGCTGCTCGCCGCCGGATTGTCAAAGCTCTCGCCCATATCGTTTCTGCCCTACCTCTACTACACCTGGGCTCTTGCGTTTATGGTGGTTTTGTCGATAGTTTTCAATTTTCCGCACTCCAAGGCCACAGCAGTCACAAAAAGTTGACTTTTATGTCAGTATTTGCTATTTTTGCACACATAACGATATTAAAAACGAACACTCAATGAAATCTTTACTGTTAACAGCCATTGCCGCCATAACTCTCTGCACCGCAGCGGCACAAACCTATACTTTGGCGGAAAAACGCCATGAGCCTGCACGCAGCAGCGTCACCGCATTCAAGTCGGTTGAGACAATGCCTTCGTTCATTGGTGGCAACGCAGCCCTCATGAAGTGGATTCAGTCGCACATGCAATATCCTGCGTCTGCAAAAGACAAGGGCATACAAGGCACCGTCACCATGCAGTTTGTGGTCACTCAAGACGGCAGCATTGGCCAGGTAAAGGTTGTTCGCTCTGTAGAAGCCAGCCTCGACCGCGAGGCAACAAGGCTCTGCAAGTCGCTGCCACCGTTCATTCCAGGCCGCCACAACGGCCAGGAAGTCTCGATATGGTACACCTTGCCCATCACATTCACGCTCCCCAGCACCAACTAAATCTCCTACTAACCCTCACCCCAAAAAATAGTTTTCATCAAAGAGTTGTGGAGCTGCGGTTTCGCAGCTCTTTTTGCAATTAGGCGTTGCCGTTAAGCCAATTTGCAACAGCCCCAAAGGTCTAATTACCAATTCCAACGGCATTAGTAATTAATGCCCTATTAAGCCTTAAGCCATAATTATGGCAGCGACATCAGCAACCAGCCCGGCACATACAAAAAAATCAGGCAGCAAACTCAATTTGTTTGCTGCCTGATTTTGTGTCCAGAATGAGAGTCGAACTCACACGAGCCAATGCTCACTACCCCCTCAAAGTAGCGCGTCTACCATTCCGCCACCTGGACATTCTTGGAGCGAAAAACGGGACTCGGACCCGCGACCTCAACCTTGGCAAGGTTGCGCTCTACCAACTGAGCTATTTTCGCATTTCATTATTTTCTTTTGTTCGTCAAGACCGCTGTCTTGAACCTCTTGAGCGAAAAACGGGACTCGGACCCGCGACCTCAACCTTGGCAAGGTTGCGCTCTACCAACTGAGCTATTTTCGCATTTCATTATTTTCTTTTGTTCGTCAAGACCGCTGTCTTGAACCTCTTGAGCGAAAAACGGGACTCGGACCCGCGACCTCAACCTTGGCAAGGTTGCGCTCTACCAACTGAGCTATTTTCGCAATTATCTTTTGCAGTGGTTGTCGTTATTTCCCCATTGCGAGTGCAAAGTTAGCAGAATTATTTGAATGTGCAAAACAATCCTGCAAATTATTTTCGTCTTTCAAGCAATTTATAGAATTCCTGACGCAATGCACTCTTTTCAAACTCTCCGCGATATTGCATCGTGACAGTTGTAGTGTCCTGTTTCTCAACACCGCGCATCTTCATGCACATGTGGTGAGCCTCACACTCCACTATCACGCCGCGAGTGGGCAGCACTTTGTAGATTTCCTCACACAACTGGTCAGTAAACCGCTCCTGCACCTGCAGTCGGCGTGCAAACACGTCAACCACGCGGGCAATTTTGCTCAAGCCCACAATCTTTCCGTTGGGGATATATCCCACCGACACATGGCCGAAGAACGGCAACAGATGGTGCTCACACAGCGAGTAAAACTCTATGTCTTTCACAATCACAATCTCAGAGCCTGGGTGCGTAAACACTGCCGCATTAAGCACCTCGTCGGCATCTTTCGTGTAGCCCGACGTGTTATAGAGCAAGGCTTTTGCCGCGCGGCGCGGTGTTTTCAGCAGCCCTTCCCTCTCCACATCTTCGCCAAGCAGTCTCATCACCTCTTTCAGGTGACCGGCTATCTCGTTGATGGTTTCTTCTGTGTATCGCTTGTCCTCCTTGTTATTCATAACTCCACACATTAATTCTGTCACGAACCACGCTCAACTCGCCCGAAAAATTGGGAAACGACTTACGCATCTGGTTCAGCACCTTGGAGGCCTCTCCGTGTGAGCGGAAATCGCCTATCTTCAATCGCCAAAATGGTGCCTTGTACGTCAAATATGAGCGGTATTGCGGATATTTCATGGCAATCGCCTTGGCCCTTGCCTTGGCACTACTCTTGGCTGTTCTGAAGTTGTTGTCAGAATATGCCTGTATGCGGTAGCCCGCCGAGCGGTTGCTTATATGCTGATGCGTGGTGGTGGGCACACGGTGCCGGTGCTCATGTCCGAGGGCTTCTTCGGGCTGCTGCTCATGAGGCAGCTCCTTCACGTTGTCACTTTCGTGCTCTGCACGTGCCTGCTCACCCTCTTTTTTGCCTTGAGCGGCAGCATTAGCCTTGCCCTTAGACTGCTCTGCAGCGGTCTTACCCGTAATCTTGCGGTTTTCAAGCTCCTTGGGCGCGGTTATGGTAACCTGTCCTCCAGAGTCTTTCTCAATTTGCGCAACGATGTCCTTGCCTTGCAGCATTTGCGCCGCAAGTGCCACTATGACCAATGCCAACAAAAGTCGCCGATTACCTGATTTCCTGAACATATTAAGTATAATCCCAATACCATTAAAGTTGACCACAAAGATAATAAAAATTACCTTTGCAGCCAACTTTGTGTTTTTTGCACTGCCCCGACACAAGTTTTGCGCCTGCTCGGCACTCAACATGCGCTTACACGGAGCAAATGTATTGTTTGTTGCGTTATGTGCTTATCAGAAAGCAGTAACGATGCCCATGAACGACTCAGCCTTGAGCGAAGCACCGCCAATCAGACCGCCGTCGATGTCAGCCTTTGCAAACAGCTCTGCAGCGTTTGTAGGCTTGCAGCTGCCACCGTAGAGGATTGTGGTGTCGTCAGCCACTTCCTTGCCATACTTGTCAGCCACAACGTTACGAATGTAAGCGTGCACCTCTTCTGCTTGGTCAGCAGTAGCAGTCTTGCCTGTGCCGATAGCCCAGATTGGCTCGTATGCAATCACGATGTTGGCAAATTGCTCTGCAGTCAGGTGGAAGAGCGACTTAACCAATTCGTCTTTGATGAATTCTTTGAATGTGCCATTTTCGCGGAGTTCGAGGCTCTCACCGCAGCAGAAGATTACCTTCAAGCCGTTAGCAAGTGCCAAATCCACTTTCTCTTTCAAGATTTCTGGAGTCTCGTTGTAGTAGCCGCGACGCTCTGAGTGACCAAGAATCACATAGTTTGCGCCAGTAGAAGCCACCATAGGAGCAGACACCTCACCAGTGTAGGCACCGCTTGTGTGGTCAGCGCAGTTTTCAGCTGCCAAACCCACCTTCTCAATGTCAATCACAGCTTTCACTGCAGTCAGGTGTGTGAAAGGCACGCCAATCACAACGTCGCACTTCAAACCCTTGGCTGCTGCCACTGCGTCATTCACTTCTTTTGCGAGCTTAACTCCTTCAGGAACTGTAGTGTTCATCTTCCAGTTTCCTGCTACGATATTCTTTCTCATTTTCAATTAAAAATTAGTGATAATGTTTATCTATTCTATTTTTTTGCAAATTTACTCTTTATTTCTCTTTCTTCTCAACGATTTCAGGCTAAATTTCACCACCATGTGGGTCCTGTTGACCACAAGCAGCACAAGCAGCACTCCCAGATAACCCAGCAGCATGTCGCCCAGCACCGGTTTTGACCAGCCGCTGTTGTCAAAGTCGTCGAGGCTGAACGACCGCTTCTGCATCTCTTGCTGCGATATTGAGCCAAACGTGCGTTTCCATTTTATCACGCCATCAGTCACACACACCACCGCCGGATTTCCTCTTGCTATCATCTTCAGCTGGCTGTCGTCCATTTCAAGCATCTTGTAAGCAGGCATCGATATGTCGTTCCACTGTTCTTTTTCAGCTGCCGCGGCCGAAGTCACGCCCACCACTGTCACGCCCTGCTTTGTGGCGTTTTCACACAGCTCGTTGATGCCAAACGTGTATGCTATATCCACCTTTGGCAGGTCTGGAAACAGCAACATCAGCACCTGCCCCTTACCGGTGAGCACTTCTTCTGTCACGTCTTCGCCGTCGTCATACATCGACACCATGTTTTCCGCCACGCTCGGTGTTTTGGGTCTGGCTGGCTCTTTCACACGGCGGTCCACATAGTTCCAGTCATCGTCGGGCAGGCTGTCTATCGTGAATTCCTTTTGCACCCCACCCTTTTCATACAAAAATATGTAGTCGGCCTCGTCGCTGCCAGTTTCGCGCGCCACCAGGCGGCTGCCCACCTTGAATGGGCGGAAATCCAGCAGAGGCTGGTCGTTGTAGCCTATCATCAGCACACTCAGCACAAACACAAACGACACAAATGCCACAATCCACTGCACTGCCGGGCCAAACACACACGGCACCTTTTTGTTAAACGGCACCAAAAACGCTATCATCAGCGTCAACGCCACGTTTTTCCCGAACGTGGCCCAGTTGCTTATCACCACGGCGTCGCCAAAGCACCCGCAATCGGGCACAGCGTCGGTCAGAGCCAAATAAAGCGTCAGCGGCAGCATCACAAGCATCATCATGCCAGTGAGCAGCACTCCTCCACGCCTGAAAGCACCGAGCAGCACCGACACGCCGAGCACAAACTCCACCACAGCCACTGCAAACGCGCCAAACAGCGCCACATTCTCCATGCCCTGCATGCCAAATGTGGCAAAATATTCCGAGAACTTGTAGAACGAACCCCAAGGGTCAATCCCCTTCACAAAGCCCGAAAACACAAACACTGCGCCCACCACCAGGCGGCACAGCACCACAAGAGCTTTCGTCACTTTCTTGTCGGCAGCGTTGGCCAGAACAGCACCCAACGTCATTCCGTTCCCTCCATGTGCCTTATCAGGGCAAACACAGCATAGTTTATCATGTCTTGGTAGTTTGCCGCAATGCCCTCCGACACTTGCGTCTTGCCGCCGTTGTCCTCTATCGACTTTGCGCGCTCCACCTTAGTGAGAATGAAATCCACATAGCTGCTCGGCCGCATCTCGCGCCAAGCCTCGCCATAATCGGTATTTTTGGCCATCATCAAGTTCTTTGTCTCGCCTATATATTTGTCATATAAGGCTATGGTCTCCTCGCGGCTCATGTCTATCACGTCAGAAAATCCGTGGTCAAGTTGAATCAAGCCTATAACGCCATAATTCACAATCCCCACATACTCCGAGAACTTGTCGTCGCTGATTTTTGCACTACCATTCAATTCTATGGTGCGTATGCGCTTCGCGTTGATGAAAATCTGGTCGGTTATCGTCCGCGGACGGCTGATGCGCCACGAAGGCCCGTAATCAGCCATTTTTTTCACAAACAAGTCGCGGCACATGGCCACAACTTCATCATATTCCTTATTAGTGTCACACATGCGTTCAGTACACATTTATATAGCTTTATCTCAACCACAAAAGTAGTTATAAAACCACAAAATAACAAATGCCGGCAAGGTAGCTCCACCAAGCCGGCATTTTTATATCAAAAAACCACACCAAAGGATGTGATGAAACTCCGATAAATACAAGATTTGAGAGCATCCATATCTTTGTAATCCTCCGGTTTCCGTAGAAACACCAAGTAGGGTGAGGCCCGCCATTAATATGAATGCCGACTCGGCATTTCATAAAAAAATTGAAGAGTATCCCGATCTACTTTGATGTGGTCGTTTCTTTCATCTTTCTGATGCAAATTTAATCAAACTGCACCGCACCTCCAAATATTATCGCCACTTATTTTCCGCATTTATTTTTTGACCAAAACACGATGTTCTGCATCTGATTTGCATTATCTTTGCACCCAAGGGCACGGAAGTCGTTCCGCCCCACTACATTTTTTTTGACTTCATTAGAAGCGTTATGCTAATCTTGTAATTGGAAACGTAGGAAATTTCAGAATTGCACAAAGATAGCATAGTGGTTCTCACGCTAAAGCGTGGGCTGCTATAGCCATATCTGTGCACAAGGTTATCCTACGACCCCCAATTACGATGTGGCATTCGCAGCGCCACGCTTCACGCTTTTTTTTAATAACAAACACAGTTCCCGAGGCCGCTGGAGAACTTTAAAAACTTTTACAATTTTATGAAAAAAGCATTTTCATTAATCATGGCAATGATGCTAGCACTGACCACCTTCGCCCAAAAAGACGTAACGAAATTCCTCGGTATTCCTGTTGACGGAACCAAAGCCCAAATGATTGCCAAGCTCAAAGCCAAAGGCTTCACCCCAAGCACCAAATCCTACAAAAAGGGCGTCTTGACAGGAACATTCAACGGCCGAAAAGTTGACCTATACGTTGTCACCAACAACAATAAGGTTTATCGCATCATGGTCGCAGACCAGCAATCTGACAATGCGACAGACATCAAAATACATTTCAATAACTTATGCGAACAATTCAAAAACAACAAGAAATACATTTCTTTTGAAGACCAAACCATTCCAAAAGAAGAAAACATCTTGCATGAAATGATTGTAAATAACAAACGCTATCAAGCGTGTTTCTATCAAGCCCCTTCTGACACTGCGCACATAAAGAACGTCGCTATGACTGTTAGAGAAAAGTTATTGCAGAAATATTCTGAATATCAATTAGCAAATCCAACTGAAGAAATACAAAAAGAAGCCACAAGCGAAACAATGTCCGCATTTTTAGAAGATAGCCAAAATCGTTCTGTTTGGTTTATGATTTCGGAAAATTTCAGCAATTTTCAACTGGTTATGTATTATGACAACGAATACAACAAAGCCAACGGTGAGGACCTATAACCACAACTAACAAGGCGGCAACCAAGTAGTGCGGGCTATTGCCCCGGAAGTTGACATATTAGTAATTCCATGTAGAGCAACATGAGCTATTGTATTCGTAACTCAGCAGAGTAACGTAAGCTATTGCCCCGGAGGGGCAAGTATGTTCATAACCCCCGACAGAGGAGCGCAGCGACGGTCGGGGGATAACCCACCACACACCTCAAGAAACAGCGTGCCGGAGGTACGCGTACAACGCCAACAGACGCAAAAAACAAGCCAACGGCTTCAACCCACATGTGGGTCAAAGCCGTTGGTTTTAATTTTCTTGAGGCAGCTGGCTCAAGCCAGCCCATTCTCCATGTTTTTAGGCGTTCTTGGCTTTCTCAACGATTGCCTTGAAAGCTGCAGGGTTGTTCATAGCGAGGTCAGCGAGCACCTTGCGGTTAATCTCGATACCTGCCTTGTGAATAAGACCCATCAACTTAGAGTAAGAAAGATCCTCCAGACGTGCAGCTGCGTTGATACGCTGAATCCACAGTGCGCGGAAGTTGCGCTTCTTGTTCTTTCTGTCACGGTAAGCGTAAGTCAAACCTTTTTCCCAAGTGTTCTTGGCAACGGTCCACACATTCTTACGGGCACCATAGTAACCTCTTGTAAGTTTTAAAATCTTTTTACGTTTTGCTCTTGAAGCAACGTGATTTACTGATCTTGGCATTTTCTTAAATTGTTTTGAGTGTTAGCGGCTTCAATTCCTTGTGGCTTGCTGCACTTTCGAGCTAATCACTCGGTTAATAAAATGAAAAAAAATCTCTTAAATTAAAAGTGTGAAATTCGGCTTTTTACTTCATCACGAGAAGCTTTCTCACATTGTCGAGGTTAGCCTTGTCAACGATTGAAACATGAGTCAAATTTCTCTTCTGCTTCTTAGTCTTCTTTGTCAGAATGTGACTTTTGTAAGCATGTTTTCTTTTAATTTTTCCTGTTCCGGTAAAGAAAAATCTTTTTTTAGCACCGGAATTAGTCTTAACTTTTGGCATTTTAAATTAATTTAAAAAATTTATTATTAAGGGGACCAGGCACTTACCAAGCCTAATGCCCCATTCTTTCTATTCTCTGCAATTTCAACCCTCAGCCTCTTCGCTGCTTGCTACGGCCTTTGGAGCTACTGGTGCAGCGCCCTCGGCTGGTTTCTTCTTGGCAGCGGCCGAAGCCTTCTTTGGAGAAATCATAATCGTCATTCGCTTGCCCTCAAGCACTGGCATCTGTTCCAGCTTGCCATAGTCCTCAAGGTCGTTGGCAAAGCGCAGCAGCAGCACCTCGCCCTGCTCCTTGAACACGATTGAGCGACCCTTAAAGAACACATACGACTTCACCTTCGCGCCTTCTTTCAAGAATTCGATGGCGTGCTTCAGCTTGAAATCATAGTCGTGGGAATCTGTTTGTGGCCCAAACCTGATTTCCTTGATGACAATCTTGGTTGACTTTGCCTTCTGCTCTTTCAGACGCTTGCGCTGCTGATACTGAAATTTCTGGTAGTCCATTATCTTGCAAACCGGCGGATTGGCCTGTGGAGCTATCTCTATCAAATCCAATCCCTGATTGTCTGCAATCTTTTGGGCTTTGAAGGTAGGATATATTCCTTCCTCAACATTATCGCCAACCAGACGCACCTCACGAGCCCTTATCTGCTCGTTGATGGCATGGCTGTTTTTGTCATCATTTTTTCTGCCGTTGCGAAAACGGTCATTGTTGCCCCTCGGACCGTTGTTGTTACTGTTCATCGGTCGCTTGGGTCCTGTCCAAAAGGGTTTTTTCTCCATTAAATATTGTTAAAATTTTGTCATTTTTGCTATATGAGCATTAATGTCGGCTGCAAAGGTAGTGATTTTTTCGGAACCTTTATCACCTTCACCTTGTTTTCTTACCGAAACTTCCTCATTGTTAGCCTCTTTTTCTCCCACAATGAGCATATATGGAATTCGCTTCAACTCGTTGTCGCGAATCTTCTTGCCAATCTTCTCGTTGCGGTCGTCGATTGTGGCACGCACGCCATTTTCGTCAAGCACATCAACCACATGCTTTGCATAGTCGTTGAATTTCTCGCTGATAGGCAGCACCACAGCCTGGTCGGGAGCAAGCCACAGTGGCAGATGTCCGGCAGTGTGCTCCAGAAGCACTGCGATGAAACGCTCAAGCGAACCAAATGGAGCGCGGTGTATCATCACCGGGCGGTGCTTCTTGTTGTCGGCGCCCACATACTCCAAGCCGAAACGCTCCGGCAGGTTGTAATCCACCTGAATTGTGCCGAGCTGCCAGCGACGGCCAAGGGCATCTTTCACCATGAAGTCGAGCTTAGGACCATAGAAAGCGGCCTCGCCGGTCACCTGCTTAGCGTGGAGTCCTTTTTCCTCGCAAGCCTCTATGATGGCGCGTTCTGCTTTGTCCCACACTTCATCGGTTCCCACATATTTCTCTTTGTGTTTCGGGTCTCTCAACGAGATTTGAGCCTCGTAGTCAAAACCGAATGTTCTGAAGATGAACGATATGATGTCCATCACGCCCAAGAACTCTTGCTTCAGCTGGTCTGGTGTGCAGAACAGGTGGGCATCGTCTTGGCAGAAGCAGCGCACACGGGTCAATCCATGAAGCTCTCCGCTCTGCTCATAGCGATACACCGTGCCAAACTCTGCAAAACGCAGAGGCAGGTCCTTGTAAGAGCGTGGCGATGAACGATAGATTTCGCAGTGGTGAGGGCAGTTCATTGGTTTCAAGAAATATTCCTCGCCCTCTTCTGGCGTGTGGATTGGCTGGAACGAGTCCTTGCCATATTTTGCGTAGTGACCAGATGTCACATAAAGCATCTTGTTGCCGATGTGCGGAGTGATTACCTGCAAGTAGCCATACTTCTTTTGTATCTTGGTGAGGAATTCTTGCAGACGGTTGCGCAGAGCTGCTCCCTTTGGCAGCCACAACGGCAGACCAGGGCCCACATTCTGCGAGAATGTCCACAATTCCATTTCCTTGCCCAGCTTGCGGTGGTCACGCTTCTTGGCCTCCTCAAGTAGAGTCAGATACTCTTCCAGCATCTTCTTCTTAGGGAATGTGATGCCATACACACGCACAAGCTGCTGGCGTTTCTCATCGCCGCGCCAATAAGCACCGGCAAGCGACAAAATCTTGATTGCCTTGATAGGTGCAGTGTTTGGAATATGCGGGCCCTTGCACAGGTCGGTGAAGTTGCCTTGTGTGTAGGTTGTGATGTGTCCGTCCTCAAACTCGCTGATAAGTTCGCATTTCAGTTTCTGACCCTTGTCGCCAAAGAATTTCAGAGCGTCGGCCTTGCTGATGTCGTGGCGCACCACGTCTTCCTTCTTGGCTGCAAGCTCTGCCATTTTTTGCTCTATCTTTGGGAAATCGGCGCTTGTTATCACGTTCTCCCCTGGGTCTATATCATAGTAAAATCCGTTCTCAATAGCCGGACCTATACCAAATTCTATTCCTTTGTACAACTCTTGCAATGCCTCGGCAAGCAAGTGAGCCGATGTGTGCCAGAAAGCGTGCTTTCCTTCCTCATCTTCCCATTTGAACAGTGCTATCTCGCCGTCCTTGTCAATTGGGCGTGAGATGTCCCATTCTTCATCGTTGAATTTTGCGGCAAGCACTTGGCGTACCAAGCCGTCACTGATACTTTTTGCAATGTCGAGTGGCGTAACGCCTGCCTCAAATTGCTTCACACTTCCGTCAGGAAATTTAATGTTAATCATAATTATTTATAAATTTATTCGTGTGATACAAAGACACTAATACAATTTTTCAAACTGAATGCAAAGTTAAGTCATTTCCCACTAATTTGCTACTACCGCACGGCACATTTTTGCGGCATTTTTACCGCTAGCGCACATCTTTGTGCCGGACATAGCCCAAGTGGCATTAATTGTTCATGCGTTTCAGCACATTATAGCTCGGCAATATGCCCAGCTCCCCTGCCTTGCTCAGGTCGGCCACGCCCTTTTTCTTGTTGCCCATGCGCAGATACACAAGTCCGCGGTTGTAATATGCCTCGCCGAAGTTTGGCTTTATTTCTATTGCCTGCGTGTAGCAGTTGATTGCCGAAGTGTAGTCTTCTTTGAGCAAATACAGATTGCCTTTGTTGTAGTAGGCATACACATTCTTCGGGGCGAGCTTTATCACCATGTCATAGTTGGTTTGTATCTCGTCGAGCAGCTTGGCGTTTTCCGCGTCATGCACCTTGCGCGACAAGGCTCTCTCGCCGCTGTTTTTAGCCGCCGGTCCGCCGTTTTCGCCTTCGTTTAGCTCATATTGCAGGAATTGCGCATTGCCTTTCAGATAATATGCCAGCGCAAACTTCGGACTTAGTGCTATGGCCTTGTTGGCGTCGTTGAGTGCCGAAGCCGCGTTTTTCACCATTATGAAGCTCATTGCCCTTGCAAAATAGTCAATTGAGCGCGGTGACTCGCCTGCCAGCACGCTGTTGTAATACTCTATGCTGCTAAACTGCTTCTTGATTTCAGCCTCGCTTATGTTGGCCATGCCGCGCGCCATGTGCAGAGTCATGGGCAGCAGGTTGGAGTTGTTTGCATCAGTGATTTCACGCACATACAGGGTGTTGTCGCCAAGCTGATTGTCGTCGCCGTAATACGATAAGAAAAACAGCGGCTCCGGCGTGATTTCCACATTCTGGTTTTGTATGTGCCCGCGCGATTTGCTTGCATACTCCGGTTTTATCTTGTTGTCGGTGTCAACCGTGAGCAGCGTGTTAAACTTGTTCATTATCTCCGACTCGCTCTCCATGTCCTCACCAGCCTCGGCACGCTTGTCTTTCTCCTGCATGGCCTTTGCCTCTATCTTTGCCGGGTCGTAGTGCGACACATGGGTCTTTTTGCGCTTGAACAGCGACAGGGCATAGTTGTAGTCCTTCTCGCCGCCTTTGGTGTTGCCCATCTGCCGCTTCGCCTCGCCCCGGGCTATGTAGCCAGCCTCAAATGCCGGATATTTCTTCAGCACGGCGTCGAAGTCAGCTATTGCCAGCTTGTGTTGGCCGGTCTTTTGATACAGTATGGCGCGGTTATAAAGAGCCATGAAGTTCGTTGGGTCGCTTTTCAGCACATAAGAGAAGTCTGTTATTGCCTTGTTGTTCTCGCCCACCTCGGCAAGCAGCAATCCACGGTTGTAGTGCCCCTCAAGGCTCGTGGGGTCAAGGTCAACGGCATAGTTGTAGTCCGACATGGCCCCGAAATAGTCATCGAGATTATATTTCAGAAACGCGCGGTTTATGAAGTAGCCGGCATAATATGGCTCAAGCTCTATCGCCTTGTTCATGTCGGCAAGGGCGGCTTTATAATCTTTCTTAAACACCGACTCTATGTGCGCCCTAAGCGCATATGGGTTGGCGTTCACCTTTGATATTTCTATGCTTTTGTCCACATATTCCAGTGCCTTTGTGGTATCCTTGCGCGCCAGTTCCAGCTGCGCAAGACCGAAATAAGCCTTTTCATTGCCTTTGTCAAGTTTCAGCAAGCGGTGCCATGTGCTGTCGCTCGCGTCATATTGCTTCAATTCCTCTTCACACACGGCTTTGTTTTGCAAAAAAGTCTTGTCTTCAGGCATTTGTTCCAGTCCTTTGTCATAGTCTGCCACAGCGCCCTTGTAGTTACGCAGGTTCTGCCGCGCCACGCCTCTCACCTGATAAGCATCAACGATAAATGGATTTCTCTCTATGGCAAGCGTCGCGTCTTCCTCCGCGCCTTTGTAGTCGTCAAGACTTATCTTTGCTATTGCCCTGTAGAAGTATGGCTCTGCCAAATAAGGCTTGATTTTTATTACTTGATTGAAGTATTGTATCGAGAGAATGTAGTCCTCAAAATACAGGGCGTTGCGCCCTATGTTCAGCACGTGGTCGGTGTTGATTTGCCCAAAAGTTTTTACCGGTGCAGCCAGCAGCGCCAGCAGCACAAGTGCCCGCAGTGCCGCTTTGGCATATTTAGTTTTAATCTCTTTAATCTTAGTTTTTCTCATGCGTCAGTCAGTTGTGTTGCTTTCATTCACACGACTGCGTGGCGTGCATCATCAGTCAGCCTGTCACCGCGCCAGTCACGCCCTCACACGCCGCAGTCAAGCAGCCGCAGCGTCACTAAAAAGCAAAACAATATGTTTTAATTCACAAATTTAGAATTTTCATTCTATTCTCCCCCCACCTGCCGCAACCTCTGCCGAATGTTTAACGTTGTTTAACCCTATTTTTCACGCACACGCGGTTCGTCTGTCCTCTATTGCCGTCCGGTGCAGTGCCGTGAAAAAAAACGATTGGCAATGCCTTGCGGCATCACCAATCCGTTTCTTTTTTATTTGTTTCCCATGTCTTGCGGCAATCATTGGCCGTCAGGCACAAAAAAGTCATCTCATCATTTTCTCACCGAGAACTTATACACCGTGTGGCTGCTGTAGGTTTCTCCCGGTTTCAGCACCGTTGACGGATAAGTCTTGCAGTTTGGCGAGTTGGGATAATGCTGTGTTTCAAGGGCTATTGCAGAGCGATAAGGGTAGGCAATGCCTTTTTTGCCCTTCACCTTACCGTCGAGGAAGTTGCCAACATACACCTGCACACCAGGCTCGGTTGTGAACACGTCCATCACAATTCCGGTCTTTGGCGAATAAACCGATGCTGCCACCTTGCTCACGTCACCCTTGGTGTTGAGCACGAAATTGTGGTCATAGCCATGACCGTTTTTCAACTGCTCGTCGTTGGCATTGATGTCCTGGCCTATGGTCTTGGGTTTTCTGAAATCAAACGGCGTGCCGTCAACCTTCATAAAGTCGCCGTGGGTCATGAATGTGCTGTCAATCGGGGTGATTTCGTCAGCGTCTATCATCAGCTCGTTATCCAAAATGTCTTTCGACGGGTCCCCGCCCAAGTTCCAATACGAGTGATTTGTCAGGTTCACCACCGTAGGCTTGTCGGTTGTCGCGCTATAAGTAATGTCGATTGTGTTGTCAGCGGTCAGTTTATACACCACCTTCACATTCAAGTTGCCAGGATAGCCGGCATCGCCGTCTTTGCTAAGCAGCGTCAGTTCTATCGTGCTCTTGTCAGTCTGATTTGCAGTCCACACTTGGTTGTGGAAACCTTGCGGACCTCCGTGCAGGCTATGGCCGAAATTGTTGATTGGCAAGTTATAGGTATTGCCCATAAGCTCAAACTTGCCTTTTTCTATTCTGTTGCCATAGCGTCCTATCAGCGCGCCAAAGTTGCCGTCAATGTGCTCATAGTCAGCTATCGAGTCGTGGCCGAGCACCACGTCTTGCATTTTGCCGTCTTTGTCGGGCACCATCACCGACACTATACGTCCACCAAAGTTCGTCACGCACACTTCCATGCCGTTGTCATTGGTCAGCGTGTAGAGTGCCACCGGCTTTCCGGCAACAGTGTCAACGAAATTCTTCGGGTCAAGCCCTGAGGCCGTCAAGCCGCTTCCGGTCTGTGTCGAGCACGACACGCCTGCCAGCAGCGCAAGGTACGAAGCCGCAATTAGTTTTGCTATCTTTTTCATAATCTGTTTTGTTTTTATGTTTATTGGTTCAGTGAATTAACCACAGCCTGATTTATTTCGCGCAAGCGTTTCTCGTCCATCTTAATCACCTTGCGGTCGTATGTCATGATGCCGTTCACCTCGGTTTCGCAGTCTGTTGTCTGCGTATAGACGCCTGCGCAATAGCCCTTGTGAGCCAGTTCTATCAGCTGCTTGGCAAACACTTCATACTTGTCAGTCACCTCTTTCGAGCTGTTGAATTTCACATATCCCCAGTTGTCTTTACTCTGCACCCACAGGTGTCCTTCCACAGGGAATCCAATGCCGCCAAACTCGCCAATGGCATTCACCTTGCGCGCGTCAAACAGAAATGACTTTGGCTCTGGATAGTGGTGCAGGTCGAGAATGTCGCCTTCCATGCTGAAGTTGCCTCCACTGGCAGGGTTAATCAAGTGATATGGATCATATTTCTGGGTCCATTTCACCACCTCGTCGGTCTTAAACTGGCCCCAAGCCTCGTTGAATGGCACCCACACGCTTATGCACGGATAAGAGCGGAAGTTATCAATGATGTCTTTCCATTCTTTGTAGTAAGTTTCCTCGCTCTCTGCCGAGCGGTTTGACTTGTCTCCACCATAGAACGCGTCTTTATATTTCCACGGCTGCGATTTGCCGTAATCGCCCGACGGCATGTCTTGCCACACAATTATGCCCTCTTTGTCGCAATAGTTATACCAAGTTGCCGGCTCCACCTTTATGTGCTTGCGTATCATGTTGAAGCCCCACTCTTTTGTCTTTTTTATGTCATAAACCATTGCCTCATAGCTTGGAGCTGTGTAGAGTCCATCAGGCCACCAGCCCTGATCAAGCGGACCAAACTCAAATATGTCTTTGCCGTTGAGCTGCATGCGCATCACACCGTTTTTGTCGCGTCGTGTTGTGTATTTGCGCATTGCCACATAACTCTTCACTTGGTCCACCACCTTGCCGTTTTCCGTAAGGCTCACCACCATGTCATACAGGTTTGGTGCATCGGGCGACCAAAGCTTCACGTTCTTTGGCATATCCACAATCACCTTCTCACCGTTGATTGCCTTGCCTTCAGCCACCACTTTGCCGTTTTCAAGCACTTTCACCTGGGCCATCATGCCACAAGGCACGCCAGCCTTTGCCACGTCCACAGTCACCTGGTTGGCATCTACGTTTGGCACAATCACAAGGTTACTTATGTGCGTCTTTGCCACAGGCTCTATCCACACCGTCTGCCAAATGCCGCTCACTGGTGTGTACCAAATGCCTTCTGGTTTCAATCTTTGCTTTCCGCATGGCTGATAGCCGTCGGTAGTGGGGTCAAACACTTTCACCACCACCTCGTTCTCGCCTTTACGCAAAGCTGCTGTCACGTTAAAGCCAAATGGAGTGTAGCCGCCCTCATGACTGCCCACTTTCACCCCGTTCACCCACACGTCGCTGCGCCAATCCACAGCGCCAAAGTTGAGCATCACGTCTTTACCGTTCCAGCTCGAAGGCACCTTGAATGTGCGTTTGTACCACAATTCCTGTTTGCTGCTAAGCGATTTTCCCACGCCCGACAAGCTCGACTCCACACAAAATGGCACCAATATGTTGCCGTCATATTTCTCCGGAGTTGCCTTGCCTTTGTCGGTGATTGCATAATTCCACAATCCGTTAAGGTTTTGCCACTCGCCACGCACCATAAGTGGTCGGGGGTACACGTTCCACACATCTTTTGGGTTTACACTTTTTGCCCACTCTGTCTTAATTTTGTCACCCACAGGGGCATAATTTTGGGCGCTGCCGGTGGCTGCAAACATTGCCAGCACCGCTGCCCATAAAACCATTTTCTTCATACGGCTGATTTCTGTTTTTATTATTTGTTTTTTAATATGTTAATTGCTAAAAATAAAGAAAGCGTAGATTTTGGTTCTGTCAAGCTCCATGCCTGCCATAGTTCCACAAGCTGTGTGTCACCGGCACACATTCTTTTCTTGATTTATGCCACAAAAAGACATGTTTTTTCAAGTTTTTATATGTTCTGTTTCTAATTATGGATATTTAGACCCTAAAAAATATCATTCGCCAATCATGCCGCTTCGTGCGAAACGGCGCAATGTTCTTTGCTGACGCTTGTCATTACAAAGATGATAAATTAATTCCTTTTTCACAACACTTTTTTGCAATTCTGCACACGACATGGGCATTATAAATTTTCGTTATTTGCTAAATTGCATAAAAATGCCGAAATTTGAAATCTAATAGACCACTAAAACAGATTTCTCTGATGAAAAAAACTATAATCTTGGCAATGGTTGCCGCTCTGGCCATGGCACCAGCACAGACCTTTGCCAAAAAGAGCAAAACGAAATATTTCAAACGCAAGGTTGTCGTAGAGCAAACCGTCACTCCGGTGCAGGAGCAGCCAAAAGGCGTGGCTATAACCGACGTTGCCTCGCAGCTCAACGGCGAGTGGACTCTGGTTTCCATGCACGGCAAGCCTGTGGTGACCCGCGACCGCGCCTACATCTTCCTCGACTTCAAGAACCATGAGTTCTATGGCAACAACGGTTGCAATTTCATCAACGGCAAGTTCTCCGCATCGGCAAAGTCAATGCAGTTTAAGGACATCATCACCACCTACGAGACCTGCCACAACGTGACCCCAGACCGCAACATCATGCGCGCTTTCAACAACACCACTTCCATGAAGATGCAGTCGCTCTACAACATGGACTACCTGATTTTGCTCAACAGCAAAGGTAACGAGCTGCTCACGTTCAAGCGTCTTAGCCTCGACTTGCTCGACGGCGCTTGGACCGTGAAGGAGCTTAACGGCACTAACATCTCTGCGCGCAACATACGCACCGTGATTGACACCGACCAGCGCACCATTCACGCCAACACAGGCTGCAACCTCATCAACGGCATTATCACCATCGACCCCTCAAAAGATTTTGCAATACAATTCGAAGATTTGAAATCGTCGCACAACAAGTGCCCGAACATCGACATAGAGACCGAATTGCTCATTGCGCTTGAGCAGACCGAGTCGTGCAAGAAAATCAACAATCACGAAATGGCGTTGCTCAACAAGAGTGGCAAAATAGTAGTCGTGCTCCACACGCTCGACCTAATCAAAGAGCGCAAAGCCAAGCAACCCACCAACTACTAACCTTCACACCCAACCCAGCCAGCAGTGTGCTGCAAGCGCCCAACCCAGCCAGAGCAGCAGTGTGCCGGAGGCACACGTATATCGCCAACCCACGACTGAGGAGCGACAGCGACGGTCGTGGGTATCAATGCAACCCAAAAATGCGTGCCGGAGGTACGCGTACAACGAGCAAAAAAAGAGACTGGCGCCAGCGCCAGTCTCCCCATTATACGTTTGTTTTATTCCTTATTGCAAACTTGAGTCATCTAACTCATCAAGATTCTCCAGTTCATCGTCATTAAACGACTCATCGCCATAGAAATCGGCATCTAAGTCCTCAATAGAAGTGTCAATCTTCTGCGCATTATTGTTGAACGTGTCGATGTCAACCACCTCTTTTGGAGCCTTACCCACTTTCAGTTCGCACAACGGGTCGTGCAGATGTTTACCGGTCACAATCTCTTTAAGCTTCATATAGAAGTAGCGTTCAGTCACATAATCAAACACGAACTTAAGTTTCTGACCTTCGTCTTCTATCAGTTCGTCAAGGTGTGTTTCGTCCATGAGCCAAATGTCCTCATCTGACTCCGTGTCCATATCCACGCTTGTCACCTCCTGCTTCTTGTTCCACTCGTCATCACACACGTAGAAAGAATCCATTTGGTCCTTGCTGTAGCCAGCAGCTTCCAGTATCGCGTTGCGCAGACGCATAAACGTGTCGCTCGAATCTATAGCTATGTCAAGTTTAAAATTCTCGGCTTCTTCTGAGCCAACCAGGAATTTATAAATCATATCTCTAATGCTGTTATTTGTAGTTCTAAAACGTTACGAAATTACGGAAAAATAATAGCACGCAAGCATTTTTACTGTTTTTTTTTTGAGCCGAACATTTTTTTTATTCCACACAAGTTTTTCCGCGTTTTTTTTGCTCTCAAAAAGCCCTGCCCAGCCACAAAAAAAACATTAAAATGAGCAAGCTTAAATTTGCTTTTCTCACACAAGCATTGAGGGGGAAAACCGCTTGGTTCTCCCCCTCAACAATATCTTTTTGTGTCAGCCGCTATTGGCCGTCAACTTTCCATTTTTTCTTATGGAATCAAATTATATTCACGGAACACTTTCTGAATCTTCTCAAGAGCAAACGTAACCTGGTCTTTAGTGTGCGTAGCCATCAAGCTGAATCTGATGAGAGTGTCGCTTGGAGCCACGGCTGGCGAAACCACAGGGTTCACGAAAATGCCTTCATTAAACAAGTCGCGCACTATGGCAAACGTCTTGTTGTTGTCGCGGATAAACAGCGGTATGATTGGCGTTTCGGTGTGGCCTATCTCGCAGCCCATTTGCTTAAAGCCGTCGAGAGCATAGTTTGTTATGTCCCACAAATGCTTCTGACGCTCTGGCTCGCTCTCCATGATGTCGAGTGCGGCAAGCACTGCTGCCGTAGAGGCCGGAGTGATGCTCGCTGTGAAGATGTAAGAGCGTGAGTGGTGGCGCAAGAAGTTTGTGATGTTCTTGCTTGTGGCGATAAAACCGCCCAGCGATGCCAGCGACTTGCTGAATGTACCCATAATCAAGTCAACCTTGTCGCGCAGACCGAAGTGGTCGCACACACCGCGTCCGCCTTTGCCAAACACGCCTATGCCGTGAGCCTCGTCAACCATGATGTTGGCGTTATATTTCTCTGCCAGCTCCACAATGTCAGGCAGCTTGCACACGTCACCCTCCATTGAGAACACGCCGTCGGTCACAATCAGTTTCACGCGGTCGGGGTCGCACTTCTTCAGTTGGCTTTCAAGCGAAGCCATGTCGTTGTGCTTATACTTCAATGAATTTGAGAACGACAATCTGCGTCCTTCAATTATAGAGGCATGGTCTTGCTCGTCCCA
Source organism: uncultured Muribaculaceae bacterium (assembly GCA_934636465.1). Taxonomy (GTDB): domain Bacteria; phylum Bacteroidota; class Bacteroidia; order Bacteroidales; family Muribaculaceae; genus Sodaliphilus. The sequence goes on from CAKUAR010000010.1 coordinate 66,995, forward strand.
CAAAATATAGTCATCACGACCTGTCAAGCTCGAAACAACGCCCAAATTCACCTCAAAGCCCGAAGAATACACCATTGCATCTTCCTTGCCCTCATATTCTGCCAAGCGCTTCTCAAGCTGCTTGTGTATGTCGAGCGTTCCGTTCAAAAATGGAGAACCGGCACAACCGGTGCCATATTTTTTCACTGCTTCTATTGCCGCCTCTTTTATTTTTGGGTGATTTACCAATCCCGAATAGCAGTTTGAACCAAACATCAACACCTTTTTACCGTTAATCAGCACCTCTGTGTCTTGTTCGCTCGAGATTGCTCTGAAATAAGGATAAATCCCGGCAGCCTTAGCTTTTTGGGGTTCATCATAAGCCGATAGCTTAGCCTCTAATAAATTCATTGTCTATTTGAAAATGTGTATAAAAATTCTATATTATCTACGCACTTACTTCACTCTCTTTAATTTTACGTAGGCTACAAAATTACTAAATATTCTTTTAAAAAGAAGAAAAAAGCAAAACATTTTGACTTGTTTTGCTTTTAATTCTAAATTTTTCATTCTGTTTTTGCGCCACTTGCACTCGCTCAACCAGCCTTGCCAAGCCGCTTCGGCGCACATTGCCGGGTCAAAACCACTTTATGCGTTTAAACAGGAAAAATGCTCCCGCCGACAGCACCACACACAGCACCAGTATGAACGCAAATGCCCAACTTGCCGTTTCAACAGGCAGAGCCACGTTCATGCCATACAGGCTGGCTATAAACGTTGGCAGCATCAGTATTATAGAGATGCTCGTCATGCGCTTCATTATCACGTTCAAGTTGTTTGATATAATTGAGGCAAAAGCGTCCATTGTTCCGGTCAAGATGTCGGTATACACCTTCACCGTGTTGAGTGCCTGTTGCAGCTCTATGTCCACGTCTTCTATCAAGTCATTGTCTATCAAGCCTGTGTTCTGGAAACGTGTGCGCAACCTCAGCAAAAGCGACTCGTTGCCTCTTATCGACGTGTTGAAATAAACAAGGCTCTTTTGCATGTTGCGCAGTTTCAGCAGGTCCTCGTTTCTTATGCTGCGCTCAAGCCCGTCCTCGGCGTTGTTTATGTCCACATTCATCACCTTCAGATATTTCAAGAACCACACTGCCGACGACAATATCAGCCTCATGATTAGCACCACGCGGTTTGGCACTTCGCGGTTGCGCATGCCGTTATATTGTATGAAGTCGTCTATCACCTCGTTTTCGTAGTAGCACAGCACGGCCACAATGTCGTTGTTCGTAATCACGCCCACAGGCACGGTGGTGTATGGAATGTCGTCGTCCTGACTCGGGCGCGGCACACGCAGCACCGTCAGCAGCCAGTCGCCATCGTTCTCCGTACGCGGTCGCTCATCGGCATCTGAAATGTCTGATATGAATGATTCCGGCACACCAAGTTCCCTCAAGTAGTCAAGCTCGTCGTCATTTGGTTGTGTCACTTTTATCCAACAGCCTTTTTGCCATTGGTCAACTCTCTTGAAATCTTTGCCGAAAAGTAGGAATTCTTTCATTTGTGCGCCTCCTTTCTGTGTTTGTTATCCCAACAGCCCAGGAGTCGCCTTTCCGTTCATTTTCTACGGATATGCCGCTTCTGTGGCCATTGTAATTTGTTTGTTACGTCTGCAATATTTAGTGGAACACTATCGCCCATTGATTTGTTTTTGTTGTTTTCGGGTGCAAAGTTACTACAAAAAAGTGAAATGCGGAAAGATATAGTGATAGAATTGAGTTACAAGGGTTTTGGTTGAAGTGG
>CAKUAR010000011.1 GCA_934636465.1 uncultured Muribaculaceae bacterium
GATATGCCCATGCGGTCGCAGATGATTTTTCTTGCGATTCCGTCTTGCAGATATGCAAATATTTGCGACCTTTGCTCTGAGGTTAGTTGTTTGTACATAAGCAACACAAAATTAATTAATCTTGGGGAGACTTCGGTCTCCTTTTTTGTATTGCTTGATTGACTGACGTTGTACACTCTTTGGGGCTGCGCGCCCCAGCCGTTAGGCAAACCTGCGGTGTTTTTCATATTATTTTCCCCAACAAGTTTTGCACTTCCATTTTGAATGTACATATAAACAACAATATAGTAACAAATATCGTCAATCCAGATAGGTTGTGAATTGCTTTCAAATTTGTAATTTTACGTTATAAACAACAATCTGCCCACATTCAGGTCGGCCGCCTGACCAGTTGTGAATTGCTTTCAAATTTGTAATTTTACGTTATAAACAACAATGTACGGCTGTCAGATTAGTAAGAAGCAGCCGTTGTGAATTGCTTTCAAATTTGTAATTTTACGTTATAAACAACAATTTATACGGCGGTTCAATCAACGCACCATCAGTTGTGAATTGCTTTCAAATTTGTAATTTTACGTTATAAACAACAATGCCTCTTTTGGGTTGTCGTCAAGCAATTCCGTTGTGAATTGCTTTCAAATTTGTAATTTTACGTTATAAACAACAATAACGGAGTAAATATAAGGACAAAATCGAAAGTTGTGAATTGCTTTCAAATTTGTAATTTTACGTTATAAACAACAATATAAGAACCTTTAAGCAAGTGATTGAAGCCGTTGTGAATTGCTTTCAAATTTGTAATTTTACGTTATAAACAACAATGGAAGTCAACGCCAGTGCAGTAAGCAACGAGTTGTGAATTGCTTTCAAATTTGTAATTTTACGTTATAAACAACAATGGAAGTCAACGCCAGTGCAGTAAGCAACGAGTTGTGAATTGCTTTCAAATTTGTAATTTTACGTTATAAACAACAATAGATGCATCTCCGCAACCACGTTTACGACAGTTGTGAATTGCTTTCAAATTTGTAATTTTACGTTATAAACAACAATTTAATTATTTATATCTACAGATTTTTTTTAGTTGTGAATTGCTTTCAAATTTGTAATTTTACGTTATAAACAACAATGATTTGCCGCGGATAGGGAAGCTCCAAGACGTTGTGAATTGCTTTCAAATTTGTAATTTTACGTTATAAACAACAATCTTCCATTCGTCAGGGTCGGTCAACTCCTGTTGTGAATTGCTTTCAAATTTGTAATTTTACGTTATAAACAACAATTGGGCGCAATGCAGCTGTTCGGCTTGCAGAGTTGTGAATTGCTTTCAAATTTGTAATTTTACGTTATAAACAACAATTTAATACTATTTATTTTAAATGTTTACAGAGTTGTGAATTGCTTTCAAATTTGTAATTTTACGTTATAAACAACAATATAATACAATAGAAACAATTTATAATTATGTTGTGAATTGCTTTCAAATTTGTAATTTTACGTTATAAACAACAATTTATTAAATTTTCTTTTTTAAAGTTAATATGTTGTGAATTGCTTTCAAATTTGTAATTTTACGTTATAAACAACAATCCATTATTCGTAACACAATAATATTCAAAACGTTATAACGCAAAATCAGAAACAAAAAAAAATCACTTTTTTGCACAAAGAGAAACTGGAATTATCCAGTTTCTCTTTGTTTACGCCCCCACCAACTTATACTTGCGTGTTAAAAAAGCTCCAACTGTTGCGGGCCAACAATCTTTTCTTCAGCCTGCAAACCTTGAAATAGCTCCATATCGCCAAATTGTTTGTCAGTAATACACAATATTCCCACTTTGCCAGATTTCGGCAAAAACGACTTAACACGCCTAATGTGAGTAGCAGCATTTTCTTTGCTCGGGCAGTGACGCAAATAAGTTGAGAATTGAAACATTGTGAAGCCGTCTTGCATTATGCGTTTGCGAAACATTGCTGCTTCCTTGCGCTGCGCCTTGGTGTCGGTCGGCAAGTCATAAAACACTATTATCCACATAATCCGGTATTGGCTAAACCTGTCAAAATCCATAGGCAAAATGTTATTACAGCGATGGATATGAAATCCGCCTCGACTCTCCCAAAAAGCACTTGCTAAGCGACGCTGTGGTTTCATTCACCGCAATCATCAACGGCCGTTTTTGCTTACCCATTTTCACATCAACGGTTGATATTCCGAGCAAAATGCGTTTTGCTTCAACCGATATATCATCAGTTACAGCCTGCGTTCTCACTATCTGCTTTACAAGCATATCCACCACCGGGCGATATGGCTCCATAATGTCGTCGGCAAGGCAATAGGCATTGTAGCGGTTATGGTGATGAATGCCCAATGTGGGCATCAAACCGCTCCCCACAAGGCTCCTCGCCACCACGCCACGCAAAATCGCATAGCCATAGTTAAGCAAATTATTGGGCGGTGCCTCCTCCCTGCCACGAGTGAAGCCAGGAAACTCCGGAAAGAAGTTTCGCCAATAATAGGCAGCCGCCCTTCCCTCCAGATTTGCAGAGTCGTTGCTTCTCACCTCATCAACCCACGCCAGCATGCAGCCATTTTCAGCGTCGGTGCACTGGGCAAGCGCAGCCGCCTGGTTGGCTATTTTGGCTTGCACCGTCTGTTGCCACAACTGCTTGCGCAACGGCAACGAGCTGTCTATTTGCGCCCTGAAACGCTCGCTTTGCAGCGTGTGTCCGTCAAGCGGCAGCAACAAGCCTGTGGGCATGTGCGTGGAGTCGCACGTCACCACCGCCACATTATATCGCATCAAGCAGTCCATAAGCCCTTGCGTAATTGTGATTTGCTTGTTATCAAGAACCACCACGCCTAAGTCCTCAATGGGAAATGTGCGTTCTGCTTCGCGCTTAAACCACCGTGGCAAGCTCTCGTTTTTATCCACTTCTGGCAAGTGCAGCACCATTTGCCCGTTGCGAAGGTTCAAGTATGCCGGATTGCCAAAATATAGAGTCCGCTTTATCATTTCGACTGGTTTTGCAGCAACGTATATTCTCCAAGCCTATTGACTTTAAGCGGAATACAGACATTTTTAATCATTTCAGCACTTATGGTTCTCTCACTTTTCGACATACGTGACCCCAAACCAAACTCATCAACAATAATTTTGCCATCGCCACAAAATCTTTCAGCCCAATTTTTGTCTGTTGTATAAATAGTCTTTGCCACACTCTGCGGAACAAAATACGCACTTTTTTCGGTACAACTCACCATTTTGTAAATTCTGTTGCAATCCAGTGGCATGGCTATCACACCCGAAGACAATTCTTCTGACGTGGGCACATAAACCAAATCGTTTGGTGACAAGACAAAACTCGGTTGCATGCCTTCAGAGTCAACAGTAGCCACAGGTTGCCCTTTCTTCCTGCAGTCAATAGCACAATTTAATGGTATGCTGGCAAAGCCGCGCGTTTTGTTTATTTCACCAGTCTTTTCGTTTATGGTTTCGTGTTCATACACAGCGAAAAACAAATTAGTGCCTTGTGCTGCTTCCACAAATTTAGTCTTTTTGTTTCCTCTCTCGCCCACCGCAAATTTACTTGCACTTTCTTCATACACACGCGCCTTCAAGATTGGCTTGTGCTGGTGCCCGTCATTGAGAGCCACAATGTTTTGGTTCATTCTCACAATGCCTTCAGGCGAAAAAGCCAGTTTTTCGTTTCCACCGTTGGCCTCCAAGTGTCGCAACATTATTTTCTGTATGCCAGTATCGGTGATTTTTGCTATTTTCGCTTTGTCAATCGGGGTTCTTGATGCAAACAAGCGCCTCCCGGCATCATCAGAGAACTCATACACTTTGATTTTTGACAAATCCACATCGCTCCAGGCATCTTTATTTTCTTCGAAGTAATGCTTTATTACCTTATTGTCACACCCCAGCTCCTGCAAATCTTTAATTTTGCTTCGCAACTCCTTATCGACAATGGCACTCGACTTCTCCAAAGCCTTTTCCAGCCCAAATTCCACCACGCGCCGCAAGTTCACCTTGCCAAGCGCCGTTTCTTTGTGCAGCGACTTGCGTATTGCCAAGAGTTCGCCCTTTGTTTGCTTCAGCATCACTTTCTTTGTGCCATCGACACTGAAATGCTGGTAGCGGTTTTGTGTCTTGGTCACCAAGCGCAAGTTTTGCTTAAAGCTGACCACAATGCCACTTAAAGCTGTTTCCACATCGACATTAAATGTAGGCCAAGGCTTAATGAATTCTTTAGGCACCGGGCGTTTCTCCCCATTGACCATCACATCTTCATAGTTGCGCAACTTGCGCGACAGCACTGTGCGGTCATAGTTATTGCGTTTCATAGCCGCCTCGTTGTTCAGCAAATTCACATGCTCGCGCGTTGCGCACGCTATAACTATGGCGTCCATGGCATGATGCCGGTGGTCGATGCGCTTTTTGCTGAATCCGCGCTGCAGCTCGAGCGGCATTGACGGAATTTTGTGGCCATTGGCCGAAACGGCGGTGAAATCAGTGCGACCAGTCAGCTTGTTCAACCGCTCAAAGCGCGAAATAATCAAGCGGTTCCACACATTGTTCACGCCCCAGTCATTTTTCAGTCTGTCGGTTATGCCACCAGTGCACGTAATCACATTCTTCGATATGTCGGCTTCCTCACCATCTGCGCGCACCACATTCGACAGCAACGACTTAACCACCTTGCTTATATAGCGGCTGTCGTTGAGCTGCCGCTGTATGAAGTCGTCGGGAATGTCCTCAAGCAGCAGTTTTTTGCGTTTGGCTTGATTGTTTTTATACATTTCGTTCACTTTGTCGCGATAAGCGTTAGGCGTCAGAATCTCAGCTTTTCTTCCGCCGCCAAGCTCCACGATTGTTCCACCTTTCTTTTTTATGAACTGGAATCCGAGCATGTTGTCCTTTTCCTTGTTCACACGAGCCTCGCATATCACCTTGTTAGAAAACGAATCATCAAAATATCTCGACTGCGGAATTATGTGTTCTATCTCATAATCAGTAGTAAACAATCTGCTAAGCGGAATTGGCTGGCCTGTGTATGGCGACACATACCGCTGGTCGAGCCATAGCAGATAGCGGTTTACTTGTGAGCTGGTCGGCAGATTCTTGGCATCGGTCTGCGACAGCGATTTCAATATGGCGTCAATATCGCCAGGCAACCTATTTTCGCTGCCGAGAACGCCGTCCTCATAGATGCGGAACAAATCTTGCTGGCTCGGTGAGTAAGGCCTGAGATTCTCAACTCTGATAGTTGAGTCTGCCGAGTTCATATATTCTGCCATAATCAGCTTGGCTCTCATTCGCGCGGTTTCATTTTTCATGATTTGCTCAGTGATGCGCTTGCGCTTGTCGGCAGGATTTTTCATTTCACGACCAAGCTCTATGTGAAACTCGTCAATCTTGCCATACTTGAGCCAGATGTCGCGCACCGTGCGCAACGTTTCCATTATCACCTGCTCCACAATCGGATTGCGCAGTGAGTGCTGCTTAAATTGCAACAGATAGTGGTCGATGTCGGCAGGTGATGCCCACTTGGCACAGTCACGGCCCTCACTGTGCCGGCCATACACCACATAGCTTGCCTTCCATAGCGACAACCCCTTGAAATCGTTGATTGATGTGAACCCCGACGTAAATTCCCTCACCTTGTCACTTATGCTTTCATCACACTTGCCGCCTATCAGCTTATTGATGCGCTCGGTGGTAGAGTCGTCTATCTTGTCGGCCGACCAGTAGCGCCCACATCGCATCAGTGGCAGCAGTTTCTTTATCGCTTTTTCAGAGTATGCGCCATAGTCCTTTTCGTATGGCTTCATTTGGCTGGCGGCTTCCACAAATGCTTCTTCCAAGCCATGCTTGAGCGCAAACTTGCCCAAAGCCTTTCGCAGTTCCACCTTGTCGTCTATCGAGTATAGCGTGTGCCACAGCTCCTGCATAGCCGAAGCGTCGTTAAGAAACGCATAATCCACATGCGCTTTCTTCAGCGCCTTAATCAGTGTGCCTCGCGTTTCGTTGCCCGGCAGAGCCTTGTCTTCCACATGGTTCCACCTATATGGGTATTGTCCGTTTACTTTTTTTATTTTGAAATAGCCAAAGATTGTCTGTTGAGTGACTTTCTCATAGTCGTTCAGCTCTTCAAAAAGTTTCACCTTCGAGTTTTCGTCATATATAAACTGCGAAGTCACGTCTTCGTCAAACAGCAACTTGCCGCTCTCCCTATCCACCATTTCTTTCTGATATATTTTCAGGTTTGACACAAATTGCCACAATCTAAACTCCTGATACAGCGGATTTGACTTAGCTATGCACTTCACCGGAGCTTCCAGCACCTTGCGCTCTCCGGTCACAGTGTCAGTGCCCACATAATGCCTTGACTCAAACGGGCAGTTGGCAATCAGCGATTTCTTGCTCTTCAACGGCCGCTGATACATCAATATGTCGTCAGCAAGCAGATAAGTGAAATCGCGGTTGGCTATCGACATTCTGTATGCGTCGTTTGCGGAATAAAGTTCACCGATGCACTCGGCATACAATTCTCTATCAGCCAGCTCCGGAATAAACTCCTTTTGCTTCTTCAGCAGTGCTGTCAACTCCTTCTTGTAATAAGTGCGTTCAACCACCCTCACCACATCGCCTATCACTTTTTGCTCCGGATTATGCAGCAGCAAAGAATATACATACTCGCCCAACAGCATATCCGACTTGTCAATTTCTGCCTCACTGCGCTTCTTGCGCAAAGTCCAGTCGTTTTCCGAAGGCATTCTAAACTCCCGCCTCACATTGCCGTCTTTGTCGAGCTTAGGGTTGCCTTTCTGGTCAACGGTCGTAGTGACGATAAACTCCTTTGTCAGCCCAACCCAGTCTGGTGCATCTTTGAATGTCTTATGATACACCATGCCGTTGTCCAGCACCACATTATAATAGTTGCCGCTTTTCGTTTTTTCTCCACTGTCTTCCACGGCCACCACTTTTTGCACCACATACTCCTTATTTTGGGCGGCAACGGCTTCTTCGTCGTCGTCACGCAGCTGGTGATAGCCGCGTTTGGCATTGAAACTTAGCAGCACCCACGCCAGTTCGTATGGCGTTAGGGCTGACCTCAAGCCCTTCTTGCGCAAATAATATAGCGTCCAGTCATGAGGCACCTTGCCACCCGAAGCCAACCACTGCGGCTGTGCCTCGCGAAACTCGCACAGCATTTCGTTGAACGCCGACTCAAACAAAAACTTTGGCTTGCCGTCGGCTCCTGTGGTCCACGCCAACTTTGGCTCCTGGTCCAAGTCCTTCAGCTTGCCAAACCGGTTAATAGCACCAGCAAAATGAGGCGGCAGAAACCCCATTCGCCCCAGGACTCTAAGCAAACGCTCCCTGCGCAGTTTTCTGCGCTCTATGAGTCGTCTTTTTCCTCTGAATGAAGTCCGCTGGGCGGCTGCCGACTTGGTGTTTCCATTCTTGTCAGTTGCCGATTGGGTGTTTCCCTTGGCAAAATTATCCAGAGTCGCAGCGTCCATGGGTATTATTCGGCTGCCTGCACCTGCTATTGAGCTGTTTTCTTTGTTATCATCATCTTTGTTCACCACAGCCCACCCTATGCTGTTTGTGCCCAAGTCGAGTCCAACTATTCTTTTCATTAGTCAAATCGTTTTTTGGTTTTTTCTTTAACAGTCTCAAATTTAGTAAAAAAAGGCACACTTTTGGCATTTTTCGCAACAAAAGCCGCATTAATTCTTTTTAATGCAAAAAAAATGACATATATTTGCCATACAAATTTGAAGCAATTCACAATAAGGATTATTCCGTTGTGTAAAAACATCTAAATCGGTCGTCTGGTCTTTTTCGGATTCTGACGGCCTATTTTTTTGCTGGCTGGTTTGCAAAAAAATTTAAAGAGCCGGCACTTCACAGCGTGGGCTCCTTAAAATCTACAATCTATAAAAACATTTATTTCTCAACATTAAAATCTTTCGTGTGTCGTCAACGACACTTCTGAATAGAACAAATGTTCAGACATTCAAAGATAAACACTCCGCGCAAAGCTGCAAAATTTTATAGCCAAAATTTATCGCAGTTCCGCCGATAAATGCCACTACTCGCCGCAAACGCCCCTTTTTCTCCCACAATGTGTCTTTTTGAAGTTTACGCCGCCTTTTTGCCAACCATAACTTTGCCGCAAAAAAATCATACGCAACATGAAAAACACTACCAACACCGCAATCATCAAAATCGAGCCAAAGGCTTGCTCCGCGCACACCAATCCTGAGAGCTCCGCCACTGGCGATGCCGCCACCGCCATCAACCTACGCGAGTGCGAGCAAGGGCTTGTGGTGGCAAGCTTGCCAAGCCGCATAACCCAGCTTTCGCAAGGTGAAAAGCTGCTGCTCGTTGACGGCGGCCACATCATCACAGCCGCCAGTGGCAGCATCAGGTGCGACGGCACGGCCGTTTGTTCCACCTATGGCGCTGACGCCATTTCAGCCCACAAACACGGCCGCTTCATATCCATAATCACCACCACTGGTGTGCTGCACCTTGCCCAGTCGGCCGACGGCCTCACAGCCTTGCGTCCACACGAAGCCGTGCCGCTCATCAACCTCTGCGAAACCGAGGAGGCCACCGCCACCTGCACCTTGCCGGCCTACACGTTCAGCGCACCGCTCACATCATGGCAAAGTCCGCTGCCAAGCGAAGATGTGGCATGCTTGACAAAACGCGAAGCCCAAGCCCGGCGGTCGCTCACAAACAGTGCCAACGCACAAGGGCGGCACTGCGGCATGATGCTTGTGCGCTATGGCGTGAGGCTGCACGACGACAGCTATCTGTGGCTTAGCGCACCAGTGCTACTTGGCGGTGGCTGCGCCAGCGGCAATTTTCGTCATTTGGCCGATGCCGTCACTGCCGGCAGCACGTTCTCCGGCATAAGTGCCTCCACCCTGTCAGCGCCCACCTATCGCATTGGCATCACCGTGCTCGGTGGCATCAGCAGCAAGTGGCATGGCTTGGTCAAGGTCATCGACGTGCTCGCCACCAGAGAAATCATGCCCTACGACACCTCTACGCTCGACTATCGCTTTGTGTCGCGTCCCAGCCAACTCGACTTCGGTCCCATGCCTCGCAGCAAGCAAGCTGTGGTGGCACAGCTTCTCCGCTCCGACTGGCACATAGTGGCAAGCACCAGCAACCTCGACGCGCTCAGCACCTCGGAGTTTTCAGCATATAACGCGCCCCAGTCGTCGCAAACCCACTTCCCCGGCCTGCACACCCACGCTCTGGCTTCAAGCGCAGCCACCCCGACGGCTCTCACCGCATCGGCGTGCGCAGCCGTCACCGAACCTGTGGTTCGCCCACACATTCCGGCTTGTGCCACGGTGGCAAACGGCAGCCTTGTGCTTGCCGGTGGCATGGTGCGCAACACCTGCCCTTGGAATCCTGCCACACTGTTCGGCGGAAACATCACGCGCGGCAACTGCACGCTCGCCACCTCCGTCACCCTTGCCACACCGCAAGGATTTGCCACCGTCACGCGCACCGACGACCTGCCGTTTGTGCCGTCGTCGCTTAACGACATGGTAGCCTATCCCGACACGCGGGCTGTGAGCATGACCTTTGTGCTGACGCTCGCCGACGCCAGCCAACTCACCTGCTCCACGCCACTCACACCCATGCCCGAATCCTCCGTAGCCATTGGCTCCGCACTCACTGCCCTCACATTCACAGCCGCCGAGCAGCGGCGCGACCTCACTGCTTCCGATTTCACCGAACCGGCGTCTGGCACAATATCAGTCTGCAAGCCGGGCAATCCATTTGCCCAAGCCGACACACGCACGCACACAGGCCTGACCATTAGCAGCATTTGTGCCGCCGAGCGTCCTCTCTATTCCGGTGGTTTCGGCCGCTATCCGCTCTACGTCTTCACCACAAGCGGCATCTATGCCTTGCCTGGCACTGCAAGCAGTGGTTTCGGCGAGCCTCGGGTCATAGCCGACATTATTGCCTCCACTGTCGCCGCCCCATGCTGCGGCAACGGTAGCGTGTGGTTTATCGACTCTTTCAGCCGCCTGTGCCGCTTATCTGGAATAAAGACAGAAATCATCGCCACAGGCATCGAGGCCACTGCCCTGGCATGGGACGGCTGCCACCGCGAACTTGCCGTTGCCACACCCGGCGGAGCAATGCTCACCATTCAGCCATCTGGGCGCATAGCAAGCCGCACCGTCACGGCCACCACGCTCACAGGGAGCAACACACGCGCCTATGCCACCACGGCCGACGGCACCGTCTTCGACCTCTCGGCCGACACCGCCCAAAAAGTAACCGCCAGCTACCTCTCGCAGCCGGTAGTGGTGCATTCGGCACCACTGGGCGCACGCCTCACGCAAATCATCTGGAACGTTTGCGGCACGGTGAGCACCGCCGAATTGCGTGTGCTCGGTGAGCGTGGCTTGTCGTGCCACAGATTTCTTGTCAACTCCACCAGAGTCAATGGCACTCTCGCCGCATCGCTTCCAATAAAGCTCGTTTCACGGCCGTTACGCACCTTCCGCGTTGCCATAAGCGGCACGTTTGCCCCCGGCACACTGTTTCTGCCCATAACGGTCACAGCCTCTGCAACACACGTTAACTATTAATCTTTCTTGCTTTTAGCACACTAAAAATAACAAAAATGCACACAAACGTATTTTTTAGTGAAAAAATCTCACAAATGCTTTGATTTTTTGTAAAAATACCTATAAATTTGCAGTGTTATTTGAAGTTAAAAGCCTTAACGGCTTTCATTAATAGAAGAAAGTTCATTTTTAAGAAACTGCACTTCTGCCAAAATTCAGGTAATAAATTTTTGTATCTCTTGCAATTTTCTTTAATTGATGACAAATAACAAATTGATTTGCTTGACTCCTCACTGGCAGCGTGAAACCGCTGTTCGGTGTTGAGCAAATCTTTGATTTAGACTCTTATTAGTATCAAAATAGTTGTTTTATAGATAATTGTGTATTTAAGACTGGGGCTGTCGTGAGACAATCCCTTTTTCTTTGTCTGTCACACAGCTTTCACCAGCAGGTGCCCAAGGTGCACGCACAGCAGCCCCACCCCGAAACTAAGCATCGAGTAAGCCACAAACAGCATGAAATTGCGCTCACCGAGCAACGCATAGTTCTCATGCACAAATGTGGAAAATGTGGTGAATCCCCCGCAAAAACCCACTGTGAGAAACAGCCTCTCGCCGTCGCTCAACACGCAGTTGCGCTCAAACACGCCATAGAGCAAGCCTATCAGCAAGCAGCCCACCACATTCACAAGCATAGTGCCCCACGGAAAAGTGCCGCCCACATTCACTTGCACAAGCTTCGTGAGCAGGTAGCGCGCCACGCCGCCAAGGCAGCTCCCGGCACCAACGAATATCAAACTTCTAATCATCACTAAAAAACAATAAAAACTGGTTTTGCCGTGCAAATTTACGCAAAACCAGCCACATAGCAGCTCACACTGCCACAGTTCTTCCACAAGCCCCACGCTGCTACACCACTGTGGGCACGAGCAGACAGTCCTTGCTGCCGCCACGCCGTGCCAGCCACTGCTGCCGGCGCGTGTCGTTAATCACCTTGAGCGTTATGCAGCGCGTCATCAGTATGTCGTCGTGCTTGCCGCGCATCGCGCCCCACTGCCCGTTGCTCTTCTGCTCATACCAGCTCATTTCATCTACGGCTTTCGCGTCGTGCTCCACGTATGTGCCGTCGCGCACGGCGGCAATCAGGTCATACAATGCCTTCTGCTTGGTCTCGCGGTTAGTGTGAAACCCCACACGACATGTACCTGGCCGGCAATACACGTTGCGGTAAAAGCGGCCTATGGTGTCGAGCACATACTCTCCGCCGTCGCCGTCGCAACGCTCCGTTTCAAGCGTGTTGCTCTCCACCACAAGCAAGGCGTTGCAGTAGTATTTTGCTATCTGGGCTGACTTCCATGCCAGCAGGTCGTGGTCTATGTGTCCTCGCCACTGCGCCACCACCTCCGGGCGGCCGTCAGTGCCCAGGCAGTCGGTCACGGCTATCACCGAGTAGTCAGCGCTGTCGCTGCGTCCGCCCACATCTACCGTCACCACATAGCGGTTGCTTCCCGTCGTGTAGTCGGGCTGACGCCACACCTCAAGCAAGCCGTTATCCTGCCGCACAAACCCCACGTTGTTAAGCGTCTTGTAGTCGGCATATATGTCGCCTCTCGCCGCTGGCGCGTGGCACGAGCGGCGCAACTCAGCAAGCTGGTTCAGGTCGAATATGCAGCGGCCTGTGTTGGCAAAAGCCTCAATGTCGTTGCTCGGAAACTCTGCCTTCATCAGCGCGTGCGACGGATATTCCATGCGCTTGTGGTGATACCAGTTTATCTGCTCCAGCGTCAGCCCCTCGCGCCACAAGTCAAGCTCATAGCCGTCGAGGCTGCGCCACAACTTCATCACATCGCCCACCGGCAAACGGTAGATTTCTATGTCGTGCCAGGGCACAAACACAGGCTGCTTGTCGCTACGGCCCGACTTTGCCCTAAGCCATTCGGTGTGAAAAAAGTTGCCCTGGCCGTTGGCGGTGCTTTCCATCACTATCAGCGAGTGCGGAGCCAGCGTCACTGTGCCGCCCACGGCTCTCACGAGGTCGGCTGGCGAGAAGCGGTCGGTTTCTGGCCAAAACGCCACCTCCGACAGGTGAGCCATCATTATGTCGTAGCCTCGTATCTCCTCCTGGCTGCGAGCCGACCCCATCATCACTATGCACCCGCGGCCGTCTATCACGCTCACATTCTTGCTCCCCTCATAGGTCTTAAACCTCATCTGGCGCATACCGTCGGTTTTGAATTGCTCCGGGTAGTTGGCGAGCAGACGGCTATACATGCCCTTGATTGCCGAGGCCGTGTCGCGCAGATGTCCACATATCAAGCTGTTCCAGTTTTCTTTCAGCACCAGCTGAATCCATGCCATGTATATCTGCACAAGCGTGCTTCCGCCCCACTGCCTCGCTTTGAGCAAAATCACACGTATGGGTTGCCCTGCCGCACGCTGCCCCTCAAGCACGCTGAGCAACTTGCGCTGTGCCCTGTTGAGCACAAACGGCACTTGCCTGTGCGTAGTCTTGTCTATTATCTTGACGCACATAGCCGCCCAAAACTCAAAGTCATACTCAAACCGAGCCTTCTGAAATTTCAGCCTGCTCCTGTAAACAGATTTCGGCGCACCGTCAATCATAGCGCGAGACAGCATATAGTCCACGCTGCCCACCTTGCGCGCCACCCTGTCGCCACAGCACCCGCGGCCTGTCATGGGGTCGTAGTCCTGCACAAGCGCGGCGTTGCGCCGTGCGTTCTCGGCCACAAGCTCCGCTTCGGTCCAGGGCAAGAGGTCACCGCCGTGGGCAGTGCTGTCAGCCGCACACGGAGTTTCGTTCAGTTCATCATTTGAGGTCGATTTCTCTATTGTGTTTTTCATTTTGCTCTCCTGTTTTTAGGGAGCAAAATTAGCCTCCGCGCTGCGGAGCGTCAACTGCAACCAAGCACATCACCACAACCGCAGCTTTGCCACCACTGGATAGTGGTCGCTCGGATTGTGGCGGGTCCACTTGCCGCCAGCCACAGTCACCTCGGCGCCATTCACTTTGAGCACTTGCGGTTCTGCGTCGTTTTTAGTCCAGTAACCGTCTGTCAGCACGGCAAAAGCCTCCACGCCCACCTTTGGCGTGACCAATATGTGGTCTATGCGGTCGGCTGGGCGACGATAAGGGTCAAAACCCTGAAATGTGCCGCACTCCGCAAAGCGGTAGCGCGCGTTGGCGTAGCAGTCTTTCACCAAGCCCGAATTCACCAGTTCGCCAAATGCCTTCGACTGCGGCGACACGTTGAAATCGCCTGTCAACACCGCCGGAGCGCCTTTGGCTATCTCCCGGATTTTGCGCAACAGCAGTTTTGCGCCCTCCACCTGCGCCACTGGGCCTTTGTGGTCAAGGTGAGTATTGAAATAATAGAATTTCTTCTTTGTGCGTTTGTCCTTGAATTCGCCCCATGTGCACACACGGTTGCAAGCGCCGTCCCAGCCACGGCTCACCTTTTCTGGTGTCTCGCTAAGCCAGAATGTGTCGTGCTTCAGCAGTTCAAGCTGCTCTTTGTTGTAGAAAATAGCCATGAATTCGCCAGCTTGTTTGCCGTCGTCGCGCCCCACGCCTATGTAGGCATAGCGGTCAAGCAACTGCTGCATGTCTTGAAGTTGCTTATAGGTCACCTCTTGCGTGCCAAACGCCACTGGCGACACAAAGTTCATCTGGTCGCAAATCGCCTTGCAGCGGCGCGACCACACATCGCCTTGCGCCTCATCGTTGGCATTGAGCACACGCACGTTATAAGATGCTATGGTCGCCAATTCTTGTGCCACGCCGGCAAGCATGGCAAGCGACAGCACCATCGTCATTATCTTTCTTTTCATTTTTCTGATATATTAATTTTATGATTTGGTTTGTTTCCTTGTTGCGCCGCAACGAGCTTATATCAAGCGGTTTTTCGCTCTTGCAAAGAAGCATTTTTCAGAGAGATGTGAAAACGCCATAACGCCCATTATTGCGGAGTTACTGTGCCGCTTCCAGTGGTTGCTGCCGCTTTTTTGCCCTTGCCCTTGACTGCCGGTTCCGGCTTCTTGGGCCACTTGTCCTTGCACAGCGGCAGAGTGTAGCACACGTTGAATGTCACCGCCAAATTGCTGTTGCGAGGACCAAAACCCGGAATATACCACGGCTCTGAGTTGGCATTGCTCTTGTGATTGAACAGTCTGTGATATTTCGCTTGCCACCCGGCCGATATGTTGCGCCACAGCTTCACGTTGAGCCCCACAAGAAACTCGCCCCACACCGCGTGCGATTTCTGCCCGGTGATGTCGAACTTGCCGTTCTCGCCCCAGTAGCCGTTGTTATAGACCACGTCGGTTATCTCATAGTTGAAAAACGAGTAACCGCACTTCACGCCTAAAAACACCTTATAGGCAGGGTCGCTCTTATACAGAAAATTATAGTTCACGCCCACTCTGGCGTATGGCGACAGCTTTCCGCGATAAGTGAAACTCTTGTCGTCGGGGCTATATTTTGCCCAACCCACGCCCAAATCCACCACCGGCTGCAAGCGGTTCCACATGTTGAGTGTGGCGTTCACATCTACGCCGCCATACTTCTGCCCAAACAAGGCAAGCACAGGGTCAAGTATGTTAACGCCCAGCGTCAAGTCGGTGAGCATGGGATAGTGCGGATACACCTTTTTCAGCGAGTCGCGTTGCTCTGTGGCGGCAGCCGAGGCCGTGTCGCCGGTCAGATATTGCCGTATCACCTCCTCGCTCGTTCCTTTTTTTGGCGACAGCACGGTGTTGGTGCTCGGCTTCACCGGAGTGATGCGTCTGCCGCTGTCTTGCGCCGCCGCGCTCATGCAGCACGTCCCTGCCACAAGCAGCAATATGGTGACTATGTAGCTTCTCATCATTTCTTGACGTAAATTTTAATTTTCACACCCTCGGCGTTGGTCAGCGTGGGGTGTGGCATCACCACCGAGTCAATCTCGTGGTTTGTGCACTCCATGCCGCTCACCTCAAAGTTATACATCGCGCCACACTCTTTCGACACGAAATATGGCACTGCCTTGTAGCTTAGCGTGAGCGTGTCGTTCACAAGCGAGTCGCCATAGTAGTCAAACACAAATTGCGACTTGCCGGTCGATAGCCTTAGCGGCAGATACACCGAGTTCACCGTCTGCGTGTCAATGATTCCGCTGTCGCCAGGGGCACCAATGCCGCGCACCGTCAGTTTTGTGAGCGAAATCTGCTTGTTGCGCGAGCCGCTCTCATAAAATCCGGCTTGGGGCACACTGTTGGTGTTCTCAGAGCAACCGTCGTCAGTGCACGCCTGCGCTGCCACAACCAGAGCCACGGCAAGCAGAAACAGCCTTGTGAATGTCGTCAATACTTTCCCCACTTCACAATTTCTTCTATCGGTTTTCTCTTCTTTTCAGGCACTATGGCGTCGGCGGCAGGATGTCCCACCGGGATTAGCGCAACAGGCTCAACACTGGCAGGGAGCGAGAATCCCTCTCTCACCACATCGGGGTTGAACGCACACACCCAGCATGTGCCCAGTCCCATGGCCGTGGCAGCAAGCTGCAAGTGCTCCACAGCTATGGCCACGTCTATGTCGGTGGCGTCCATGCCGTCGCAGGCGCGGTGCCAAGCCTCGTCGTGGTGGCCAAGAGCCACTATCACCACCGGAGCTTTGGCAAACCATTCGCGCGGATAAGCGCACCTCACCACATCGAGCGAGGCTTCGTTGTCAGCCACAACAAATGTCCACGGCTGCTTGTTGGTGGCGCTTGGCGCCAGCCGTGCAGCCTCTATCAGTTGCAGCACCTTGTCGCGTCCCACCGGCTCGTCGCTATAGTTGCGGCAGGAGTAACGCTTTTGCAAAAGTGCCGTCAGTTCTTCATAATTCATGCTTTCCAAGTGTATAAATCAAAAAAACTTTTTGCTGTTTTCCCCCGTTATGAGCAGGGCAATCGTCGTCTTTTATTTCAATTCCTCCGAAATTTCATATTTGTTGCGGTCGGGGGCATGACGCGCCACAAGCTCGCCCAAAAATCCGGTCAAAAACAGTTGCACGCCAAGTATCATGCACGTCAGCGCCATATAGAAATATGGCGAGTCGGTCACCAGTATGTAGTGATTGCCCACATGCAAGTTATAGAGCTTCCATGCGCCCACCACTATCACGGCTATCAAGCCCACGAAAAACATCAGGCTGCCCACAAGGCCAAAGAAGTGCATAGGCTTTTTGCCGAACTTCGTCTGAAACCAAAGCGTCATCAAGTCCAGGTAACCGTTCACAAAACGGTCCAGACCAAACTTCGATGAGCCATATTTGCGTGCCTGGTGCTTCACCACTTTCTCACCAATCTTGTCGAAACCCTCGTTTTTGGCAAGATATGGTATGTAGCGGTGCATGTCGCCATACACCTCTATGTGCTTCACCACCTCTCTGCGATATGCCTTCAAGCCGCAGTTAAAGTCGTGCAGGTTGTGGATACCGCTCACCTTGCGGGCCGTGGCGTTAAACAGCTTGGTCGGTATCGTTTTCGACAGCGGGTCATAACGCTTCTTTTTCCAACCGCTCACCAGGTCATAGCCATCTTTGGTTATCATCTTGTAAAGTTCAGGAATCTCGTCGGGCGAGTCCTGCAAGTCAGCGTCCATGGTTATCACCACATCGCCCTCGGCACGCTCAAAACCGGTGTTGAGAGCCGGCGATTTGCCGTAGTTGCGGCGGAAACACACGCCCTTAATGTTGGGGTTCTTGGCATGCAGTTCCTCTATCACCTTCCACGAGTCATCGGTGCTGCCGTCGTTCACCATCAGCACCTCATAGGTGAAGTTGTTGGCCTTCATCACCCTCTCTATCCAGGCTGCCAACTCTGGCAGCGACTTTTCCTCGTTATAAAGCGGAACAATAACTGATATGTCCATACTTGTCTGTATTGATTGTTTTTTATTTGTTTTCCTTCATTTTACCGCTGCTGCGGGTCACTATCATGGTTATCACCAGACTCACAAACGAGCCGGCCATAGCCGACATGCAAAACATGTTCATCACCACCTCTATCGGGCGTGGCAGCAAGCCATCATTCACAGCGCGTTTCATCTCATCGAGCAGCTCTCCGCTAAACTGGTCTTTAGGCATCTGGCTGAGAGTGTCGATAGCCGTCTGCACCTGCTCATACACATATTGTGGCCGCAGATACTGAATTTCCACAAAGCTCACCAAGCCAGTTATCAGCAAGGCATACACCGTCATCAGTATGCCCATAATCCACAACCCTGCCATGTCGATGTTGCCTTTCTCCTCAATCATGGCAGCTTTCTCATAGCGAAACACCATGCTTGGCAGACAAAGCATCAGTGCCATTGCCAGATAAGCCAGCAGAGGCACTTTGTCGCTATACAGAAACATAGTTGCTGCCAGTGAGTTCACCACCCCAAGGGGCAAGCCACACACGGCCGCACGGTTATACACACTTTTTCTGTCTTCCATATCTGCAAAGATAACTATTTCTCACAAATATACGTTCACTTTACCATTCCCAATCACCTCACAACATTTCCCCAACACGCACACACGCCACCACACCATGCCAGCATAGTTCCAACACATGCCCCCTATACGCGTACCGCTGGCACGCATTGCTGCGGTGCCACCACACAGCACCGCCGACCGTCGCTCACGCTCCTCTGTCGGCGGTTACCTACACACGAGCCCCTCCGGGGCTCCAACCCCACCACGCCACCAACCTACTCACGACACAAGTCACCCAATCATACCACCCAACACTACAACGCGCCACGCATCGGCGATGTGCCAGCAGCACACCCCACAAACAGCACGCTCCTCGTACCACGCCACCCTTCAACACACTACACAGCGAGTAGCGCGCCAGCGCAGCAACGCACTAGCGGCGTGCCGGAGGTACGCGTCTGTTTTTAACCCACGACTGAGGAGCGACAGCGACGGTCGTGGGATTTCATGACGTCAAGAATGATGCGTGCCGGAGGTACGCGTATAGCACCAACCCAGACAAAAAAAATGTGTTGCGATTTCTCGCAACACATTCCTTATTTAGAAGTTTTTTATAGGATTAGGTCATTCCATATTATTAGTTGAAATAATATTTCACACCTATTTGGAGTTTCCAGCACTGAGCGTAGTTCTTGATGTACGACCAAGTTTGAGTTGGGTAAACGCCCTTATTATTTCTCATCGAGAAGTAAGGCACACCGTCAACCACCTTGTCAACACTCAAGAATTTGCCGCTGTAGGCATCATTCATGTTCTTTTCTACACCCCACTTGCTGCTGAACAAGTTACCCACATTCATGATGTCGAAACCAAGTTCCAGCTTGTGGTTCACAGAGCCAGTGCGCAGAGTGAACACGTGAGCATACTTGAAGTCGAAGCGGTGAACGAATGGAGCGCGTGCACTATATGCCTCGGCATATTCGCCTTTGTGGTTCTTCAAATAGCTGTCTTGTTCCACATACTGCCAGAACGGAGCGCGGTCAGCCTCGTTTGTAAACTTAATCTCGCTGTCGTCCTTAGGAATATACATCAAGTCGTTTGAAATGCCGTCGCCGTTCAAGTCGCCATCATATGTGTAAGAATAGCCAGCAGGGCTGTAACCTTGGTAGAACAATGTGAACTTGTCGTGACCACCCCAGAAATAAGAGATAGAAGCAATCACACGGTCAGGAATCACGTAGTAAGAGTTTTGCACAGTGGCCAAGTTAGGACCATTCACAGTGTAGAGGCCCGACCATGCCGAAGAGGCGTTGCTGCCTGGCATACCGCTCACCTCACGCATCACAGTGTGAGTGTAGGCTGCCATGATGTTCAAGTCTTTCACTGGCTCAAGGTTGGCAGTGATGTTGGCAGTCCAGCCGTGACCCTTGTGAGTGTTAGTCAGCACGCAAGCGTCCGACACCTTGCTGTAATATTTCATGTCGTCAGGATAGATAACACGGTTGTCAGCACCTTTCAGGTGGCTCCAGTTGCCAGTTTGTGCAGTCTTGAGGTTGTAGTTCTCAAGAAGCACGTCGTTGATTTTCTTGGTGTAAGTGAATTCGCCAGTCAATGTGAACGGGAAGCTTACAGGCATTTTGTAGTCAACAGCGATTGATGATTTCCACACCTGTGGCATCTTGAAGTCGCGATCAACACCGGCGATTGACGATGGAACCACACCCTTGCTTGGGTCGATTGTTGTAGGCACACCCAGACGTTTGATAATCTCGTTGCGGTCAGTCACGATGCCACCGGCAAAGTTAGCCAAACGTGGGTCCACCTTAGCGACCTCGCCCTTCTTAGTTTTGCTGTATGTAGTAACGGCAGTTGCAATGTTCTGAATCATACCAGAGTTAGATGGCATGTTGGTGAAGAACACCAGTGGCAGACGGCCAGCAAACAGACCTGTTCCACCACGAACCTTCAGGCTCTTGTCGCCCTTCACGTCCCAAGTGAAGCCCACACGTGGACTCACCTGAATGTTAGTGTTAGGCCACTTGCCGGTGTCGATGTGGCGACCACCGAAGTCAAGGTCATAGATAGCGTTGTTGGTCATCACGTCCCCAGCATAGTAGTGTATGTTGTCGAAACGAATACCATAGTTCAACTTGAAGTTTGGCTTAACGTTCCACTCGTCTTGCAAGTAGAGGCCAATTTGGTTGAAGCGCACCTGGGCAGCTGGCTTGTCGTCGCCATTGTAGCCATAGCATATTGCCACACTCTCAGGAGCAGCACCGTTAAGGAAGTCGTCGAGGCTGCGATAGCGATAGTAACCTGTTCCATTACGCATATAAGAATTGTTGGCCATTTGGTGCTCAAAGTTGAAGCCTGCCATAAAGCGGTGGTTGCCGTGATACCAAGTGAAGTTGTCGTTCACTGTGGTCACCTTGTTTTGCACCTTGTTGTTGTAGGTGAACAGCTCATAACCGAGCGACATATATGGCTCCAGTGTTTGATTCACAGTGCCGTCAACGGTATTGTAGCCAGCCATGATGTCGATGAATGGGAATGGCTTCGAGTCAGTGCCGCGGCCAGTCTCAATGTCAGAATAAGTAACGAGAAGTTGGTTTGCAAACTTGCTGCCAAAACGGCTGTTCAAGTCAGCGCTGAAAGTGTTCACGAGGTCGTCGGCAGAATACATTGAGTTGGCAAAAGCCATTGAGTATTGCGACAAGCGGTTCATACCATACAGACGGTAGCCAGTGTTGCCAGAGTTACCGTTTGTGGCCTGCCAGCGTGTGTTCTTTGTGTGGTTGTAGCGCACTGCCAGATGATGGCTGTCGTTGATGTTCCAGTCCACACGGCCCAAAATCTTCATGTTGCTTTCGTCAGCCGGGAATTTTGTCCAGCTGCCTGTGTCGTAACCATATTTTTGAAGCATAAAGTCATGCACTTTCTGCATGTCAGCGAGTTTTGTGCGGCTCACAAATGCACTTGGCACAGGCACACCGTCCTCACTTGCCTGCCAGCGGTTGGCCACTGTAGGAATCTTGCTGTACTCAAAGTTTCCGAAGAAGAAAAGTTTATCTTTCACGATTGGGCCACCCAAAGTGAAACCGTAGGTTGTCAAGCGGTCTTTTGCGCGGCTCGACAGGTCCATGTTGTCCACACGGTTACCATGCATGTTTTCGTTGGTGTGATACACATAGGCTGTGCCCTTGAAGTTGTTTGTACCCGATTTGGTCACAGCATTCAGACCACCACCGATGAAGTTTGACTGACGCACGTCGTATGGGGCCACCACCACTTGCACCTCCTGGATAGCGTCCAGAGAAATTGGGTTGCCTCCACCAGACAGGTCATCGCTCAAACCGAAGTTGTTGTTCATATTGGCACCGTCGAGAGTGAAGTTAGTGCTGCGGCCGTCACCTCCTGCAAAGCTCATGCCGTTGGCGTATGGGCTCATGCGGGCAATGTCGGTAATCGAGCGGCTCACTGTCGGAATTGCTGTCAGCTGAGCATTGGAGATGTTGGTTGTAGCACCAGTTTTCTCCTGGGCGAACTTGCCGCCTTTGCCTTCCACAACCACCTCATTGAGTTGGCTTGCGTTAACGCTCATGTTGGCGTTGAGCGAGTAGGTCTCACCAAGCGACAGGTTGATGCCTTCATACACCTTTTTTTGGAAACCGACGTATGAAACCTCCACTTTGTATGGGCCGCCTGGGCGCATACCCTGAATGGTGAAACGGCCGTCAAGGTTGGTGACAGCGTTGTACTTAGTCCCCGAAGGTGTGTGCACGGCTTGCACCGTGGCTCCAATCAGCGACTCATGGTTGTCATCGACCACCACACCCGTCAGCGACGACGTGGTAATCTGTGCATTAAGCCCAAATGCTCCGAGAAGCATCGCAACCAATGCGATAAACTTAATCTTTCTTAACATGAGAAATAATTAGAATTGATAAAAAAATATTGATTGATTAATTTTTCTCTGAACTTATGTTTCAGTGCAACAAAAAACAAAAGAACCACAGCCGGCTGCGTCATTCCTACAGCCCTACTGCGGCACTTTTATAGCATATATTCTCTAACACGCACCATTGATGTGCGTATCGTTTCTCAAAATTTATGTCTGATGTAACAAACACTCGTGTCATAAATCATGAAAATTTCTTTTCACAGTGCAAAGTTACATACTTTTTTAATTTTGATTAAATTTATCTACATTTTAACCTTTTTAGTTAAAACCATTCCTCGTGTTAACAATATTAACAAAACCGCGACACCCCACAGCAACTGGTCACTTCACCCTGTCGGGGTGCTTGGCTATGAACTCTTTCCAGCTGTGGCTGCCGTGAATTTTTATAGGGCGGCTCTCCTCCAGGTGGTGACACATGGCCGCGGCCAGAGCGTCGGTTGCGTCAAGAAATTCGGGCATGTCATCGTTGCTTATGTTCAGCTCGCGCTGCAGCATGTTGGCCACCTGCTCTTTGCTCGCCGCGCCGTTGCCGGTTATGGCTTGCTTTATCTTGCGCGGCTCATATTCCGTGATAGGCACCTCGTGATTAAGCGCGGCTGCCATTGCCACGCCCTGCGCGCGCCCAAGTTTCAGCATCGACTGCACATTCTTGCCAAAAAACGGAGCTTCTATCGACATCTCGTCGGGCAAATACTGGTTAATCAGCCCTGTCACACGCTCAAAAATGCGGTGAAGACGCATATAGTGGTCCTCAAACCTGTTGAGCTTCAGCACACCCATTGCTATCAGCTGCGGACGCTTGCCTTTCACGCCCAGTATTCCGTAGCCCATCACATTAGTTCCAGGGTCAATGCCTATGATAATCTTGTCAAATTCTTTCAAACTGCTGTCCATGCCGCCCATTGTGTCAAAGTTCCACTTTTTCCATCATTGTGGAAAAGCCCACTACCCTGCCGCCAAAGCGCGCCGTCAAGCGCGTTTGCAGCTCCTTGCCTATCAGCCTGTACCAGCGTTGCAGCTCGCCCATGGTTTCCGCCTCAAGGTGCAGGGCATAGCTCGTGCCTCCGTCGCCATGCGCCATAATGCGCATCAGTTGCGGCCGTGCCACTATGCCTGGAGCCAGAGCCTGTGGCAAATAGTCGGTCTTAACCCATTCAAGAAACTCCCTTGTGGCAGTGTCATCTACCTGAAATGTCGTGTTATAAACTATCATAATCTATTCAACGCTATTGCAAACCTTCCTACAAAGATAATGCAAATCGATGTGCAGAATATCAAGTTAACTTGAATATTATGTCAAGATGCAATTTACCATTGCTTACGACACACCAAATTACCATTACACAGCGAAATGAGCATCACCAAAAATTCACATGACACACGCATTATTTTTAACACAATTTAATTTGCAAAATCAAAAAAAAACACTTCTCTTTGTAATTTAGAAGAATGGAGCTACCAGCAGTGTGCCTTACACGCAAATTGGCTGCATTTACGAAATAACAAAATAGTTTAACCACTAAATTATTACAACTATGAAACGAATTGCCCTTACACTCACCGCCGCCACACTGCTGTCAGTGTTGCCATGCTCGGCAAAAGTCACCATGCTTCCGTTTCGGCAACCTCTGAAATCTTATGCCGCCTATTGCAACGAGGCTTTCGACATGATTCTCTCAATGCCAAAAGGATTTTCCGACGTCAGCAAATTCGGCGTTTACAGCCCAAATTCCCAAAAGGGCCAAACACTGCGAGCACACATATCCGGCGCAATCGCCAAGTCAAACGACGGCAACTGCGTGGTGTTCTACAGCTACCTTCCCCTTCAATACGAAGTAGGAACAGCTTCCCAACGAGCCTCCGACGAAGCCTATTGGGCAGAGAAAGGCACGGCATATTGGAACAATGAGCCCAGCACGCTGGCGGTCGCCGACTATGTAACACAACTTCCAGCTACAAAATTCAATGCCGACACAGCAATAGCCGTGTCACTCGACGCCAATGCCGAACTCTTTGAAGGCAAGCGTTACACCAACAACACATACATAATTCTGCAAAAAAGCGGCAGACGGTTTTTCACAATCAGTGCCTTGTTCACCGACGACGGACTGAAAGACAAACAGCGATACCTCAACGCAATTTTCGATTCCGTGAAGTTTGGCAACAAACCCGGCTGGACTTTCAACCGCGAGACAGAACAAGCCGCCCACAAAAAGCACCTCGTCCAGTTTAACGCCTACGCCAAAAAGCACAACAAAATCACAGGCCTAACCCCAAAAAACAAATAGCGACACAATGCAACAAAACAAAAATGCCGGTGAGCTAAACAAAACCCATCGGCACTTTTTTTTATTGTCTTAAACTAACCGCAATCAGTCTTTCTTGGCCTTGATGCACGACACTGCCAGATAGGCTATCAGCGCCACATACATCACCACTGCAAGCCAGTTGGCCACAGTGTCGGTCAGCGGACTCGTGTATTCAAATCCGGCAAAACGCATTCCTGCGCTCACCACGCCCATCAAAGCACCGCCGGCTATAAAGCCCGATGCAAGCAGAGTGCCGCGGTCCAAGCGAGCCTTGTTCACTTCCTCGTTTTTGCTGCGGCTGCTCACCCACCAGCTTATTGCACCACCCACAAGGAGCGGAGTGTTGAGCTCAAGCGGAATAAACATGCCGAGCGAGAAAGCCAGAGCAGGCACGCCAAGCCAGTTGAGCAGGCACGCAAGCACAGCGCCCACTATGTAGAGCAACCACGGAGTTTCACCACCCATCATCAGAGGGTCTATCACGGCAGCCATGGCATTTGCTTGTGGAGCCACAAGGGCGTTTTCACCCACAAAGCCATAAGTCTTGTTCAATATCAACATCACGCCGCCCACTGTGGCAGCCGACACCAGAGTACCCACAAACTTCCACGTCTGCTGTTTGGCAGGAGTGGTTCCAATCCAGTAACCTATCTTCATGTCGGTCACCATGCCGCCAGCCATCGAGAGTGCGGTGCAAACCACACCACCGAGCACCATGGCAGCCACAATGCCCTTATAGCCGTTCAAGCCGATTGCCACAAATATTCCAGAAGCTATGATAAGTGTCATCAGCGTCATTCCAGACACCGGGTTGCTACCCACTATTGCTATGGCGTTTGCAGCCACGGTAGTAAACAGGAATGCAATCACCGTCACCACTATAAACGCTATCACCGTTTGAAACAGGTTGTGAATCACGCCCACATAGAAGAACACAAACGTCACCAGCAATGCTGCCGCCAGGGCAAACACAAGAGTTTTCATCGGAATGTCGCGCTGTGTGCGCTCTGCTTTTGGCATCTCGCCGCCGTTGCCCTTAAATGACTTGCCAGCAAGTCCCACAGCGCTCTTTATCACGCCCCACGACTTAACTATGCCTATCACGCCACTCATGGCAATGCCGCCAATTCCTATGAATCGCGCACCGCCGCTGAATATCTGCTCGGCAGGAGTTCCTGCAAGCTCCGGGTTCATGCCCATGAGCGGCACTATCACCCACCAGATAAACGCGCTACCGGCAAATATTATAAACGCATAGCGCAAGCCCACTATGTAGCCCAGTCCGAGAACCGCCGCGCCAGTGTTAACTTTAAAAAGCATTTTTGTGTTCTCTGCCAGAGATTGCAGGGCTGGAATTGCCGTGGTTGACAACACCTCTTTCCACCAGCCGAATGTTGACAGCACAAAGTCATACAGTCCGCCCACAAGTCCGGCTATCAGCAGCGGCTTTGCCTGTTCACCGCCCTTTTGACCCGAAATCAGCACCTGCGTTGTGGCTGTAGCCTCTGGGAACGGGAACTTGCCGTGCATGTCTTTCACAAAATATTTGCGAAATGGAATGAAGAACAAAATGCCGAGCGTGCCTCCGAGCAGCGAGCTCAGAAACACTTCCAGAAAATTGACCGTAATCTCAGGATATTTGGCCTGCAAGATGTAGAGTGCCGGCAGAGTGAATATAGCACCAGCCACCACTATGCCCGATGCCGCGCCTATTGATTGGATTATCACATTCTCGCCAAGCGAGTTCTTGCGGTGAGTGGCGCCTGCCACTCCGGCAGCTATTATGGCAATAGGTATTGCCGCCTCAAACACCTGTCCCACCTTCAGTCCCAGATAGGCAGCCGCGGCACTGAATATCACCGCCATTATCAGACCCATCGACACCGAGTAGGGAGTCACCTCCGGATACACCTTGCCAGGCTTCAGCACCGGAGTGTACTGTTCGCCGTCTTTCAGCTCGCGAAAAGCGTTTTCAGGCAAACTCATCTCGTCGGGCTGAACCGTGGTAGCCTCAACGTTTAGTTTCTTTTCTTCCTTGCTCATACAATTTATTTAATATTAATCGAATTTTCACCGTTCAAGTTGCGAAGTTAAGCAATTTTCCACTAAAAAGCCACAATCTCACACGCAAAACCCACCTCCGCCTTCACACCTCAAGTTTATAAAATCGGCAATAATTAGCATTTTTTGCCGTTTTCATATCACACTTTGTCATTCACGCTTCGTGGCTTTTCATGGCTTTTGACAAAGCCGCTACGTGCCGCGGTGTGGTGCCACAGCACCCACCCACTATCTTCACGCCGTCAACCGCCGCCACACGGCACATCACTTCGGCAAACCGTTCTGGCGGCAAGCCGTATCGTCCACTGGCGTCAGGCATGCCGGCACTCGGATAAACCACAAGCGGCAGCTCCACTTCTGTCGCCAACCGCTCCACAAGACCCACAAGACCGTCGCTCACGCCAAACGAGCAGTTAAGCCCGAAAGCAGCCACAGTCCCCACTTGCCTCACGGCAGCACACAGCTGTCCAAGCGTCTGCCCCGAAGCTATGCGCACATGGTCATCGCCCACAGTGCCTGTCACCACCACCGGCACACTGCGCCCCAGCCGCTCATGCGCTGTGGCTATTCCGCGCATTGCCGCCGTAGCGTTTCTCACATCATAGCATGTCTCCACAAGCAGCAAGTCCACGCCACCGGTCATCAGTGCCTCTGCCTGGCTGGCAAACGCAGCCTCCACCACAGCTTCTCGCTCTTGGCATTTCGTCAGCGGCACACCCGTTGGCCCCATGCTTCCTGCCACCCACACCTTGCGCGTGGCTGCGCACTCCTTTGCCACACCGGCAGCTATCTCCGCTCCTCGGCGGGCAAGCTCCACAGCCATATCGGCATCCATGTCCACGCTGTTGGCGCAAGTGGTGTTGGTGGTGATGATGTCTGCGCCAGCCGCCACATATCGCCTGTGCAGTGCCGTCACCGCGTCACCGTCCTGCAAGTTCAGTGCCTCGCAGTGCGTCAAGCCGTCGCGCCACAGCATAGTGCCCACAGCGCCGTCCAAAATCATGGTGCGCCCGCGGCGCAACGCTTCGCCAAAGTTTTCTTCCTTATCACTCATGACCTTATTTTTTTAACATACAAGCACGCCGTCATTAACCGCAGCCGTCAAATTTACGCTTTTTCACCACATTTTCACCACCATACCACCACAATTAATGCCTATTCGTCGCCAAAAGTGGATTATATGATGCAAAACCCTATAAAATTCGTTCAAAATTATTTGTTTCTTTAAGAATTGTGATAAAACAACCAAATTCTTATTAAATTTGTCAGTAGAATTCACATATCCAATTAAAAAATTTAAGCAAGTGCTTATTAAGTTATCATTAGCAAACTACTTTTTTTAGCCGCAAGACGGCAACTGCCACGGTGGCATCATTATCAATCAAACAACGGTTTTTTACAAACAATCAATATTTTTGTTTATGATTAAAAATTATCTAATGGTTCTGTTAGCCTTGGTGTGCTTCAGCATCACGGCACATGGCGCCGATTCAGGCTCCAATCAGAACTTCGCGAAGATGTCGGACACACCGCAGTCGCGCGTCCAAGCTCCTCCTGGTGGGTTAAAGCTTGGCAAGACTGTGTGGTCTGAAGTTTCCACAATGGCAACCAACGTTGCTCCTCGCAAGAGCAAACACAAGGCTGCTTCCTCACTCAAGGGCAAGACTATCCGTGCTGCTGAGTTCTATACATTGTCGTCGGGCGAGCGCAAGCTCAATTCTGGTGGCCTCGTAACTTTCAACTACACTACCGACAACACCGCGTCTGTCAAGGGTCTTGGCACCTATGCCAACAAGCTCACCATGAGCTACGACCTCAATGCCGGTACAGTGTCAATATCTCCGCAAGTGGTCTATGTTCACCCCACCTACGGCAACGTTTACATCTGCCCTATCGATTGGTCACAAGGAGCTTACAGCACCAAAAGTCCAGTCACAGGAACAATCGATGACAAAGGCAACATCACCCTCGGCGCATGGGGACTTTTCCTCACGTCAGGTCCCAACAAGGGTGGCTCGTTTCTTGCCACCAAGGGCAGCAAGATTTGGGCTTCAAACGGCGTTATGACCAACAAGTTCCACGGCAAAGACTCTCTTGAGGTTTATCCAATCTATGTGGAGCGTCAGTTCGACAATCAGATAGGCATCGTCAACTTTGCCGACAACGGCACTGAGGTGTCAGCCTATGTCAACCCCGACAAGAGCATAGAAATAACACCGCAGCACATCTACACCAACCCCTCTTATGGCGAGTTTGTGTGCAAACCAGCCAACTGGTCAAGCGGCGGTGTGCTCTCTGGCAGCATCAACGGCACTTCCACACCGTCAAAAATCAATTTAGGCAACTGGGCCATCGTCAGCCGTGTCTATACCGCTCTTGTGGCATATTCCTATGCTTCGAGTGAAATAGAGCTAACCGACTACACTCTCACCTATCCCACACAACGCCAGCTCTCGTGGACAGGCGACGGCACAAGCGCATCGCCATTCGTGATTGCTTCTGCCGACCAGCTTCAAGCCTTCGCCGAGTCGGTCAACTATGGCAATGACTATTCAGGCAAATACATCACCCTGGGTGACGACATCGACATGACCACCCTCACCTCGGCTTATCGTTCCATAGGCCGCAGCGAGCAATCGCCGTTCAAGGGCAACTTCAACGGTCAGGGTCACACCATCAAAAATCTCACCATCACCTACGGTCAAGAGAGCAATGCCGGCTTGTTCGGCTACGTTGGCAAAGGCGGTGTGATTACCAACCTCAACATCGACAATCTCAAACTCACCTCTGCCGGACAGTTTGCCGGCGGCGCAGTGGCTCAAGCCAGCGAGGCCGAGATTTCTAAAATCAATGTCACCAATTCCACCATCACCCACACCAACTCTTGGGGCGGCGGCATAGTGGGCGAGTTGTCGCTCGGCACTATTACCGGTTGCCGCTTCACCGGTTCCATCACTGGTTCTGGTGCCACCGGAGGTGTAGTGGGCATTTTGCGCGGAGCTTCGGCTTCTGACTGCTCTGCCGATGCCACTATGGTATTTGACGGCTATTTCGACCGTTTCTATCGCGCCCTTGGCGGTGTGGCTGGCTACATAATAGCCAAAAAGAGCAACGACAATGGCAACGAGGTGATTTCACCACTCGTAACCGACTCTTATTTCTCTGGCACAATCACCGACAACGACGGTCACGGACAAGTGGCCGGCGTGGTGGGCGACATGAACGGTGGCACAGTGGAGCGTTGCTTCAACGCAGCCCCTATCGCCTCGGTCACCACCGACGAGCTCAACGGAGCCATCGGCGGTGTGGCTGGTCTTGTGTATGGCGCAACAATCAAGGATTCTTTCTCGGCAAACGAGATACTGTCGAGCCAAAAGACCAAGCAGGTCGGCGGCATCGTGGGCTACATTCTCGGCAACGAAAAAGAGCCTACCACCATCGAGAACTGCTACAATGCCGGACAGGTGATTGTGGCAAGCGGCTATCCCACCTACGCCGTCTATGGCGTGCGTTTCCAGCCAAGCACACTCAAAAACGTGTTCTTCGACAAGCAAATGACCCCTGCCACCATGCCCGACTCACTCGCAGCCATGGCCAAGACCACAGCCGAACTCACTTCGGCACAAGGCATCGCTGGCTTCGACAAATCAGTCTGGACGTTTACCGACGGATTCTATCCTGTGCTCACCAAGTTCAAGGACGTGCCAGTGGCACAAATGGCAACAGCACCGCTGATTCTTGCCAATGGCGAGAGTGTCAACAAAATCAAGACCAACTTCTCTGGTGCTGTGACAGGCACACTCAAGTGGTATATCTACAACAACAACAAGTTTGGCACCGAGGGCAACGGACTAACCGTTGATGCCAACGGCAAGTTCACTCTCAAGAACGTCACCTCACACCAAACGATAGGCGTAACCCCCGACTCTCAAAACTACAAGTTGTTCAACATCAACACCGTCAACCCCTCTGGTTTTGTGGGTTCAGGCACACAAGCCGACCCCTATCTCATTCAAGACAAGGAAGACCTCGTGAACCTCAACAACTATGTGAAGAGCGGACAAAACTTCAAAGACGACTTCTTCACGCAAACCAAGGACATCGACCTCAACTATAGCGAAGACTTCAAGGGCGTGGGCGATGACTACAAGCAGAATCATGCTTTTGCCGGCACTTACGATGGTCAGGGCCACACAATCCACCGCATGAAAATTGACGGCGTGGTCTATGACGAGAGCGGCAAGGCTGTTTACTCCAAATCACGCCGCGTGGGAGGTCTGTTTGGCTACACCACCGAAACAAGTGTTCTCAAAAATATCAATATAGCTGCCGACTGCAAAATCGAAGTCTATGAGATTGCCGGAGGCGTGGTGGGTGCCACACAAGGCCGTGTGGAAAATTGCCGCAACTATGCCGACATAACAGCCATCACCGACAATGCTGGCGGCATAGCCGGACAAGTGACTTCTACCGGTGCAGTTTCTGGCTGCTACAACTCTGGCACAATCACCGCAGGCGGCAACACCGTGGGCGGCATCGTGGCAGTGCTTGGCGGCAAGGCTGAGTATTGCCAGAACGATGGCGAAGTGCGCAACATAGTTCTCTCTCCGACGCGCGTTGCCACCGCACTCAACACCGCAGGCGGCATCGCCGGCGAGGCAAGCGGCAGCGCAGTCGAACTTATCGGCAATGTCAACACCGGCTACGTTCACTCGCTTCGCGATGTGGGCGGCATATCATCATCGGCCACGCGTGCCAAAAAGGTGGCTTGCAACCTCAACTATGGTATGGTTGATTATCACCACACCGACGGCACTGTTGGCTCTTTCTTCGCCTACAAATACACTAGCGATGACACCGCCGGCAACTGCTTTGATGCCCAAATAGGCTACCAAAACGCAGCATGCTACACTGCCATCAATGGCATTAGCGGTCTGACAACAGCCGAGCTCACCTCTGGCAAGAAAATCGACGGACTGCTCGACAGTGAGCATTTTGACTTCACTGAGGGCATGTATCCCGTGCTCAAGGCATTCAAAGACGAACCCGCAGCCATTGCACATCGCCAAATGATTGTCAAGTTTGCCGCTGCCGACAACTGCGACAACATGAAGTCAACTGCCACACTCAGCAACACCAAAGGCATGGAGTGGGCACTCGCAAAATCTGCCGACTTCGCCATAACCGGCAGCAAGCTCACTGTGACACTGTCCAAGGGCACGACTTCGCTCCGCGACACCCTCACAGTCACGTTCAACGGCTACCAAAAGGCTTTGCCTCTGCGCGCCGTGCCAGCTTTATTCGACGGTGAAGGCACTGCCCAAAGCCCCTATCTCATCAAGACTGTTGAAGATATGCAGACACTTGGCCAGTTCTCCACCAACGAGAATTTCAACTTTGCCGGCAATTATTTCCGCCTCGTCAACGACCTTGACTTCAAGGGCGAGAAATTCTACCCTGTGGCATTACCTCCAACTCTCTTTGAAGGCGATTTCGATGGCAACGGCAAGAAACTCTCCAATGTAACCTACACCACCGATGAAGACTACGCCGGTGTGTTCAGCAATGTTGGCAAGAGTGGTTGCGTTCACGACCTCACACTGGCAAGCGGCACCATCACTGGCTATCGCTACCCAGGTGGAATTGCCAACTCTGTGTATGGCAAGCTCTACAACTGCACCAATGGTGCAACAATCACCACCGAGAAATATCCTTATGCCGGCGGCGTGGCAGCACACCTCTATAGTGGTGGTTCTATCATAGGCTGCTCTAACTATGGAAATGTTGCTCCAGCCTCTGGAAGCGGTGCAGGCATCGTGTGCAACACAAGTGATGGTTCTCTTGTGAAAAACTGTGTTAACAACGGTAAATTTACTGACAACTACTCTATGGCGGGAATTGTGTGTAGCAACTACGGTAAAATCGTGGATTGCGTCAACAAGGGCACAATCAGCGGTTCTGCCTCATTGGCAGGCATAGTGGTTGAGTCAAATGGCGGCGATTCTGTTATCAACTGCCGCAATGAGGCCACAATACGTGGCACAAGCGGCTACATTGGAGGCGTGGTGGCAACGACCAAAGCAAGCGACAAGCCTTCGGTTTACATCAATTGCTACAACACTGCCTCTATTTCCGGCAAGGAAATTGTGGGTGGCTTCGTGGGTATAGCACGCGTGGGCGTTGAGTTCAACGGCTGCTACAACACAGGCGATGTCACTGGCGACGGTTCAAGCGTGGGCGGTTTCATAGGTAGTGCCTACTCTTCGTCTACCAACACCGGCACAGGTCTTGTCATCAACTGCTACAACTCCGGACAAGTGAGCAACACCAACAAATACACCGGCGGTTTTGCTGGCGAAACTGGCTATAAGTTCAATTTCGTCAACTGCCACAACTCTGGCTATGTGATTTCCAACTCCTATGGCGTGGGCGGCTTTGCCGGCAATCTGCTCGGCGGCGCCACCAACTGCTACAACACTGGCGAAGTTGAGTCCGACGACTATGGCGTGGGCGGTTTCGCCGGCCTTTTGCGCAACGCCGTGGTCAACGGTTGCTTCAACGTGGGCAATGTCACTTCCAACAGCACAATCACCGACGGCTCTCACGGCAATGCCGGAGGCTTGAGCGGCGAGGGCTACGGAAAGGTGAGCGACTCGTTCAACATGGGCAATGTGGTGGCACAAGCCTATGCAGCCGGTCTGCTCGGCATGGCCAACTCATCATCTACCACTATCAGCCGCTGCTACAACACCGGCTCAATAACAGTGGCACAAGACGGCACTGCCGGCGCAATCCAAGTGCCAGGCAAGCGTTACAAAGCCACTCTCGACAGCGTGCTCTTCGACAGCGAGACTTGCACAGGTCTCACCGACGACGAAGCCAAGCCACTCACCACAGTGGAGCTGACCAAGGCCGACCTCGGTTCTGGATTTGCCACTATCGCAGCTGTCTATCCGCTGCCAAAGGCTTTTGAAGCCAACGACACGGCTCTTGCCTATGCTGCTGCCTATGCCCTTGCCGACGGCGAGACATCGCAGCACATCAAGTCCAAGTTCAGCGTCATCACTCCAGATGGTCTCAAGTGGACAAGCTCAAGCAACCTCTATGTTGCCGGTCCTGTAGTTTCTACATCGGCCACAGGTGCCGCCACCCTCACCAAGACCATTGGCTCTTGGACACGCACATTCAAGCTCAACGTTGATGCCGTGAGCGGCGTTGACGACACCAATGTGGCAGCCAAGGCCGTGGCTTCGCGCACCTACTTCACCATAGCCGGTGTGCAAATCACCACTCCTGCCAATGGCGAGATAGTGATAGAGCGCGTAACCTACACCGACGGCACTTCTGCCACACGCAAGACCATCTATCGCAGCAAGTAACCCCTTGTGTGCCGCGCCACTGTTGTGTGGCACACTAATAGCATAATCAAACCGCAGCCCCCGTTTTCAAGAGGGTTGCGGTTTTTGTTTTTTAATAAAATTTCGCCACACTCCTATTGTGCAAGATTTCAATGAGGCTTAACTTTGTGGAATATATATATATAGTTATTAATTTATCACTAAACATTTTTTTGTATGACAAAACGTTCTATTCTAAGTTTTCTCATGCTTGTGTTTGTGATTGGAATGGCTTCGGCGCGCACCGCTGGGTTCAACTCATCGGCTTTGCGCAACTTTATGCAAAAGGCATCTGAAGGCACAACTACGGCTCCGGCCGCATTTG
Source organism: uncultured Muribaculaceae bacterium (assembly GCA_934636465.1). GTDB lineage: Bacteria > Bacteroidota > Bacteroidia > Bacteroidales > Muribaculaceae > Sodaliphilus. The sequence continues at coordinate 34,136 of CAKUAR010000011.1, forward strand.
CCCAAAAGACGCAAGGCGCAGCAGCCGACGTCAAATTTTCAACCACCGACAAGTATCAGGAAATCAAGATTACGGGGTGGAAGCAAGGAGCCGTTGCCAACGGCTCGGCCAAGGCTGCCAGAAAAGCCCAGGCCAAAGCTGCCGACATCACCACGAAACTGCATTATGCAGAGTTCGACTACGGAGAGAGCGGCAAATCCACACCTGTTGGCATTGCTCGCGTCAAGCGACTCTCCACCGACTCCATCATGATTTACAACCTGTGGGGCATGACCGACTCTGTCAAAGCCTACTACAATCAGGCCACAGGCGAAATTCTGGCGCGCCCGCAGCTCATTCATGTGCTTTCTTACGGCCCGGTGTGGCTCGTGGCTGTCGATTTCGACAAAAAGACCTACGACCCAAGTGCCACAGCGGCCATCAAGGGCCAAGTCAACGGCGACGGCTCGTTCTCGCTCTATAACTGGGGCTTTTTCATCACCTCCGGCCAATATGCCGGCCGTGGCCTCACCGTCAACAAGCAGAGTGATTTCCGTCCGACCAACGCCACTGCAAAAGGCGTAATCATGAAGAGTGCCGTGCTCGACAGCACCGCCACCTATCCAGCCTACATTGCGCAGACAGCCGACAACGAGATTTGCATCATGAACTTCCTGAACAACGGTTCTTCGGTCAACGTGATACTCGGTGCCGACAAGTCTATCAACATAGCTCCGCAGTTCATCATGAACAACTCCATGTATGGCGACTTCTTGTGCTATGCTGCAAACTGGAACGAGAGCAAAAGTGCAAACAAGGGCTACATCAGCGGCACTGCCACAAGCCAAAGCATTGAGCTTGGCAACCTGGGCGTGTTTGCATCGGCCGACATGACCACCTGCGCACAGCGCAACCGCTCGCTCTCGTTCACATTCACCGACGGCACCATCAGCTTCCCTGCCGCCAAGCCACTCACATGGACTGGCAACGGCTCGCAAGCGTCGCCGTTTGCCATAACCAATGCCGAGCAGTTTGCCGCCTTTGCCGAGTCGGTCAACTCCGGCAACGACTACAGCGGCAAATACATAGTTCTCGATGCCGACATCGACCTCTCCACTCTGGCATCTAAGTTCCACCCTGCCGGCTTGTTCACCGACAAGCCGTTCAAGGGTAACTTCAACGGAAACGGACACACCATTTCCAACCTGAACATCACACAGGGCGACGTGCCAAACACCGGTTTGTTTGGCTTTGCCGACAAGGGTTCAGTACTCGCCAATGTCAAGTTCACCGGAGCGGCCATAGAGTCGCGCGGCGAGGGCACCGGTGTGCTTGTTGGTCACTCTAAAGGCAAGATTTCTGACATCAGCGTCACCGACGGCAACGTGCTTAGCTACGGCCAGTATAGCGGTGGTGTGGTGGGCTACTTGGAGAAAGGCTCTATCGCCAACTCATCGTTCAGCGGCAACATTGATGCCTATGGAGGCATGGGCGGCATTGCCGGTGAAGCCGAGTATGCCCACATCACCAACTGCCACTCGAGCGCAAACATGAACATGGCTGGCATCATAAACTTCACCTATCGTGGTGCGGGCGGCATTGCCGGCAACACCATAGGCGCAAACATCAGCAAGTGCTACTTCAACGGCTTGATTACCGAGAAAACAGGCTACGGCCTGGTGGGCGGCATCACTGGTTCTGCCATCGAGGACACCATCACACAGTGCCTCAACGCCGCACCTCTGTCGTCGGTAGCTCCCGAGAACAGCGGTTCCGAAACCTATCCTGCCGGCAACGCCGGTGGCATAGCCGGCTTGATTTACGGCACCACCGTCAGCGACTGCCTTAACGGCAACATGGTGCTTGCCACCAGAGACTCTAAAAAAATGGGCGGCATAGTGGGCTATGTGGCTGGCAGAATGAGCAACGGCAAATATGCCTCCAAGGTGTTCAACTGCGTTTCCACTGGCCAAGTTTACACCAGTGTCGTGCAACAAAACACAGGTCTCTACGGCACTACTTTCGATGCCGACACGCTGGTGTTTGACAACTGCTACTACGATGTGCAAATCACCGGCACCGACAAGCCACTCACTTCTACCCTGCCGAGCTATGCAGCTCTCACGGGCACACTCACCTCTGGTGAGGCTCTCAGTGGCTTGAGCACCGACGTTTGGACATTCAGCAAGGGTCAATACCCCATGCTCAAATGCTTTGCCGCAGTAAAACCGGCCGTGCTCATGGCAGCTCCGCTCACACTGCGCGCCGACGAAACATCGAAGAAAGTGAAGCACACCTTTGCCATATCCACTGCCAACGATGTGGTGTGGAAAGTGATTGACTCCAACAGCGTGCCCACCGACACCGGCACTGGCATCACCATCAAGGGCGACAGCGTGGTGCTCAACAACGTCAACGCCACCGACCTCATGGTTGCCACCAACGACAACTTCGCCACCATGAAAATGGTGAGCATCTCGTCGGTCAACAACAACGCTTTCCGTGGTTCAGGCACACAAGACGACCCATATCTCATTGAGGACATTGACGACCTCATCAGACTCAACACTGGCATCACTGTCAATAAACAAGACTATAAGGGCGACTACTTCAAGCAGACCTGCGACATCGACTTTGCTTATTCCGACAAGTTCTCCGGCATTGGCGACGGCACAGCCGCACACGTTTTTGCCGGCGAATACGACGGTCAAGGCCACACGCTTCACCGCCTCTCACTCGGCAAGCTGGTCATCAACTCCACCGGCAGTGCCGTGAGCAATGGTTCTGACTTTTACGTTTCACTGTTCCAATATCTTGCCCCAACGGCTGTGGTCAAAAACCTCAACATGGCTGCCGACTGCAAATTCTTGGGCTGGAGCGGCGTGTCACCTTTCGTTTACCAGAACCAAGGACGAGTGGAAAATTGCCGCAACTACGCCAACGTGATTGCACAAAACTATGCTGCCGGCATCGTCACACGCAACAAAGGGGGCATTGTGACTGGCTGCTACAATGCAGGAAAGATACATGTAGGCTCCGACAATGCTGCCGGCATCGTGGCATATAACGACGGCGGAACTGTGGAGTATTGCCAAAACGACGGTATCGTTAAGGCAGCTTATCTGTCTAAGACTAAGAACGTGGGCTTCAACTATGCCGCCGGCATTGTTTCTACAAACATGAGCACCGGCACAGTGGTCAGAGGTAACATCAACACCGGCAGCATCTTTGCCGACTACTACACCGCCGGAATTATTGTTTCTTCGTCAACCAAGGGCACAGAACTCACCGGCAACATCAACTATGGCACTGTTGACTACACCTATCAAGCCAAGGGCAGCAGCTCCGACCGACGCGGTGCCGTGTGCTCACGTGCCATCACTTCCACCGTCAGCACTTCCACTGCAAACTACTATGATGCGCAAATCGGCTGGTATGGCGCAGCTGGCACACAACCGGCAGCAGGTATTGCCGCACTGTCAACACACCAGCTCACATCGGGCACACCGCTCGACAGCCTCGTGGCCGACAAATATGACTGGAGCACCGGCAAATATCCTGTGCTCAAGGCATTCAAGGACGAGCCTGCCGCCATTGCAGCAAGAAACATCGTTGTGACATTTGCCGACGGCGAAACAAGCAACGAAATCTCAAGCAACGCCACTCTAGCATCGGCCGACGGACTCACTTGGGCAGTGTCGGGCAACAACGGCACATTTGCCGTCAACACCGGCAATCTGCAAGTCACACTTCCTGCTACCGACGTGGTGGCCGACACTCTCACAGCCACTCTCAATGGCTACAACAAGGTGATTGCACTGCAAGCCGTGCCAAAGCTCTTTGAGGGCGCAGGCACAGCAGCCGACCCCTACCGCATAGGTGCTGTGGCCGACATGAGCCGCCTGGCAAAGGCTGTCAACACCAATGGTCTGTCGTTCTCCGGCAAGCACTTCATCGTCACTGCCGACATCGACTTCAAGGGCACTGCCTATGAGCCAGTGGGTGCCACACCTTACACCTTCAACGCCGACTTTAACGGCAACGGCAAGAAGTTCACCAACGTGACACGCGTTGAGGAGGAGTCAAACTTCACACGCCTCGCCTTGTTTGGCGCGGTTGGCACTGAAGGCGCTATCCACGACCTCAACCTCGCAAGCGGCGAACTCTCAAGCTATGAGGAAACTGCCGGATTTGTTTCACACTTGTTTGGCAAGCTCTACAACTGCGAGAACCACGCCAGCATTTCCAATGTGCGCAGCTACTATGTGGGCGGTCTTGTCAACTATGCACACGAAGGCTCTTCTATCGTGAGCTGCAAGAACTATGGCTCCGTTACCACACCCACACGCTATGCTGCCGGCATCGTTTCACGCCTTGCCCCAATGTCAGCAATCGACAGTTGTGTCAACTATGGCAGCGTGTCGTCGACCACCAACTATGCCGCCGGCATCGTCAACTACAGTGGCGGCAACATCACCCGTTGCGTCAACCAGGGCTACATTTCTGGTGCCGACATGGTGGCAGGTGTGGTCAATGAGTGCATTGGCAACGACTCTATTCTCTATTGCCACAACGACGGTCAGGTATATGCCTCTGGCAGCAACACTGCCGGTGTGATTGGCAAGACCGACGCCACCACCACCGACAAGCCAAACGTTATAATAGGCTGCTACAACACTGCCGACATAACGAGCAAAAAGAACGCTGCAGGCGTAATCTCGTCGCTTGGCGCAGGCACACTGGCCTATGACTCCTACAACACTGGTTCCATCACTTCAGGCAGCTCACGCTCCGGCGGTTTTGCCAGTGAGATTGGCGGCAAGGAAGGCGTTGTGACAATCGTCAAGAATTGCTACAACACGGGTGATGTAATGACATCTTACACCGGCACATCTTCCTACACCGGCGGCTTTGCAGCCTCTACTGACGACGAAGCCACCATTGAGCTTTGCTACAATGCCGGCAACGTGACCGCCGCCAGCAACTTCGTGGGTGGTTTTGCCGCAAGCAACTCCGCCACCAACATCAACTGCTACAACCTGGGCAACGTGACTTCGGAGAAAGGTTATGGCATAGGTGGCATGGGCGGCATCGGCAGCGCACACTACATTGGTTGCGCCAACTTTGGCAACGTCACCTCTGGCAAGACCACAGCAGCCAACGCAAACGCCAACTATGGCAACTTTGCCACTGTGGGCGGCATACACGGCTACGGCGCTGTGAAGCTTGAGAACTGCTACAACATGGGCACTCTCACCGCCAAAGACCACATAGGCGGTGTGCTCGGCTCGCCGTTCAACAATGTTGTGATTGCCAACTGCTACAATGCCGGCGTGATTGCCTCTACCGACAAGACCGACATCGGCAACATCATTATGGGCAACGATGTGGAAATGGAAATCACCAACTGCTACTACGACACCGACGTCAACCCAGGCATTGTGTCAAACAACGACAAAAAAGCCACTGGACTGACCACACAACAAATGCTCGGTGCTTCGCTCGGCGACGGCTTCACCTTCCGCACAGCCATGTATCCTGTGCCTGCCGCCCTGGCCAACAACGACACCGTGGCCTATTTTTCCGCAGCCTACCAGCTTGCCAACGGCGAAACTGCCGACCACATCAAGTCGCAATTTGCCGTGCCTGTTTTCGACGGCCTCACCTGGAAGTCATCTGACAACCTCCTTGTGTCTGGCACAGTGGTTTCAACATCGGCCGTTGGACCAGCCACGCTCACCAAGAGCTATGGCCACTGGTCACACACATTCGCACTCAATGTTGATGCAGTGAGCGGTGTTGACGACACCAGCGTGGCAGCCAAGACAGTGGCTTCGCGCACTTACTACAACATTGCCGGAATGAAGATTGACAACCCGGTGAAAGGCACTATCGTGATTGAGCGCACCATCTTCACCGACGGCACTTCAGCCACTCGCAAAACGGTGTTTGTCAAGTAACGCATCACCAGCAAGCCCTCTGGCCACAGCCGCACTCTCTCCACAGGCTGTAGCCAGTAATCAATAGAAAGAGAAGCCGCAAGCAAGGCTCATCACCTCAGCTTGCGGCTTTTCTTTTGCTTTTTATTCTGCTCTGCTATTACTCTTTTTTTCAGCGGTTGCGGGCTATTGTCTTGGCTGTCATTTGCAGGCCGTCGAGCCAGCTCTCGCCCACGAGGTTCACCCTCACAGTTTTCAGCCCCAGCATGGCACCATAGTCAGCCGACTTGTGGTCGCCGGTGTATTGCTGCACAAAAAACACCTTTGCGCCGCTCTCACGGCAAGCCTCCGCCCTGTCTGGTGTCACATTGCCGTCTGGCCCAGGCAAAAGTGCCATGTCGCGCAATTTGTAATCGCGCGCAAAATATGCCAGTTTTGGCAACGCTTCCACAAACGCCGCCCCACGGCATGTGTCGAGCGTGGCTGCCAGAGCGTTGTCAACAGCGTCGAGCTCGCCTTTGAGCTTGTTGTAGCGGTGAGTGAAATATTTGGCATTCTTCGGATTCATTTCTATCAGGGCATCAAGCATGTTTTTAGCTATCACCTTGCAATTTTTTGCCGACACCCACACGTACGGATTCTTTTCACACACATCAGGTACTGGCCTAAAATCTATGAATTTTAGTCCCTTTGTGTTGTCAAACACTTTCACTTTGTTCTTCACATAGCCAATGCGCGTCATTATGGCTGACTCATAGCCTATGTTTCCTATTGCGAAATAAGCCACGCACCCTTCAAGCCACATCATGCTGTTGGCATTAGGCTCAAAATTGTCGGGATTGCTCTCATCTCCAAGCATGCAGTGCACCTCATAGCGGCTGCCGGCTATGCGTTTAAGCAACTCTTTCTGCGGCTGCACACTCACCAGTATCATTGGGGCATGTTTCTGCTCAAAACGGCAGCTGTTATCCATCAAGGCAAGCCAAATGCCGCACAATGCCACCACAGCAGCAATGCCCTTTTTGCTTATTATCTTCTTTTTTATAATCATATTCATTGGCAAAGTTGGCACATTTTTACTAAATCGACAAACCTTGTGTAACAAATCAAACTTATTCAACCACGTTTTCGCCTTTATTTGGCATTTCTCTGCTTGTCATACACCTCGCGCTTGATTATTGCGGCCACCACATCGAGTGGCAGGTCACAGTTGCCATGCGTCATCAGCCTCAACGGCAACTCGTCGTCGCCAAGTCTGTATGGGGGTTGCAGATATTCAAAATCTTCATGAAGCACAAATCCATTACGCTCATAGAAACCCACACGTCTCCGCGTCAAGGCGTCGGTCGGCAGCTCCACTTCAAGAGCCACAGGTTTGCCCTTGACCTCAAGCCACCTTTTCAGCACTTGCGTTCCGCACCCGTGGTTGCGCATGGCAGGAGACACGGCAAAGTGTTCCACATAGGCAAACGTGCCAAAATCCCAGCTGGTGATAAAGCCCACCAGCTCGCCGTCATGTTCACCAACAAAAATCGAGAAGCGGCCGTCTGTTTTCAATATCCTCTCAAAATCGCTCATGTCGCGCCGCTCTTCTGGCGGAAAGCTCTCTGCGAGCAATGCCTTCACGCAATCAAACAATTCCGATTTCCAATAAATTTCCTTAAATGTTATCATTAATCTGATATTTTTTGTTACATTTGTAAACTTGATAATATATAAACGTTATTCAAGCAACATTATTATAAAACAAAAATTATCAGGCATAAATAATATGGCACCAGTTAAATTAGACGAACTCGACCACAAGATTTTGAAGATGTTGTCGGTTAATGCACGAAAACCCTACCTCGAAATTGCACGTGCGTGCAATGTGTCGGGAGCAGCCATACACCAACGCATTCAGAAATTATACAACAACAAGGTCATCAACGGCTCAATATCGCTCATCAACCCCTCCACCGTGGGCTATGACACTTGCGCCTATGTGGGCATTTTCCTCAACGACACTTCCAAGTTCGACGAAGTGGTGAAACACCTCAAAGAGATGCCAGAAGTGGTGGAGTGCTACTTCACAACAGGAAAATATGACCTGTTCGTTAAACTTTATGCAAAAAACAACAATCACTTGCTCAAGCTCATTCACGAGGACTTCTTGCAACTCGGACTCGGCCGCACCGAAACCCTGATTTGCTTCAAGGAAGTGTTCCATCGCCAAATTCCAATTCTCGACCAAGAAGACGAAGATTCTGCCGAAGCCGACAACGCATAATTTGACCACAACACCCCCACACTATACCTCACTCCACCCACTCTCCAGCAACTGAATCCTTGCAACCTTAACTATTAGTCACGCATGACAAGTTACGATTCATTTCTGCTCGATGCCGTAGCCTTTGCCCATGAGGCAGGCAAAATTCAACTGCAATATTTCCGCAAGGGAAATTTCGACATCACAGCGAAGCAAAACGATTTCGACATTGTTACAACTGCCGACAAAGCCTCAGAGATGGCTGTGAAATCGGGTATCCTCTCCAAATACCCCCTCCACCACGCCATTCTCTCCGAGGAGTCGGGACTTTCGCAGTCAGGCTCTGCACAGCCAGAGTTTGAGTGGGTCATCGACCCCCTCGACGGCACCACCAACTTCAGTGCCGGGTTGCCAAACTTCAATGTCTCTATAGGCTTGCGCCACCACGGCCAGACTGTGGTGGGTGTGGTTTTTGCCCCTTATCTCAACGAGCTTTTCCACGCCGTGAAGGGCGAAGGCGCCTACCTCAACGGCGAACCCATAACTACAAGCAAAAAAACGAGTCTTAGCCAAGCCGTGGTTGCCACAGGCTTCCCCTACGACAAAGCCACCACCACCGACAACAACCTCGACAACGTGACACGCGTCATGCCGCAAGTGCGCGGACTGCGTCGCATAGGGTCGGCAGCGCTCGACATCAGCTACGTCGCCGCCGGTTTTCTCGATGGTTATTGGGAAATCAACTTGCACGAGTGGGACGTGTGTGCCGCCGAGCTAATTGCCACCGAGGCAGGAGCCACAGTGTGCAGGTTTCGCACCGATCGCAACGTTTCTCTTCTGGCAGCCGCACCAGGCATAGAGCCACAACTCAGTGCCTTGATTTCCACAACACCTCCTCAGCCATAACTTCCCCTTTCCATGCCATTGCGCCACACATGAAGCTGCAAATCCAGCCATCACATAGCTCCTTTTATGAAACACTCGATTTGGCTATCCAGATTAAGTGAAAAAAATTGACACTGACAATATCGGCATCAGCGGTCATTCACAAGGTGGCGCCGGAGTATTCAACGCGATAACCGATTCTCACCATTCTTTCTTGTATAAAACGGCAGTCAGCCTATCGCCTACCCAACCGGCAGGAGCCGCTTTGTTGAAATTTCCGTATGACTTGCAAAAAACTAATATTCCAATTCTTGTTTTGGCAGGAACCGAAGGCGATTTTGAAACAAAAATGGTAATACCGCTTGAAGCCATGGATTCTATGTATTCTGTCATCACTGCCCCAAATATAGTGGCTCGCCGCATTGGGGCCGACCACGGGCAGATGCTATACTCTTGCGATGGCTACGTTACGGCTTGGTTTATGTGGCAACTAAAAGGCGACATGATTGCCTATAAAGCATTTGCAAATAACCAACCAGAAATACTATCCAATCCACATTACAAAAATCAACAAAGATGTTTGGGGAAACAATGAACTTGCGATAATCCACAAAACGAAGGTGAGACACCCTCTTTTATTCACTGAAAAAAAGGACTCATCACATATTTGTATAAAATGCACCTACCACTCACTGTCGCAAGTTTTTCTTATAGCCATAGTCGCCACTGCCCAAACATTCATCACCACGGCAGACACTATGAGTGGTGCTATGCTCACGCCCATAACCATTAGCTTACGCATAGCCATGGCCGACTGCACTCCACAGCACTTCCGCAACGCCAACAAATAAAAAAAGTGGACGACCCTCATGCATTGCAAGGGTCGTCCTCCTCCAAAAAAGTATTTCTCTATGCTCCCTGACGGCTAATGCCGCAGAGCTTCATTTCGCTTATTTAACCACCTTTTTGCCGGTGCTTGTTCCGTCGGCATACTTGGTCACTTCCACATACACGCCGTTTGCAGGAGCTGCCACGCGGCGGCCATTCATGTCGTAGTATTCACGGCTCACCACTGGTTTGTCAGCAATGTTGCCATCTACACCGCTCACGCTTGTGAGGTCAATAATCCAAGTCTTGCTCAAGTCACCATATTTCTTGGTTATCCAAGCTACGCCTATGGCATTTGATGTAGCCACACCGTCGTTAAGCACGAGGTTAGACGATGCCGTCCACACTGTGCTGTCGGCCAGTCCATATCTGAACGGCTGACTCACGTGGTCAATGTCATCTTTGTCGTCAAGCACAATCACTGCGGCAAAGTAGTTTGCCAGAGCATTGTCGGCAAACGCCGTCAGTGTCGGATAAAGAGCCGTCTTGTTGGCAAAGGCTTCACCAAGTTTTGCATTGGTCAATCCTGCGGTTGATGTAGCTATGGCGATTGAGTCGGCTGGATAAGCGGCACATACTGTGGTGTCGAAGTAGCAGTTTTCAATTACACTTTCGGCATCTTTCTCATCAGCCATTATGTTTGCTACCATCGGGTTATTGGTTTCTGTCACAGTCACAGGACCTGCATTATAGCAGTTCTTTATCACATAACCATTGTAATAGAATGGCACTATACCGGCAGCCTTGTTGACAGCTGTCACAGCACCCATGTTGTAGCAGTTGGTCACCGTCAATGGGCTACCATAACCCAGAATACCGCCAGCCATGCCTTGTGAGGCAGGAGTGCCCGTTGCGACGATGGAGTCGAGGTTAAAGCACCTGTCAATCTCCGCATAAGCGCCAAAGCCCACAATGCCGGCCACACCACGGTTCTTGCCCGCCACCGGTGCGGCATTATAGCACTCCGTAACCTTTCCGCTGAACTGGCCTGCAATACCTGCCACCATTTCACCGGCGCTCTCTATGCGTCCGTAGTTGCTGCATTTGGTTAGCAACACGTCACCGCGGGACATTGTAGCCACGATACCTGCCACATAGTCTTTTGCTGTGTTCTTCACAGCACCATAATTCTGGCAGTTTTCAATGATTGTGGGATATTCGTCTTTACCTGACTGCGATGCCACAATACCTGCGGCATAGCCTTTGGTTGCCGAAATCTTACCCTTGTTCTGAGAGTTCTTGGTTTCATGTCCACCAGCAAGACTTCCGGCAATGCCGGCCACATAGTAGTTTGCTTCAATGTCGCCATTGTTCACACAGTCAGTGATGAGTGAGGCATGCTCACCGGTTTCATTCGACGACGAGCCAACAATTCCGCCCACATATCTGTCACCCATGGTCACGTTTCCATTGTTCACACAGTTGTCAAATTTTGAGCCAGCGCCTTCTTGGCCTGTAATACCGCCTATGTAGTTCGACACTTTGAGCGAAGTCACCTCACCATTGTTCACACAGTTCACAACCGATGCGCGCATTGCGCCAGAAATGCCGCCGGCATAACCAGTGGCTGTTATCACCACACCGTCGTTCACACAATTTTCATAGCTTGAATATTCGCTCACGGCAGTGATACCGCCAGCATAGTTCTTAGCATCAAGCGATATATTGCCAGAGTTGCGGCAGTTCACAAATTTTGCGCCCTCAAGACCAGCAGCAGCAATACCTGCAGCATAGCCCGATGTGGTGGCACGCACATCAACCTTATTTGTCAAATTGATGAATGCACCGGCTGTTTTCACAGCAAATGGAGCCACATTGCCCTTTGCCGTCACAGTGCTAAGTTCCACTGTGAGGTTGGCTATAGTGCCTTGTGCGCCCACATTTCCAAACAGAGCCACATCACTTGCTTCCTTGTCTTCAAGATTCAGGTTATAGAAACTCTTGCCATTTCCATCGAAATAGCCTTGGAACTTCTTGTCGCCAGTTGCCACTTGCTTGTATTCGTGGCCCACAAAGTTGATTGATTCAATCACCCTGAAATAGTGGTGTTCAAAATCCATGTCATATTTCTCAACGGCATTGGCCAGTTTGTCCATGTCATCGGTTGTCTTGATTTGATATGGGTCGTCTTTTGTGCCCTTTCCGGCAAACACCACTGGCACGGCGCGCAAGCTGTAAGTGCGCTTCACGTCTCCGGCCACAGCTTCAAGTGTGCTCTCAGCCACAGTGTCGGTTGGAGCGGTCACCTTCAGCGTGTTGCCGTCTATCACAAAGTTGTCGCCTTTGGTCACAGTCCACTTGGCATTGCTGCTCAGCGAGGCTGGAGCTGTCACGGCACGCGCGTTGTCGAGCTCATCAAGTTTGAGCACCAGTTTGTTCACTTCGGTGGCAATAGCCTCGTCGGCAAATGCCTTGAGTGCCGGGTAGCTGCCCTCGGCAAACGTCCAAGCATCAGCGTCGGCAATCTCTTTCGGAGCCTTGCCGGCAGTGAGCGTGCTTGTAAGCAGCGGTGATGCGCCATTGAGTGCGCCTCCGGCTGCTGCACCGCATGAGTTGAGCTGTGCGTCATAGCAGTTGCCCTCTATCTTGGTGCGGCTCATCACCTGGCCGGCAATGGCACCAGCGTATGTTTCACCTGTAACAACACCAGTGTTGATGTTGCCAACAAGGTTTCCGCCCACGCCTGTAGTCTTGACAATTGAGTTCACACCGGCAATGCCGCCCACTTGCTTCTGACCATCTACCGGAGCAGTGTTTTGTGAGTTCTTCACAAGGCCGAAGTTGTAGCCAGCCAAGCCACCCACTATAGAGTTGGAAGAAGTTCCCTTGAGCGAGCAGTTCACGGCGCCGTCGTTGCGGCTGCTAATCAGCGTGCCGGCATTGTAGCCTGTTACGCCACCTGCCGAGCCGCTGCCTGTGTTGATTGTTCCGGCATTGTAGCAGCTTTCAATCAGAGCAGTGTCAACAGCTGCTGCACCCACCACACCGGCAGTATAAACGCCATAGGCGTTAACGTCGGCATAGTTACGGCAGTTTATCACCTTGCCTTCTGTGTAGCCCACCACTGGTGCGCTGTAGCGATACAGGTCAAACTTGCAGTCTTTGGCAATGCGCACGTTCTTAATCACGCTCTTTGGTCCACAGATACCAAACAAGCCCAAGTAATCCACCTTATCGGTTGCACCGTCGAGCACAAAGTTGTGCACTGTGTGGTTAGCACCGTCAAACTGACCCTCAAAGAACACTTGACCCGTCTGGGTGGCAATGCCCTTGAAGTTGGCATCTTTTTGCAGGTCGATGTCGTTGGTCACCACAAAGTAGTCGCCTCTGTGTGTCTGGTGATACACGCTCACAGCATCGGCAAGTTTCTGCAAGTCGGCCTTGTTTTTTATCTGATAAGGATTAGCTTTTGTTCCTTCGCCAGTGTAGTCTGCTGCCACGGCGTAGATGTCAAAATACTTGTAGTCACCATTCTTGTTGATAGCGAGCAAGTGGTCGCGGCCATAGTTGCCGGTCAGGGTTACATTGGTGCCGTTCACCACAATTCCGTCGCCCTTTGCCACGGCTTGACCGTTCGACAGCACACCCCAAACGATATTGTTTGCGCCCGACACGGTGAAAGCGTTCTTCACCTTGTGTGCGTTCTCGTTTTTGGTCAGGAAGATTGCCGCTGCCGACAGGTCGGCCACATCGTTGTCTTTCAGAGCCTTCAAGCGAGGATAGAATCCTTTTTCAAAATACCACACATCTGTGGAGAATCCAGGCAATGGCTCGCCAGAAGTCAGTTCGGCAGTTGATTTGTAGCCCACCGACACGGTGTCCATGCCCGATGACTGATAGTCATAATAAGCATCTTTAATGTCAAGCACACTCTTGTTGAAGTAGCTTCCCATCACGCCCTTGTATTCAAAGGTAGTGTTGTTTTCCACCATACCAGAGCTGTAGCTGCTGTGAATGCGTGAGGTGGAGTTTGTGAAACCGCCGGCATAACCCACGATGCCAGATGACTCGTTGTTGTATGGGGCGTTCACAGCTCCGGCGTTGTAGCAGTTCACCACTTCACCGTTGCTCAAATATCCGGTCACACCACCGGCACCTTGTGCTGTTCCGCCGCTCACCTGTCCTGATGCGCAAGTGAGTGAACCAGTGTTGAAGCTCTCGCGCACGCTGCCGGCATACAATCCGCCTATCACACCGCCCACGTAAGCTGCTTTTTGCTTGTCATACACACTTCCTGTGAAGTAACAACGTTGCACGTTAACCCACTGTTTTGATTTGCCTATTGCGTCGCCAATCACACCGCCTGCGCCGTGTGACGAGTTTGGATAGTAATGCTCCACCGTGATAATTGCCGAAGAGTGGCAGTCACTCACATTATTATTCTTTATAGCTCCTATCACACCGCCTACTTCGGCACCACCGATAATTGTGCCGTCGAAGTCGCATTTCGACACAGGGCCTTCAGAATAGCCCACAACACCGCCAACGCTCATCACGTTGCCGTCAACGGCACCTGTAACATGGCAGTTTTCCACGTTACCGCCCTTATTGTAGCCCACCACAATTCCAAGGTAGCGGCCAGAGCCTGCCACATCGGCATCTTTTATACTGAGGTTTTTAATGGTTGCGTTTGCTCCTATTATTCCAAACAGGCCTCCATAGTTGTCACCATTAAAGTTGGCTTTCAAGCCGCTTATGGTGTGGTTTGCACCGTCAAATGTTCCGTCGAAATAATTTTTATCGTCAAATCCTATTTGCTGATAAGTGGTGGCCGACTCCACGCTTGCGTCAATGTCGCCGGCAAGTGCCAAATACTTTCCTTTGTAACTTTCGCCGTCCGTCACACTTTGGGCAAGTGCCTTGAGGTCGGCAAGTGTTTTAATCTTATAAGGGCTTGCCTCACTTCCGTCGCCGTCAAAGTTCACGGCAACCTTGGTGGGGTATTTGGGCTCAAATCCGTTAAACTTGATTTCGCTGCTGGCAATGTTTGCCATAACTATCGATGTGCTCTTCACGCAGAACACACCCCAAGGACTCAGACTTATGCCTCCGGCGGTCTTTGTGCCGCTGATATATCCATACTTGTCAATCTTGCCTTTTGCATTGGCAGCATTGAGTGTGAAGTCACCAAACACGGCAAGTGTTGCCACTTGCTGGGCACTGATATACGAAGTGCTGTCGGGACGCAACGTCATGTTCACGGCCTTGCCGTTGTCAATGAAGTTGGCCAGACTAAGCTGGTTGTCGGCAATTTGCTCCACAAGCAGCGGATAGTCTTTCTCTGTGTTGGTCGAGTACTCCACCGTGTGCATTGTGGCATTCGGTTTCTTGAGCGACGACTCCGTGTAGGCGTTAAACACGCCTCCCTTTTGAGAGCCCTCCATCACATACACGCCCCAGCACGACAACTTCAGACTTCCATCGGCCTGCACTGTTGCCGTGATTGGTGTCTCGGTGTCATACACCAGCGGCTTCACGCCGTCCCAGCTGCATATCCAGCTCTTGCCATAACTCTCGGAGTCGTAGATAAACTGCGGCTTAATCGTCAGCACGCCTGCAGTGGCATCGTAGCTGGCCACCAAGTCGGTCTGCGCGCCAAACATGTTGTTCACAAGCAGCGAATCATTGCGTTGCAAAATCTTCACCACATGGTGGTCATAGCTCTTGGTATAGTAGCTGTAGTCCACGCTCATGTAGGTGCCAAGCACCTCGCTAAGCGGTTTTGCCACACGCTTGGCTCCTGCTTTGCGTGCAGAGCTTTGCGCCACCTTGCCTCTCTCGGCTTTTGCCTTGGGCTGCAACCTCAGCTCCTCTTTTGCATTGTTAATCACTTTGGCATTGGCCGGCAAAGCCTCACCATTCACTTGCTGCTCTATTGGCTGCAGACTCGGCCCAGGGTCGATTATGGGCGAGAATTTAGCCAACTGCCGTGCCTGTCCTGGCAGACAGACCCACAGCATAAGCATCACTAATGACAAATAGACTTTTCTCATGTAAATTTGTTTGATACTTGAATTAATTATAGACTTAAATAAAAACGTTTAATTTTGTTCGTTTTACCAACTTTTATGCAAAATTATATAATAATTCATAATACCGACCACATTTAGCCGTAAAAAATAATGTCATTTTCCGCTCACACGCTGCCACCACAAGCATGCCACCCGCCACAACCACCGCTTCGTTAGCTAACTGATAGCACATTTTCCATAGCCTGTGGCAAAACGGCTGTAAAATAAATTTTATTAAAATACAATCCGGATATTTCCATATATTTGCACCACAAAGATGTCGTTGCGCAAAATCATACATATTGACATGGACGCCTTTTTTGCCTCGGTGGAGCAGCTCGACAACCCGGAGTTGCGGGGCAAACCCATAGCCGTTGGGCACGACATGCCACGGTCAGTTGTCTCCACAGCCAGCTACGAGGCCCGCCCTTTTGGTGTGCACTCCGCACAGCCCATCGCCACCGCCAAGCGTCTGTGCCCGCAACTCATCATCATGGAGCCGCACTTTGAGCGTTACAAGCAAGTGTCGCAGCAAGTGCACGAAATTTTCAGCCGCTACACCTCGCTCATTGAGCCAATCTCCATCGACGAGGCTTTTCTCGACGTCACCGACAACAACCTTGGCATACCTCTCGCCATGGACATTGCCAAACGCATACGAGCCGAAATCAGCAGCGAGCTGCACCTCACCGCATCTGCCGGCGTGGCTCACAACAAGCTGTTGGCCAAGATAGCCTCCGACTATCGCAAGCCAAACGGATTGTGCGTGGTTCACCCCTCAAAGGCTCTCGAATTCATATCCAAACTGCCTGTTGAGGACCTGTGGGGCGTGGGGCCTAAGACGGCGCAAACCATGCACCGTCTGGGCATCAGCACCGTGGAGCAACTGCGAGCCATGGAGTTGCCGCAACTGCATTTTCACTTCGGCAAAATGGGACAAATCTACTACAACTTTGCCCGCGGCATAGACGACCGCCCTGTGTCGCCCGACTGGGTGAGAAAATCCATAGGTTGCGAGCGCACTTTCGACACCGACATCACCAAGCACACCATCGCCGTGATGGAGCTATACAACACTATGCTCGAACTAATAGAGCGGCTCAACAAGCACGACTTCAATGGCCGCACGCTCACCCTCAAAATCAAGTTCAGCGATTTCACCCAAATCACGCGCAGCGCCACCCAGGGCAAGATTTTGCGCCGCAAGTCCGACATTCTTCCACTAGCCAAGCTGCTGCTGGCAAAAGCCGACGTAGATTTCTCTCGCAAGCCCATAAGACTCATGGGGCTTTCCGTGGCAAACAACCGTCCCGACACCGCCACACTCGACAAGCAAATCACCCTCGACTTGTAAAAAAGCTTTACCTTTGCATCATAAATCAAAACAAGACCATGACCAACTTTCTTTATACAAATGCCCCACAAGAGGCTATAACTGGCTGAAACAAGCATTAGCTGCCAAGATAGAAAAAGGCATAAATAACGTGGCTGTAATAGAGTTTACCATTGAGCATATCACTGGCAAGGAAGCCATCGAATTGGTAAAACAACGAAACTAATGGGAGCGAATTATCATTTTCTTTGTCAAGGAGAACCTTATAGAGAAAAACGGTAGAAAAAAACATTTAGCCGCATCAAGACCATTAGGTCAAGATACGGCTTTTTAATTTGTAAGCGTCAATTTCCAATTAATATGGAAATGAAGAAGAACGAGCTTACCATTCCACCTTTTCATTCAAGATAACGCCATCGGTGGCATCATCTGGTGTAAAAGTAGCACCACGATATTGCACACAGAGCATTACCAATGGTTCTGTGCCATTGTTGCGAATGGAACGCTTGCCATTTGGGGCTACTCTCACCACGCTTCCTTCCGTAATGGAGAACACATTGCCATCAACCTGAAACTCACCCTTACCACTGAGGAAGAAGTACAACTCCTCATGTGTCTTGTGTGTGTGTAGGAAACCTGTCTCTGTGCCAGGAGCGAACGACTGGAAAGAGAAATCCCCACCTGTTGCACCTACCAATGCGCCACCGAATACCTTTCCTGGAATATTAACCTCTGGGGAAAGTTCCAATAAATACTCGTTCAAGTTGCTCAACTTTCCGAAATCTACGGCTGTCACATTCTCTGCCTTGATAATTGTCTTTGTTTCTTTCATTGCCTCTGAACTTTTTATTTTATTGAGTAATATCTTCATTTGATAGTGCAAAAGTATAGTGGTTTCTTTACCCTCACAAGAGGACACCACCACGTAAGTTACTTACTTTTAGGTAACTATTACTGATTATCAGGAGCTAAGTTTTTAATCCGTTAACACACTTTAATATAAAAAGCTACATTGCTTTAAGAAAGTTAGTTACTTTTACTCACTATTAGTGATAATAAAGCAATTACATACACATTTACAAAAAGAAATTATGAGCAATCAGATAACAGACACTTTCATTCAAAACTGTCCTGTTCGCAATATCTTAGCGCATATTTGTGGCAAATGGTCATTGTTGGTCATCTACGTGATGCACCAAAACGACAATATTCGCTTCAATGCCCTCAACCGAGCCATTCCCGACATTTCACAAAAAGTGCTGACATCTACCCTACGCTCATTGGAAGCAGATGGTTTTGTCACCCGACAAGTCTATGCCGAAGTTCCACCGAGAGTGGAGTATTCGCTCACCGCCCGTGCCCGCTCATTCATTCCTGTAGTGGAAAACATGATTGCATGGGCACAGAGCAATATGACAGAAATTTTGAAAGACAGAAACAAAAAAACGATAGAAGCAAAATGGCAATAATGTTATTTGATTCTAAAATAGCTCTGTTTCAATGGCTTCTTCACGGCTTGCGGTTACACTTTGATTTCATTTCTCCACAATAGCATGTCTATTTCCTTAGCCAGTGTGCCCTCGCATGGTTATCGTCAAGACTATAGCCGACACGCTTTACCCAATGGGATCCAGCACCTGTACTGGTTTCGTCATCTTCCGTCTGATATGTATTTGGGCATACTGATAGCTGAAATGGAAATGTAAAATTCATTTTTTACTGTCAGAAATAAAATCGAGGAAGCAGGATATTTACCCACTTCCCCGACTTCACTTATCGGATATTTTCTTGTCTAACGCAATTAATTCAGCTTCTTCACCACGGTGCGGCTGCCGTCGCTAAAGCGTGTTTCCACTATGTTCACGCCGTCAAACGGCTTGCTGGCTGCCACGCCAGCCACGTTATAATACGTAACGCCTACCACAGTTTTTCCACCATTAATGGTTGCCACGCCCGACAGGTCTTTCACATCGCCCGTTGTCTCAAGCGGCAATATGCAGTAGTCATAGCTCATGTCGGCAGAGTTTGTCACATCAAAGTCGGCTCTCACAACCAAGGCGCGGAACTGATAGGTGTGGTCTTGCACAAATTTACCTTCGCCACCCACATGGTCAAGCGAAGCATAAGCGCCGCCCTTCAAGCCATAGTAGTTAGTGGTGTCGCTTTGCTCTGGTTGCATAAATCTGTGGTTTGAACTATCCCATTTTGCCCAAGTCAACGTCACCACTTCCCACGGCTTTGGCGTCACGAAGAAATACTCCTTGCCGCTCACCGCACTCTTCTGGGTGCCGATGAAGTTTGCAGGGATCATGGTGTTTGGCACAAACGTGGTG
This sequence comes from uncultured Muribaculaceae bacterium, assembly GCA_934636465.1. Lineage (GTDB taxonomy): Bacteria > Bacteroidota > Bacteroidia > Bacteroidales > Muribaculaceae > Sodaliphilus. Next base: position 53,752 of record CAKUAR010000011.1, read on the forward strand.
TCGTCGCCGCGCTTAGGAGCTGACGTGGCTTCTATCGTCAAGTTGAGTGCATCGGCAAGCGCGCCGCCCACACTGTCTATCTTAAAGCTCTTGCCAGCCTTCAAGTCTTCTATCCAGTTGCCGTCAACCTTAGTTCCCTGTGGCAGCTTTATAGCCACCCAGTTGCTTTGGTCATAGTCGCCGTTTTGCAGTTTCATTGCCTTCACAAAGTCGGTCTGACCGGCACGCAGAGTGTCTTTCTTGGCATAGCCGTTGTTGTCCTTGGCTATGATTATGCTGTCGTTGGCATACACGGCCACAAGGTCACTGTCGGCCACCTTATAGTTTTTACCTATTTCTCCGGCTGTGGCAATCTCGGCAAGCGTCATAGTCTTGCTGGCAGCCACTTTAGTTGCCACGCTACCCATGTTCGACCAGCCCGACACGCTTCCGTCAGCACTCACCGCGCGCACCATGTAGCTATATGTTGTGCCGTCGGCCAAGCCGTTCACCGTGTAGTTGTCGGCCTTAATGCCGGTCACCTTGCGATAAGCCGCAGGGCTATCGTCAGCCTGTGTGGCATCAGCTTCGCCCACATACACTTTCAGCCATGCCAGCTGCGCAGTGCCTTTGTCTTGGCTGAAGCTAAGCACGTCGTTGTTGGCGGCGTCAAGCACCACGCTATATTCATTGTCGGTGCGGCCAAGTGCCACTTTCTCCGAGCCAAGGCTCGTTGTGATTGTCATCGTGGCGTTGCCAAACGCTTTGGCGTTATATGATTTGCCATAGAGCTTCACAGTCACTTTGCCCGACTCACCAAAGCCACTAAGTTTGTCAGACGTGAGCTTACCGTTGAGCAGGAGTGAGCCGGTCACGGTCATCACACCCTTGCCTTGCCAGCCGGTCAATTCCGGCACCGAGTCGGCAAGCACGGCACTTATGTCGGTTGGTTTTGTGCTTGTGAAACCGCTAAAGTCGGCATCTACCAATTTCAGCGGATTGCCTTGCTTGTTCACCAGGAGGGTGTAGCTCACAGAGCCGTCGTTTTCATTGCCGTCGTTCCATTTTGCCACAAACGAGTTTGTCGTCACTTGTGCAGTGTCGGTTGGGAGCATTACTATGCCGGCCGACTCACCCACGGCATTAAGTTCCACCACCAAGTCGTTCACGCCTTCGGAGCTAAGCACCAGTTTGCCGGTGTAGTTTCCGGCTTTGCGCGGAACAAACTTCACTTTCACGTCCACGCCTTTTGCCAAATCGGCAAGTTTCAGCACCGTTGGCTCCACGCCAAACACCTTGTCGCTGTCAACCAGAGCCACATTCACGTCGGCCGACAGTTTTGTGCCGCGCACCGTGATTGTTTTCTCCACTTCGGTCTTTGCTGCAGCATGGCCGAAATCCACTCTAAGCAGATTGGTCGAAATCGACGACATGTTTTTAGTTATGTATGCAAGTCCGGCAAAAGCGTCAATCTTGCCCACACCAAAGCGTTCTTTGTTTTCACCGTCGGTATATTGGTCGTGAATTGCAGTTTCCTTTATTATGCGCTTTATGTCGTCCACCTTGAGGGTGTTGTTGGCTTGCAACCACAAGCCTATTATTCCCGACGTCACCGGTGTGGCCATTGATGTGCCGCTCATATATGCCCAGTAGTAGTCTTTACCGTCTTGGGCCACTTTCTGCGAGCTGTTCTTATAAGTGTATCTGCTGCTGTAGTGGTTCACAGAAGCCACCACAGTGTGGCCCGGAGCAGCCACAAACGGGTGCTGCTGGCCGTTGTAGTCAGTGCCGTAGCTTGAGAAATATGCTATGTCGCCTTCCTTAAAGCCATAGTTTGAGAGTCCCACCATGCGAGGGTTATCTGTTCCGTATGGGAATTTAAGCCTTGAACCCATTGCGCCCACCGAGATTGTTCTGTGGCCGGTCACATCGTCCGACTCCGAGTTTTTACCCACACCTTCTGTCAGGTCATACACCTCGCTGGCCATTGAGCCCAAGTCGGTGTATTCGCTGCCATACGACTCATACACGTCAATCACATCACCATCTTTGCCATAAAACAGCACCGCATAGCTATATGTGTTGGTCGTGCTATATGAGTTTGCAATCAGCGATTGTATCTGCAAGTGGTAACGGCCGTTGTCCTCCACCATGCCAGCCGACACTATTCTGCTGCCAGAGCCGAAGTAATCGCTGAAGCTGCGACCGCTGATTTCGGTGTAGCTGCCGGTCAGCATGCTGCTTTTCCACACAGGGTTGCCCTTGCTGTCAAGTATCACAGCCTGCGCCGACACTGCTCTGGAGTTGTTGTTCCACACGTCGAGCAGCGACACGCAGTGATACGACTTGGCCAAAGCCGTGTTTTCATATCCCGACTTAGGCATAATCACTGTGCCGAGCGACGGGTGGTCAACGGTGGAGTTCACCGTCACCGTCTTGCCCAGATACACCTTTTCGTCGGCGGAGTTTCCTGCTGCTATCACAATCACCGCACCATAGCTTTTTGCAATCTGGTCATATATGTACGGCAGTGCCGAAGTTCCGTCGTGCGGACCGCTCAAGCTACCCAAACTTATGCTTATCACACAAGGCTTGCCTGCGCGTTTCGCATATTCGGCTATGTAGAGTGCGCTGGCGGCTATGTTCACACTCGACAGGTTGTCGCCGCATGCGCCAAGCACAATCTCGCTGCCCGGAGCCATACCGCCATACTTGTTCACAAGTGTGCCGGCTGCCGTGCCGGTGGTGTGCGTGCCGTGGTCAGCCGATTTTGTGTCGGTGCCAAGGTTTAGTATGTCTTTATCGGTCACATAGCTGCGGCCAGGCAGAGTGTCGCCGTCAACCACCGGATACACGCCACCAGAGCTTGCCTCCGGCATATACACCGACTTTATGCGCAGGTTGCCCGACGCGTCCTTAAATGCCGGGTGCGTGAAGTCAATGCCTGTGTCTATCACACCAATCACCACGCCTGTTCCGTCGTAGTTGCTTGGCAGACCGTTTGACGCTCCATTCCACACTTTATCCACATGGGTCACCGACCGTGCAGAGTCAGTGAAAGCCGTGAGTTTCTTGGCCACATCTACTTGTGCCACACCTTGCGCCTCAGCAATGTCGGCAAGCCTGTCGGCTGGCACCGAAGCAAGCAGCAAGCTGCCCACCTGGCCGTGAATGTGCGCGCCCATGTTGCGCAAGGCGGTCTTTGTCTTGCCGTCAGCACTCACAAAGCACTGCACAAGTGCGCCTTTGGCTGCCGATTTTCTCGCTGCGGCTCTAGATGCGTCGGCTGGCGTCTTGATTTCTCCAGCCAGTCCGGCTCCGTGCATATAGAGACGCGTGCCCACCGTCAGTTTGCCGGCGGCATTGGCTCCCGTCACCACAACAAGCAGCATTGCGAGCGTCAATAATAGTTTTCTCATTTTGTTCGTTTTAAAACGTGAATAATATCGTTAATTCTTCACAAAGTTATAACATTTTCAAGCTCCAGCCACCATTATTTGCTCACAATCAGTGACCCCAAATGCCACAAACACAACCCCAATGCACAGCAAAGGCGGCGTTGGACTCACTCCAACTACCGCCTTTTTCACAACTTAACAAACACAAATATCTTGCAAATCAAGTGCAAAAGCATCTGGTTTTCTCCTTTTCCCCACCGCAAATGCCTTGCACTGATGCTGTTTATCTCATTTTGTCTTTAGTCATTATCCTTGTTCCCGCCGCGTGGTCCGCCACGTTTTTTGCCAGATGCCGGTTTCGGCTGCAAAATCTTCTCATATTTTGCTTTTTGCTCCTCAGTCAGCACACTTTTCACTTGCTCTTCCACTTCCTTAAACTTCTTCTCGCCCTCTTCCCTTGTAAAAGGCTGTTGTAGAAGCCCTTGATTTGCGTCTTTTGGGCATCGGTCAAGCTCACGGCCTTGTCGATGCGCTCAAGTTGACGTTGAGCCATCTCTTCGGCCGACTCATTGCCGCCCACACCCTTTGGGGCTTGCCCCCACACTGTCGATGCGCACATTGCGGCGCCTGCCACTATCAGCACGCTTAAAAATCTGCATTTCATAACTTCTAATTGTTAAAGTGTCGTTATTTTTCACCAGCAAATATACACCTTTGCGCCACCCAAAAGCAAATCGACTCGACAAACAGCCGTTTTACAAAGACAAACATGCCCTAAACGGCCACCAATTCTGCCATTTTATGTGTAACTTCGTGGCTGCAAATATAAAATGCAACCGCCTAATGAGCAAATTCAAATTCTTTTTCATGCTCGCCATGGCCATTGTGGCAGCAGTGGCATTTAGCTGTGGCTCACCACAATCGCGCAAAATCTGCATTGCGCGCTTCACCGTGTCGGGCGACAATGCGCAAGCCGTGCAAGTGGCTGCCGACACCCTCACCGCCACCAGGCAGCAAGCCGAGCCGTCGCCAGGCTTCATCACCGTGAGTCTGCCTGTGGAGTTGAGGCTGACGGCATGCATCCCGGCAGGGTCGCAGTCGAGCCAGGCCATTGAGCTGCATCTTTTCACAGCCGACGGCAACCGCATAGCCACCCTCACCTACACCGACGACGACCACTCGCTTGCCGATTTCCTCGGCAATCAGGCAGGAGCTGTGCGCACGGTCACATTCACCGGCATCATGCCTCAAGCCAACTTTCAGCGTCTGTCACAAGCCACAGTGGCTCGCATCACAGGCTTCAGCTTCATCATGCCGCGCACACGCGCCCTCTTGCCAGCCGTGTCGTGACACTAAGCGGCAAGAAAAAAGCAGCGAGAGGCATCAGCCCACCGTGTGTGGCTCATGCCTCTCGTCTTTGCTTATGACTAAACCCGTCAGGGCTTGATATACAAACCAGGAATTCCAACAAGCTTCACGTCAAACTGCAACGTGGTATATGGCTTCAAGTCGCCATAGCCGTTGTCTCCATAGCCCAGCTGATATGGAATGAGAATTCGGCAACTGTCGCCTATGTGCATGCGAGTCAAGCCTATGCCCCAGCCCAGCACCGTGTAGTTTAGCTGAATGCGTAGCACGCTGTCGGCTGGCGATGTGCGGTAATACGACGAGTCAAACACCGAGTTGTCATACAGTCGGCCTATATATTTCACATCAATCGTCGATGTGTAAAACGGCTTCAAATTCTGCTTGGTCAGGTTGGTGTCGTTAAACCAATGCATATACACTATCGCATTTTTGTCAAACGAAGCCACCACTGGAGTGTAAAACGCCGTTCCGTCGGCATTTTTCAAGTCTTTTTGTGTGCTAAACCAGCTGACGTTGGCTGTGCGCCACTCCTTGTAGTTTTTCGATGTGTCGTCATCGTCGTCGCCCAGACACGAAGTCAGTGCGCAGGCAAACACGGCAAGAATAAGTAACAGTGGGAATTTTCTCATTTCTGCTTGCAGTTTTTTTGAGTGTTACACGAGTTTTTTGAGCAGGTTGTTCAGGCTGCACTCGTTGTCTATGATTTCAGGCACGCGGTCTATGCTCACACGCTGCTGCTCCATAGTGTCGCGGTCGCGCAGAGTCACAGTGTTGTCGGTGAGTGTCTGGCCGTCAACGGTCACGCAATATGGTGTGCCTATTGCGTCTTGGCGGCGATAGCGTTTGCCGATAGAGTCCTTCGGGTCGAAGCGCGTTGAGAAATCAAATTTCAATATGTCCATAATCTCATGAGCCTTCTCCTCCATGCCGTCTTTGCGCACCAGAGGCATCACAGCGCATTTCACAGGAGCAAGTTGCTTGGGCAGGTGGAGCACCGTGCGTGAGTCGCCGTTCTCAAGTTTCTGCTGCTCATAAGAGTGGCAGAACACAGAGAGGAACATGCGGTCCACACCGATTGACGTTTCTATGTCGTATGGCGTGTACGACTTGCCAAGCTCTGGGTCGAAATATTGCACCTTCTTGCCCGAGAATTTCTCGTGCTGGCTCAAGTCAAAGTTGGTACGGCTGTGTATTCCTTCCACTTCCTTAAAGCCGAAAGGCATCTTAAACTCTATGTCAGTTGCGGCGTTGGCATAGTGGGCAAGTTTCTCGTGGTCGTGGAAACGATAGTTCTCGTTGCCCATGCCCAGAGCCTCGTGCCACTTGAGACGCGTCTTTTTCCAATATTCAAACCATTCCATTTCCTCGCCCGGGCGCACGAAGAATTGCATCTCCATTTGCTCAAACTCGCGCATGCGGAATATGAATTGGCGTGCCACAATCTCGTTGCGGAAAGCCTTGCCTATTTGGGCTATACCAAACGGCAGACGCATGTGGCCGGTTTTTTGCACATTAAGGAAGTTCACAAAAATGCCCTGTGCTGTTTCCGGACGCAAATACACCGTCATGGTGTTGTCGGCACTGCTTCCCATTTCGGTCTTGAACATGAGGTTGAACTGACGCACATCGGTCCAGTTTTTCGTGCCCGAAATCGGGTCAACTATTCCGTAGTCCAGAATTATCTGTTTGAGTTCCTTGAGGTCATTGGCGTTCATGGCCTTCTCATAGCGTGAGTGGAGCTCGTCGCGTTTCTGCTGGTGTTCAAGCACGCGTGGGTTGGTCTTGCGATACATGTCCTCGTCAAACTTCTCGCCAAAACGCTTTGCGGCCTTGGCCACCTCTTTATTGATTTTCTCGTCAAACTTGGCGATTTCGTCCTCTATCAAGTTGTCGGCACGGTATCTCTTCTTTGAGTCACGGTTGTCAATCAGCGGGTCGTTGAAAGCGTCAACGTGACCAGAAGCTTTCCAGATAGTCGGGTGCATGAAAATGGCCGAGTCAAGACCCACTATGTTCTCGTGCAGAAGGGTCATTGCCTCCCACCAGTAGCGCTTGATGTTGTTTTTGAGTTCAACACCGTTTTGTCCGTAGTCATAAACTGCAGCCAGTCCGTCGTAGATTTCGCTCGACGGAAAAACAAATCCGTATTCCTTGGCGTGTGAAACGATTTGCTTGAAGTTGTCTTCTTGTGCCATTTTTTGAAAATTTAATGTGCTATGGGAGCTTTGCATGCGGTGTTGCCAGGCAAGTGTGGTTAACAGGACGCACCACTTTTCGTTTCTTTTTCGCCTTGCACGGTGCTTAGCGCAATGCCGCGCACACTCGGCTCTCCGTGATTAAAACTTTTATTGATTAATGTCGCAAATTTACTGTAAATTTCCGATATACCACCCGATTTCACAGTTTTTAGCGGAATTACTGCAAATCAGCGCAGTTAAAATGGTTTCTCAGTCCCGAAAAAAGCAAGCCGCCAAGTGGGAAGGGTGGATAAATTATCGTAAATTTGCAACAACAAGTTAATTGCCTAAGAAGCTCCTGCTTAAAAGCTTCATGCGTCTGTCCGCGCCCAAAAGGCGCGGCTCGCGTGCTCGGTGAGGCGCGCGGCGAGTGTGGAGCGGCGTGGCAATGTGTTTTTTTGACCAGTAGAGACAAAGAGAAAATATGAAGAAAGACGAGAACATCAATCCGGAAGATTTGGAAAACCAGCACCTCGACGACGGTAGCGACGAACTGGAGCAAGCCGACGACTCGGCGCAAAACGCCCATTCCTCCTACCAAGTGCCCAAGGACAAGAAGCTACAGCTTTCGGGCATGTATGAGAGCTGGTTTATCGACTACGCCTCCTACGTGATTCTGGAACGCGCCATTCCTCACATAGAGGACGGACTGAAGCCTGTGCAACGGCGCATTTTGCACGTCATGAAGGAGAGCGACGACGGACGGCGCTCTAAAGTGGCTGGTATTGTGGGCGACACCATGCACTACCACCCTCACGGCGACGCGTCAATCTATTCCGCTCTCGTGCAACTCGGTCAAAAAGGACTGCTGATTGACACACAGGGTAACTGGGGCAACATTCTCACCGGCGACGATGCCGCAGCTCCGCGTTACATCGAGGCGCGCCTGTCAGAGTTTGCGCTCGACACGCTTTTCGACCCCAAGGTCACCGAGTGGACGCTGTCGTATGACGGCCGCAACAAGGAGCCTATCACCCTGCCTGTGAAGTTTCCGTTGCTGCTCGCCCAGGGTGCCGAGGGTATTGCCGTGGGTCTGTCGTGCAAAATTCTGCCTCACAACTTCAATGAAATTCTCGATGCCGCTGTCAGCTATCTGCGCGGCGAGGAGTTTCACCTCTACCCCGACTTCCTAACCGGCGGCTACGTAGATGTGAGCAACTACCGCGACGGCGAGCGTGGCGGCAGCGTGAGGGTGCGAACCAAAATCGAGAAAATCGACAACCGCACACTGCTCATCAAAGACGTTCCCTATGGCAAGACCACCAAGACCTTGATTGACTCCATAATCAAGGCCATGGAGAAAGGCAAGATAAAAATCAAGAAAGTTGACGACAATACATCTAAAGAGGCCGAAATCATAGTGCAGCTGCAGCCCGGCACCTCGAGCGACATCGCCATAGACGCCCTCTATGCTTTCACCGACTGCGAAACAAGCATTTCGCCCAACTGCTGCGTGATTAAGGACGAGAAGCCGCAGTTCCTCACCGTGAGCGATGTGCTCCGCTACAGCGTTGACTGCACCAAGCGCACCCTCAAAGCCGAGCTTGGGTGCAAGCGCAAGGAGTCGCAGGAGTCGCTTTTCATGGCGTCGCTCGAGCGCATATTCATCGAGGAACGCATCTATAAGGACAAAGAGTTTGAGCAGGCCAAAGACATGGACGTGGCAGTGGCTCACATCGACAAACGTCTGGAGCCGTTCAAGCCCCACTTCATTCGCGAAGTGACGCGCGACGACATTCTGCACCTTATGGAAATCAAGATGGGGCGTATCCTCAAGTTCAACAGCAGCAAGGCTGACAACTACATCGCCATGCTCAAAGACCGCATCGCCGACATCGACTATAAGCTCGAGCACCTCGTGGAGCACACCATCAACTGGTATGAGGGTCTGAAACGCAAATACGGACCGCAACACCCGCGCCGCACCATCATTCGCGACTTCGACACCATAGTGGCAGCCAAAGTGGCAGAGGCCAACGAGAAGCTCTACATCGACCGCGAGGGCGGCTTCATTGGCACCGGACTCAAGAAAAATGAGTTTGTGTGCAACTGTAGCGACATCGACGACGTTATCATTTTCTACAAAGACGGCAAATACAAGGTCATCAAGGTGGCCGACAAGGTGTATGTGGGTAAAAATGTGCTCTATGTCAACGTGTTCAAGCGTAATGACAAGCGCACCATCTACAATGTGCTTTACCAAGACGGCAAGGGCGGCATAGTTTATATGAAACGCTTTGCCGTGACCGGCGTGACGCGCGACACCGAGTACGACGTCACTCAAGGCAAGCCGGGAAGCAAGATTTTGTGGTTCACCGCCAACCCCAACGGCGAGGCAGAGGTGCTGCGCATCACGCTCAAGCCCAAATATCGCCTAAAGATCTTGCAGTTCGACGAAGACCTCTCGAAACTCGCCATCAAGGGCAAGCAGGCACGAGGCAATCTCGTGACCAAAAACGAGATACACCGCATTTCGCTCAAGGAGAAAGGCGTTTCCACCCTCGGCGACCGCGAAGTGTGGTTCGACCCCGACATATTGCGCCTCAACTACGAGGGGCACGGCACATCGCTTGGCAAGTTCTGCGGCAACGACCGTGTACTCGTGATAATGAAAAACGGCGACTACTACACCACGTCGAGCGAAGCCACCAACCACTATGAGGAGGGCATATTGCGCATCGAGAAATTCGATGCCGCCAAGGTGTGGACCGCCATCGTCAATGATGCAGACCAAGGCTATATCTACCTCAAGCGGTTCACGCTCGAAGACAGCGTCAAGAAGCAAAACGTGACTGGCACCAACCCCGACTCACAGCTCATCTTGCTCACCGACGAGGCATATCCGCGCTTCAACGTGCAGTTTGGCGGTGGTGACTCGTTCCGCGACCCTCTTGAAATCGACGCCGAGCAGTTCATCGCAGTTAAGAGCTTCAGAGCCAAGGGCAAGCGTCTGTCAAACTACCAGATTGAGAAAGTAGAAGAGATAGAGCCGCGCATTGTTGAGCCAAGCGAGCCACAACTGGCAGCCGACACCGATTTGCAGCCCGACGCCGACACCGCCCAACCTATCAACCAACAAGCGGTGAAAGACCAGCTTACAGGCCAGATGCGCATGTTTGACAACATCGACGACGACACTCCTGCCAATGACGACGAGCCAGAAAAATAACCCGCAGCACCGCTCTCCACGTGCGTTTTGCCATGCGGCATTGGCATTGCTGGCAGCTATGTGGCTGACACTCGCCCCAAGCAAGGTCAGCGCACAAGAAGCCGACACTGCCGCCTGCTGCGTGCTGCGCCCTGTGGCGTCGGTTTTTACGGCCGACTTTGGCCACGCCTCACTGCTCGACACCTACCTCACCCCCATACGCTACAGTGGCTGGAACACACGCCTTGCCTACGAGAGGCTTCAGGCCATGAAGTTCAGCCCGGAGCACTGGGTGAGCCAGCTGGAGTTTGGCACCGACTACAGCCATGTCACCAATCCTGCCGGCAATCACACTATGCACGCGCTCATGGTCGATGCCTCTTGGCACATGCTCCACAAGTGGCGCAACACCTTTTCTGTGCCCGCACTGCAACTTATGGCTGGAGCCGGCACAGGTCTGCACGGCGGAGCAATCTACAACGCCAACAATGCCAACAACGTGGTTTCTGTCAAAATCCGCTGGAGCGTCGATGCCTCGCTGGCAGCCGTGTGGAACACACGCCTCGGCAGCACGCCGCTCACACTGCGCTACCAGGCCACACTGCCTGTAGCGGGTGTGTTCTACTCCCCCGAATACGATGAGTCTTATTTTGAAATCTACGTCGGCCACCACTCCAGCCTCACGCATTTTGGCTGGTGGGGCAACCGTTTCGACATGACCAACTTTGCAAGCGCCGATTTCCACCTTGGCGGCACTGTGCTGCGCGTTGGCTTCCGCAACCGCATCGAAACATCGTGGATTAAAAACCTCAACACCCAGATTTCCACTAACAGTTTCGTGATTGGCGTGGGTGGCGACATCTTCTCCATAGGCCGCCGCAAGCCGTCGGCCGGCCACACCAAGATTATTTCGTCGATATACTGAAAAAGATATTGAAAAATCCCACAAACCAATGATGATTAAGCACTGCCTACACATATTGCTGTTTGCCGCCTTGCTGCTTGCCACATGCACTGGCTGCGAGAAGCAGGAAGAGTTTGCCAACAACCCCGAGGGCAACTTCGATGCCTTGTGGACCACACTCGACCAGCACTACAGCTTCTTTGCCTACAAGCACATCGACTGGGAAGCCGTCGGGCGCAGCTATCGCGCCAAAGTGCGCCCCGAAATGACCAGCAGCGAGTTGTTCGACCTGTGCTCCGCCATGCTCATGGAGCTGCGCGACGGCCACACCAACCTCATTTCGGCAGCCAACGTGTCACGCTACTGGATTTGGGAGAAACGCCCGCTCAACTACGACGAGCGGCTCATTGACCAATATTATCTCAACTTCGACTACAAGCGCGCCTCTGGCATGAAATATCAGATTTTGAGCAACAATTTCGGCTACCTCTACTACGGCGATTTCGGCACAGTGATAGGCGAAGGCAACCTCGACGCCGCGCTTGAGTATCTTGCCAGCTCCGACGGCCTCGTGATTGACGTGCGAAGCAACGGCGGTGGCTATCTGACCAATGTGAAGCGGCTTGTGGGACGCTTCATCAACGAGAAAATATATGCCGGAGCCATTTCGCACAAAAAAGGCCCTGGCCACGACGATTTCTCCAAGCCCTACGACTACTACATCAGCCCCACCGCCAAGCGCATACACTACACCAAGCCCATTGTGGTGCTTGCCAACCGCGGCTCCTACAGCGCCACCAACAATTTTGTGTCAATCATGAAGTCGCTGCCAAACGTGAAAGTGGTGGGCGACACCACAGGCGGAGGCAGCGGACTCCCATTCACCAGCGAGTTGCCAAATGGCTGGACAGTGCGATTCTCCGCCTGCCCCATAACCGGCCCCGACAGCCAGCCCACCGAGCAAGGCGTGGCACCCGACGTGCAGGTTGACATGGCAAGCGACCCCAAAACAGGCCTTCTGCTCCACGATGCCATACTCGACACCGCGTTCAAGGTGCTTGAGCAGATGACACACAGCAAGTGACAATCGTCTTAACCACTCCAATTAATTTTGCACTTGCTTATTGACTCCACAATGACTTCACTTGAGCATTTCCCAAAATAAATTTGCCAGATTGACCCAAAAGAATTAATTTTGCAAAGCAAAACGACAATATGCGCATGTGGCGTAATTGGTAGCCGCGTAAGACTTAGGATCTTATGACGTAATGTCGTGGGGGTTCGAGTCCCTTCATGCGCACAAAATGCAACAATAAAAAAAAGCTCCTGCACTGAACTGCACCCCAAAAGTTAGACACAAAACTTTTGGGGTGCATTATGTATAGGCGTCACAATTATGAAGAACGG
>CAKUAR010000012.1 GCA_934636465.1 uncultured Muribaculaceae bacterium
AGAGTCCGGTGCAATACCGAACTCTTTCTCAAATCGGATAGTTAATAACCTGTCCAACTTTTTGGGGTCACTTCACTTCACACTTGCAGGGGCTTTTTTTATTGTATTGTGTTCTGGAGGATTACCAGATGATGGCGCGGTCGGCCTCGTCAAGCCACATCTTGTCACCCTTCTTCACGTCAAATGCCTTGAAGAATGTGTCAATGTTGCGCAGCGTGGCGTTCACACGGTAGCGGCCTATTGAGTGTGGGTCACTCTTTGTCTGCTGGAATATCGACTCCTCTGTGGCATTTTCTGCCCAGATACGGCCATAGCTCAAGTAGAAACGCTGGTCGGGAGTGAAACCGTCAATCTTCTCGTTGCTCTGACCCTCAGCAGTGGTCTTGAATGCGTCGTAGCTGATGCGCAGACCGCCTTGGTCGGCTATGTTTTCGCCCAGTGTCAAGTGTCCGTTGGCCTTTTGGTCCTTAACCACTGTGATTTGGTCAAATTGAGCTGCCAGTTTCTCGGCTGCGGCCTTAAACTTGTCGGCATCTTCCTTGGTCCACCAGTCCACCATGTTACCTTGTGCATCAAACATGCGACCCTGGTCATCAAATCCGTGAGTCATTTCGTGACCTATCACCACGCCTATTGCGCCATAGTTTGTGGCATCATCGGCCTCTGGGTCAAAGAACGGCGGTTGCAGTATGGCGGCCGGGAACACGATTTCGTTGTTTTGTGGATTGTAGTAGGCGTTCACCGTTTGTGGTGACATGCCCCACTCGTCTTTATCCACAGGCTTGTCCATCTTGTCGAGGTTGCGCTTTGTGTCCCACAGGCTGTAAGCCTTCACGTTGTCATAGAGCGACAAATTCGGGTCGATGGTAACCTTGCTGTAATCTTTCCATTTGTCAGGATAACCCACCTTCACTGCATAAGAATTCAGCTTCACGAGGGCATTGATTTTGGTGCTGTCGCTCATCCAGTTAAGTTTTGAGATATGCACGGCAAGCGACTTGCGCAAGTTGCTGATTAACTTTTGCATCTTGGCCTTGCTCTCCTTTGGAAAGTATTTCTCCACATACACCTGTCCGAGCACCTCGCCCAGCATGCCGTTAGGATAAGCGAGGGCGCGTTTCCATCGTGGTTTCTGCTCCTTTTGTCCGCTAAGCACACGGCCATAGAAGTCGAAGCGTGCGTCGCGGAAAGCGTCGCTCAAGTGTGAAGCCGCACCAGAGATTATGTTATATGCCAGATAGTAGCGCATATTCTTCTCGCTCATGTTTGCCATGTAGTTTTGAGCCACAGCCATCACCTTAGGCTGGCCAAGAATCACCTGCTTCACCGTGGGCAGACCCATTAGTTTGAAATATTCAGCCCAGTTAACTGCCGGATATTCCTTTTGCAGTTTCTCCACAGTGTAGATGTTATATTGCTTGCGGTAGTCGCGAAGCTCGGCGCGGCTCATGCTTGCCTTGGCAAAAGCATACTCCATGTCATACACCACCTTGGCCGCTGCCTTTGCCTCTTTTGCGCTATAACCGCTAAGGGTGAACATCTTCTCCACATATTTGCGATACTGCTCCTGCTTTTTCTTGCTTGCAGCGTCGGTGTTGAGATAGTAGTCGCGATCGGGCAGGCTCATAGTGCCGCCGTCCATATAGAGCACGTTCATGTTGCTGTTGAGCATGTCGGCCGACACGCCTATTCCGAAGAACGGATTGCCCAGATGCATGTGCTCGTATGCTATTTCTTGGGTCAGGTTGGATTTCTTGAATGTCTTGGCACGTTGCAAATCGGCAAGCATAGGCTTTGCGCCCTCTTTGTTGAGACGCACACTGTCCATTGCCAGATTGTAGAAATCAATCACTTTTTGGCCGTTTGAGCCTGGAGTCTGCTTGTGTTTGCCCAAGTCTTCTATCAATTCTTTGAGGTGCTTGCGGTTGGTCTCTGCCAAGTCGTCAAACACGCCGTAGCTCGAATACTCGGCCTTGAGAGGATTGGCCTTCATCCAACCTCCACCTGCATACTCATAAAAATCATCACCTGGCTTCACCGACTGGTCCATGTCGGCAATCTGAATGCCATGCTTGCCGCCTTGTGCAGCAAAGCCCATGAGCGGAGCTGTCAAAACTGCTGCCATCAGCACATTTTTCATTTTTACCATTTTCTTGTGTTTTTTATCGTCACCCTCACCTCCACCCCACGCCGCAGCGCAAGAGTTCACCTCTTTGCCATTGCCATGAGACTGGGAGTGACGGCAATAATTATCGTTTGTGCAAATTTACGATTTTTTTGCCAATGCCGTGACATTGGTCACGTTAACACCTCTTAATGGTCAGCACTCCTCGCAACCGAACCCGGCATTTTCCACGGCATCTATCACCGCTTGCGCCGAGGCATTGCCCTCCACCACAGCTTTGTTATCTTGCAGACTCACAGTTACTTTATCCACACCGACCACGGCGACCACGGCGTCGTGCACACGCTGCTGGCAGTGAGTGCACTTCATTCCTTCCACTTTAAATTCTTTCATGTTGTTTTTTCGTTTTTTTTATTATCTATATGTTCTGTTAAACTAAAAAAAGTTTCGTCACTTCATCAGCCTAAGCCGCAAGCTGTTGAGCACCACGCTCACCGAGCTTGCCGCCATGAGCGCGCTGCCCCACATGGGTGTTATCTGCAAGTCAATGCCAAAGGCAAGCGGCAAGCCGGCGGCAAGCGGAATGCATATCACGTTATACACAAACGCCCAAAACAGGTTTTCTCTTATCATGCCCACCGTCTGCCGGCTTAAACTCACGGCTTCGGGTATGCGGCTCAAGTCATCGCCCATAAGCGTCACCTGCGCCACGTCGATTGCCACATCTGTTCCCTTGCCCATGGCTATGCTGGTGTCGGCCACAGCAAGCGCCTGGGTGTCGTTGATGCCGTCGCCCACCATTGCCACCTTCTTGCCCTCGCTCTGCAGCTGCTTCACAAGAGCCTCTTTGTCGGCTGGCAACGCACCGCTGCGCCAGTTGGTTATTCCTGCCTTTTGAGCCCAATAGGCCACGGCGTCGTCGCGGTCGCCGCTCATCACCCACACCTCTATGCCCATGCGCTGCAGCCTTGCCACCGCCTCATGAGCCTCTGCCCGGAGCTGCTCGCGCTGCTCAAGCGGCAGGTTGTCGGCCTTGGTGAAATCCACATTGCGATTTGGCACGGTGAGCGTTCCTGTCTTGTCGAGCACCACGGCAGTGGTGGCACGCAGACTCTCAAGCGCCGAGGCGTCTTTTATCAGCACATTGCGCTGTGCGGCCTTGCCTATGCCCACCATGAGAGCCGTGGGGGTGGCAAGCCCCATGGCACACGGACACGCTATCACGAGCACCGACACCGCGCTTATTATGGCGTGGGGCAGTTCGCTGGTGCCACCCACTCCCCACCACACCACCAGCGTGAGCAGTGCCAGCGTGCCCACAGCCGGCACAAACACCATGGCCACGCGGTCAACGGTGCGCTGCACCGGAGCTTTGGAGTTTTGTGCCTGGCGCACCATGTCTATTATGTGAGCCAAAGCCGTGTCCTCGCCTATCTGCTTGGCGCGAAACCGCAGTTTGCCTTGCTGCAGCACAGTGCCGGCAAGCACCTTGCCGCCCTTAATTTTCAGCGCTGGTGTGGGTTCGCCTGTTATCATTGCCTCGTCAACGTAAGCCCCGTCTTGCTGCATGAAGCTCTCGGCACTGGTCACCGTGCCGTCAACCGGCACACGCTCGCCGGCATGCACCTCTATCACGTCGCCCACGCCTATGGTGGCTATGGGCACATCGTCTATGGTCTCTGCACCGTCGTCGCCGCGCCTCACCACACGAGCCGTCTTTGGGGCAAGCCCCATGAGCCGGCGCAAGCTGCTTGCAGTGCTGTTTTTGGCTTTTTCTTCAAGCAGACGACCTGTGAGCACAAATGTTATTATCATCACGCTCGCGTCGTAGTAGGTGTGCCACTCCAATCCTCTGCTGCCCCACACCCTTGCTCCGGCAAACGTGCAAAATGCGCTGAACGCAAAAGCTATTCCCGTGCTGCAAGCCACAAGCGTGTCCATGTTGGCAGAGCCGTGGCGCAGCTGCTTGACGGCATTTTTATAGAAACTGCGGCCGCACAGCCACATGTTGGCCGCCGCCAGGAGCATCATCATCTGGTTGGCCACATCGCGGCTGCCGGTGTCAACCCACCCCATGCTCACTGCCATAACGGCCACGGCAAACACCCACGACAGTGCCACTCTGCGCTTCAGCAGCACATATTCGCGGCGTTCTATCTGCTCTGCGCTCCGCCCTTCCTCTATCACAAGGTCATAGCCTATGTCGTTGATTGCCTTCTTCATGTCGGCAAGCGTGATGCGCTGCTCGTCAAAATCAACAAGTGCGGTGCGCCCCACGAGCGACACCACGGCCTCGTTAACTCCAGGCAAGGAATTGAGCCGTTTCTCCACATTTGCCGAGCATGCCGAGCACGCCATTCCAACCACAGGTATCGTCTTTTTCATCTGAAATCAAAACTTTTTTCTCACGTTGCAAATTTACAACGCCGCCGCAATCCCCACGTTGCACTTTTCTGCAAATGCGTTGCATCTTTCGCCACACTCCGCCGGTGCGCCCATTGACAAGCAAAAAAAAGTGTGACGCATCAGCTATGTGCGCCACACTTTCTGCTCTGTTATTTCTTATAGATTACTTCAAGATTTTTTCCACTTTCTTAGTGCCGTCAGCATATTTTGTCACAACGATGTTCACGCCGTCAAATGGCTCTGCGCTTGCCACGCCGCTCACGTTATAGTAAATCACGTTGCTCACAGCCTTTTCAGCAGCCACTTCTTCCACAGCAGTAGGCTTATCATTGAAGTTAACCACTATGGTTATTGATTTGTTAGTCACACCTTGTTTTCCACTAACTTCATACGACAAAGTTGTTGTAGCTTCATACTCTGCTACATCTTCAACCTCAAACAAATCTCTAAAAACAACAATGTCATATTCCACGATACCTTCTGTCAAACTACCGTCAAGCATCTTAAATGTGCCAGAATATGTTGGGGCAACTTCCGTCATAGTTGGCAAGTCCAAAACTGTTGTTTTGATGTCGCCAGTCACATTATCCTTCTCAATTCTTTTAATTGTATAGTTGTCCAATTTTATCGGTTTATGCGTCAAACCTCCAATTCGGTTAATGCCAATCTTAATTTGGGCACCAAGATATTTGTTTTGGTATTGATTCCAAATGCCTTCATAAAAAACAGCACCAGTATTATCGGTAACAGTAAAAGCAGCCCACGATTGTGCACAAACGCACACAATGAGAGCGAATAATAGTAAAATTCTTTTCATTTGATTTAAAATTTAAATAATTATTATAGAAACATACTTTCTTATTTCCTAACGCATTGACCGTCTTCTCACTCAATGCAAACAGCTGTGTGTGTAACGACCGCCCACGCGGTCAGAGGCTTAAATACTCCGACAAAAGTACAAAAAAATATCCACACATCAGCACCAATTTCTCATTTTAACGAAATTCCACCCAAAAATTCGTTCCTTGGAGCCATAAATTTATACTCGATTGGGTATAAAACAACATAATAAATGACATAACTATACCCGATTGGGTATAAAAACAACAAGGAGCTGCAACCACCATGCGGCCACAGCTCCCAGTGATGCACACTTCGGCTCAACAGCAGAGCCGAAGCCGTTGTTATTTAAGCAGTTTCTTGATGTCTTCCACTATTTGCTCGTCGGTCAGATGATTGTCGCGAAGCAACTTGTTCACATCATAGCGGTCATAGAGAGCCTTCCTGACGCCAAAGTTCAGCACACGCACATCGCTTGGACCATAGAAACGTGCTATGCGCTCGCCAAAACCGCCGTCGAGAGAGCCGTCTTCTATTGTCACCACAAGCTTGTGGTCGGCCTTGAGTTGCTCAAGCAGAGCCTCGTCAGTGCCGCTCACAAAGCGCGGATTAATCAGCGTGGCATCTATGCCGTCGGCCTTCAGAGCTTCGCACACAGCCTCACCCTTGCCAAAGAAGTCGCCCACAGCTATCACAGCCACCTCGCTGCCCTTGTGAGCCACCTTGTAGCGGTCAAGTTCGCTGTAGTCGGTGTCGTAGGCCTCGGTGCTGTGAGCCACGCCATTGGCTGGCACTCTGATTGCCACACTATAGCGGTTCTGGTCTATAGCCCAGTCCTCCATAGCTTTCCATTCCTCCCAAGTGGTTGGCGCAAGATACACAAAGTTAGGTATGTGGCTCAGCATGGCAATGTCGAAGAAGCAGATGTGTGTAAAATCGTTCATGCCAAACACGCTGCTGCCAAACACGTTGATTACGGCAGGATTACCATTCACTGCCAAGTCTTGCGCAAGCTGGTCGTAGGTGCGCTGCACAAACGTGGCATAAGTGCCAAACACCACATGTGCGCCTCCCTTGGCAGCACCCGACGACAGTGCCACAGCCTCTTCCTCGGCTATACCCACGTCCACATAGTGCTTGCCAAGCTGCTTGCGTCGCTCCGGGTTAAGACCCATGGCGGCAGGCACGGCAGCTGCCACCACAAGCAGGCGGTCGTCAACCTTGGCTTTCTCAAGCAGATACTTGCCTATCATGTCACCAAAGTCCTCACCGGCAAAGGCCTCCGGGTGCTTGATTTTTCCAGTGGCTATGCCGAAAGGCAAATTCCAGTGCCAGTGTTCCTTGTCGGCCACGGCTGGCGCATAGCCATGACCTTTCTCAGTGTGAATGTGTACCACTATCGGGTGGTCTATTCCTTTCACCTTTTCAAACGCCTCCACAAGTTTTGCCACATTGTTGCCCTCGGCCACATACATGTAGCCAAAACCCATGGCCTTAAACAGGTTGTTCTCGGCCTTGCCGCCAGTGCGGCGCAGCTCTGCCAGCCCCTTATACATGCCGCCGTGGTTCTCGGCTATGCTCATTTCGTTGTCGTTAAACACCATTATGAAGTTGGTGCCGGCCTCTGCCACTGCGTTCATGCCTTCAAATGCCTCGCCTCCGCTCAGCGAACCGTCGCCTATCACAGCTATCACGTTGTAAGTCTCGCCAAGCAGGTCGCGAGCGTGCTGCAAGCCCGACGACAGAGCCACTGATGTGGAAGTGTGACCTATCTCAAAGTTGTCGTATGTGGGGTTTTCCAACGGCGACGAATAGCCCGAAATGCTGTCCATGCGCGACGCGTCGAGAAATCCCTCTTTACGGCCGGTAAGCATTTTGTGCGGATAGCTCTGGTGCGACACATCGAACACGATTTTGTCCTTTGGAGCGTCAAACACATAGTGCAGAGCCACAGTAGCCTCGGTGAAGCCGAGGTTTGGTCCCACGTGTCCGCCATGAATGCTCACACGGTTGAGCACACCTTCACGCACTTCATCGGCAAGCACATTGAGCTCGTCGATGCTCAAGCCCTTCATGTCCTTAGGGCTGTTGATTTTCTCTATAACCATATCTATTTTGTTTTTTTAGTTTTTTGAATTCGTCTTCATATCAGGCGTCACGCCATCGCCAATCGGCATACGCGCCGTGCGTGCGGCTTGCCGCCTGCCATTCACGATGCAAAATTACTACACGCCATGCAACCGCACCACCCTCCAATCCACGACTTTTTTACCCCAATCACTTATTTTCACCACTTTGCCACCCCTTTTCCACTGCTGCAAACACAGACTCACGGCACTGTTTGCGCCATTGGCAAAAATATCTTACTTTTGCATATACGAGGCATGAGCCAAGCAAAACGTTATAATAGAGTAGAATGACATGACGCATTTGATTGTAAAAAATGTAGGCCCTATCACATCAGCTGATGTGACATTCAATAAATGCACAATATTCATTGGAGAACAAGGTGCCGGAAAAAGCACTTTGGCAAAATTGTTTTCCATGTTTACCTGGATTGAGAAAGGTTTACTTCGGCATACGCTCACCGCATCTGACATTGTCAAGTATAAGCGCTTCAAAAACAAATATGCTTCTTATCACAACCTTGACTCCTATTTTTCTGCAGATTCTTACATTCAATACATTGGCGAGCACTATGTTTTCATATATGAGAATGAGCATCTGTCAATAGAAAGAACTAACGAAAGCGGTGAAATCAATGTTGCCAAGGTTATGTATATACCAGCCGAGCGCAATTTGCTGAGCGTCATTGAAAGTAGCAAACTACAAAAAGGGCTCTCAGAATCAATGCAAGCCTTGATGGAAGAACTGAATAGTGCCAAAACTCGTTTTCAAAAAGGACTTAAACTTCCGGTGGGCAATCTTGATTTCACCTACGACAGATTAAATCAAACCAGTTGGCTGAAAGGGGAGAACCCCACAGGCAAGCCTTACAAAGTGTTGGTCAAAGACGCATCAAGTGGCTTTCAATCATTGCTGCCTATGGTTTTGGTCAGCAACTACCTGTCTGAAGTGGTTGTTGAAAGCGGAAAGGAGCTGACCGACTATGAGGAGAAAAAACGGTTGCAGCAAGAGGTAGATAAAATAATGGCTAAATCCGACATTTCAGAAGCCGTAAAGAATGCCATGCTACGCACCTTATCCTCCCGATTCAAGTATTCAAAATATGTGAATGTTGTTGAGGAACTGGAACAAAACCTCTACCCATTGTCACAAAAGCTTGTTTTATTTGATTTGCTAAGAGTCAACCAAACATTGCCAAACAATATGCTGGTGATGACAACTCACAGCCCTTACCTGATAAGCTACCTGACAATAGTTGCCAAAGCTGCCGACATTGACACAAAAATACCTGCTGACAACACCGTTTTAAGAACTCGGCTCTATTCTATAGTGCCAAAAGCAAGTTTGACAAAAGCTGCGAATCTGAGCATATATGAATTGCAAGACGGGAAATCATGCCAGCTTAACAACTATAACGGTATTCCATCTGACGACAATTTCTTGAACCAGAAAATGATTGAGTCAAACGACATGTTTGACGAATTGCTCGACATTGAAGAACTTATCAGCCACACGCTATAGTCATGAACTCCGTTGATTTTTTTGTCAGCAAATGTCAAACTTCTGGTATAACAGAAACCAAGTTTGGAATATGCGATGACCCCGACGACTCAGTCAAGGCTCCAGCCTATGTGACTACTGACAACAGCATACCCTGGGGCGCAACGGTGCTCAATCACAGTGGAAAGGCACTGAATTTCACAGCCGTGGATAATTGTGTGGAAATCATTGGCGATAATGGGGCTATGTCAAGTCGTTGTGACGCAATGCTCACAAACGATTGCAACTTGATTTTCATAGAGCTGAAAGATGAACGTAAAAAGTGGCTGCCACACGCCATTGAGCAACTACAAGCCACAATAAATTCGTTTGCGGCAAACAACGACATAAGCCGCTATCAAGTGAAACGTGCATTTGCTTGCAACAAGCGACACCCTTATTTTTCGGTAAGCAACAAAGAGCTTAAATTGCGTTTTTTCCAGCAAAATCATTTCAGATTGTTTGACCAAGACACAATTACGGTGGAATAAATTTGTCACATGAACTTTCCCACATTTATTCTGAATTTTAGCCAAACCCCATTTTGCTATTAACCCCGATTTGCACTATCTTTGCACACAGGTATTTCAAACCGCTCTATGATAGAAAGGCATATTATTATCGACAACGTTGACCCTGTCGTTTTCTATGGGGTTAACAACACTAACATTCAACTCATACGCGACCTTTTCCCCAAGCTACGCATGGCTGCACGCGGCAGTGTAGTCACCGTAATAGGCGACGAGCAGGAAACCGCGCGTTTTGAAGCCAAAATCAAGGAGCTTGAAGACTACTGCGCCACCTACAACAAACTCACCGAAGACGTGATTCTTGACACCATAAAGGGCTTGCCTCCCAAGCAGCTCAAAATGGACGACGTGATAATATATGGCGTCAACGGCAAGCCCATTTCGGGCCGTACCCCCAATCAGCAACTTCTCGTAAAGACTTTCAGCGAAAACGACCTCACTTTCGCCCTTGGCCCTGCCGGCACCGGCAAGACCTATCTGGCCGTTGCGCTTGCCGTGAGGGCACTGAAAAACAAAGAAGTGCGCAAAATCATTCTCTCGCGCCCCGCTGTTGAGGCAGGCGAAAAGCTCGGTTTCCTGCCCGGCGACATGAAAGAAAAAATCGACCCCTATTTGCAGCCGCTCTACGACGCCCTTGAGGACATGATTCCCGGAGCCAAGCTGCGCGAATATATGGACGGCGACGTGATTCAGATAGCTCCGCTGGCATTTATGCGCGGACGCACGCTCAACGACGCCATTATCGTGCTAGACGAGGCACAAAACACCACCACACACCAAATCAAGATGTTCTTGACACGCCTAGGCATGGGCTCAAAGATGATAATCACCGGCGACACCACTCAGATTGACCTGCCGCGCACCACCACATCGGGCTTGATTCAGGCTCTTAAGGTGCTTCGCGGCGTGAAAGGCATAGGCAAGGTGGAGTTTGAGAAAAAAGATATCGTGCGCCACCAACTTGTGCAACGCATAGTGGAGGCCTACGAGAAGCACGACAAGCTGCGCAAGGCCGGGCTCGACGACGACGGCAACCCCTTGCCACCGCCTGATGCCGCCTATGGCAACAAATGACATTTGACAAGAATTTAATTATATATCTCATATAAAATCAAGAAATTATGGCTAAAACTTTAGTTCGCACCGAGTTCCATTTTGAAGGCCAAACCGGTGTTTATCATGGCAAAGTGAGAGACGTTTACAACATCAACAACGACCTGCTCGTCATGGTCGCCACCGACCGCATTTCGGCTTTCGACTTCATACTCCCCAAGGGAATTCCTTCCAAAGGACAAGTTCTCAACCAAATTGCAGCCAACTTCCTCGATGCCACAGCCGACATCGTGCCAAACTGGAAGCTCGCCACTCCCGACCCTATGGTCACTGTGGGTTTGCGCTGCGAGGGTTTCCCGGTGGAAATGATTATCCGCGGCTATCTCACCGGCAGCGCATGGCGCGCCTATGCCGAGGGTTGCCGTGAGCTTTGCGGCGTGAAGCTCCCCGAAGGCATGAAAGAAAACCAAAAGTTCCCAGAGCCAATCATCACCCCAACCACCAAAGCCGCCAGCGGACACGACGAGAACATCTCCAAGGAAGAAATCATAGCCCAAGGCCTCATCAGCGCCGACGACTATGCCGTGGTGGAGAAATACACCCAAGCCCTCTTCAAGCGCGGTTCCGAGATTGCCGCCTCTAAGGGACTTATCCTCGTTGACACCAAATATGAGTTTGGCAAGCGCGACGGCAAAGTGATTCTCATGGACGAAATCCACACCCCCGACAGCTCTCGTTACTTCTACGCAAAGGGCTATCAAGAGAAATTTGAGAAAGGCGAGCCGCAAAAGCAGCTCTCCAAGGAGTTTGTGCGCCAATGGCTCATCGAGCACGACTTCATGGGCAAGCCAGGCCAGAAGATGCCCGAAATGACCGATGAATATTGCGAGTCGGTAGCACAACGCTACATTGAGCTTTACGAGGACATCACAGGCAGCAAGTTCCAGCGCAACGACCAAGACGACGTGGACCTCGAAGCACGCATCTACAAAAACGTGAGCGAATATCTTGCAAGCCGCAAATAAGACAGGCTATAAGACAAAACAAATACATTCTCTCATCTCCAACGGCATGACAGGAGTTAACCGCCACCGCGGCTGCTCCACCATGCCGTTGGAGACGTTAAAACAGCGAGATGCAGCAACAAGTAGAAAACATAAAGCCCTATAGCGAGGGCGGCGACAAAACCGGACAGGTGCGGCACATGTTCGACTCCATAGCCCCTGCCTACGATTTCATGAACCGCGCCATGACTCTTGGCATCGACAAGCTGTGGCGCATAGTGGCGCGCACCATGGTGGCAAAAGTGCGGCCGCAACTCATGCTCGATGTTGCCACTGGCACGGGCGACTTTGCCATTCAGCTCTTTGAGCACATCAAGCCGCAGGCGCTCACCGGCATCGACCTCAGCGAGGGCATGCTGGCTGTGGCGCGCCAAAAGGTGGCAAAACGCCAGTTGCAGGACAAAATCACGTTCACGCAGGGCGACTGCCTCAACCTGCCCTACCCCGACGAGTCGTTCAACGCCGTCACGGCAGCCTTTGGCGTGCGCAACTTTGAGCACATCGACCGCGGCTACAGCGAGATGTTCCGTGTGCTCAAACCAGGCGGTATGGTCTGCATAGTGGAGCTTTCCACGCCCACAAATCCGCTCGTCAAGTGGTTCTACGACCTCTACACGCTTCATGTGATTCCGGCTGTTGGCGCGCTCAAGAGCGGCGACCGCAACGCCTACCGCTACTTGCCGCAGAGCATAGCGGCAGTGCCACAGGGCGAGGAGATGCTGCGGCTCATGGGCGAGGCAGGTTTTCACGATTGCGCCGTGCGCAGGCTCACGTTTGGCGTGTGCAGCATCTACACCGCCATTCGCTGACTTCTCGCCTTTTCTTGCGCCACAAAACAAAGTGCGCCCGGCAATGGTTAATTAAGTGAAAAGAGGCACATTTCTTTTCGCGAAACGACCAGAAACATTATTTTTGCATTAGAAGACAAGTTAAAGAAAGATAAGTACATAAAATTCATTCACATTATGGCTGGAATTAACACAATCGGCATTCTCACCTCGGGCGGCGACGCACCGGGCATGAACGCCGCCATTCGCGCCGTGACGCGCTCTGCAATCTACAGTGGTTTCAATGTCAAGGGCATATACCGCGGCTACAAAGGCTTGATTGACGACGAAATCAAGGATTTCAAAACCGAAAATGTGTCAAACATCATTCAGCAGGGCGGCACCATACTCAAAACCGCTCGCTGCAAGGAGTTCATGACACCCGAAGGTCACAAACGCGCCTACGAGGTGATGCAAAAAGAGGGCATTGACGCACTTGTGGTGATAGGCGGCGACGGCTCACTCACCGGAGCACGACAGTTTGCCAGCGAATATGATGTGCCTATCATCGGTCTGCCGGGCACAATCGACAACGACCTCTATGGCACCGACCACACCATAGGCTACGACACCGCGCTCAACACCATCATGTGGTGCGTGGATAAGATTCGCGACACCGCCACATCGCATGAGCGTCTGTTTTTCGTGGAGGTGATGGGGCGCGAGGCTGGTTTCCTTGCCCTCAACGGTGCTGTGGCAAGCGGTGCCGAGGCTGCCATAATCCCAGAAATATCCACCGAGGTTGACCAGTTGGCCGAACTCATTCAAAACGGTTTCCGCAAGACCAAAAACTCATCAATCGTGCTTGTGGCTGAAAGTCCCATCACTGGCGGAGCCATGGGTCTGGCAGAACGTGTGCGCAAGGAGTTCCCGCAATACGACGTGCGTGTCACCATTCTTGGACACTTGCAGCGTGGCGGTTCACCCACAGCGCAAGACCGCATACTCGCTTCACGCATGGGTGCGGCAGCCGTTGATGCCCTGCTTGACGGCCAGCGCAACGTGATGGTGGGCGACGCCAACGACGAGATTGTGTATGTGCCGTTCTCAAAGGCCATCAAGAAACACAAGCCCATCGACCGCGACCTGCTCGACACGCTCAAGCGTCTCTCCATCTAATCTCGCAGTTGACGCCAAGTTTCACTACACACACGCAACAACAACACAATCACATGAGAAAAACCGTTGTGACAACCATAGCCCTTGTGGCGCTGCTGCTTGCCACAGGCTGCAACAAGCCGTCGGCAAGCGAGAAAGAGGCAGCCGCGCGCGCCGAGCAAGCCGCTGCGGCAGTCATTGCCACTAATCATGCCGACACGCTGGCCATGCAGCAGAGCATTCTCGATGCCAAGGTGCTGCAGAGCCAGTATGCCATTAAGGGCGACTCTGGTGCAGTCAAGGCTTTCGACAATGCGTTTGAAGCCTATCTTAAGGAGCACGACAGCGCGCTATGGCAGCAGATTTTCAAATGACCGCGCGCCTCATCGTTTTTTTCTCACAAACACAAAAAATCAAGTCACAACCATGCACAGCATTGAAGAATACATCAATCTGGTCAACAAGACCATTGCCGAAATAGAATATCCCAAACAGCCCGAAAGGCTCTACGACCCCATTGCCTACACCATGGCACTCGGAGGCAAACGCCTGCGCCCGGTGCTCACGCTGCTCACTTGCGAAGCCATGGGCGGCGACATAGCCAAGGCCATCGACGCGGCTGTGGGCATAGAGCTGTTTCACAACTTCACCCTCTTGCACGACGACGTGATGGACAAAGCCGACGTGCGCCGCGGCAAGCCCACCGTGCACCGCCAGTGGAACGACAATGTGGCCATACTCAGCGGCGATGCCATGCTCACCATGGCCACGCAGCACATAGCCAAGGCCGACCCTGCCGTGCTGCCACAAATCATGGAGCTTTTCAACCGCACCGCAATGGAAATCTACGAGGGTCAGCAATGGGACATGGACTTTGAGGAACTCTTCGATGTGTCACCCAACGACTACATTCGCATGATTCGCCTCAAGACGTCGGTGCTGCTTGGCTGCGCTTGCAAAGCCGGTGCCATAATAGCCGGCGCGTCGGCCGACGACTGCCAGCGCCTCTACGACATGGGGCTCAATTTGGGTCTGGCTTTCCAGCTCCAAGACGATGTGCTCGACGTGTGGGGTGACGAAGCCACTTTCGGCAAAGAGATTGGCGGCGACATAATGAACAACAAAAAGACATTCCTGCTCACCAATGCCGTGCAGATGGCCACCGGCGACGATGCCAACACGCTGCGCCGCTGTCTTGCCGACGAATACGCCATAAGAGACGAAAAAGTGGCTGCCGTGAGGAGCATTTTCGAGAAACTCAACCTCAAGAAGCTGGCAAAAACCGAGATTGAAAACTACGACCAGATAGCAATCGACAACCTCAACCAAGTGAGCATGAGCAGTGAAGCACACGACATGTTCACAAGCTTCTTTGCCAAACTTCTGCACCGCCAGCAATGATTGACAGCCACAGCCACATCTACGCACAAGAGTTCGACGACGACCGTGCTGCCGTGGTGGAGCGTGCACGCCAAGCCGGCATAAGCCACATAGTGCTGCCAAATGAAAATCTCGACAGCCTTGCGCGCCAGCACCGGCTGTTCGACACCGCCCCCTCTTATTTTTCCATGACGGTGGGGCTTCACCCCGAAGAAGTGGGGTGTGACGACTATGCCAGCCAGCTTGCCGCCATGCACAAGCAGCTCCTCTCACAGCCACAGCAATTTGTGGCTGTGGGCGAAATAGGCATCGACCTTTATTGGGACACCACTTGGCGCAACCGCCAAATCGAGGTGCTCTACACACAGCTGCGCTGGTGTGCCGACATGCACCTGCCGTTCATCATGCACTGCCGCAGTGGCATCGACGAAGTGCTTAGCGTGTTTCACAACTTTGGCGCGACAGTGCCACAAGGCGTGTTTCACAGCTTCACCGGCACGGTGGCCGACATTGAGCGCCTGCGCCGCTATGGCGACTTCTATTTCGGAGTCAACGGCATTGTCACTTTCAAGAAAAGCGATGTGCCGGCTCTGCTGCCCGTCTTTGGCATAAACCGCATATTGCTTGAGACCGACTCTCCCTATCTCGCCCCTGTGCCGCGCCGCGGCCAGCGCAACGAGAGCGCAAACATTCCGCTCATCAACGCTTGCGTGGCATCGCACCTCGGCATGACACCGGCAGAGGTGTCGGCAGCAACCGATGACAATGCCCGCCGTCTGTTTAAGTTCTAAGACCGTTACACGTCAACAAAAGACATATATCTAAAAAAAACTAAAATAATGAATATGAAACATTTCTTAGCTATTGTGGCCATAGCATTATTGGCACAGCTGACACCGGCATCGCAAGCCAGTGCCTACCAAACGCCCAAACAGGAATTTCGCGCCTCATGGGTGGCAACCGTCTATGAAATCGACTGGCCAGTCAACAGCCAGCGGACCGTTCAAGTGCAGAAGGGCCAACTCCGCCTCATGCTCGACTCTCTGCAGCGCAACAACGTCAACGCCGTGTGCTTTCAAGTGAGGTCAATGAGCGATGCCTGCTACAAGTCGAGCTACGAGCCATGGTCGTCAAGCGTCACTGGCACTCGCGGCAAAGCCCCCTCCTACGATCCCTTGCAATATGTGGTGGAGCAGTGCCACTTGCGCGGCATGGAGTGTCACGCATGGGTCAACCCCTACCGCTACGGCGTGTTTAAGGGCAATGCCATAACCGGACGCAACACCGAGCTCGACCAAGCCATGCAGCAGTCGGGCATGCTGCTCAACTGGCACAACGCCGGCAACGACCAGTTGCTCTCCATTCTCGACCCCGGCCAGCAGCAGAGCATCGACTGGATTGTGAAAGTGTGCAAGGAGATTGTCACCAACTACGACATCGACGGCTTGCTCTTCGACGACTATTTCTACCCTAACGGCATACCCACCAACAACACTGCCCCCGACTACGCCGAGTGGCAGGCAGCCAAGTCGGGCATGAATTTCGGCGACTGGCGGCGCGACAACGTCAACCGCATGGTCAAAGCCGTGTATGCCATGATTCAAGCCACCAAGCCCTATGTGCGTTTCGGCATAGGCCCTGCCGGAGCTGCCGCCTCTAATGCCACCGTGGCTGCCAAATATGGCGTAACGCCATGCCCAAGCTCCGACTGGCAATATAGCGGCATCTTCTCCGACCCACTCGCATGGCTAAGCAGCCACGACATCGACTATATTTCGCCGCAAATCTACTGGACTTTCGGCCACGCCACCAACGACTACGGCAAGCTCTGCACATGGTGGAGCCAGGTGGCCAACAAATTTGGTCGTCAGCTCTTTGTATCACACTCCATTTCTTCGCTCACAGCCAGCAGCACAGGCACTGCCCTCGCCGGCAGCGAGAGCGCCGATGCCCCCATCGACAAAGCAAGTGGGCCAAACTGCACCACCTACGACGAGTTTGTCAACGAAATTGAAGCCAACCGCACCAACTCACTCGACGGCGCCCCAGGCTCCATTTTCTACTCCACCAAGTTTCTATATCGCATCAAAAAAGGCGTCAGCAATGCCGTTGACCCCAAAATGGAGTTCGGCACCTATCTGGGCCGCACCGTCTATGCCCTGCCGGCACTTCCACCAGCCATGCCCTGGAAGCAAGCCACCGACCCTGGCACTGCCACAGGCATAACCCTAAATGGCAACACCCTCACATGGACTGAAATGCCGGGCGTTAAGCGCTACACCGTTTATGCCATACCTGCCACCCAAGACATCAGCACATTCACCAAAGACGTGAAGCAGCTCCTCGGCATAACCTACACCGCTTCCTATGCCATTCCGCAAGCCTATGCCACTGGCTACAAGTTTGCCGTTTGCGCCTACGACCGCTTTGGCAACGAGTGGGCTCCGGCTTTCTCGGCCGCCAGCGCCGTGCTGCCAGTGCGCGCCACCAGTGCCTTGAGCATAAGCGGCGATGTGCTCAGTGTGGCAGCCATAGGAGCAAAGCACGTCACCGTGAGCAGCTACACTGCCGGAGGTGCACTTGAGCGCAACCTCTACGTCGGCCAGGGTGGCAACATCTCACTGTCGCTCAGCGGTCTTGCCGCAGGAGCACACATCGTCACAGTGAACATCGACGGCACACTCCACACCATAAAATATGTAAAATAACGCAACCAGCACCCAATAAACACAGTGGGCGGCGCACCATCAAAATGCGTCGCCCACTGCTAATTATATTAGCATCACACACGCCAAAAAGCAACGCTTGCCGGCATCAAAATCACACAAAAACGATTAATTAGATTGCTTTAGTTTCTTTTATCAACCTTTTTATCGACGATAAAAAATTATCTTTACAGTGGAAATCAGTTTTAACGATAGAAAGATATGACAAAAGACAACAAACCTCTTTTAAGATGATGGATTATATATTTTATAGAGTGTATCGGGCTTATAACAAAAAAGGAGAGTCAGCAAAGTTTCTTAGCCTATTGTATATGACAATGGTCTTTGCGTTTCTTTTTTACCCATTCGCATTATTTTTGTGTGAACTATTAAGGAATCCATGTCATGGAAATGATGGCTATTTATTTTCTATTTATCTACTAATAGCATTAATATACTCGTATTTAAGATTTTTCCCGAGCAAGAAAATATTGTTTATAAATCAAAAATTCAATGGAAACCATTATAATCACAAAATTCCAGATTGGTGTTTCTTTTTGATTCTTCCATTATCTATAGTTTGGGGAGTTGCAGCATACTCTCTTTTGGTAAAGTTTTTAATAAAGCCTTTTGCCTTGAGAGGTATTATATATAATCTGCTGTAATCGTTCTATAACAATTTTTACAAGCAAAATGTTTGTGGCAACGAATATGCCGAACAACGAAAATGAATAACTTTGCACCGGACAAAATAAAATGCAATCAACAGCAAAATGACACATACTCGTCACATACTCGTCACGCTGACGCTTCTTGCAGCCTGTGCGCTAAGCGCATTAGCCGCTGGAGTTAGCAATGAGGCTTTCTCAATCAGCTCTCCCGGCGACAGCTGGGTGCTGCACAACCTCACGCCGTCTATGCGCTCCATAGGCAGCGGAGCAACAATCACCCACTATGGTTCCGACCAAAAGGCCATGGAACTTGTGGGCATAACCTGCCTTGACGGAGCGTTTGACCCAGCCGAATATATCGACCGCCAAGTCATGCGCCGCCAAGACATCTTCGCCAAGGCGGCAAGCGACCTCTCGGCAGTGACCGACACTGTTTTTCTCCGCTATCCGGCAAAAATCATTCATTTCACCAAGCAGCAGGGCAACGGCAAGTTTCTATGCTCCGCACTGGCATTTAATGTGGGCTTCACCACATTCTACATAGTGCAGTGCCACGACACGGCAATCAATCCCTACACCACCACACTGCTCCAGTCACTGAAAATCAACACCGACACCGCCCGGCTCACCACGACGGCCAGCTACGTCAAAGCCATAACAAAGGTGCTCAAGCGCCACAACCTCACGATAGGCCGCAACGAGTTTCTCTCGGCTGTGTCGATGCCCGACTCCAGCACAGTGGCGTTCTCGGTGACAATTCCATATCTGTCGCACGACAATGTGGTAACCGACGCTTTCGTGGCAAGCAAGCGCGCCGACTTCCTCAAAGCGCTGCCCACGGCCTATTGGTTCAACCTCTTCACACGCGCCATCATCGACCAGAAACTTACGTTTCGCTACGTCTATGTTGACACAAAAGGCAAGGAGATTGCCACCATGACACTCACTCCTGCCGACTATAGCTATCTGAAATTTCCTAAAACCAAATAAATGCGACTATGGTAAAAGTTAACGATATAGTACGCTTCCTCAACGATGTGGGAGGCGGCAAAGTGACAAAAATCGAGAGCAACATAGCCTACGTTGAAGACCAGGACGGCTTTGAACGCCCAGTGCTCACACGCGAGGTGGTGGTGGTTGACCAGGCCAAATCAACGCCCGGTGCCTACGAAAAGCCCATCAAGGTGAAATCAAAGCTCGTTGAGCCCGACAAGCCAGCACCAAAGGCCAAGCCGCAACTGGCCGCGCCTGTGTATGAGACCAACGAGGGCGACACGCTCAACGTGACGCTCGCCTACGAAGCCAAGGAGCTGAAGCACTTGACGACCACCACGTTTTACGCCGTTCTGGTCAACGACAGCAACTATTTCCTTTATTTCACCTACATGACCCGGAGCAACGACGACTCTGAGTGGCAGACACGCTACTGCGGCATCGTGGAGCCAAACATACAGGTGGAACTCGACGAGTTCGGACACGACGACCTCAACAGCATGGAGCGCGTGGCAGTGCAATACATAGCCTTCAAGCAAGGCAAGGGCTTCAAGCTCAAGAACCCGGCTCTTGTGGAAACCAAGCTCGACACCACCAAGTTTTTCAAGCTTCACAGCTTTCACGACAATGTGTATTTCGACGAGCCAGTCATAGCCATCGACATCGTGAAAAACGACCTTCCTGCCCGCCAGCTCGTCATCGACAGCAGCCAGCTTGAGCGTGCCCTCAAGCAAAAGAAGCACATCGACGACAAACCTCACGCCGCCACCACCCAGCAGCACAAGCCAGGCAAGCACACTGACATAATTGAAGTTGACCTGCATATAAACGAGCTGCTCGACAACACCGCCGGCCTGTCAAGCGCCGACATGCTGCACTATCAGCTCGACAAGTTCCGCGAGGTGATGAAAGCCAATGAGAAAATCGTGGGACAGAAAATCGTGTTTATCCACGGCAAGGGCGAGGGCGTGCTGCGACGCGCCATTCTCGACGAGTTGCGCCGCAAATATCCTCGTTGCACAGTGCAAGACGCGAGTTTCCAGGAGTATGGTTTTGGCGCCACGCAAGTCACCGTTCACAACTGATAATTTGCCACAGCCATGATATTCTATTTTAGCGGCACCGGCAACACCAAGCACGTGGCGCAGCAACTCGCCACAAAGCTCAACGACCACACCACCGAGGTGGCAGAAGCCCTGGCTCACGGCAACACCGCCTACACCCTCGCCCCAGGCGATAGCATAGGTTTTGCGTTCCCCACCTACGCGTGGGGGCTGCCGCCGGTTTTCTCGCGCTTTCTCGCCAGTCTGCGCCTCAGCGGCTACAGCGTGGGCAAGTCTTATTGCTACATGGTCACCACCTGCGGCGACGACATAGGCCTCACAGCTCAGTTATTCGCAAAGCAGATAGCCAAGCGGGGCTTGGAGTGCAACTCCGCCTTTTCTGTGCGAATGCCCAACGTTTATGTCTGTTTGCCCGGATTTGACGTTGACCCGCACCTGCTTGAGAAAGAGAAGCTCTACAATGCCGAGAGACGCATCGACGAGATAGCCCTGTGCATTGCGCAGCGCCGCATCACCACGCAAGTAGTCACCGGCAAACACAAGTGGCTCAAGTCGGCAGTCATTAGTCCGCTGTTTTTGCGCTTTGCTGTCCGCGACAGCCGTTTCCGCGTCATGCCCGACCGTTGCACCCACTGCAAGACGTGTGTGGCAAGCTGCCCCATGCACAACATCACAATCGACGCCCCACAGGGCATGCCGCAGTGGCATGGCAACTGCACCATGTGTTTGAGCTGTCTGCACCGCTGTCCGTCACAAGCCATACAGTATGGCAACGCTACCCTCCACAAAGGCCGCTATTTCTTCGCCCACTAACCCACAATACGATAAACACAAACAAGGCGCAGCGGAATGTCCGTTGCGCCTTGTTCTGCTATTTGGGTTGGTTATTATCTCATTACTTTATCACACCGGCAAAACCGCCACCAGGAGCCATGTGGATTTTCACAGAGCCTGTGCCCTGCACGATTTCCACCTTGTAGTCCTCGGCATTGCGGTCGGCATTGATACCGTCAACATAAATCACGGCTTTGCGGTCTTTGGCAAAACTCAAATCCACAGTCAAGTCGCGTGGAATCCAGTTTGTGATACCAGCCACATACCATGCATTGCCCTTGCGGCGAGCCTCAACTATGTATTCTCCTATCTTGGCGTCGAGCACACGGATTTCGTCCCACACCGTTGGCACGGCGGCTATGTAGTCGGCACACTCCTGATTTTCCTGATAGCTTGTGGGCGCGTCACTCATCATTGAGAACGGTGAGTCAAAAATCACATATTCTGCCAACTGGCGACAACGTGTACCCATGCTCATAGGTTGCGTGTTGCAAGGATAGTAGTTGCCCTTGGCTGCATTGCGCATAGCACCCTGGGTGTAGTCCATAGGGCCTGTAATGGTGCGTGCAAACGGCAGAATGGTCTCGTGAGTCACTGCATCTACCGATGCCGGCTGCCACTTCACTTGCTCCAAGCCATGCACACCCTCAAAGTTCAACAGGTTTGGATATTTCTGCTGCAATCCGTTTGGTGGGAATATTCCGTGCAGGTCAACCACCAACTTATATTTTGCGCAAGTCTTCACAATGCTCTCCACTGTTTGAGCCATTTTCTGGTCGTTACGGTCAAAGAAGTCAATCTTGAAGCCCTTTATGCCCATTGCAGAGTATTTCTTGCACACAGCCTCCATATTGTTGTGAAACGGAGTACCCATTGCCCACAGCACGATGTCAACACCACGCTCGCGGCCATATTTCACCAGTTCCGACAAATCAAGCTCCTTGATAGGACTCATCAAGTCGTTTTGTGGCGACCAACCATCGTCAATCACTATGTATTCCACTTTGTTTTTGGAAGCATAGTCGATGTAGTATTTATAAGTGGTTGTGTTGATTCCAGCTTTGAAGTCCACACCTTTCACGTTCCATGCGTGCCACCAGTCCCACTGGGCTTTGCCGGGGCGAATCCATGAAATGTCTTTCAGCACACTGTTCTCGCCCAGCAGATAAGGCACATCGCAGTCAATGAGCTGTCCGTCGTTGGTGGTTACGATGAGCATGCGCCAGGGGAATGTGAACTTGCCAGGCACTCTGGCTATGTAGTTCTTAAACTCCACAGCCTTTGGCTGCAAACCGTTGTAACCGGCATTGATTTCCTTTTTAGGCACTGGAGCAAACACGGCATCGAGCTTTGCCGCACCTGTTGGAGCAAGGAACATGCCCGGATAGTCTATTGCGTTATAGTCAGTCAAAGCAAGTTTTTTGCCGTCGCCAAGCTCCACCACGCAAGGGCCCTGACCCATGAATTTGGTGTTGAGCTTAGTGAGGCTCGCATGGTTGTACGGACGCTCAAACGAGTTGAAGAACTGGTCTTCGCGCTTTTCCGCATTAGTGTTGACTGGCGTTTGATACACCATATAGTCTTTGTCGAAATTGAAGTCAGCCACCTCGTTTGCCACGTTCACTGAGTCGGCATAGCGTGTCACAAAACGATAAGCCACGCCGCGGTCAAGAGCCACAAACTCCACGTCATATTTGCCGAAATTAAGCGTCATGGTGTTGCACTTGGCGTTGACACGCGCCTTGCGATAAAATGGCGTAGCCTTGTCAATGGCCATGCTTGCCTTCTTCTCCTTGGGACTTTTCACGTTGAGGCCAAGCTTCTTGCCGTTGGTAAGCGTCATGCCCAGAGTCGATTTCGTGACCACTGGTGTGCCATCGTGGCTCACAGAGTACACAAGATTGTTGTTCTCAATCTTAACTACGGTCTTCAATTTGCCGTCGGGCGA
Organism: uncultured Muribaculaceae bacterium; assembly: GCA_934636465.1. Taxonomy (GTDB): domain Bacteria; phylum Bacteroidota; class Bacteroidia; order Bacteroidales; family Muribaculaceae; genus Sodaliphilus. The sequence goes on from CAKUAR010000012.1 coordinate 23,205, forward strand.
TGTCACCACCATGTCTGGTGCCTTTGCCCATGTCGCCGTGCCAAAGCCTATGGCAGCGCACAGCATTGTCGTCAGAATTTTCTTCATTTGTCTATCTCGTTTTTGTTTCAATTTTTAATTTCTTTTTCTTTTGCAAACTCATTTCACTATTCCGGCAAAACCGCCGCCTGGAGCCAGATGCACAGTCAGCTTGCCGCCGGTGAGCTGGCGTGTAGCCATCTTGTAGTCCTCGGCATTGCGGTCGGCGTTCACACCGTCGGCATACAGCACCACGCTGCTGCCGCCAGTGAATCCCAGGTCTATGGTCACGTCGCGTGCGGTCCAGTCGGTCAAGCCGCCCACATACCAAACGTTGCCCTTGCGCCGAGCCTCGATGATGTACTCACCTATCTTGGCGTCGAGCACGCGGGTCTCGTCCCACACCACAGGCACATCGGCTATGAAGTCGGTGCACGGCTGGTTGGCCTCATAATTGCCCGGAGAGTCACACAGCATATTCATTGGCGACTCAAAAATCACATATTCTGCCAGCTGGCGGCAACGTGTGCCCTGGCTCATGGGTTGTGAGCTAACAGGCGCATAATTGGCCATAACCACATTGCGCATAGCGCCCTGGGTATAGTCCATGGGACCCACCACCTGGCGCACAAACGGCACAATGCACTCGTGTGTCACGCCGTCATATTTCTTTGTCCACTTCACAGTTTCCAGACCCTTCACGGCCTCAAAGTTAAGCACATTGGGGTATGTGTATTGCAAGCCTGTGGGTGGGAACACTCCGTGAAAGTCAACCAACAGCTTATATTTTGCGCACATCTTTGCGGCTCTCCACACAAAATCCACCACCTTTTGGTCGTTGCGGTTTATGTGGTCAATCTTGAAGCCCTTGATGCCCATTTCGGCATAGGTTTTTATCACACGCTCCATATCGAGGTCGAGAGGGTGATAGTCAGCCCACAGAATTATACCCACATTGCGCTGCTTGCCATAGGCCACAAGCTCCGGAATGTTGATTGCGTCTATGGTTTTGAGCAAGTCGAGCGGCTCTTGGGGCTTAGTCCAGCCGGCGTCCATCATTATGTATTCTATGCCGTTTTTGCTGGCAAAGTCGATGTAGCGTTTATATGTGTCATTGTTCACGCCGGTTCTGAAGTCCACGCCTTTCAGGTTGCATGCGTTCCACCACTCCCAAGCCACCTTGCCCGGACGAATCCACGACACGTCTTTCACCTCGCACGGGTCGGCAAGGCACACAGGCAAGTCGGTGGTGAGCAGTTGCGCATCGCCGTCGGTCACCAGTATCATTTTCCAGGGAAACGCGCGCGTGCCGCTGCATCGGGCTATGTAGTTCTCGCGCGATGCCACGCGCAGGCGGCTTTTGTTTGTGCCATAGGCCTCCTCGGTCTTTGGATAGCCTGGAAACACGCTTGTCATGCCCTGTCCTTTTGCCTTCAGATACATAGTGGGATAATCCTTCACGTTGTAGTCCGACAGCAAGGCTCGCTTGCCGTCGGCAAACTCTATCACCATTTGCGGAGCCAACAGCTCATCGTTTTTTATGTCGAGCACAGGCTTGTGCTTATATTCCCCTTCAAATGCCGTGGCCATGTTGCCCACAAGCATGTGCCACACGGCGTCGTTGCCGGCAAAGGCGAAATAGTTGTTCTCGTCAATCACCTCAAACGGCTTTGCCATGCGCGTGCAGAAGCGATAGGCGAGCCCCTGGTTATAGGCTTCAAACTCCACGTCATAGTCCTTGGTTTTCAGCGTCAGCACATTGCACTGCTCGTCAACGCGCGCCTTGCGATACACCGGCGTGGCAACGTTCACACGGCGCTTGCCGCGCACAGCCTTCACGCCTGTCATGCCTTTTCCCAGAGTCTTGCCGTTACTTAGCGTCATAGCCAAATCCGACTTTGCCAGCACCACCGTTGAGCCATGCTGCAAGGCATAGTGAACAGTTCCGTTTTCCACGGTCACATTTGCCACAAGTCTGCCGTCAGGCGACGCGAGCTTCCATTGCTCCGCGCTTGCCAAAACAAGAACATTTGCCAACAAAACAACAAATGCAAAACCAAAAAATCGCTTCATAATCGTTAACAGTATTTTTCCTGAAAGGCCAATTTTGACCATAATACTTTGTGATTAACAAAAATACAAAAATCGGTTAAACTGACCCCGATTTTCCGCACAAAAAGTAATAATTTATGCAACTCTTATCAACAGTCATTTAAAGTCGAATCTTTTTCTTCTAGCAATTTACTAAAGGAAAAATCAAACAGAAAGCATTTCGCGAATTTTTCATGTACAATTTAATATTGTTGTCTGGCAAAATAATTCTGTTATACATGTATAAATTTGTATCTTTGTCTATAAACTATGGTTGAATTATTGAAAGAAAAGACTTAAAACAAGAATAATTCTGGAAGAAAAGCACCATACCAATAAATGACCGGACAGTTAAAGGAAAACCTTACAGCTGTCTCAAAGTGGTGAACAAATCTGTCTCGACCCAAATTGTAATTTTGCTTCGAATAGCAAAACTTGTCAAAGTGAATTATACAACATTGACAAGAAAAGAATAACAGAATTGAATAAACAGCAAAATATAGTTATGTCTGAAAAGAAAGAGTTTATTTCAACCCGAAAGGGCATCACATATCTTGATTTATTCGCTGGAGCAGGTGGTTTCAGCGAGGGATTTATGCAAGCCTATACGAAAGACAAATATTACGATTTTCGTTTAGCAAGCGATATTAACGAGAATTGTGAACTCACACATCGTGTTCGTTATAATAAGATGCTCGGTCTTGATACAAAATTCTTGTGCCAAGACATTATGGAAGATTCTTTTTTGCCTAATCTTCTCAAAGAAATAGGTAATCAAGAAATCGATGTTGTAACAGGCGGTCCAAGTTGCCAGTCGTTTAGTCTTGCTGGACGTAGAAAGAAACTGGACAAACGTGATGACTTGTTCTTTCATTACCTAAAGGTAATCAAGGCTTTACGTCCAAAATACTTTGTAATGGAGAATGTAAAAGGAATACTAACAAAGGATGAAGGGCGAATAAAAGAGAGAATTCTTCGTGAAATCAGATCTATCGTTGATGATGCGAAAATGAATCAACTCTATGCTTTCTTGGACGATGTGTTGAAACCACAGATGCCAACATCCTTATACTATGCCTTATATATTAGGCTTTGTATGGAAACGTCCACTGACAATTGGGACAAGCAGAATGAGATTTTCTTTGAGAATCTTGAGCAACAATTAAAGGATGTAACTAAACATTTGCCGTATAGTATAAGCAAGAGTGACGAAAGTGTAAATACTATTCGTCATGGTCTTTTGTTGTTAAAAATGAAACAGCAAAGAGATTCTATCCGCAAACAGGTCATTCAATTAAAAACCAGTGCCCATATTGACAATGACACTTTTATGGATGGCTATAATGCTATAATTGAGACAATATCAGATGAACAGATTCTTGAAAAGACTTTAGATGCTGTTGACAAAGTGGCAAAAATGGGAGATTGTGCAGATGCTGCGCATTCTTTAAAGAAGTCCTTGGAAATACTGACATCTACTTTTGATGAGTGTATAGAATATATCCAAGAGCAACTCGAAGGAAAAACAGACCTTCTCAATCATCTAAATGAAATGATGAAAGAAATTCGGCTTTACAATATCGAAGAGCCATTTATACTTTTGTCCTCAAACTATGGTGTTCCTCAAAATCGTGAGCGAGTAGTTTTTATTGGTTGCAGAAATGACCAAGAGGTTATTAAAGAGATTCCTGCCACCATCAGTGATAGCGAGAAAGTGAAAGTTTATGAAGCACTTTGGGATTTGGATATGATTGGAAATGGCGAAACAGTAACTTCGTATAAGAAGCCAAAGTTGAACCTGAAATTTGAAGAAACAAAAATTCAAAGAGCTATTCAAGGTGAGCCGGATGAACGTGGACTTTTGTTTTCTGAATGGTCAAGAATAGGTCGCTTGGGGCATCGATTTACATTCGACAACGAGCCGTTCTATGTATTGAATATGAGCGAGTTAGATAGACCTCAGAAATATCAGCACATGGATTTATTCAATCACCAGACAAGTCAGCAGAACGAAAAGGTTCGTGAGCGACTGCGAATTATTGCAGCACATGGGGATTATGATGACGCAAAGACTGAACTAAAAAAGAAAGGACTGGAGTCTCAGAAACGAAACTATGTAGTTTTGAATCCTCTCGGGCAAAGTCCTACAGTTTGTACAATGCCAGATGACTTTATTCATTATTCTGCGTATCGTCCAATGACAGTTCGTGAAATGGCTCGTCTCCAGAGTTTTGACGATTCGTTTGTGTTTCAGGGGAAACGTCAGACAGGTGGTAACAATCGCCAAAAAGAGATACCTCAATATACACTTGTAGGCAATGCTGTTCCACCACTAATGGCAAGGGCAATTGCCAATACATTGTTGAAACATATAAAGTAGAGATCACATGGTTAATATGCGTCCATTTACTGCTTTTGAGCAGAAAAATTTGAAATTTCTTGTAAACCACAATGTAAAGTTTACACAAGTTGAGATTACTCCTACTGGTTTAGGCAAGGGTATTCTTGACTCAACTGCTCCTATGCGAGCCTATTTCCTTGAAAATGGTATTCATAATTATGAGGAACAACTCCAAGGTCAAGAACATAAGCAAATAAAACAAGCTTGTATTCTTACAGATGCAACTCAATTTTTCACGAAAGCATCTTTTTATCGTCCAAATACAAAGAAAGGCGACCCTCGAATGTGGATATATGGATTTGGTTCATATACAGAAGGTAACGACATTCATGTTCTGTTTTGGCATGAACAAACTTTGTATAGTATCAATATAACTCATATAGACATTGAAAAATGCTACAATTCTGCTATCATTACGCCTATACAAGGAGTCCTGAAAGCTATTAATCAAGAGGGAAACTCTGTTTCTGAGGAACTTCTCGGACGTTTTCGTGCTGTTAAAGACCAGTGGTTTGAGTCTGAAGTTACAGCTGATACAGGAATCGGGAGGACTATTGAGTCTTTCCTTGGAATCAGCATGAACAGTGACAAGACTCCTGATTACAAAGGAATAGAATTGAAGAGTCATCGGGATAAAAGAAGCAGCAAGAAAAATGTGCTATTTACCCAAACACCAGATTGGGGAATTAGTAAACTGAAGTCTGGACGAGAAATAGTCGATAACTACGGCTATATCAATAAAGACGGATTCAAGACTTACCAAAACACCGTTCAATGTACACCACCAAATAGTCAAATGTTGTTTTTGAATGTCAACCAGGCAGACGAGCTCCTTGAACTACAAGCAAAAAGAAGAAAAGTCGAAGATATAGCTGCATGGAGGTTAGTAAAGTTACACCAACGCTTGCAAACAAAACATCGTGAGACATTTTGGATTGAGATAGAGAACAAATTGAACAATGGCAAAGAATATTTCCGTTATAAACAAATAGAACACACAAAGAATCCTAATATCGGTCAATTTGATGTGCTTCTTGAACAGAATCTAATTACTATTGACCTATTACTTTGTCGCCCAAGTGGACATGGCGATACATACTCGTTCAAAATAAAAAAGAAAGGTATGCCATTGTTATTTCCAGAATCCATTTTATATACAATATAAACCATGTATCTTTATTGAAGGACAAGAAATGACAACACGCTGCTGATACCGTCACCACGCCATTTTCACTCAAAGCAACCAAAAAAGGCACGACCACAGAGGCCGTGCCTTTTCAGTGTGCCGTCAGGCGCTTCACAGCTGCCGACAGCTTGAAAAATGAAGTGTTTGTTTGTCTTCTTTAGTCAATATAATCGCTATGCACAGGACCAGCCACAATCTTCAAGTCGTGGGAGCGCACGAAATTCAAGATTTCGTCGCGCGCCTTGCCGGGCTTGATGTCATTCTCAATGCGCTTCATGGCATTGAAAACGGTGGTGTTGCACTCATACACATGCCGGTAGCATTTTGCCACATCATCTATCTCGTCCTCGGTGTAGCCAGAGCGACGCATCAAGAACGCATTGATTCCGGCGTAGGTTGCTGGATTGTGGGCAATCACCACAAACGGAGGCACGTTGCCGTTGATGCGGCAACCGCCCTTTATCATCACCCAGCGGCCCACCTCACTGCCGGCGTGAGCAAGTGAACCCGATGAGAAAATGGTGTAGCTGTGTATCTTGCAGCAGCCAGCTATCTGCACATTGTTGCCAAGCACCACATAGTTTGATATGTGGGCATCATGGAGCACGTGCGACTCAGCCTCAAGAAAGCAGCCGTTGCCTATGCGTGTGCCGCCTTCTGTCTGGCTGCCGCGGTTGATGATAGAGTGCTCACGAATGATGTTGTTGTCACCAATGTAGCAGAACGATGGCTCTCCGTGCCACTTCGGGTCTTGCGGCTCAGCGGCTATGATTGCGCCATTATAGATTTTGTTGTTCTTGCCTATGCGTGCGCCGTTCAAGATGCTCACATAGGGATAAATCGTGCACCCGTCACCTATCTCGGTGTTTTTGCTGATGAAAGCAAATGGGTGAATGGTCACGTTCTCGCCAAGTTTTGCCGTGGGGTCAACGTGGGCCAATGGACTGATAAAACTACTCATAGTGTTACGTTTTTTTTAGCTAATGTCAACGTCCTCCGCCAAGCACTTGATAGAGGGTGATGACACCGAGGTTATTATTCATTTTCACCGACTCAAGCTGTATCTGCGACTGCAGCAGCGATTGCTGTGCCGTGATTACCTCAAGGTAGGTCGTGTTCGACAAGTTCATCAAGTCGCGGTTATATTCCACGGCCTTTTCGTAGTTTTTCTCCTGTTGCTCCACATTCACCTGCTTCTCTTGATAAGAGTTGATGTTGGCAAGTGCATTGGCAACCTCCGAGCTTGCGCTGAGAATGCTATACTGGAAGTTGTTGAGGGCTTGCTGTTGCTGCAGCTTGGCTGCCTTGAGCGAGGCTATGTTCTGGCCGCGGCTAAACAGCGGCGCGGTGAGCGAGCCGGCAAGGTTGAGCAACCACTTAGCGGGGTCAATTACCGAGCTGCCCATCAGCGTGCCATAGGCACCAGTGCCGGTGATTGTGAGCTTGGGGTAGAAGTTGGCGCGTGCAATGTTAGTTGCATAATATGCCTGTGCAAAACTCTGCTCGCTGGCGCGCACATCGGGACGTGCGGCAAGGGAGTTCATAGGCACACCGTCTTTCACAATCGACGGCACTGCGAGTTCCGACGAGGTGTTCACAGCCCACTCCTGTGGCTTCTGATTGAGAAGAAGCGACATTGTGTTGTTGGCTTGCACTATGGCGAGCTTGATGTCGGGCTTGGCAGCCTTCACGCTATAGAAGTTTGCCTGCGATTGCACCACAGCCACCTCGGTGTAGCGACCGGCCTCCTTCATGTCCTTCATCATCTGCACCGACTCGCCCCACAGTTTCTCGGTCTCGTCGTAGATGCGCAACTGGTTTTTGAGCGACACCAGAGTGTAGTAGGTTGAAGCCACAGCCGACACAATCTGCGACTGCACAGCCTGGCGATAGGCATCGCTTTGCAGCACGGCAGCCTGAGCAGAACGTTTGTTGTTGGTGAGTTGGCCGAAGATGTCGGCTTGCCAGCTCACGGTGAGTGGCAGTTGCCAACCCCACTTCATATCCATGTCACCCATCTTGGTGCCAGCACCGTTGGGGGCAAATGTCACAGCCGGCAGATAGCTCAACTTTGCGCCTTGCAGGCGTGCTTGGGCTATATCCACATTGAGCTTGGCGTTCTGCAAGTCCTTGTTGTTGGTCAGAGCCGAGTCAATGTAGGACTGGAGCAGAGGGTCGGTAAACACCTCGCGCCAGCTCAAGTTGCCAAGCGATGTAGAGTCGAGTGGCTGCTGCAGAGCCTGAGCGTAATCGCTCACCACCGGCACATCGGTCGGAGTTTTATATTCTTTCCACAAGCCACAGCTGCTTGTGACTGTGGCAACAGCCACAAGCGCCATGGTCTTGATTGTAATATTCTTGTATTTCATCTCTTTAATCCTGTTTTGAGTTTATTCATCATTGCCGTTGTCCACAATGGGGCGTTCGGGCGAATATTGTTCTATTTCTCGTTCAATCTCGCTGTTGTCGGTGTCTTTCCACTTGATTGGCTTGAACTTCTCCTGAATTGTCTGGAATATCACAAACAAGCTTGGCACGATGAGCACCTGGAGTATCATGCCCACAACCATACCGCCCACAGCTCCTGTACCGAGCGAACGGTTTCCGTTAGCACCCACACCGTCAGCAAACATCAGTGGCAACAGACCTATAATCATGGCCAATGAGGTCATCAAGATAGGACGCAGACGCGCTGCAGCACCCGACACGGCAGAGCCTATGATGCTCATACCAGTTTGGCGGCGTTCAAGGGCGAACTGAATGATAAGAATGGCGTTCTTTGCCAACAGACCTATCAACATGATAAGTGCAATCTTCAAGTAGATGTTGTTGTCAATACCGAATATCTTAGCAAACAAGAACGTGCCAAACAAACCGAACGGAATCGAAAGAATCACAGACAATGGCAAAATGTAACTCTCGTAAAGCGCGCTCAGAATCAAGTACACAAACAATAAACACAAGCCAAATATCATTCCGGTAGAGTTAGAAGCCTTGGCCTCCTCACGCGACAAGCCAGAATACTCATAGCTGTAACCTTGCGGCAGCACTTGGCTGGCCACTTCCTGTACTGCTTTCAAAGCATCACCCGAAGAATATGCAGGGTTAACAGAACCATTCACTGTGATTGACGAGAACAGATTGAAACGCGACAGCGACTGTGGAGCATACACTCTGCTCAGAGTCACGAAATCTGTAATTGGGCTCATCTCACCCGATGCTGTGCGCACCTTGACGTAGTTCAATGTCTCTGGGTTGACGCGGTAATTCGGGTCGGCCTGAAGCATCACACGATAGATTTTGCCGAAACGGTTGAAGTTTGACACATACATACCGCCATAGTAACCTTGCAGTGCTGAAAGCACGCCCGATGTGCCTATGCCAGCCTTGGCTGCCTTGGCCTCATCAACGTTGACCATATATTGCGGGTATGCCGGGTTGAAACCTGAATATGCCATCTGCACCTCTGGGCGCTGCATAAGTGCGCCGCAAAATTGCTGCTCTATCTGGAAGAACTTGTTGATGTCGCCTCCGGTCTTGTCCTGAAGCTCCACTGTAAAACCATTTGATGCTCCATAACCAGAAATCATTGGCGGTGCAAAAATCATGACCGTTCCGTCCTTTATTTGCATGCCAGTCTTCATGTAAAGCTCTTTCACGATGTCGTCGCTGCGACGCTCACGCTCCGACCATGGCTTCAGTTTCACGATGAGCATACCTTGGTCGTTACCCTGACCACCCATCATTGAGTAGCCCTGCACCATGGTGCGAGTCTCCACTTCAGGAATTTCACCCACAATCTTGTCGACGGTGTTTGTTACGGCAAGCGTGCGGTCTTGTGAAGTGGAAGGTGGCATGTTCACGTTAATCATGATTGTACCCGTATCCTCGTTTGGCACGAAACCTGTTGCAGTAGATTTCATCAGCAACACAAGCAGCACAATAGAAGCGGCAGTGATTCCAAGGGCAATCCACTTGGTCTTGATTAAGAATTGCACTGCACGGCGATACACATTGAGCAACTTGTTATATTGCTTGTTAAAGCCATTATGGAAACTTGATATTATAGAGTGTTTCTTGTTCACAGGATTTCCGTTCTCGTCTGTTTCCTCTTTCTTGTGAGGTTTTAAGAACACAGCACACAGCGCTGGCGACAGGGTCAAGGCGTTGATGGCCGAGATACCGATTGCAAATGCCATAGTCAAACCAAACTGCTTGTAGAACGTACCTTCCACACCTGGCATAAACGACACAGGGATAAACACAAGCATCATCACAAGCGTGATTGACACGATGGCTGCACCAATTTCCTGCATGGCGTCGATTGAGGCTTGGCGCGCATTTTGGTAGCCCTCATCGAGCTTGGCGTGCACAGCCTCCACCACCACTATGGCATCATCTACCACAATGGCGATTGCAAGCACAAGGGCCGAGAGTGTGAGCAAGTTCACAGAGAAGCCCATCACATAGAGCAAGGCAAACGTACCAATCAAAGCCACAGGTATTGCGATGGAAGGAATGATGGTTGAGCGCAAATCCTGAAGGAAGATATACACCACAAGGAACACCAGAATAAATGCCTCAAACAGGGTTTTCTCCACCTCGGCTATTGACGCGTTAAGGAACACGTTGGTGTTCATAGGTATCATGAATGTCATGCCCTTTGGCAGATCTTTCTTCATTTCATCAAGTCGACTCGTGATATTGTTAATCACTTCAGAAGCGTTAGAACCGGCACTCTGCATAATCATGATGGTGGTTGCAGGGTGGCCGTTACCGGTTGACTTGAATGAATATGACAAGCTACCAAGTTCCACCTTGGCAATATCTTTCAAATAAAGCACCTGGCTTCCGTTGGCACGCACTACGATGCTGTCAAACTGGGTCGGTGTTGACAAACGGCCCTTGTAGCGCAAGCTATATTCAAAGCTCTGGTGTCCATTCTCTCCAAACGAACCTGGAGCAGCCTCAATGTTCTGGTCACTCAAAGCGGCTGTCACATCGCTTGGCATAAGGTTATATTGAGCCATCTTGTCGGGCTGAAGCCAAATGCGCATAGAGTAGTCGGCACCAAGCTGGAAGGCATCACCCACACCGGTCACACGCTTGATTTCCGGAGTCACGTTGATGCTCATATAGTTGTCGATAAACTCGCTGCTATATGTGTCAGTGGTATCCACGAGCGTAATACCCATAAGCATAGATGTCTGGCGCTTCATTGTCGTCACACCCACACGGGTCACCTCGCTTGGCAGCAATCCTTGAGCCTGGCTCACACGGTTTTGCACGTTCACGGCAGCCATATCGGGGTCAACACCTGGTTTGAAAGTCACGGTGATGTTGGCACTACCCGACGCAGCAGTTGACGAAATGTAGTCCATTCCCTCCACACCGTTGATTTGCTCTTCAAGAGGTTGTATAACGGCGTTCATCACAGTTTGGGCGTTTGCACCGGTATAGGTGGCGCGCACCATCACCGTTGGCGGAGCAATATTAGGATACTGCTCAATAGGCAAGCTATATAGTCCGATTGCTCCCAGAATCACGATGAACACAGAAATCACCGTAGAGAGCACAGGACGATTTATAAATAGTTTTAAATTCATTTTTACGTTTCGTTTTTATGAAAAAACCTTATTTATTTCTTTGCGGCTGCTGCGGCTGCCTTGGCAGCGGCTGCACTCTTGGGTTGTATTACAGTGCCCTCTTTAACTTGTGTGCCCACACCTTCGGTCACAACCACGTCACCCACGTTCAGACCCTTGGTCACCACGTAGTTCACGCCATCGTTTTCAGGCAGCACAGTGATTGGCTTGCTCACAGCCTTGCTTGAGTCGCCCACCACATACACATACTTAATGTCTTGCACCTCATAGGTTGCCTTTTGTGGCACGAGAATCACGTTTTGAGAGTTCGACGGAATCAGCACCTCGCCTGTTGCGCCGCTGTGAAGCATGCCGTTCTCGTTGGGGAACAAGGCTCGCACTTGTGCAGAACCAGTGGAACTGTCAAGCACACCACTCACAGTTGACACACGGCCAGGCTTGGCATACACTGTGCCGTCGGCAAGCTTAAACTGCACTGGCGGCAACTGGCGTATTCCAGCTTCAAGTGATTGGGCACCATTGTGGGTAAGCTCCAAAATCTGCTTTTCGTTGAGAGAGAAGTAGGCATACACTTGAGCGTTGTCTGAAATGGTGGTCAGAGCTTGGCCAGATGGACTTGCAAGCGAACCCTCACGGTTAGGAATTGCACCCACCACACCGGCACATGGCGCTTTCACCACCGAGTATGAGAGGTTCTTCTTTGCATTCACGAGCGATGCCTTTGCCTGGCTGAGTTGTGCTTTTGCACTTTGCAGAGCCAGTGCGGCTGTCTCATACTGATAATTACTGATAATGTTTTTGTCCAAAAGCGATTTCTGGTTGTTGGCAGTGAGCTGGGCGGTAGCAACCTGCGACTGTGCTGCAGCCACTGCTGCCTGAGCCGAGCGCACGGCAGCCTCAAGCTGCACTTGGTCAATGATGAAGAGTGTCTGACCCTTGCTCACACGCTGACCCTCATCTACACACACTTTTGTGATGAAGCCCGAAATCTGCGGACGTATCTCAATATCCATCTTACCCTTGATGGTTGCCGGATAAGATGTGTTTAAGTTCACGCTTCCTAAAGCCACCTTGTAGGTATCTACTTGAGCTGTAGCACCAGCACCTGGCATTCCTGCCTGTTGCTGGGCGTCTTTTCCTCCACAAGATGTCATAATCACAAACAAACTGGCTGCCAACATACTTTTCGACAGCGTAAAAAACTTCTTTTTCTTAATCATAGCTGATTATGTTTATAACTATTTTCACTTAAAAATTTTCTCATTATGTTGTTTTTCAAAAAAAACTTCCCTATTCTTTCGTGTGTGTATCGTTGATTTGCGTCGTGGTGTCCGCACTGTTTTTGTTTGTCGCAACAGCAGGCTGATTTTGGACTATTTGCACTACGCCTTTTCTCATAAAACACTTCACTTTTCAGCGTTGCAAAATTACTAATCATTAAATGTCTGCAAATGGTCAAAACCTTAACAAAAAATGGTCAAAACTTCCACGCGAAATTAAAAAACGTGAATATCACGCTCAATTTTGGTTAATATTAGAAAAAAGCCATGCTTTTTTGTGGCTTTTTTCGCCACGGCTCACGGTCGGCAGCCCATTTTGCAGTCCTCTATCTGCCCCATCACTCGGCGTATGTCGGCGCTGCGCTTTATCATATATTTGCTTGGCTTGCCCGAATTAAACCTGCGCGGGTTGGGCAGTGATGCCGCTATCAGCGAAGCCTGACGCTTGTTGAGCCGGCTTGCGCTCTTGTCAAAATGGTCATAACTCACAGCCTCGGCACCATATATGCCGTTGCCCATTTCTATTGAGTTAAGATACACTTCCATTATGCGCTGCTTGCCCCAAATCTTCTCTATCATCACCGTGAAATAGGCTTCAAGCCCCTTGCGCAGCCAGCTGTGGCCAGGCCACAAAAACACGTTTTTTGCCGTCTGCTGCGATATTGTGCTCGCGCCGCGCTCACGACCGCCGTGCATGGCCTCAAGGCGAGCCTTGTAGATTTGCTCAAAGTCAAACCCATCGTGTTTCAAAAACAAGTTGTCCTCGCTTGCCATCACAGCCTGCGGCAAGGCGTGCGAAATTTCATCGAGCGGCACCCATTTGTGGTCAAGGCGCAGCGTCTGCCCCTCTGCCACCTGCTCCACGCATCTTATAAGCATAAGTGGAGTGACATACACCGGCAGCCACTTCAGCACCACTACCGAGAGTATGGTGGTAGTGAAGAAGAAAATTGCGATGTTTCTTAACCAATGTATTGCAGGACGTAGCATGTTTTTACCGTTCCATTTGATTTAGGTGTGCAAAATTACACATTATTTTCCACACGCATCCACCACTTGCCCAAAAATCAACAAAAACGCCAATAAACACAGCGAGGGTGGCACCCATGCGCCACCCTCACCTCTCGCCACACTGGCAAATGCCGTGTGCGTGCGTTTTTTATATCATCATTTCAACTTAGGGTCGTTTACTTCGGGCAGCCACACGCGGTAGCGCTGTGCCTTGTCCCATGTGTTGCCGGCCGAGCCGTAGTCACACATCTTGATTTGACCCTCGTGGTTAAACTCGTTATACAAACCCTTATACACTTTCACGAAAAATGACTGCCATGCAAAACCCTTGTCCTTATTTTCGGTCAGCTCCACATAGCCGTCCTTCTCCACAAGCCGCAGCGACTCGTCCACGAAGCCATCGCCAAATCGGCTGTCACGTGCAAGCACCACAGGACCGCGCGTCACAGCCAGGCAGTGGTTAAGCTTATGCACACGGCCACGCATGTCGAAACCGAGTGTCACCACATCGCCTTTCTGCCATGTGCGGTCTATGGCCAGATAGTTTCCGGCGCTCACGCCGTCCACGGCCTCACCGTTTACCTTCACCACGGTTCGTGCGCTCCAAGCCGGTATGCGCAACTTCAAAACGAATTTTTCACTCTTTTCCGGATTTACCAGCACCTTCACGTCGCCGCTTTCAGGATAAGTGGACTGTTGCGTGAGGCTCACTGTGTTTTTACCCACTTTCACCGTAGCCGATCCTTGGCCATACAAGTTCACGTCTATGCCGTTGGCCTTGGCTATGTAGGCATACATCGGTATCAGCGCGTATGCTCTTGGGCCGTTGGCGTTGCAGCAGTTGATGTGTATGCCGCACTGGTGCTCGCCCTCCTCGCGGTAGCCCTCAAGCGGAGTGTATTTCACAATTTGCGAACCGTCGCCCTTCATTGAGCCAAGCAAGGCGTTATATATCGTCTGCTCTATGCAGTCGGCATATTTCGGGTCCTCGGTCAAACGCAGCAAGCGGTTGCACAGCTGCAGCCAGGTGAACGTGACACACGTTTCCTGCGGCAGCAGCGTAGCATAGGTCTGCATGGTCTTGCCGCCATACCAGCACTCTTGCGACGCTCCCGACCCGCCTATGGTTATCTCTTCGGCTATTATGTGGTTGACAACCTTCTTCACCACGTCGAGGTATTCAGCCTTGCCAGTCACCTTGTAGAGTTCGAGCAAGCCTTCATAGCACGACATCATTTCATAAGCCTTGCGACCGTTTTTCTCACCATACCACACCTCGGTGTATGGTGTGCGCAGAGCCACCGGCACGTCGGCCTTGCTAAGCAGTTTTGGGCCGTCAGGGGTCTCCCACTGCGCCACAATCCACTCTGCAAAGTCGAGATATTTCTTTTCGTTTGTTCGCTTGTAGATATACACCACCGGCTCGAGTATCGACGAGCTGGCCATGCCCACATAGTTGCCCGACTTCACTATGTCGCCTTTGCCTGGACCGAGCTGGGTCATGGTGTAGTCAATCTCCATTTGAGCGGCTTTCAGCGCTTTTTTGTCGCCGGTCAAGTCATACCAGTCAACCAGCGCAAGAGCCACATATTTGCGTCCCCACACGTCCCAGCCACCAAGTTGGGCTTCTGGCTTGTAGTTGCCTATGTAGCCGTTTTTCTGCTGGGTGGCTATCAAGCTGGCCACACCGGCCTTGATTTTTTCAAACAGTGCTTTGTCGCGGTTATAGCGGTAAAGCCCTATTGCACCCTGCGTCCACTTGCCCCAAAACTCCGTCTGCCACAGGCTCGTCTCGGTCTTGGTGCGAAACGGAGCCACCAGCTCGTCAACGTCTTGGTTCATCACCCGGCCAGTGATGCAAGCCTCTATGCGGCTGCCCAGATAGCCGCCCACCGTCACGCCCTTCAACTCTGGTTGAGGCTCGGTATAGGCGCTTGCCGTGAGCGTTGCGGCTCCAACCAGCGCCAATGCGCAAAATTTGATTTTATTTTTCATATCAGTCTGTTTTTCTTAGGTCAGTCGTCACTTGCGAGGCTCTCTCGGCAGCGATTGTGCCATGGCCTTGTCCATATAGTAATACAGGCTCACCATGCCGCCTTTGTAGCCCACCGACACGGCTGTGCCGCTAGTTTCGCTCTCAAATATATTGTTGCCCTCATACACGAGCCCCACAGTGCCCAGATTGGCTGAAATCTTGCTCACTATCTCCTCCTCTGTGCCTGGTGCGGTCTGCGCCAGGTTTGTGGATATGCTCACGCCAAGCAGTTTTGCGCCGTAGTTAAACTCCGGTGCTGCGGTTGGCGAGGCTTGCTTTGCCAAGTAGTCGTTGAAGAAATACAATATCACATACGCGCCCTCGGAGTGTGCCAGTGTGGCCATGCCCAGATATTGACGTGGGTCGTTGCCCACAAGTCGGTTCATGTCCATCAGCGTGCAGCCCTTGCGCGCACCGGCGGCATAGTCGCTGCCTATCATTTGCAGCATTGACCCTGCCACTATGTCGGTGTCGATAAATCCGGGTATGGCGAATATATCGGTAGGGCCAGCCTGAAAATCTGTAAACTTCACGTTGCCCACAGGTTGGTTTTTGCCGTCAAGAATTGTGTAAACACTGTCGCTCAAAACCAAGAAGCGGTCCTTGGCTATGTCGGATATGCGGTCATATTTCAGCGGAATTATCACGTTGTTGTCTTTGTCAACCACTCCGCACTTGTTGTTGCGCATCACTATGTAGTTGAGCCCTGGTGTGAACGACACGTCTTGATATTTCTGTTTTTCCAGAGCCTCGCTGCCTTTCTCCGGGTTTGGCACTTCCTTGCCGGCGCGGTTCAGAAACACCACGCTGTCGCCGCGCTGCAGTGGCAGCACACCCATGCCAAAGTAAGGCATGAGCAGCTTATAGTCAGTTGAACTAACCGAAAACAGCTCCTTGCCCGAGCGGTCAATGGCAGTGATGTCGTATGCGCTGTCGGCCATCGTGCGTGTCACCACAGCGGCATCGCCGTGCAAAAACGACATTGCGTTGTCAAACTGCGCCGGTATCACCGTGTCGCCTTTCACGTCTATATAGCCGGCTTTGTTCTCTTCGTTGCGGAATATTGCGCGTCCGCGGCTAAACATGGAGCATGTGGTCACCGTCTTCGGCAGTTCTTTCACCACATTGCAGTTGCGGTCTATCACGCACAGTGCGCCGCCACGGCGGCTTGCCACAGCCACACCGTCGCTGCTGAATATTGTGGTGCTACCCCACTCACCGCCCACAGGCTTCTTTGGGTCGGCAATGTTGTAGTAACTGAAAGTTCCGTTTTTGTTTGGCACAAAATACATGTCTTCCACCACCGACGACGGTTCGTAGTCGTAAGCGTCTTTTGCCACCAGTTCTCCGGTTTTCAAATCCACGATACTCCATTTCGACGACTTCACGAGCTTCACCGGCAAGTATCTTGTGTCGAGAGCATACTGCGTGCCGTTGTCGTTGCTGCAAGCGCACATCAGAGTTGCAGCAAGTGCAACCAAGGCGCAACCGAGAAAATGTTTCAATTTCATAATCTTTCTATTGTGTTGTAAAGCCCGCCGTGGTGCTGCCTGGCAGCCCCGCAAGGCTTTTTGTTTCGTTTCTTATCTATTTTTATATTTTACTTTTTTACTCTGCAAAAATCAACGTGCATCAGTCGTTAGCCTCCTTAAACCGCCTGGCAAGTTCAGCCGGCAGCTCCGGCATTGCACCGTGCTGTGTGCAAACAAATGCGCTCACATCTACGGCGAGTTTGTGGGCTGCTGCTATGCCCATTCCACCAAGCATGCCGCTCACAAATGCAGCTGTGAACGAGTCACCTGCGCCCACCGTGTCGGCCACGCACACGCGTGGTGTTTTCTCGTGATTGGCCGTGCCGTCGTCTGCAAACACATAGCTGCCATCCTCGCCGCAAGTCAGCACAAGAGTGCTTATTGCATAACGCTTCATCAAGGCTCGCGCTGCAGTTTCCACATCTTCGAGCTTCAAACCGGCAAGGCGAGTCACGAGTTCAAACTCCTCATCGTTAATTTTCAGCACATTGCATCGGTTCATTGAGTGCTCAAGCGTGGCAAAATCATAGAAATTTTGTCGCAGATTGATGTCAAATATTTTAAGGCAATCGGCTGGCGTAGCGTCAAGAAACTTGCTGATTGCGTCACGGCTTTCATTGCTGCGTTGTGCCAAGCTACCAAAACACACGGCTCTGCACGTTTTGGCAATCTCGCCCACAGCGGCAGAAAATGGTATATGATCCCAAGCCACATCTGGCGAAAACCTATATGCAGGCACGCCGTCGGCGTCAAGTGTCACATCCACCTTGCCCGTGGGGTAGTCAACCGCTGGCATCTCGCAGCGCAGACCTTTGGAGGCAAGCAAGTCAAGAGTTTCCTCGCCCAGCGCGTCGTTGCCCACAGCCGACACCGCCACGGCATTGCAACCGCACTGCATGGCATGATATGTGAAATTAGCAGGAGCGCCGCCAAGTTTGCGCCCACTGGGCAAGCAATCCCACAGCACCTCGCCAAGCCCCACCACAAGACGACAATTTTTGTTATCTGTATTCATCGACATTTCCACTATCAGTTTGCCTCTAAATAAGCGGCACAAAACAGCACAGCTCCTGCTGTCCAGCCCATGAAGTCACCCGGAGTGCCATATTCAGCAGCAGCGTCGTTGTTACCAGTCACTGCATTATATTTTTCCCACAGCACCCCAGTTTCATTATATTGCTTCACATTGCTGTCAAGATATTTTTTTGCTATGCGGCGTGCGGCGGTCTTGTAGCCATAGCGGTCAAGGCCGGCTATCACATTATATGTAATTGCAGCCCAGCAGTTGGGATAATCCCACTGATATGTCAGTGGGCGTGTTCCATTTTCACAGGCGGCTATGCCATGAGCCATTTCAAGTTTGCTGAGGCCTCGCACAGCGGCTTTTGCCTGGGCTGCGGTCATAACACCGGCGTTCATAAGGTTGTAGCTTCCGCCGCTATACACGCGGCTTTGCTTTTTGTTCACAAAGTCATAGTCATAAAACAGGCCGTTTGCCTTGTTGTAGCAGTACTTGTTGATTAAATGGCGGCGTTTTTGTGCGCGTTCACGCCACTTTTGCCCGCCGGCCAAGCCAAGTTCCTTATAGAAATATTCAAAATTTTTCTCATAGATATATAGGTTGGCGTTCAAATCCACCGGATTGAAGTCCATGCAGCGCTGGCTGTATCGCGGATTGAAATCCCAGCCCGACTCCGCCTCGGCAAGCCAGTGAGCACCGGCTTTCAGCCTGTCGGCCTCCGATGTTTTTCTGTCTTTGGCATCTACACCGAGTCGGCTGGCTATTGCATCATAAAATCCGAGCAGCTCCTCGTTGGTGGCGTTGTGGCCATAGCGGTTAAGGCCATTGGGAGCTATTCTCTTAGTCATCCAGAAGTTATATTCCTTTTCCAGTGCTTTCACCGTCTGGCGCAACCACTCCTTGTCATGCGTCACCTCATATATGTCGCGCACCATGAGACTTGCGTATGGTGGCTGGGTGCGGTTGAGCAACGCCTTGTGCGAGCCGTTTGGCATATAGCCGAATTTGTCTATCAAATAGGTTATGCAGGCAAGGTTGTTTTTGGCTTGCTCCACATTGCCAAGCAAGAGCAAACCCTTATTGGTGAAATAAGTGTCCCAATAATACATTTCCTGAAATGCACCCTTCACACACGGCACGCTATATGGCTTCGGCAACGCTATCACAGAACCCTCATCTTTAGGCGTTTCACGCACCGACTGGGGCATTACACTGTCAATATGATGCCACAGGCGCTCCACATCGGCCGACATCTTTTCGCCGTGGCACACAGCCGTTGCTCCCACAAGAGCCAACAGCAACAATACACATTTTTTCATTGCAAGTTTCATATCTTTGGTAATAAAGCAATCACCACACGCGGCAGGTACAAGCCCAACGCACTGCGGCTTCTCTACAAAGATAGTGCAAATCGAACGCAGAAAAATGTGCTTGCTCATTTTTTTTGCCAAGATGCGGCTATCTTGCCTGGCTTCTGCTCCATTTTGTGCCACAGGCAAGGTTAATTCTCGCAGATTAAGTAACTTTGCATCACAAAACAATAAGAAACAAACTATAAAGAAACTATAAGATGAGTATTATTGACAGTGTGCGCAACATACACATAAGCGACTACAACTATCCCCTCCCCGACGAGCGCATAGCTAAGCACCCCCTCGCCCAGCGCGAGCAGTGCAAACTCCTCTACTACAAGTCTGGCGAACCCATAAAGGAATACCGTTTTCTCAACATTCCTCAGCTGTTGCCGCATCACAGCATGCTCATCTACAACAACACACGCGTCATCAATGCCCGGTTGCGTTTCCAGAAAGAAACCGGCTCTTTGATTGAAATTTTCTGCCTTGAACCAGTGCTTCCGCGCGACTATGAGCAGATTTTCCAAGCAACCGGCACTTGCACATGGCTGTGTCTGGTGGGCAACTCCAAGCGCTGGAAACAAGGCAGCCTCACACAGGCGGTCAACATCGATGGCCGCCAAGTCACTCTCTCGGCCACACGAGGCGAGCGCAGAGGCAACTCGTGGGAAATCATCTTCAGTTGGGACTGCGACGACGTGACGTTTGCCTCTATCCTCGACGGCATAGGCGAAATTCCCATTCCGCCATACCTCAACCGCAAAACCGAGGCGTGCGACTCCACCGACTACCAAACTGTGTATAGCCACATCGACGGCAGCGTGGCAGCACCCACGGCCGGACTGCATTTCACCGACGAAGTGCTGGCTGAGTGCGACAAACTCGGCATCAAGCGCCGCGAACTGACACTCCATGTGGGTGCCGGCACATTCCAGCCCGTAAAGAGCGAGAACCTTGCCGGTCATGAGATGCACACCGAGTTCATCTCAGTGCCCAAGTCGCTGCTTGCCGAGCTTGCTGCCACATCAGACCCCGTGGTGGCTGTCGGCACCACCTCGGTGCGCACCCTTGAGAGCCTGTATTATGTGGGGCAAATACTCGACAGCAACCCTAATGCCGATGAGGAACAGCTCCGCGTGACGCAATGGCTGCCATACACCACGCCATGCAAAATATCGGCGAAGCAGGCATTGCAAAACATTGTTGATTACCTCGACCGTCACCACGCCGAGCAATATGTGGGCAGCACACAACTCATGATTGCCCCAGGCTTCACCTACCGCATCATCAGCGGTATGATTACCAACTTCCACCAGCCACAATCCACTCTGCTGCTGCTCGTGTCGGCATTTGTGGGCAATGACAACTGGCGCGGCATCTATCGCTTTGCTCTCGACAACGGTTTCCGCTTTTTAAGCTATGGCGATGCCTCACTGCTGCTCAAATAATAGCGACAAGACGCGTTGCTCGTGGTGCAACCTCACCAATCCGCTCTATGTGGCCTATCACGACCATGAGTGGGGTGCGCCAGTGCACAACGACCGCAAACTGTTTGAAATGTTGCTGCTTGAGTGTTTTCAGGCAGGTTTGTCGTGGGAGTGTGTGCTCAACAAGCGCGAAGCCTTCCGCTTGGCTTTCAACGACTTCAATCCCACTCTTATAGCGACCTATGACCCCAGCAAACTTGAGGCTCTGCGCAGCAATCCTGGCATAATACGCAACAAGCTGAAAATCTCGGCTGCTGTAACCAATGCTAAAGTTTTCTTGCAAATCCAGCAAGAATTCGGTTCGTTCAGCAACTACATTTGGCGTTTCACCGCCGGCAAAACCATAATCGAAACCGGGAAAACGAGCACACCGCTGTCTGATGCCGTGTCGAGCGACCTGAAAAAGCGCGGAATGAAATTTGTGGGAACAACTATCATCTACTCCTATCTGCAAGCCATAGGAATCATCAACTCCCACGACACCACCTGCTACCTCCACAAAACATAACGCCTCATCACAACATAGCAAAAGCAAATAAAACTTTCATGCAAAAGCTTGCTCACATAAGATAAGTGGCCGCTGTGCTTTGATTTTTCAAGGCATTAGTCCTTTGTTACACATAGTAATATGGCGATTGATTGTGGCGTGAGTGCCACAAAACAACAAGCTGCGCGACGACAATCACCCCTCATCATCGTCACCATCGTCTTCCACCACATGTGGGTCTGGCTTCACAATGAGCGCGCTCAACTCATAGAGCATATAGATTGGCAAGAACACTATCATCAGCGTGAACGGGTCGCCAGTGGGCGTTATAAACGCAGCCACCACAAGCAAGAACACTACGGCGTGGCGGCGATATTTCTTGAAGAAACCCCTGTGAAGTATGCCCAGGTTCGACAGCAACCACGACACAAGCGGCAACTCAAACACCACACCCATCACAAAAATGAGCATCAGGAATGTGTCCATATAGCTGTCAAGCGAAATCTGGTTTGGCACCATTTCACTCACATGATAGCCTGCCAAGAAACGCAGCGTCACAGGGAACACTATGAAATATCCCACGGCTATGCCTATGTAAAACATAATGTTACCCACGCCAAAAGCTATCTTCACACCATGTTTCTCATTGGGATAAAGAGCCGGGCTCACAAACGTCCACAGCTCATAAAGCACTATCGGAAAGCCGAGCACAAGCGCGAGCCAAAACGATGTTGACATGTGTATGAAGAACTGCGAGGCGAGCTGTATGTTAATCAGCTGCACCGAGAAGTCTCCCACCGAAAACGACGGAAATATTGGCACTATCTTCGACAATCGCTCAAACACGCGATAAAGCACAAACTCGTTTTTACACGGAGCAAGTATCACATTGTCAAAAATAGAAGGCATGAACATAAACAAGACCACCGCAAGCACCACAAGCGTCACAGCTATCTTGATGAGAACACTGCGAAGTGCGTCGAGGTGGTCCCAAAACGACATTTCCTCCAAATTGTTTCCCGTACTTTCGGCCATCGGCTATTCAATAAAAAAAACGACAAGGGACCTGATTGCTTAGTCAAGTCCCGTAGCCGTTATTCCACTTCTATTATTTATTGTTATTTTCCTCTTTTGGTTTTTCTTCTGTCTTGGAAGTGCCGCTTTCTATCGGGCGGTTGATTTCTTCTTCCACCTCGTTCATTCCCTTCTTAAAGCTGTTCACACCCTTGCCCAAGCCACGCATAAGCTCCGGGATTTTCTTTCCGCCGAACAAAAGGAGTATAACAAACACAATTATAAGCAGTTCAGGGCCACCCAGACTACCAAACAGTAAAAATATAGTGTTCAACATAATTCTATTTTTTTTGTTTATATCTACAAAGATAACTATAAAATTGATTTTGCAAACAAATTTCACTATCTTTGTTGCGAATTACGGAATTATTTCTTTAATAACACATCTTTATGAAAGCATTTGTATTTCCCGGTCAGGGCGCACAATTCGTAGGCATGGGCAAGGACCTCTACGACAACAATGCCCAGGCCAAAGAATTATTTGAGAAAGCCAACGAAGTGCTCGGTTTCAGAATCACCGACTTGATGTTCAATGGCACAGAGGACGACCTTAAGCAAACCAAGGTCACCCAACCTGCCGTTTTTTTACATTCTGTGATTTTGGCCAAGGCTTTGGGCGATAAATTCAACCCCGACATGGTTGCCGGTCACTCTTTGGGCGAATTTTCTGCCCTCACCGCCGCCGGTGTTCTTCCTTTTGAGCAAGGCTTGAAGCTCGTTGAGACTCGTGCTCTGGCCATGCAAAAGGCTTGTGAGGCCACTCCTTCCACTATGGCTGCCATCATTGGTCTGCCCGACGAGAAAGTGGAGGAAATCTGTGCTTCTGTCAACGGAGTTTGCGTTCCTGCAAACTACAACTCTCCTGGTCAAGTGGTAATCAGCGGCACATTCGAGGCCATTGAGGAAGCCGTAGCCAAGTTCAAGGAAGCTGGAGCAAAGCGTGCCCTGCCGCTCAAGGTGGGTGGTGCTTTCCACTCTCCACTCATGGAGCCAGCAAGAGCCGAGCTCGCCAAGGCCATTGAGGAAGCCAACTTTGCCAAACCAATTTGCCCGATTTATCAAGATGTTGACGCTCTGCCTCACACCGACGCCAACGAAATCAAGGACAACCTTGTTAAGCAACTCACCGCTCCTGTTCGCTGGAGCCACATCGTTGCCAACATGGTGAAAGACGGCATGACCGAAGCCGTGGAGCTTGGTCCTGGCCGCGTGCTCCAAGGCCTGATTGGCCGCACAGAGCGCTCGGTGGCAGTTTCTGGTCTTCAAACACTGGAATAATCCCCACACCCTGACATCACCAATTTTCTATATAACATAATTTTGTAACACGAGTGCCGGCCTCATCAGCTGGCACTCTTTTGTTTTTTACCATTTCTCAGCAAGGCATTTTTCACGGCATGCCACGCATTGTGCCAGCCTTTTGGCGACTGAAACAAATTTCCTACCTTTGTAACCCCAACTATTATTTTTCATTAAGCACTACTTGCAATGGACTACATATTACTGCTCATAGGCTTGTTTCTGCTCCTTTGTGGAGCCAACTACCTCGTAGATGCTTCTGTGGCAATCGCCCAGAGGGCTAAAGTCAGCAACTTCATCATAGGACTCACCATAGTGGGCATGGGCACCAGTGCCCCCGAATTGTTTGTTTCCGTTTCCTCGGCACTCACCGGTCATGGCGATGTGGCTATGGGCAACGTCATTGGTTCCAACATTAGCAATATTTTGCTGATTTTAGGCGTCACGGCTCTGATTTTGCCGTTTTCCATCGAAAAAGAGCAGCAACGACGTGATTTGCCGGTGTGCATAGGGGCAATGATTTTGCTCACCCTGCTTGCCAACGACGCAGTTATGCCAGGCATCACCGTCAATGAGGTTTCACGCCTCGACGGCGTTATGCTGCTGCTTGCTTTCCTCATCTACATGTGCTATGTGATAGTACAGAAGGCCAAGCACCCCGAAGCCTCACTTGCCGAAGCCAACGAAAGCACCACCACCACACTCGGCGGCAAGCAACCCTGGCTGTTGTGGACCATAACCGTGGTTTCACTGACAGCACTGATTGGCGGCGGACAACTTTTCTTGAATTCCGCACAAAACCTTGCCGAGGCATGGGGCATAAGCCAGGCCGTGATTTCCATCACTGTGGTTGCCATAGGCACATCACTGCCTGAGCTTATCACATCTGTTGTGGCAGCGTGCAAGAAAAATCCGCAGCTGGCTCTTGGCAACGTCATTGGCTCCAATGTGTTCAACGCACTCTTCATCACCGGCACAGCGTCGGTCATAAAGCCATTCACTATTCACACAGTGCAGCTGTCAGACTATGTTATGGCAATAGCAGCCTCGGTGATGTGCTACCTTGTGGCCTACACATTCAAGAAAAAGACCCTCGACCGCGCCGAAGGTGCCATTTTCTTGCTTGTTTACATTGCCTACACAGCATTTCTGCTGCTCCGCTAAATTTCCGGAAAATTATTCGCCAGAATAAACTACAGCCGAGCCTATCAGCCTGTCATAACGGCCGCCCATAGGGCGGTCGTATATTTTTATCAGATACTCATTAACGGTCTGATATTTGTCGCCTTCCACCTTGCCAGTCTGCCCTACCGAAGCTCCGTCAGGATACCACAAATACTGATAGTTATACGCTCCCTGCTTCAGCAGCAAGTCGCACACATAGCACTGTGCCGTCTCGTCCCATTTCATAAGCCGTGAGCTGCCCGACATGCCGTCGACAAACTCTCCGTCAATACACAGCCGTCCGCCGTTCAGCGGCTCACCTCCGGTGTCGAGAGAAAAGTGCGTCACGAAATAGTCGGCATCTACGTTGCTGTTGCGCCCCTCGGCATTTCTCACCGTGAAGCGGCCATACTGGGTTTTGTCATATTCATAGTTGGCATCGCTGCGCATTTGGTCGGTGCGCAATGTGGCGTGATAATAAGGGTCAAAATATTCCATCTTCACCACACCCATATTCATAGAGTGCAGAGCCACCGTCTCTATGCGTCTGAACTCGTTGCCGGCAGGGAAAATCAACTTTTTGTCGTGGGCAAAAGTGATTTTGTTGCCGCCCACCATCTGCGGTTTTGTCACCGCCACGGCATTGTCCTCGCGTGAGTTTTGCATCACCACCACGATCAATTCGCCGTATGGGTCTCTAATAACATTGTTGCGGTTTGCCACCTCTATGGCGAGCTCCTGGTGCTTCTCATTATAGTCAATGTCGGTGCGCGACGACACGCTTGCCCCCACGTTCACCAGATTTTCACTCACGCAAAATCTGGTTTGAAACAGCACTTTTTCTGGGTCGTCCTGCTCCCACACTTTAAGCAGATAATTACCGCTTTTGGTGAGCTTCATGTCGTCATTTGGCAAAGAGAAGTCGTAGTTGAAATAATGCACAAAGGTGGCCTCGCTCTGAGCATAGTCGGTTATGTCGGCATAGTTGAAGCCGTCCACATATTCCGTTTCTTGCAACTGTGAGGGTTGCCAGTCGGCATCGCAGTGCACCACGCTGTAGCGCAGATAGTGGCGGTCATAGTCCAAGTAGTCGAAGTTGACCTCTATTTTGCGGTCGCTGCCCATCACATATATAGCCGGCACATATTTGTTGCCGCCCACCGACAGTTTCACCGACTTCACATTGCTGTCGAACACACGCGTTCTGGTGTCGTCGGCATCTTGTGCCGCCAGTGCCATGCTGCCCAGCACCGCCAGTGCCAGAGTCAAATATATTTTCGCCACAACCTTGTTCATCATTCAAATTCTTTTGCCACAAAGTTAAAAATATTTTTCAATAACACCCCATAGCACATATTCCACACCCGCGAAACGCTAAAAATACGTCTTCACCGCAAACAAGAATTGCTCAATAAAAATTCTCTTGAAAGCAGCAATATTATTCTGCTCGTAAAACGTTTCCAAAAGAGAATAGGTGTTACCTTCTATTTGCGATGACTTCCATGACAAATCAACCCCAAGACGCTCCATTTCCTTTCGATATTCCAAATATATCTTTATTGAAATAGGTATCTAAATTTAAAGGCATAGTAACATGAGCTTGTGGTGTCAGTTTATACTTAGTAGCAGGTCCACGCCCAACAGCTTCAATGTAACCATTTTTAATAGCTGTCGAAATAAGCCGTTTAATAGTACTTTCGCTCGGGGCATTTGTAAGCCCAGTAGTTATCTCAACCCTATTTGAAAGGGAGTGATAATGTAAAAATTGCAGTATTTCTATATCTGTTGACATACGCGTCGATTTATTAATCAGGTCAAAATACGCATTTTTCTTCAATAATCAGGTCAAATTGACCCGATTTTATGTGCATTTCATGCTTTTTTGACCCGATTATATGAATTCGACTATAAAAATCGCCAAATTATGCAGTGTCATATTTCACCACCCCACCCCTTTGCACCGACCAAGCCACCAAATCCTTTTTTTTTATTACATTTGCACATGGTTTGCCGCCGCTTTCTCCAAGGCAAGTCAACGCAAATTGTGTTTAATCACCGATTCACTTAACATTCAATATGAACAGAATAATCAGCAAAGAGCAATTCAGCGAAAAAGTCACAAAGCTCGTTGTCGAAGCTCCCCTCATAGCCAAAGCCAGAAGGGCAGGCCACTTCGTCATAGTGCGCTGTGGCGACAACGGCGAGCGCATACCGCTCACCATCGTTGATTCTGATGTCAAAAACGGCACCATAACCCTCGTAATTCAAGCCGTGGGCGATTCATCTAAAAAAATATGCGCCCTCAATCCAGGCGACTGCCTCACCGACGTGGTTGGCCCACTCGGACAGGCAACCCACATCACCAACTACGGCACTGTGGTGTGCTGCGGCGGAGGTGTGGGTGTGGCTCCGCTGCTGCCCATAGTGCGCGCCCTCAAGGCCGCTGGCAACCGCGTGGTCAGCGTGCTCGCCGGACGCTCTAAAGACCTCATAATCCTTGAGGACGAGATACGCGCCGCAAGCGACGACGTGATTATAATGACCGACGATGGCAGCTATGGCCAGAAAGGACTTGTGACTGCCGGTGTGGAGCAGGTTATCAACCGCGAGAAGGTTGACTTCTGCGTCACCATTGGTCCTGCCATCATGATGAAATTCGTGGCATTGCTCACAAAGAAATACGACATACCCACCGAGGCCTCGCTCAACGCCATCATGGTAGATGGCACCGGCATGTGCGGAGCCTGCCGCGTGACTGTGGGCGGCAAAACACGATTTGTGTGTGTTGAGGGACCGGAATTCAACGCCCACGAAATAGATTTCAACGAGTTGCTAATGCGTCTCAAGTCATATTAACCCCCAAAAACTCTGTCTGCAAAATGGAAAATTTGTCCAAATACAACGAAACACGCAACGAGCAGTGGCGTGTTGATTTGAGAAAAAGCAAGTCGCCCAAGGAGAGGGCTTCTGTTGAGCGTGTAGTTATGCCGCAACTCGACCCTAAATATCGCTCCACATGCAACGACGAAGTCAACACCGGCATCACCGAGGCTCAAGCCGTGATTGAGGCATCTCGCTGCCTCGACTGCAACAATCCGCAGTGTGTCACCGGCTGCCCAGTGGGCATCAACATACCCAAGTTCATCAAAAACATTGAGCGCGGAGAGTTCGGCCAAGCCGCAGCCACGCTCAAGGAGACAAGCTCGCTCCCTGCTGTGTGTGGCCGCGTGTGCCCACAAGAGAAGCAGTGCGAAAACAAGTGCATACACCTCAAGATGGGCGACAAACCAGTGGCAATAGGCTATCTGGAGCGGTTCGCCGCCGACTGGCAGCGCAACCACGACGACGGCACTGCCACCGAAGCCCCTGTGTCAAACGGCATCAAGGTTGCCGTCATCGGCAGTGGTCCTGCCGGACTCACATTTGCCGGAGAAATGGCAAAGTCGGGCTTCGAGGTCACCGTTTTCGAGGCTCTTCACGAGATAGGCGGTGTGCTCAAATATGGTATTCCTGAATACCGTCTGCCAAACGCCATTGTTGATTATGAAATCAACGGCTTAAAGAAACTTGGCGTTAAATTCGTCACCGACTGCATAATCAGCAAGACTCTCACCTACGACGACCTGCACGACCTCGGCTTCAAGGGCGTGTTTGTGGGCAGCGGTGCTGGTTTCCCAAGATTTATGGATATTCCGGGCGAGAACCTCAACGGCGTAATGTCGAGCAACGAGTATCTCACTCGCATCAATCTCATGCACGCCGGCCACGGAGGCGACACTCCGGTCATAGGTGGCAAGACAATAGCCGTGATAGGCGGTGGCAACACCGCCATGGACTCTGCACGCACAGCCGTGCGCATGGGCGCGGAACGAGTGATTCTCGTCTATCGCCGAAGCGAGAACGAAATGCCTGCACGCCACGAAGAGGTGATGCACGCCAAAGAAGAGGGCGTGGTGTTCTACACGCTTCACAACCCCGTTGAGTATCTTGGCGACGACAACGGTTTCGTAACCACAATGCGTGTGCAGCGCATGGAGCTTGGCGAGCCCGACGCAAGCGGCCGCCGTAGCCCTGTTCCAGTTGAAGGTGCTATCACCGACATTCCTGTCAACGCCGTGATTGTGGCTGTTGGCGTCAGACCCAATCAGCTCGTGCCCCACTCCATTAAAGGGCTCGACGTGAGCCGTCGCAGCACCATAGTGGTCAACGACGACACCATGCAGTCGTCAGTGCCCGACGTGTTTGCCGGAGGCGACATAGTGCGCGGTGGAGCCACCGTGATTCTCGCCATGGGCGACGGCCGCCGTGCCGCCCAGCACATGGCAGCACACTTCCTTGCCAAGTAAGCCAGTAAGAAGCGAATAATCAACACACACATATACCAACGCCGGCGGTGCTCAAAATGAGCTTGTACCGCCGGTGTTCTTTTTCACCCCAGCCTTATGCAAAAAACAAGACCCATGCAGGGAGTGCATGAGCCTTGGGCGCTGAATGTGATCCCATGGGGAGTCGAACCCCAATCAAAGGAACCGGAATCCTTCATTCTATCCATTAAACTATGGGACCGTTTTCCGCATTTGCGGTTGGCAAAATTACTCAAATATTTGTAGCTTTGCAATAGGTATTAAAACATTGCCGAAATGAATGTAACTATCGAACAAAGTTGGAAAAACGAATTGGCCGACGTGTGGAACAAGGATTATTTCATCAACCTCACCAATTTCGTGAAAGCAGAGTATCGCACCAAGCAAATCTTTCCGCCAGGCCGCGACATCTTCGCCGCGTTCAACACCACGCCATTCAACGATGTCAAGGTTGTCATTCTCGGCCAAGACCCCTATCACGATGTGGGTCAAGCCAACGGCCTGTGTTTCTCCGTGAGCGACGGCATTCCGTTTCCGCCATCGCTAAGCAACATCTTCAAGGAA
This sequence comes from uncultured Muribaculaceae bacterium, assembly GCA_934636465.1. Lineage (GTDB taxonomy): Bacteria > Bacteroidota > Bacteroidia > Bacteroidales > Muribaculaceae > Sodaliphilus. The sequence continues at coordinate 53,180 of CAKUAR010000012.1, forward strand.
GTGCACGACGACACTGGTGCACCCATTCCGCAGTCAGGCGACCTCACTCGCTGGGCCAAACAAGGCGTGCTACTGCTCAACTCCACACTCACCGTGGTGGCACACCATGCCGGCTCACACCAAAACCATGGCTGGGAGCAGTTTTCTGACGAGGTTATCTCGCACCTCGCCACCAAGCGTCAAAATCTCGTGTTCATTCTTTGGGGTTCTTATGCCATAAAGAAAGGCGCGTTCATAGACCGCACACGCCACTTGGTGCTCACCTCGCCGCACCCGTCGCCACTCTCGGCCTATCGCGGCTTTTTTGGCAACCACCACTTCTCAAGAGCCAACCAATATCTTGTGGAACACGGCAAAACGCCAATAGTCTGGTAAACGTGGCTCTAATCACGCCCTTTTTTATTTGCCAAACAGCCTCAACCCATATATTTTCACAGCACTTGCAGCAGCTTCCGGGTGCAGCTTTTTCAGCACCACGGTGTTGTCACCTTTCACCAGCTCAAGCCCTATTATGCTGCTGTGAGCTTTCTTGCCCCACACTCCGCTGCCCACGGTGGGCATAACCACTGCTCCCTGGTAGTGCGTGTTTGCGCTCACCAGAGCCACACACCCGGGCGCAAACCACAATCCGCCATTGCCGTTGGCATAGCTCACGTCGGCATAATATCGGCCACTTGTGGGCACATTTATTTTTATCACCGTTGAGTCGGCTTGAGCCTCGCCTGTGCCATTGCCTTGCTCGGCAGCAAACAGCCTCACGCCTTGCCCATAAAGATAAGGCCTCGACATTTGGCTCATGCCGTTTTTGTTAATGCTCACCATGGTAGCCACATTCATTCCGCTCGAAAATGGAGCTGTGAACGTTGAGTCAACCACACTATAGTTTTGCGAACCATTCACCACTATGCGGTAGCCGTTGGTCGCGGCATAGTTCATAATCCAGCCGAATTTTCCGTTCCATGCCACCACAGGCATCTCCGGCAGCAAGTGCGGAGTCGTGAGCAGCGTCACGTTTTGTGGGCTGTGCCCAGTGCGTGCCATCACTATCCTCACCACGTGCCGCCCCGTGAGCGTGTCGGGCAAGAAATTGTCGCTTGTGGGCTTTTCGTCCACAAGCATCTGCGCCATGTCGTTGCCGGTGCCCTCTATGCTTATGTCGAGCGTGCAGTGACGGTATTTGAAGCTGCTTATCAGCTTTGTTCCCTTGAAGCACTCCGGCACTATCGGGTCAAACTCTATTCCGTTTGGCAGAAAATTCATTCCAGCCATCACCCTGAATATCATTGCCGCATTGCCGGCTGCCGCAGCTACGCTGCGGTGCTTGCCGCCAAGCAGCGGACTAATGCCGTCGTAGCAGCCATAAAACTCCACATCGCCGCCCATTAGTGCCTCGGCACGATACATTGCGCCAAGTCCGCGCCTTAGCATGTTTTCATTGCCCACGCGTGCGGCTGCAAGGTTCCACAACGCCTGCAGCTCTGATCCCGACGCACTTGCTGCATCGGCCGGCTGCAAGCCGGGAAACATCATCGTCACACCATAGTTTGTGACTGGCGTTTTTCCCACAAGAGTCTCGGCACGGTCATCGTCGGCTATGTCGAACAGCACACTCATTGCCTGGGCAAAATTGTCGGTCACCGGAAGCAGCACGCCATTAGGACAGCAATACGAAGCCCCCTTATACATTCCGGCATTTTCGTCCCAGAATTTTTGGTTTATGGTTTCTTTCAGCTTTGTGGCCACGTCGCCATAGTCATTGCCGTCGTGCCCAAGCGCATCGGCCATCTGCCCCAGCGTTTCAAACGCCGCTTGATATGCCACATTGTTGGCAAACGACATAGTTTCAAACAAGTCAGCGCCCTTTGCCCATCGCGGATAAAGCACATTCACGCCCAAGTCCCAATATGGGCAAAACACGCCGTGCATAAGCCCTGTGGGCTTGTTCATCATCAAGCGCAAGTCGGCATCGAGCGTGTTGCTCGCCACCTTAAAGGCATAGTCAAGCCAGTCTTTGTCGCCAGTCACACAATACACCTCCCACGCAGCGACCACCCACAGTGCGTGGTCGCTCACCACCGGCCAATTTGCGTTGCGCCGCAGCGAGTCGCCGTCAACACTGGCGCGCAGCAGTGTCTTGGAGTATTCTGGCGCAAGATATGCCAGCGACATATATATGGGCACTGCTGCCTCATTGGCTTCAAGGCGGTTGTGGGCTGTTCCGTCGGCCACATTGGCAATGGCCATGTTATACAGGGCATCTACAAGCGTTTGTCCCGAGTGATATTGCGGATAGTGCTCATTTAGCTTATCTATTTCCCAGTCACGGCATTTCACGGTCTTGCCTTTGGTTTTGTGCACCTCAAACCTTATTTCATAAACATTGGGGTCGGCAGTGGCATGAAGTTTATATTTCTGCTCGCTGCGCAGTGTGCGGAAATCATCACTCAGCGGCGCATTTTTCCCGGCTATCCACACTCCGCGAAAGTCTTGTTTGCTTATCGTGTCGCCCTTGGCTCCCACATAATATCCGCGTTTCTTAAAAGAGTCAAACACCGGCTTCATATCCACTTTCACTATGAAAACACCCGACTCTCCTGCCAGAGTGTCGGCGGCAGACGATTCTATTCGCTCACCAGCCTCGCCAAAACGGCACACAGTGTCACGCCCTGCATGAGCATAATGCGCCTTGGTAAACGGCAGCTCGTTGTCGTCGCCATTAATTGCAAGTCTATATTCAAGCACGCTTGCCGCAGTCTGTGCCTCGGTGCGCCACTCATAATTGGTGGTGATGTGCCTGTCGCTTATGGCAGCTGCCACATAGTCGCCCTCAATCACGCTGTCAACGGTCACCGAGAATTTGTCGTTTTGCGCAATCACGTCACTGCTCATCATGTCGTCACCGCCATGGCACGACCACAGCGAGAGCAGCATGATTAACCCTAAAAACAGACTCGAAAAACGCATAATAACCAGCAGTATTGGCATATTTTATGCAAATTAACAAAAAATATGCTACAAGCGCAATCCGCCCAACCAATTTGTTGCGCAAACGCCTATATTTACGGCTGTTCTTCTTTTAACAGCCAAGCCAAATGCGCCAATCGTAGCCACACAGCTCTCGCTTCACTCTCGTTAACACAAAATTACATTTAGTTAACCATCCGTGCCAATTTTGTAATCATTACAAAAATTTTTCATTTCAATCCAAAATTTGTTGGTTTTGGATTTTGCCAATAAAAAAAACTCCTCTAACTTTGTATTAAGCAAAAAGGGAAATACGAAAGACACAAAGCCGCAGTGGCGGCAATTTTATAATAAATTTTTAAATATCTAATCATGGGAATCATTATTGAGTACCGATATGCCAAAAGGTTCGGAGAACTGCCGACCCACGCATATCACCCAAACGTCTCTTTGAGACAACAACGCAGATGTGGCTACATTGCCACCCCTGATTGCAAACACGAAGCTTGACCCACACTCAAAAACACATTTTGTGGTCAAACAGCGAGCTTCAAAAAAAAAGGGCACAGATGATTTCTTAGTAAAGAACTATCCTGCTGCTTTTTTCAAGACAAATCTTTCTTGCACACATTGGTGCATGAACGATTTTTATAACTGACAAAACAATGATGCACCGCAAGAAAACAATTTCACAGTGCACCATTCCTACGATAAAGGTTAACCCCTAATACCGCATTTTTTATTCATACTATTTTTTCCTATGGCACCGCGAAGTGATTTCGAGGTGCTTTTTTTTGTGTGTTATGAACGAATCTGCAGCTGATTTAGGACTAATTGCAGATTTGGTTTTAGATTAATTATTTATTCATGCTTATTTTTCCTCCAGAAATATTACAATCACCCACTTTGCTACCAGTTGACCGATAGACCGTAACGTCAACCGCTCCCCTGACACACGTCTTTATCGACCGCCAGGTCTTTATCTCATAAACTTTTAAATTAATCACTTATTATTAATGCGTTTTGCACATTTTTTGTACTTTTGCAAAGTAATATATTTCTGGAGGAAATATTACAACACGTACCATCAACCAAATTCACGTTCTCCTCAACACTGCTGACAGACAATTAATTAATGCACCACAACAGCACATTTTGCCACTACTGCAATCACCCTGCGTTTGAGCAATTTGTGTTGCCACCCATGCTACCATGCAACACCACAGTAGCAACACTCACGGCTCTGCACCCACCCCACCGGTCTTCACCTCCTCGCAATATCATCAGCAAAGCGCAAACGCGCCCCCAACACAACCACACACAATTATCTGGCAGAAAAACAACTTGATTATGTTACCGCATCTCAAAGTCGTATTCAATAGACGAAAACGCAACGAACTTGAGTTTTCAGTTTATTTCAACAAACGCCGTCGCTATTTCTCCACAGGCATAAAGCTACCACACGGAGCGTCTTACTGCAACGGAGCCATCATTAATTGTCCTGCCGCAAACGCGCTGCACAGCCAGCTCGCATCGCTCACACAACAGCTTCAGGCGCAAATAGCGAACCAAATTGCCACAGGAGTGTTCAACATCGACACGCTGTCGCTCGGTGTGACCGACGTGTCAGCAACCGACAGTTCGTTTTATGACTTCGCCGTTCTCTCGCTTCACAACACTCCCGGCATGGCTCAAGCTACAAAAACCTGCCACCTCACCGCGCTCAACCGTCTGAGGCAATTTGGCATAGTCCGTTTCGCCGACCTCACTCCCCAAAACTGCCTGCGCTTTGCAACCCACCTGCGCAGCTCCGTCAGAGCCGCAAGCGCAAAGCAATATCTCTCGTCACTGGCTGCCGATGCACAAAAAGCCAAGAACAATGGCTTGATAAACGACAATCCGTTTCACGACATCAAGGTGAAAGTCTCGCGTCAAGCCCGAATATGCTACCTCACTGAGCGTGAAGTGGCACGCATCGAGAAACTGCGCCCCACAAGCCGCAGCATGGGTTTTGCACGCGACATCTTTCTCTTTGCGTGCTACACAGGCCTGTCGTTATCCGACATAATCAAAATCCAGCACTTCCACATCAAAAGCGAAAATGGCAAGCCGCACATAATCGACAAACGCAAAAAGACCGGACTTTCCTACAAAATCAGGCTTCTGCCCAAAGCGTTTGCCATTCTTGAAAAATACGATTTCAATCTGAACCGGCTTTCACTGCCAGTCATCAACAATTATCTTCATGGCACCGCCCGCAGCACCGGAATAGCTGCACTGGCTGGCATAAGCAAGCACATCACCATGCACGTGGGGAGGCACACCTTTGCCACCCATGCCTTGTCACGTGGTGTGCGCATAGAGACCGTGAGCCGCATGCTTGCCCACACCAACATCACCACCACGCAAATCTATGCCAAGGTGTTGCAGCACGACATCGACAAGGGCTTCGACCTGCTCGAATACTGACGTTCCCAATTCCTCTCGCCACCGCCCCCCCCCAAAAAAGAACGGGATAATGCAGCTTCATTTGTATTTTGGCGATGGGCCATATTTGTTGGCTTCAGGCTTGCTGTCTAACACACAAAGCACAATCAGCGCAATGTTCCACACAACAGCTATGCCACCCGTCAGCAGCAGTCCCACAAATGCGCCCACGTTTTCTGTCACAAACTCACACATCATGCCCATGCCACCATATTGCACATAGTCTAAAGCCACAAAAACAACCTGTGCCGCAACCACAAGGCCAAACAGAAGATAGCTGCCAATCCACCAACCACTGCGGCCAGTGTCGTGCAAACGGCGGAACATCACTGCATATTGCGGCAATATAAAGCCCAGCGTAACCACGAGGTTGCCAAAAGTGCCTATGATTTTAGGCATGCCCAAAAGCCCCAAAATCTCAAACACAAAGCTTGCGACAACCACAACCAAGAAGTAGAACAGATAGAAAAACCAATACTCAGAGCGGCGAGCACGTCCAGTGAAATCAGCATATTTCTTGAGACACGTCTTCACAGCCTCACCAAACGTCAGTCGCGGCATTTCACTCACCACATTTCCACCTACTGCGGTTGCATTGTTGTTAATATTCTCTTCCATAAAGCAATTTTGTTAAAAAAGTTTTTAAATGTTTACTAATGCAAATATAACCATATAAAATGCAATTTCAAAACATTTTAGTCCCATTTACTAACAATTTTTCAACAAAAACGCCATAAAATTTTGCAGATTTCAAAAATCGTCTTATCTTTGCACACGAAATAAGTCATCAGAAAAAGAATGAGATTTATCTTTCATCATCATCACCATCATCATCACGACCGCTTCTGACGGGAGAGTTGAGTTGATTGCTTGGTGTTTGATATCAAGTTTTTGTTTTAATTAGTTAGTTGCCGACTTTCCTGAATTGAGGATAGCCGGTTATTTTTTTGATTTTTCATAAACAACGATTTTATAAAATTACAAACAAATCATGCTACGTATTGCCGTACAATCCAAAGGCCGTCTCTACGACGAGACTATGAAACTGCTCACCGCCGCAGGCATAAAGCTGGTTGCCGTCAAGCGCACGCTGCTCGTGCCATCGCGCAACTTTCCCATTGAACTTCTGTTTCTCCGCGACGACGACATACCCGACTCCGTGGCCACAGGCACTGCCGACATAGGCATCGTCGGGCTCAACGAAGTGAAAGAAAAAAAACAAGACGTCACCATTATGCGCAACCTCGGCTTCAGCCATTGCCGTTTGTCACTCGCCATTCCCAAAGAAATTGACTACACAGGGCTTGACTGGTTCAACGGCAAGAAAATAGCCACAAGCTACCCTGTGATACTCAACGAGTTTCTCGCCCAGCACAACATCAAGGCCGACGTGCACGTGATTGGCGGCTCGGTGGAGATAGCCCCAGGCATAGGGTTGGCCGATGCCATTTTCGACATCGTGTCGAGCGGCAGCACCCTTGTGAGCAACAACCTCAAGGAGGTGGAAGTGGTTATGCAGAGCGACGCCGTGCTTATTGCCAACAACAGCACCCTACCCGACGACAAAAAAGCCGCTCTCAACGAACTGCTGTTCAGAATAGAGGCCGTAAAGACAGCCGAAAAGAAGAAATACATTCTCATGAATGTGCCGCGCCAGAAACTCGATGCCGTGATAGCCATTTTGCCAGGCATCAAGAGCCCAACCATTCTGCCGCTTGCCGATGAGCAGTGGTGCTCTGTGCACGCCGTACTTGAGGAGCAGCACCTGTGGTCGGTGATTAATGCGCTCAAGGCAGTGGGTGCCGAGGGCATACTTGTGCTCAACATTGAAGAAATGGTGCTTTAAGACTCAAAGTTATGGAATCTACCGTAAAATTCATATCACTGCCCGATCGCAGCACTTGGCCGGAGCTGATGAAGCGTGCCGTGGCCGACACTGCCGCGCTTCACGACACTGTTAGAAACATCATCAATGATGTGCGCGCACACGGCGACGACGCTTTGCGTGCCTTTTCGCTCAAATTCGACAAATGCAGCCTCACCAGCCTTGAGGTCTCTCCCGACGAGATGCGCGAGGCCGAGGCTGCGGTGGCACCAGAGCTGAAAAATGCCATAAAAGCCGCCGCGCAAAACATAGCCACATTCCACAAAGCACAGCTCATGCAGCCCATTGAGGTTGAAACCGCGCCAGGCGTGGTGTGCAGCCAGCGCGCTGTGCCAATATCCGATGTGGGGCTTTACATTCCCGGCGGCAACAGTCCTCTGTTCTCCACCGTTCTCATGCTTGCCGTGCCAGCCAAGATTGCCGGTTGTCGCAACATTGAGCTTTGCACACCGGCAGGACCCGATGGCAAGGTCAACCCAGCCATTCTCTACGCCGCCGCAGTGGCTGGCGTGAGCCGCATCTTCAAGTCGGGCGGAGCACAGGCCATAGCCGCAATGGCTTTCGGCACCGAGACTATTCCGCGCGTGAGCAAGATTTTCGGCCCTGGCAACCGTTTCGTCATGGAGGCAAAACTGCAAGTCAACAGTCACGGTGTGGCTATCGACATGCCAGCCGGTCCGTCGGAGGTAATGATTATAGCCGACGCCCATGCCAACGCGCGCTATGTGGCAAGCGATTTCCTGTCGCAAGCGGAGCATGGCCCCGACAGCCAGAGCACACTGCTCACCACCGACGAGGCGTTTGCGCGCCGTCTGCCAGCCGTCATCGATGAGCTTCTTGCCACCCTACCGCGCCAAGACATGATGCGCCGCTCGCTTTCGCACAGCCACGTCATTCTGCTCCGCAGCACCGACGAAGTGATGCAGTTTGCCAACGAATACGCCCCGGAGCACCTCATCATCAACACAGCCGATGCCGAACAGCTCGCCATGCGTGTTGAGAACGCTGGTTCTGTGTTCATAGGCCCTTATTCACCTGAAAGTGCGGGCGACTACGCCAGCGGCACTAACCACACACTGCCCACCAGCGGCTTTGCCAAAGCCTACAGCGGTGTCAACATCGACAGTTTTACAAAAAAAATCACCTTTCAGCACCTGTCACAGCAGGGTCTACAAGGCATAGGACAAACTGTGATGACAATGGCTCAAAACGAAGATTTAATGGCACACCGCATGGCTGTGGCAGTGCGCCTCGGCAACAACCAACAGTGACTATATCCACACATTTATGAAATTCAACCCTAACAACTTAGTAAGAGACAACATAGTGCGTCTTGAGCCCTATAGCTCGGCGCGAAGCGAGTTTAGCGGCACGGCAGGCGTGTGGCTCGACGCCAACGAAAGTCCGTTCAACGACCCCTATAACCGCTACCCCGACCCTCTACAAAAGGAACTAAAAGCCCAGATTTCCAAAATCAAGGGTGTTGACGCATCAAGCATATTCCTCGGCAACGGCAGCGACGAGTGCATCGACCTCGTTTATCGTGTGTTCTGCACTCCAGGCACCGACAATGTGGTTTCCATAGCGCCAAGCTACGGCATGTATGAGGTGTGCGCCGACATCAACGATGTGCAGTTTCGCAAAGTTATGCTCAACGATGATTTTTCACTTGATTTCAGCAAACTGGCAGCAGCCTGCAACGCCCACACCAAAGCCGTGTGGATTTGCTCGCCAAACAACCCCACAGGCAACGCTTTTGCCACGGCAAGCCTGCTTGACTTTTGCCGCAATTTCAGCGGCATAGTGGTGATTGACGAAGCCTACATCGACTTTTCAAGCAAAGGCACCATGCTCGCCCACCTTGCCCAAACGCCCAACCTCATAGTGCTCCAAACATTTTCAAAGGCATGGGGCAGCGCCGGCGTGCGTCTGGGCATGGCGTTTGCCTCGCCTGAAATCATCAGCATTTTCAACAAGGTTAAATATCCCTACAACGTCAATCTGCTCACGCAGCGCTACGCCCTCAACCTTGTCACCAAGGCTTCAGAAATCAAGCAGTGGGTCAGCACCATTCTTGCCGAGCGCGACTATATGGTCAATGCTCTGGGCAAAATTGCTGTGGTTCAACGCATCTATCCGTCCGACGCCAATTTCATTCTTGTCAAGGTTGACGACGCCGATGTGCTCTACGACTACCTGAAAAGCTGCGGCATCATAGTGCGAAACCGCAACCGTGTGGAGAAATGTCTGTGCTGCCTGCGCATCACCATAGGCAACCACGATGAAAATGTGCAACTGGTTAATGCTATCAACGATTATGCAAAATAAAAAACGAGCTTTGTTTATCGACCGCGACGGCACCATAGTGCGCGAGCCTGCCGACGAGCAAGTTGACTCTTTCGAGAAAATAACATTTTTGCCAGGCGTGATAAGCAGCCTTGGCTTCATAGCCAAGACTCTTGACTTTGAGCTTGTAATGGTCACCAATCAAGACGGCCTGGGCACCGACGCCTTCCCCACTGAGCAGTTTCAAGGTCCTCACGACCTGATATTGCGCACATTGGGCGGCGAAGGTGTGACCTTCGACGACATTGTGATTGACGTGACTTTTGAACATGAGCACAAGCCCACGCGCAAGCCCGGCACTGCGCTGCTCGGCAAATACACTTCTGGCGACTACGACCTTGCGGAAAGTTTCGTGATTGGCGACCGCCTGTCCGACGTGCAGCTCGCCAAAAACCTCGGTGCAAAGGCCGTGCTCATAAGCAGCGACGTTGAAACCGCCAAGCAGCAGCTTGCCGCCGCCGGCCTTTCCGGCAGCACTGCGCTCGTGGCAACCGATTGGCACCGCATCACCGACTTTCTGCGAGGTGGTGAGCGCAAAGCCCATGTGACCCGCAACACAGCCGAAACCCAAATCGACATAACCATCGACCTCGACGGCACCGGGCAAACCGACATCTCCACCGGCATAGGTTTCTTCGACCACATGCTCGACCAGATTGGCCGCCATTCGGGCATCGACCTCGGCGTGCATGTGCACGGCGACCTCAACGTAGATGAGCACCACACCATCGAGGACACTGCCATTGCCCTGGGCGAGGCCATCTACAAAGCCCTCGGAAGCAAGCGAGGCATAGAGCGATATGGCTTCATGCTGCCTATGGACGACTGCAACGCCACTGTGGCACTTGACTTTGGTGGACGGAGCTGGCTTGTGTGGCAAGCGGAGTTTCACCGCGAAATGATTGGGCAAATGCCCACCGAAATGTTCATGCACTTCTTCAAGAGTTTGAGCGACAGTGCCCACATGAACCTCTACATTGAGGTTCATGGGCAAAACGAGCACCACAAAATCGAAGCTATATTCAAGGGGCTGGCTCACGCGCTTAAATGCGCCATTCGCCGCGATGTGTTCAAGTTTCAGCTGCCGTCAACCAAGGGCACGCTATAACACAGCCACGTTGGTCGGCGAGTAGCCACACAGCTAAAGACGTCAATATGCTATCATCACTGCTGCAAGCAGCACGGTGAAGATTAGCATGTTGCGCGCCGTTGCGCCAAGCAGCGGGTTAAGCGCAGCACCGTCGCGCAAAGTAAGTTTGCGCCATGTGAGCGTGTGCAGCACCAAATATGCAGTGGGTATTATCAGTGTCCACACTGGCAAGGCACGTCCCAGATATATCACAAACCACATGGGCGACAGCATACCTATGCCCACAAAACCGTTAAACAGATATGCCACCGCAGCTGGCTTGCGTCCGAATATCACCACCGACGTGTGTTTCCCGACCTCCCGGTCGTCCTCCACATCGCGATAGTTGTTAACCAGCAGCACATTCACGCCCATAAAACCTATGGTCATTGAGGTTAGCAGCACAATTGGGTCAAAACGCAGCGCCATCACATAATACGTGAAATTCACCGGTACAAGCCCATAAAACACAAAAACTGCCACCTCGCCCAGTCCGTGATACGACAACGGGTAAGGCCCTGTGCTATATGCCAAGGCAAACACCACTATGAGCAAGCCCACAGGCACAAGCCACCAGCCACCAAACGGTATCAGTCCGCACCCCACCACACAGGAGGCAATAAGCGTGGCAATCATCACGTTGCGCAGCACAGTGGGCTTCACATCACCTTCGGTAACGCCACGATGAAATCCCACGCGACCCTTCTTGTCGGTGCCGGCAAGGAAATCGAAGTATTCGTTTGCCAAATTAGATACTATCTGCGCCAGCAAGGCAAATGCCACGCAAAGCAGCGCAGGCACCAACTTAAAGTGATGTTGCCACTTGGCAATTCCTATTGCAATCAGCACTCCCGACAGCGACACCGGCAGTGTACGCAGCCTTATTTCCTCTATCCAAAGTTTCACTTTCTTGTTCATAGCCCAAATATTGTTTCGTAACGCTCAGCAAAAAGGCATCTTAGTTGCCGCAACGCACGCACCAGCCACGCCGGCACTGTTGCCACCAGCAAACAATGCAAAGATAACGCTTTTCGCCCAAGCCCAAATTATCCGCGCAACACAATTCCACACACAATTCCTCATCCAGCAAATTAACAACAATTTGATATGTTTTTTTAGAATCTTTCTTTAACTATGCACGTGGAACACATTATATTCAAGCCCAATGAATTAAATTCACTATATTTACAACATAAAATTCATTTTATGGAATGACATTAGCAAAACAAAGCTTATGCTTGTGTAAAAGAAGCACATAAACAATGCTGGTCAATGGAACCAAAAAAGAAATTGAGGTAAATGAGTATCTTGTCGGAATGGATTTTATGGTCTAACGAAAGAACAATATGCTTAGTGAAAGTCAAAATATAGAATATAAGGAGGCGTGGCGAGACGAATATCTGAAATAGATATGTGGCTTCGCCAATGCGCATGGCGGTCGTATTTACATCGGCTCAAATGGCTGCAAATATTAAAGTATCTTTGCGTACACTTAAAAGAGAGTTGGCAGAATTGCAAAAACAAGGAATAATCCAACGTATTGGAAGTGATAAAAATGGGCACTGGGTTGTGTACATTCAAAATGGAAGTGCAAAACTTGTGTGTGGGGGGGGGGGAAAAAAAATAATATGAAAAACACCGCAGGTTTGCCTAGCGGCTGGGGCGCGCAGCCCCAAAGAGTGTGCAGCGTCAGTCAATCAAGCAATACAAAAAAAGGAGACCGAAGTCTCCCCAAGATTAATTAAT
>CAKUAR010000013.1 GCA_934636465.1 uncultured Muribaculaceae bacterium
CCGTTCTTCATAATTGTGGCGTCTATACATAATGCACCCCAAAAGTTTTGTGTCTAACTTTTGGGGTGCAGTTCAAATCATGCAGCAATGCTTCAGCACCACATTTACCCTGACGCGCATCGGCCCGATAAACACCATGGCTGTAGCGGTGAACAGCAAGGCTTGAAACGATGCCACCGCAAGCGTGACGGCCGACAACAAGTGCTGCATTTCAACCTCCATGCTTGCCATGCCGCTAAACATGTTTGAGCCGCTAAGCAACAAAAACGAAGTGGCCAGAAACGTGCGCACCTGGCGCATGCGCTGCCAGCTGCCGTCTGACGGAATGGGCACGCCAAGCAACACGACAGCCATGACGGCTATCACAACAGCCGACGTGACCGTGATAAAATAATGATTGAAGCAGAATTCATGCATGGTGTCAATAGAATAATAGTCAGCTGGCTTTAAGCTAACTCCAAGTACAAATTTAATCAAGAAAATCAAATTAAGGCATTTCTGCGCAATAAAGTTTTTCACCCCACCCCCACAATGACAAAAATCACCGAATTTCGCACGCGTCAGGCTGCGTCAGTGCAACAAAAAAGGTGGTCTTTTTGCCTTTCGTTTTGTATTGCCCTCGGTTTGCACTATCTTTGCACATATTTTTTGAGCAATTGCTTTTTTTTGACGATATGAGACCCTATAAATTTCAGCTTAACCTCAAGAGTGTGCTGTGGGGTGGCGACCGCATCGCCACCTTCAAAGGTATGCACTTCGACCGCAGTGATGTGGGCGAAAGCTGGGAAGTGAGCGGAATTGAAGGCAAGGAGTCGGTCGTGGCCGACGGACCCGATGCCGGGCTCAATCTGCGTCAACTCCTTGAAAGATACGGCAGCCGCATCGTGGGCGAGCATGTGTATCGCCGTTTCGGCAACGAATTTCCCCTCGTGGTAAAACTCATTGATGCAAGGCACGACCTGTCGCTGCAAGTGCACCCCGACGACAAATTGGCGTGGCAAAACCACCGCTGCAACGGCAAGACCGAGATGTGGTATGTGGTTGACGCCGACCCCGGAGCACGCCTACTCGCCGGAATGAAAAAAGAAATCACCAAGCAAGAGTATGGCCGCCGCATAGCCGACAACACCATTCTCGACGTGGTGAGCGAACACGACACACGCGCCGGCGATGTGTTCTTCTTGCCAGCTGGCCGAATTCACGGCATTGGCGCAGGCAACTTCATCGCCGAAATTCACCAGGCAAGCGACATCACCTATCGCGTGTATGACTACAACCGCCACGACGCCAACGGCAAGCTGCGCGAACTGCACACCGACTGGGCTGCCGACGCAATCAAATTTGACGACACCGACGTGAAGTGCCAAAACTTTGCCGACAAAGCCGATGCCACGCTTGTGAAGTGCGACTGCTTTGTGGTTAGCAAACTCTCGGTCAGCGGCCAGCGCGACGTGGTCATGCCACACGACGCATTTCTTGTGGTGATGTGCATAGGCGGCAGTTGCACCGTGACTACCGGCGAAAACGATGTGGTGCCACTCCATCAAGGCGAAACCGTGCTAATTCCAGCCGAACTCACAAAATTCCGCCTTCAAGGCACAGCCACACTCCTCACCGCCACCGTGTAACGCAGCGGCGCGCCCCCCAAAAAAAATCAGTTTAAGAAAATCAGCTCCCAGATAAGGAAGCGCACATAAAAAAAGAAAGAGGCTGAATGATTTCGTCATTTAACCTCTCTTTTGCTCGTACCCAGAGCCGGGGTCGAACCGGCACGGATTGCTCCACTGGTGTTTGAGACCAGCGCGTCTACCGATTCCGCCATCTGGGCTTCGTAATAGCGGTGCAAAGTTAGTCATTTTTTCCGACCCTCCAAATTATTGCGGCAAAAATCACAAAACTATTTTTCCCCTCGCCGGCAAACCGCCACATCCACTTTAGCGGCAAGCTCTTGCCAGAGCACGGTCACCACTGCGGCATTTCAAAAAAAGTTTTGCTCGGCGGTACAGTTTTATGTCCAGCAGCCGAGGTCTTTTTGCCACATTATGCCTAATTTTGTAGTCTCAAATCTACAATATATCTGCACACACTCATGCACAACCAGTTTCAACGAACCGAAATGTTGCTTGGCAAGCCGGCAATCGAAGCTCTGGCCAAAAGCCGCGTGGCGGTGTTTGGCGTGGGCGGCGTGGGCGGCTATGTGGTGGAGGTGCTCGCCCGCAGCGGCGTGGGCACGCTCGACCTTTTCGACGACGACAAGGTGTGTCCATCAAACATCAACCGCCAAATCATAGCACTGCACAGCACCATAGGCCGCTACAAGGTGGACGTGGCTGCCGAGCGCGCCACCGACATCAATCCGCAGTGCACGGTCAACGCCCACAAAATGTTTTATGTGGTGGAAAATGCCGACCAAACAGACCTGTCGGTTTACGACTATGTGGTTGACTGCATCGACACCGTGTCGGCAAAAATGGAGCTTGTGCGCCGCTGCACAAAGCTCGGCGTGCCCATTTTGTGCTGCATGGGGGCAGCCAACAAGCTCGACCCCACAGCTTTTCGCGTGACCGACATCTGCCACACAAAGATGGACCCAATAGCCCGCGTGATGCGGCGCAAGCTCGCCAAAGAAAGCATCAAACACTTTAAGTGCGTGTATAGCGAGGAAATCCCCCTCACCCAAATCCCATGCCAAGCCAGTGACGACGACCCAAATCCAGAGCCGCAAAGCGGCACTCACGCCCCCAAGCGCAACGTGCCGGCAAGCAACGCCTTTGTGCCGGCAGCCGAAGGTTTGGTGGCTGGCGGAGAGGTGGTGAAAGACCTGATTATGGCAGCAGGAGCCATGCGCCAGACACCTGCGCAGAGCGCGAATGTTTAAATAATCATAACAAAGCTACATTAAGGAATTTTTTCCATAATAAATTGAGTGAGAAAAAATATAAATGTGTAATTTTGCACTCTGAAAGATTAGAGGTTTCATTTTAATCAAATAGAAAATTTTTAACAACTACTTTTAAATATAATCTAAAATGGCAAAGTTTGATAAGTCAGTTTTAGCAAAGTACGGAATCACAGGCACTCCTGAGGTTCTTTACAACCCTTCGTATGAAGTTTTGTTCAATGAGGAGACAAAACCAGGTTTAACAGGCTATGAGAAAGGCCAAGAGACAGAGCTCGGCGCCATCAACGTGATGACAGGCGTGTTCACTGGCCGTTCGCCTAAAGACAAGTTCATCGTTGACGATGCCACTTCTCACGACACTATCTGGTGGGACAGCGAGGAATATCACAACGACAACCACCGCGCAAGCGAAGACACCTGGAAGGCCGTAAAGGAAATCGCAAAGAAAGAACTTTCTAACAAGAAACTCTATGTGGTTGACGGTTTCTGCGGCACTCACAAAGACACTCGCATGAAGGTGCGTTTCATCATGGAAGTTGCATGGCAAGCTCACTTCGTGACCAACATGTTCATTCGTCCTCAAAACGAGGAAGAGTTTGACCAGGAACCTGACTTCATCGTTTACAACGCTTCTAAGGGCAAGGTTGAGAACTGGAAAGAACTCGGTTTGCACTCTGAAACTGCCGTTGTGTTCAACGTTACAAGCAAGGAGCAAGTTATCATCAACACTTGGTATGGTGGTGAAATGAAGAAAGGTATGTTCTCTATGCAGAACTACTTCTTGCCACTCAAGGGCATCGCTTCAATGCACTGCTCTGCCAACACCGACATGAACGGCGAAAACACTGCCATCTTCTTCGGTCTGTCTGGTACTGGTAAGACCACTCTTTCTACCGACCCTAAGCGCAAACTCATCGGCGACGACGAGCACGGCTGGGACGACGAAGGTGTGTTCAACCTCGAAGGCGGCTGCTACGCCAAGGTTATCAACCTTGACAAAGAGGCTGAGCCTGACATCTATGGCGCAATCTCTCGCGACGCTCTTCTTGAGAACGTTACTGTTGACGAAAACGGCAAGATTGACTTCAAGGACAAGAGCGTGACAGAAAACACTCGTGTTTCTTACCCAATCTATCACATCAAGAACATTCAACGTCCACAATCACAAGGTCCTGCTGCAAAGCAAGTGATTTTCTTGAGTGCTGACGCATTTGGTGTGCTGCCTCCAGTGTCAATCCTCAACGCTGAACAAACTAAATATTACTTCTTGAGCGGATTTACTGCTAAGCTCGCTGGCACAGAGCGCGGCATCACAGAGCCAACCCCAACATTCAGCGCATGCTTCGGCCAGGCATTCCTTGAGTTGCACCCAACAAAATATGCCGAGGAGCTCGTTCGCCACATGGAGAAGAGCGGTGCAAAGGCTTACTTGGTTAACACTGGTTGGAACGGTACAGGCAAGCGCATCTCTATCCGCGACACCCGCGGCATCATCGACGCTATCCTTGACCACAGCATCGACGCTGCACCAACAAAGACTATTCCTTACTTCGACTTCGTAGTTCCTACTAAGCTCGAAGGCGTTGACCCAGGCATTCTCGACCCACGCGACACCTATGCCGACGCTGCTCAATGGGACGAAAAAGCCAAAGACCTCGCTGCTCGCTTCATCAAGAACTTCAAGAAATATGAAGGCAACGAAGCCGGTAAGGCCCTTGAGGCTGCAGGTCCTAAGTTGGACTAATGCGGAAACCGCGTGCCGCAGGTTTCGCGCCTGAAGCACCGATTTTTAACCGAAATATAATCTGAAAAGAACTAACTTATTTAGATATATTTTTTCACGAAGACCGCCCGGCATCACTGTCAGGCGGTCTTCCTTTTTTTCACAACACAAAAAGAGGGGGAAAAACGAGCTCACCGCAGCAGTGTGTCTGCACGCGCGCCCTTTTTCTTCGTCACCCCCACTCTAAAAACAGGGGGCAATCTCTCATTTTTTCTTATTATGAACAGAATTTTAATCATCACACTCACCCTCACAGCCATGTTGCAACTAAATGCACAAAAAAGGGCTTTCACCATTCCTGACCTCTACAAGGTGCAGAGCGTGGGTGGCCTGGCACTTAGCCCCGACGGCAAGTCGCTGGCCTACAGCGTCACCAAGCAAAGCCTGAAGGACCACAAGAGCGAAACCAACCTTGCGCTCATGGACACCAAGAGCATAAAGGCCGGCAAAACTCAAAACACCGCCAACGTGAAGATGCTCACCACCGACGGCAAAAGCTCAAGCCCCATCTGGAGCCGCGACGGCAAGTCAATCTACTTCACCGCCACAATCAAAAGAGACAAGAACAGTAAAGACGAAGTGGCAAAGCCGCAAGTCTATCGCTACGACACCGCAACCGGCACAACCGAGCAAATCACTGACTATGCCCTGGGAGTGAGCGGCGCCGTGCTCTCGCCCGACAACAACCTCATTGCCTTTGTGGCCGACATCTACCCCGACCTTGGCGGTGCCAACCCCGAAGCCAACCTGAAGCGCATGAAGAGCAAGGACGAAGGGCCGGTGCAGGGTCATGTGGCCGACAAACTACTGTTTCGCCACTGGACTTCTTATGCCGACGGTCACTACTCCCACATCATAGTTTTCAACATTGCCAAGCACACCTACACCGACGTCACTCCAGGCGCGTTTGACTCGCCAGTGTTTATGCTCGGTGGCGGCATAGGGTTTAACTTCTCGCCCGACTCCAAGGAGCTTTGCTTTGTGTCGAACCGCACCGAGCACCCGGAGGCCAACACCAACGCCAACCTCTACACCGTGCCTGTGACCGGCGGCGAGCCCAAGTGCATCACAGCCGGCAACGAGGCTTGGGACGGCAGCCCCATCTACTCGCCCGACGGCAAATACATAGCCTATCGCATGCAGCGTGTGCCTGGGCATGAGTCCGACCGCTTCCTGCTTGCCCTCTACGACCGCGCCACCGGCGCAAAGCGAGTGCTCACCGAGAGCGTTGACAACTGGGTTGACGACTTCAAATGGGCTGCCGACAGCAAGAGCATATATTTCATCACCGAGGAGCAAGGCTACACACCGCTCAGCAAAGTAACGCTCAGCGACGGCAAAATCACCAAGGTGCTGTCCAAAAAGTCGTTGCGCGACTTTGCTCTCGGCACCGACGGCTACACCTACTACACCTACACCGCCACTGGCAAGCCTGTGGCTCTCTATCGCAGCAAGAACGGCCGCAGCGAGCAGCAGCTCACCTACCTCAACCAGCAACTCGAAGACGAGGTTGACATTCGTCCGAGCGAGGCCATGTGGGTTGATGGTGCCGATGGAATTCCGGTGGAAGTGTTCATAGTGAAGCCACACGACTTCGACCCCAACAAGAAATATCCGCTCATAGTCAATGTGCACGGCGGCCCGCAATCGCAATGGCAAGACTCTTTCCGCGGCGACTGGCAAGTGTATCCCGGAGCCGGCTATGTTGTGGCTTATCCCAACCCCCACGGCTCCACAGGCTATGGCCAGGCCTACACGACCTCCATTTCTGGCGACTGGGGCGGCAAACCCTACGAAGATGTGATAAAGGTCACCGAAGCCCTGAGCAAGCTGCCCTACATAGATGCCAACCGCATGGGTGCCATGGGCTGGTCATACGGCGGTTTCTTCATGAACTGGCTTCAGGGCCAGCCGCACCCGTTCAAGTGCCTTGCCTCAATGATGGGGCTCTATGACTTGCGCTCCATGTGGGGTGTGACCGAGGAACTCTGGTTCCCCAACTTCGACCTCAAAGGCCAGCCGTGGAATTCTGACCTATACAAGAAATGGTCGCCGTCGGAATATGTGAAAAACTTCAAGACTCCAGCTCTCATCATCACAGGTGAGCGTGACTATCGCGTGAGCTACACGCAGAGCGTGCAATACTTCACCACGCTGCAGACACTCGGCATTCCGTCGCGCCTCATCGTGTTTAGCAACGACGGCCACTGGCCCGATAACCTCAAGTCGATGCCGGTTTACTATAACGCTCACCTTGAGTGGTTTCACAAATACCTCGGTGGCGACCCAGCTCCTTGGGACACCGAGAAAATGCTGAACAACGAGGTGGAATATTGATTACTCGCATTTCCACACGTCATAACACAAAATCGGGAAGAGGCACACACGCCCCTTCCCGATTTCTTTTTCTTATTCTTATCGCTGTCACATAGTGTGTGCGTGCACAGAGCTATTCGTCAAACTTGCGATACTTGATGCGTTTCGGCTCCTCTATGCCCAGCCGTCGAGCCTTGTTGACCTCATATTCGCTGTAGTCGCCCTCAAAGAAGAACACGTTGCCGTCGCCCTCAAAGGCGAGTATGTGGGTGCAAATCCTGTCAAGGAACCAGCGGTCGTGACTTATCACCACAGCACAGCCGGCAAACTCCTCCAAGCCCTCCTCCAAGGCGCGCAGCGTGTTCACGTCGATGTCGTTGGTCGGCTCATCGAGCAGCAGCACATTGCCCTCCTGCTTCAGCGCCAAGGCCAGCTGCAAGCGGTTACGCTCACCGCCCGACAGCACGCCGCACTTCTTCTCCTGGTCGGCCCCGGCAAAGTTGAAACGACTCAAGTATGCTCTGGCGTTAACGTCGCGGCCGCCCAGGCGCATCAGCTCGTTGCCCTGGCTTATCACCTGATACACCGTCTTGTCGGGGTCAATGTCCTTGTGTTGCTGGTCAACGTATGCCAGCTTCACCGTCTCGCCCACCTCAAACGTGCCAGCGTCGGGCTTCTCAAGACCCATTATCAGACGAAACAGCGTGGTCTTGCCCACACCATTGGGTCCTATCACGCCTATTATGCCTGCCGGTGGCAGTGTGAAGCTCAAGTCGCTGTAGAGCATCTTGTCGCCAAACTTCTTTGATATGTTGTGAGCCTCTATCACCTTGTTGCCAAGCCTCGGGCCGTTGGGTATGAAGATTTCGAGCTTTTGCTCCTTCTCTTTCTGGTCTTCGTTAAGCAGCTTGTCATACGACTTCAAACGAGCCTTGCCCTTTGCCTGCCGAGCCTTTGGAGCCATGCGCACCCACTCAAGCTCGCGCTCCAGGGTCTTGCGACGCTTGCTTGCCGTTTTTTCTTCCTGCGCCAGGCGTTTCGACTTCTGGTCGAGCCACGACGAGTAGTTGCCCTTCCACGGAATTCCCTCGCCGCGGTCAAGCTCCAAAATCCACCCGGCCACATCGTCAAGGAAATAGCGGTCGTGGGTCACGGCTATCACCGTGCCATCATATTGATTGAGGTGCTGCTCCAACCAGTCGATGCTCTCGGCGTCGAGGTGGTTGGTAGGCTCGTCGAGCAGCAGCACGTCGGGTTTCTGCAGCAGCAGGCGGCACAGAGCCACACGGCGGCGCTCACCGCCCGACAGGTGCTCCACCTTTTGGTCGGCAGGCGGCAGTCGCAGCGCCTCCATGGCGCGGCCAAGGCGAGTGTCGAGGTTCCACGCGTCGGTCGAGTCAATCAAGTCCTGCACCTCGGCCTGGCGAGCCATGAGCTTGTTCATTTTCTCCTCGTCCTCGTAATATTCCGGCAAGCCGAACTTCAGATTTATGTCCTCATATTCGGCCAGGGCGTCAACCACCTCTTGCACGCCCTCTTTCACCACCTCTATCACCGTTTTGCTGTCGTCGAGGTGCGGGTCTTGCGGCAGATAGCCCACCGAGTAGCCCGGAGCCCACACCACTTCGCCCTGATAGTCGTTGTCGATGCCGGCTATTATCTTGAGCAGTGTTGACTTGCCGGCGCCATTCAAGCCTATGATGCCTATCTTTGCGCCATAAAAGAATGACAAGTATATATTCTTTAAAATCTGTTTGTTGGTTTGCTTGATGGTCTTGTTAAGCCCCACCATCGAGAAAATCACTTTTTTATCGTCAACTGTAGCCATATTTTTTTGAATAAGAAATGTTGGGTTATAGTTATACTTCGTTTTTTTTCCGCGAGCCTGTCAGCCGCCGTTTTCACATGTTGAGCGTAAGCTCCACAGGGCAGTGGTCGCTGCCAAAAATCTCGTTGTGTATCTCAGCCCCGGCGAGCTTGTCGTCGAGCGACTTCGACGTCAAGAAATAATCAATGCGCCAGCCGGCATTTTTCTCACGCGCATGGAAGCGGTAGCTCCACCACGAGTAAGCCCCGGCCAAGTCGGGGTTGAAGTGGCGGAACGTGTCGGTAAACCCTGCCGCGAGCAACTCCGTCATCTTGCCGCGCTCCTCATCGGTGAAGCCAGCGTTGTGCCTGTTGGTTTTCGGATTTTTTATGTCTATCTCCTCGTGAGCCACGTTCATGTCGCCGCACACCACCACAGGCTTCTTTTCGTTAAGCCACAGCAGATAGACCCTGAAGTCGTCTTCCCACCTCATGCGGTAGTCGAGCCGACGCAAGCCGTCCTGGCTATTTGGCACATACACGTTGACCAGGAAGAACTCGTCCATTTCAAGCGTTATCACGCGCCCCTCGTGGTCGTGCTCCTCCACGCCCATGCCATAGGTCACACACAGCGGTTTGCGCCGCGCAAACACAGCCGTGCCGCTATAGCCCTTTTTGTCGGCATAGTTCCAGTAGCTGTCGTAGCCATCAAAAGCCAAGTCGAGCTGACCTGCCTGCATCTTAGTTTCTTGCAGACAGAAAAAGTCGGCGTCAAGTTTGGCAAAGCTCTCCTTGAAGTCTTTGCCCACCACGGCACGCAAGCCGTTAACGTTCCAAGATATGAATTTCAGCATCTATATCAACAGTATTCTTTTTTTGTAATTCGGTTATTGTCACTCCGTTTTCTCTCTTTTGGCAGCATCGCCGTCTTGCTTGCCGGCCTCGGTCCTGAAGCGCCGCGCATCGGCCTTGCGAGCCATGCGTGAGTTTAGCACGGCCAGCACAAGCGACACCACTGCCACCACGCCCCCTGTGGCAAGCCACCACACCGGCAAGGCATAGTTGGTGCCGAAATACAGCACCACAAAACACACCAGCAGGCACACCACATCGAGCGTCAAGGCGCGGCGGCGATACATTTTCACTTCTTCTGCTCCAGTCATATTTCAGTCAGTATTTTTTAGTTCGGCTTCACACACAGAGTCACCAAAACTTGTTTTGCTGCTCATTGTATTCAAACCCGGCGGCTTGCAGCCGCTTCACCACCTCGTCTTTGTCGATGTCCTCCTTTTGGCATAGCTCGTCGAGCGAGGCATAGTCGTCGCGCAACTTCATGTTAATGTAGCTGAACAGAATAAACGGGTCTTTTGGCAATTCTTCCATAATGCAACTTTATTTTTATTTTCAAAGATAATGCAAATCGGGCGCAGAACATCAAGTTTCACTTGAATATTATGCCGAGATGCTGCTTATCTTATCTAAAGATAATGCAAATTACCCACACCACAACACACCACACCACACACATCTTGTGCGCAAAATCACGGGGGAGAAGCGACACGCTGCCACCCTCCCCCGGCAAATGATTTCTTAAAAACAAATCCTTAGCTCAACTGCGAGTCAACCGCACTTCTATTTGCTGCTTGCGCGCAACTTCGGCTGCGGCCACTTCCAGTCGGCCTTATTGCCGTAGCTGAACACGCTCAGCGCAGCCGGCAGATATTTGTTTGCCTGGGCATAGCCCTTGTCCGTGCAAAATATTTCTACATTCAAACGTTCTGTTCACTACATATTATAAACTTACAACCTGGGGATTTTACGCCATTTTTCTTGATCTATTTCCCAATTAACGCCATTGCCATACTTAAACATTTGTTGCGCAACCTTGATAGACTTTTCCTTATCTATTTTCACATCTTCTTTGCTCAGAACTTTAATCATAACTATAACATGATTCTTTTTTTGAAGGTAAATACCAGCGCAACGCTTAAACTCACAAGGCTCACTTTTGTCTATTGGCAAATCAGACACCCAATACGCAACACCAGCATTAAAACCAAAAGGTGATACATCTTCCATTAAAGAATCCAACTTGATTTCTCCAAATTTATTCACATAATCTGATATGGTTTCATGATACACAGCCGCACAAATGTCGCGTTTGGCAACGCCTTTCACATTATAACGCTTCATGTCTGCTTCAATTCTAAGATCAGAAAGCAACAACACCGTGTTCCCATCTTCTGACACCACGCTAACGCTGTAATCTTCTACCGGGTGAATAGCTGTATTTGGAGTTTGGAAATAAATCTTTGTTCCAGTTTTTCTTTCAATGTAACCTTGCGGAATTGCAATTTCCACATCTAATGCTTCTTTAACAGCTTTAGCATACTCATCGAAACCATAAGATACAGACACATTATACACTGTCGGGATACGCTGCAAAGAAACATCTTTTTCCTCTGACGAAGCACTTGTTATAACCGATACGGTCAATAAAAACAATAAAAGAACACCTTTTCTCATAGCGATCTATTTTTTAAAGCCTTTAACCTTATATATTTCACTTATTGTGCGTTTATCCACCAAAATGCAACCTTCGTTTCCATCTGCATCAGTATCCTGCGGATTGAAGCACTTCATATATGGATAGCCATTAACTTTGATACCTACACCATCAACAACCATCGCCACATGGCCAGAAGATACACCCTTATTAATAACAACGGTATAACACTCGCCATTAGATCCGAGCACATCCGTATGATAACCTTCTGCGGGCCACTCATTCTCAGGCACAACCTCAATGTCATAAAAATTTTCCATAATATCACCATAGTCTCGAACATCAACATAATCCGTATGATAATATCCATTAGTTTCAATCCACGCCTGATAAGTTTCTTTATTATAGCTCACCGTATCACCTTGGAATCTTTTGCAATAATAGCCCATTAATGCCGAAACGCATTTGTTTTTAGTACCTTCGAACTCTCCAGCTTTTGCAATTTTAGTTCGATTTCTTTTATCACCAAGAACTTTATTTGTTCTATTAATAATACAAGTATAGTATTCAAATATGTTCTCTGCCATATTCGCTTCTTTACCACAAGTATAGGTAGTATAAAGTATTCCTTGCACGCTTTTTATTTGCAATCTTCTCCCCGCCTCTACAAGTATTGCTTCATCTGTAGCATTTAATTTATCAAGATCACCTATACTACGTTCCGTACTAAGCCGAAGAAATGGCAATCCTTTTTCCGAAACGCACTCTGGTTCATTCCGTTCACAAGCATAAAACAGCCCTGTAATTGTTGCCATAGCAACCAGCACTCCAATTACCAAAAAAAAAATTCTTCTCATAGTTCTAATTTTTTTTATGATTTTACATTTATCATGAATTTAGTTTTTATCATTTTTATGTTGCAAAAATAATTCGTCAACGACCCATTCGCAACAGCATTTTTGCACATTAATATTATTTAACTCAATTATTTTATAAGAGCACATATTGGCGCTTATTCAAAATCATTCAGACACTTACAACACTACAACTAAGCGTTAGCAATGCCCACAATGCCGCTTATAAGCCTTAAGTCCCTCAATTCCCCTTGCACAAGTCATGAAAAAAAAACTAAATTTATAGAAATGTTAAATCTGTTTATCCACGACTAATATTTGCAAAAAAGCCACTATCCGCATTGTTGTGGCACTACTGCTGGCAGCTTACGATAATTCCTATAAGAAAGAGACGAACAATGCACTTGGCAATGCCAAAACCCAACATCTCCACGGCACAGTAGCGTGCTCATGTGGCACAAAATTATGGGGGAGAAGCGGCACGCTGCCACCCTCCCCCGGCAAATGATTTCTTAAAAATAAATCCTTTATCTTAACTGCTGCTCACCAGTCGCACTATTTGCTGCTTGCGTGCAACTTTGGCTGTGGCCACTTCCAGTCGGCCTTGTTACCATAGCTGAACACGCTCAGCGCAGCCGGCAAATACTTGTTTGCCTGGGCATAGCCCTTGTCAGTGTAAAGCACGTTCAGATAAATTGCTGGCCTGCCTTTTTTCACAAAATAAATGACTTGGCAGTGCTTCCACTCGCATTTGTCCCACGGAACAATATTTGGATAATCCACTATATACACATTGTCGGCATTGGCCACGAGCTTGGCCATGGATGGCGACAAGGTGGTCATATACTTGCTCAAGTCTATCTGCTCCTGCTTGGCTTCATCAATCTCACCAAGATAGCCACCAACCGTCATTCGTATAAATCCCATAGGGTTACGTGTCACAAACAAAGAGTCTATATAGCCCAGCCCCACAAGGCAGTTACCATCGGCCGACAACAAAGCCGTCTCGCAACCAGAGGCGCCTTCCACCTTGCCGTGCACATTTTTTGATGGGTATGCAAGTGCCGTCCTAACATTGTGTTTCTTAAAACCAGTTGGAATCACGAAATGTGCATCATAATCGGTTTTAGCCTTTGACTGATATTCAGAAAAGTCAATTCCTGTATTCTCGTCTGATCCTATCACCTGCATGGTGTTGAGCCAATCAGCAGCATTTATTTGCACGCCTAAGCCTATAGCTAACAGCGACACAATTAAAAATAATTTTTTCATAACTATATAATTTTTAAATTACCAATCAACAAACATTTTATATTATAAAGCGCCATTTACAGAATAAATACTAATAATATCTTTTTCTGTGTAAAAAGAATTTCCGCTATCTTGAGGATTTTCACACATATACACCCTATCTGCTCCAGAGTTAAAAGTTCCAACAACTTTCACAAAATGGCCACTGCCGTCACCGTTTTTAACAGACATCAAAAATGTTCCTCCTCCTTTGTAATCCAAAGGGATTGCAGAACTGGGAACCCATTTAGCATCTAAATACTTATGTATAATTGTATCCAAAGCATTGCACTTCACTCCTTGTCCCTCAACATAATAATCTTCTTCTTTGCACCAAGCCTTTATGGCATCAGACGAAATGTCTTTTCCAAAAGACTTTAAAACACTACTAAGCAGTTTTGGGACACAATCAACATCAGAGAACTCGCCAGCCACCTTTTTCCTAAGACGGCCATATCGTTTTTCGCCATTTGTTTTTGCAAACATCAACTGCAACTGCTCAAACAAATCTTCAGATATACCCAGTTGCTTGGCACTTTTCTCATTAGTCACAATTTTGCCATTCACAACCGCTACACCCATACGCTTCATCGCTTCACCAATGACATTTAAGTCAAACGTGCTTACAGATTGACTAGTCAAGTCACCTTTAATTGAAAGTTCTTCTTGATTGTCATTTTCTTCAATATCCTCTCTCTCACAAGAATCAAGGATAACACCAAATGTGGTTGTCGTTGCCAACAACGCAAACACAATTAACAAAATTTTTTTCATACGAGTTTAATTTAGTTTTTAATATTATTAATTAATATATAAAACCAATTGCGAGTTAGAGTGGAAGTTTCTTTGGTCGCTTTCATTGTCTCGTATCATGATTTCGTTTTTCTGCCACAAAAATAACCTACAAAACAAAACCAAACAAGCGCTATTTGCAACGTTAACAATATTTAACTTACGATTCTTATACATACTCAAATACAACCTATACAAAAACAAATCAACATTTTAGCAAGCATCACTCGCCTCTGTTTTTTCACACCAATCCAACAACGGCAATACTGCACCAGCACAGCTATTGCATAAGTAAAACCAAAAGATTATATTAGGCATTATTAAAAACCACCTGACAATGAACAAAATCCATAAAATCACCATTCTTTGCATATTTTTCACACTGCTGCTGTCTGCTTGCAGCACCCCATACGAAAAAGAGGCAACTGAAGTGGCCTGCAATGCCGGCAGCAACAGAGCAGAACTAGAAAAAGTGCTCAACCTCTACCGTGCGAGCGGCGATAACGACAAGTACGAGGCCGCATGCTATCTGATTGCCAACATGCGCGACCTAATGACACTCGACACCGCCTCCACAGCCAACGGCAGACACTACTTTCAAGCTCTCGCCAATGTGCGCAAAGCGCAAGGGTGCAAAAAACTCGCCCGCGACTCGGTGTATTTCGTGATAGACAGCGTGATGCGTGCCACACCAACAGGAGCAAACTGCGACACACCAAAATACATTGCCGACGCAAGCACCATCAGCTCGCAAACGCTGATTGACGACATAGAGCTTGCCTTTAAGGCCTGGCGAGATATGCCCTGGAGCCGCAATGTGAGTAAAGAAGATTTTCTGGAATATGTGCTGCCTTACCGATGCAGCGAAACTTACAGCACCACAGCGCGCAAATTTTTCTGGAACCGCTATCACGGCATAGCCGACTCGCTGAAGAATGAAAACAATCTGCAAAAAATAGCCAGCATAGTGCTTGCCGACATCGACTCTTGGATTACAGAAGACCCTGCACTTGCCTCCAACCTGCCACAGCTGGCATCAGCATCACTCGACGACTGTCTGCTGGGGCGCGTGGGCACTTGCGCCAATGTGACCGAAGTGAAAATCACTGCTCTGCGAGCTATTGGCATACCTGTGGCATACGACTATCTGGTGAACTGGGGCAGCTCCAACAACGGTCACTCTTGGCTAAAAATCATTGACAACGAGCAATTAAACGACAGTGACAAAATAGACAACCAGCAAGTGCCAGGCAACACGCAGCACATAATCACCGGTTCATCGTATGACGAGTTTCCATTTTTTGAAAACCTGCCAAAAGGTGTGAGCGTAACCTACAAACGCACCGTGCCAAAGGTGTATCGCAGCACCTACGCATGGCACAAGCCCGACACCAGTGCCCCCGATGCCATAGGCGGCAGCCACACAACCGACGTAACCAGCGAATACGTGGCCACAGCCGACGTGAGCTATCCCATGCCGCACCCCATGTCAAATGCCGTCTCATGCCAACTGCTTTGCTTCGACAACTCCGAATGGGTTCCAGTTTGCTCCGGCAAAATCGTGGACGGAGGCCACAAAGCAGAGTTCAAAGCCGTTGGCAAAAACATCGTTTACTTGCCCATGATGAGCTTTCGCGGCAAAGAAACGGTGATGGGTGCGCCATTTGAGGTGAAAAATGACGGCAGCGTGCGCATATTGCAGCCACAAAAAGCCACACACACCGTCACGGCAAGGCTGAAATATCCGTTCCGTACCCATGTGGAACTTTGGTTGTCGTTTGTGCGAGGAGCAAAGGTGTGGTTTTCAAATTCTCCCACTGGCGATGGCACAAAATCGGCTATAGCGACTATCAAGAAAATTCCATTTTATTGCGATTCAATAGCTATTACCGTGCAAAAAGGGCAGACGTTCAGATACATAAACTACGACTTCGGCAGTGTGGATAGCATTGTGATGCGCAGACACGACATAGCAGAAATCTCGCTACACAACAGCACCGGCAAGGCAAATGCACTCAAATGGATAAGCGGCAATCCTGGCACCTATGACCACGAAGCCGCCACAGCCCTCACCGACGGCGACATGGTGAGCTACTTTGAGGACAACACCCGCAACCCATGCCAGCAACTCACATTCAAGGCGGCTCGCCCCATAGCGCCTGGCCGGCACACTGTGGTCTATGCCGGCCGCAACGACGGCAACGCTGTGATTCCGGGCTATGGCTACACCTTGCACATTTGGACAGACAACGGCTGGAAACAAATTGGGCACACCACGGCCAAAGCCAACGGCACAGCCACATTCTCCGGCGTGCCACAAGGCGCGCTTCTGCTGATGCGTTGTGACAACGGAGGCACAGAAAACCGCATATTCACATTTGAGAACGGCAAGCAGTTTTTCCATTGACTCTCATCACACACCACATTGTCCAAGCAGTTTTCTTGCCGATGTTCAAGGCTGCACAGATTGCCGCCAAACAATGGTTGACAGCAGAAAACATCGCATTTGCCACATTATGCGCAATAGCCACACTGACCGTTGACCACAACATGACCGACCCTTACATCACGGCAAAGGGTTGCTACGCCGTCTTTGCCTGTTTTGCCCTTGTGGCAGTAGTGTGCACAAAGATCATTTACGGCAAACCTGTAAAATTTGACTATTGGCAACTATCCGCCATTTTTGTGGGAGTGTGCCTCACCGAGGCGGTGGCAGCCATGTGGCGACAGGGAATTCACGCCGGCATTAGCGGCATAGCCGGCGACTTTGACAACCCTGCCGGGTTTGCGGCTTGCACAAGCTGCGGATTTGCCATAGCGGCACACCGCGCGCTCACGTCGGCAGGAAGCAAAACCAGCGTGTGGCTATGGAGTGCGGCCAGTGCCGCAATGCTGCTTGCCACAGTCCTGTCGGCATGCAGGTCGGGCATAATGTCGTGCGGAGTCGTGGCGGCAGCCCTGTGCATAATCAAAACCAGACGGCACCGTGCACTGGTAACACTTGTTCTGACCACCACCGCCATAGCCCTGGTAATCGCCCTCTATAATTTGAAACCCGACTCGGCCAATGGCCGGCTACTAATCTGGAGCGCCACTCTCGACATGATAGCTCAAAAGCCTCTGTTTGGCTGGGGTGCCAACGCGTTCAAGGCACACTACATGAATTTTCAGGCCACATGGCTGATGCACCACCCTGGCAGCAAGGCCGCCATGCTTGCCGACAATGTGCCAGTAGCCTACAACGAATACCTTAATTTGCTTGTCTGCTATGGTTTGGCCGGACTCATCACATGCGCCGCAGTGGCAGTGTGGCTCATTAGAAACAGATACCGCAAACCCAGCCGCAGCAAGACATCGGCTCTGCTCGTGCTGCTCGCCATAGCAGTGATGTCGCTGTCATCATACCCATTAACCTACGCTCTCACATGGGTGGCAATCGGCTTGAGCCTCGTGCCTTTTGCTAAGCCATATCGGTTTAAGTCTGGTGTCTTGGCCATTGCGGCAAGTTGCTTTGCTGCAATAGGCATAGTGACAACAGGGGCATATATCCACGCATTGCACCGCTGGAACAGGCTGTCGCTGTCGGCGCCCACACAGCGAGTGCTGCGCGGTTACGACAGCCTGACACCCTGGCTTGGCGATAATCCTTATTTTCTTTATAACTACGCCGTGATGCTGCTTGATGCCAACAACACGGACAAGGCTTTGCTTGTGGCAGAAAATTGTGATAAGATGTGGGACGACTACGACCTGGAACTTCTGCTTGCCGACATTCACACCGCACAGCACAACCATTATGCAGCCATAGCCCACTATAGCAAAGCCGAGCGAATGTGCCCAAACAGGTTTGTGCCACCATACGAACTGATGAACGCCTACACTTCCATAGGCAACACAGTCACGGCACAGCACTACGCCAAAATCATAGCTACAAAGAAAATAAAAATCCAAACTCCAGCCACACATCAAATCATTGCCGAAGCACACGCTCTGCTAAAGACCAATACCCCTGACAGGTAGAACATTGCAAGTTATTTCGAACATTAACGTTTTTTAACATAAACTGTATTGCACAAAACACTTTTTCAACATATCTTGCTGCCAAATTAAAAACACCATGTATTTGACTATTAAAGCAATATTAGCCGAAGCCTGAAGCTACCCAACCACAATGGTTGGGACTAATTTCAACATTTCTTATTCGTGCAACTATTCTCCTAAACAAAATGACTTTTCAATTCATTATAAAACGAACAATCAACTTTTATTGAAATTTAACACAAATATTTAAACATTATGAACAACTTAACAAAAACAAGTTTATTTGTTCTTCTAACTATCGCTGCCATGGCAGGAATATTCTTTGCATGCGAGAAAAACGAACCAGAAGCATTCGTGTCAAACGAAAACTCAGAATTTTTACAACTAAGTCCAAATGCGAATTTAGATGATTTCACTACGTTAACAGAAAATGACAGAAACGTTTTAAGGGAAGCTTGCATACGTTTAAAAATAAACGAGTTAGCACCTAACGAAAAGTTCAAAATCAAATCTGGCAAAGAAGTCAATATTTCTGAAGATATATATAATTACTTTTACTATGCACACATTGCAAACTTTAAAGATAGTAGAAAACGCAGAAAAGTCAATGGAGAAGGTGCAATCCCAGATAGCATCAAATGTGCACAATTTGTCATTCATGACATTTTATATGACTTTGGGAAAAATATATCTGTGGACGACATAACCAAATGGTGCTATTCAAATGGACTTTTTGACCCTACAAATGGAACTCCAAGCTATAAGCTGCCATACATATTAGAACATTACTTTAAATCCCCAAAACAATGCAACATTAGTTCACTACCACAATTATACACAAGAAGTGGCGCAGCAAGCTACATCGTCACATTTAAACAAAACGCACTAACCACAGACGGAAGACCTACTGGCCACGTTGCACGTTTAGACTTATATACAGGCACATATATGCTTGGATGTAGTTCTCAACTAAATGGCGCAATCGAAGTTCACATAGACAATATAGAATCAATATACTATGTTGACGAAATCAGATAACTATAAAATTCAAACAATATGAAAAATCAAATATTTGCCTTAGGTGCAATCGTCTGCTTATGTTTTTGCACTAATGCGAAAACAAGCATATTTCCCGTGAAGCTACCATTGAAATCATACGCAGCTTATTGTCAAAAGGCGTTTGACATAACAATCTCCACGCCAAAAGGGTTTGCCGACATGAAGCAAACTGGAGCCTACTCTCCATTTTCTAAAAATGGCAACATAGCCCCAACGTGTGTCATGGGCGCTTTTGCAAAATCTAACGACAGCCAGTGCGTCGTTATGTTTGGTGACCTGCGGTTTCCTGTGTCGAAAGAAGAAATCACAAGCGGCACCTTGAGCGAAAAAGCCGCTAATTTCCTGACATGGGCCACAAGTGCGTCGGGCTACAATATCTGCCGCCAGCAATCTGTCAACCTGAACGACTGCGCCACCTTTCTGCCGGCAAACAAGTTCAATGCCGACTCTGCAATCACCGTGTCAATGCCCACCAATGGCGAAACCATCGATGGAACAAACTACACCACTTGCACGCAGCTACTACTCAAAAAGGCCGGACGGCCAGTGATTGAGGTAAGCATTCTTTTTACCGATAAAGGAGTTGCCAACAAGCAGCAATATCTCGACAGCATTTTCAAGGCCGTGAAGTTTGGCAATGCAGCAAACTGGATCTACGACAAAGCAACCGACAAGGCTGCAAGCGAAAAATACTTGAAGCCGTGGAATAACAAACTATCTATTGCAAAATAAGCAATCACATTATTATGGCACATATCTTGAAACGATTATTCTTTATAATTCTATTGGGCGCACTGCTTTTCACCAACGGCAATAGTGCAGAAAAGTCGCTACAATTTTTGCCTACATTGCAAGCAATTCCCGGTGAAAACAAACAGGGCGTCAATTTCAATACATATCAAAATGAAGCCAAACGGCAATTCAATTTTGTGCTTTCAACTCCCGCAAACTTCAATGACGACCACAGAGTAATGATGTTTGTGTATCCGCAAAACAAAGCTTGCGGCAAACGCTCTGGCGCTGTGTATGAAACACTTCTAATGTCGCAAGACAAAGAATGTGCCATTGCGTTGATTGGCCTTCCGGAAATAGAAAACGTCAAGCGAACCGAAGCAAAGCAGCTCATCGACAGCGAAATCTACGGCAGCCTTAACGCGTTAGACAAAAAAGCACAAAGCGGCATAAACGTCAATGACTATGTTACGTCTCTATCAGCAGCCATAGCCAAGAACACCACAAATGCCGACAACGCCTATTTGGTGGATTTCCCCAAAATGGCACAAACTGGCGACTTGGCAGCATGGACACACTGCCAAGGACTTTATTTTGAGAAGAAAGGGCAACCAATGTTCTTTGTGAAAGTCCTCTACACCGACAAAGGCTATGCCAACATGGCAAAATATCTGCCAGCGGCTTTCAGTGTGTTTCGCTACGGCAGCAAATAAGATAAGTTCACCATAGCACGAATAATGAAAACTTCAAGCTTTGTGGCAAAGGCACCTATGCTAGGCGTTCCTTTGCCACTCGCTTTTTACCCGACACGCCCACATGAGCGAGCCAGCAGCGGCAGTCGCGCAGCAATGGCGCAGCGGGTGTGACGGCGGCGCGAGGCGTTGCAAGTGTCAATTTCAATTCCTATTTTTGCAAAAACAAATTCATGCTGTCCAATGTACACACCGCCTTTCCGCATCACCACTAAAGCTGTCAAAGGCAAGGAGTTATGCAGCAAAAAGCACCCAATAAAGCACCCAATAAATCGGGCTATTGGGTGACAAACGAATAAACCGACGCTTCACGCACAACACGATATGACCCAAGCAAGCAATTCTGAAACAGAAAACCGGCTGCACCGGTTCTGCCGAGCCATAAGCCCAGCGGAGCTGCCCAGTCAATTCACGTTTCCGTTTCACTATGTGCCCCACAAGTTGTGTGTAGAGGCCGCGCACGATGTGCAGACCCACATAGTGCAGTGCCACGCCCTTGCCGCCGAGCTTAGCCATGGCAAAATGCTCGGTGTGCTCGTGGTGCAGTGCCACGATGGGGCAATAGGATATTTGGCGGCATATTCCGGCAACCTCTCTGCCGCCGCCAGCAACGATGCAAGCTGGTTTGTGCCGCCAGTCTATGACCTGCTCCGCCCCGACGGCGAGTTTAAGCGAGGCGAGGCTGAAATATCTGCCATAAATCACCGCATAGCTGCCTTGGAGCAGTCGCCAGAGCTGTTGGCACTCAAGCAGCAGCTGACCCACGTCATCAGCCGTCAGCAAGCCGAAGAAGCTGCTTACCGAACCACCATG
The DNA here is from genome assembly GCA_934636465.1 of uncultured Muribaculaceae bacterium. Classification (GTDB taxonomy): domain Bacteria; phylum Bacteroidota; class Bacteroidia; order Bacteroidales; family Muribaculaceae; genus Sodaliphilus. The sequence goes on from CAKUAR010000013.1 coordinate 21,647, forward strand.
GCACAAGCCAAGCGACGCCGCCAGGCTCTGCGCAGCAGCGCCGGGCTGTCGCCGTCGCAAGCCGCCGAGCTGATAGCCGAGAGCCAATTTCAAAAAGCCGAGCTAAAGCGCATGAAGCGGCGGCACGCTGCCGAGGCCAATGAGCTGACCGCAAAAATTAAAAGCATTGAAGCCGACGTTGTGGCACTGAAACTGAAACGCAAACGCCAGTCCGAGGCTTTGCAGCAACGCATTTTCCAGTGGTTTGTGGTCAGCAATGCCAAGGGCGAGCAACGCTCGCTTGCGCAGATTTTTGCCGAGCAAAGCCTCGCTTCGGGCACGACCTCGCGCTTTTCAGCCACGCCGCCGGCAGGTTCGGGCGAGTGTTGCGCCCCAAAATTGCTGCAATGGGCATATAAGTGCCACTTCAAGCCCATCTGCATGGCAGAGTTCTGGTGGGGCAAGTCGCCGGCAGCCGATGTACGCCACCAGGGGCATTTCTACCCCGCATGCCTCAGCAAATGCCGCCCCATATTGCAATTCATGATGCAGGGGCTTGACGTGGAACCAAATCCACTCGAAAACGGCGATTCCGGCACTGAACCGCTCGAAATAGTTTGGGAAGACGACTGGATTATGGTGGTCAACAAACCAGCCGGACTACTAACCACGCCCGGCAAAGTGACCGACGACTCGCTCACATCGCGCATCAAGCAGTGCCGCCCCGGTGCCTCCGGCCCTCTCGCCGTGCACCGCCTCGACATGGCCACATCGGGCCTCGTAATCATAGCCAAGGACATCGACACCTACCGCCAGCTTCAGCGACAGTTCGCCAGCCGCGCCGTGAGCAAGCGCTATGTGGCTCTCGTTGACGGCACACCGCCGAGCGAGCAAGGCACCGTCACGCTGCCCTTGCGCCCCGACGTGACCGACCGTCCGCGCCAAGTGGTAGATGCGCGCCACGGCAAACCGGCTGTGACTCATTTTCGGTTGATTTCAGCCCACCACGGCCATGCGCGCATTGAGTTCCGCCCTCACACCGGGCGCACCCACCAGTTGCGCGTGCACGCGTCACACGAGCAAGGGCTCAACGCCCCCATTGTGGGCGACATGCTCTATGGCAAGGCGGCCGACCGGCTCTATTTGCACGCCGAGTCAATCACGTTCACCCACCCTGTGACCCACAAAGTAATCACCATTAGCCGCAAAGCCGACTTTTGAATCAATCAAGCCTTGCCGTCGGGCTCTTTAACCGCAGCCGGCTTTTTCTTGGCGCACAGCGGATTTGGCACATGCAGCACATACTCACTGTAGTAGCTGATTATGAGCGTGGTGAGCGGCAAAGCAATTATCAGCCCCACGAAGCCGAGCACATAGCCCCATATCGACAACGACAGAAATATGATTGCCGGATTAAGCCCCATTTGCTGCTTCATAATGTGGGGCATTAGCACCAGGTCTTGAATGGCTTGACATAGCAGATAAGCGCCCACAGTCCAGGCAAAAAGCACCCAGAAGCTGCCGCCGGTGGCAACCGACGCCACAAGGCACAAAAATGCGGCTATGGGTATCGACACGAGTTGCAGGTAGGGCACCATGTTGAGCAAGCCTATAAACAGACCAAAGGCTATTGCCATGGGCAAATCTATGATGTAAAACTCCACTGCAAATATCACGCCCACGCACAGCGACACCAGCGCCTGACCTCTGAAATAGTGGCTCATGGTGAGCTTCACGTCTTCTATCACTCTGAACGAGAGTTTGCGGTATTTGGGCGGAATGGCTGCCTTGAAGCTGCGGCTTATCTTGTCGTAGTCCATCAGCACAAAAAACATGTAGAGCAGCACCACAATCCACGACACTATGGTGAGCAGCACGCTCATTGTGCCTCCCACAACCGTCCATGTGCCCGATGCCACACGGTTCAGTATCTTCACCCACTGGTCTTTGGTTATCAGGTTCGACAGATAGTTCACATCAAGGTGCTGCACTATGTAGTCGTGTACGGCAGCCGGTATGTATGGCTCCTTAAACGACAACTTGGCATAGGTGGCAAGCATTGAAATCATGCTTGAGAACTCATCTACCAAATACGGTATCAGCAGCCACAGCACGCCACCAAGCAGCGAAAACGCCAGCACTATGGTCAGCACCGACGACAGCGCCCTTTGCTTCAAGTGCAGCGTGCGCCGGAGCCACTCCTCACAAGGATTGAGAATATAGGCCAGCAGGCAGCCCACCAAAAACGGCAGCAGCACGCCGCTCAAGTAATCAACCACAAATATCAGCACACCCACCACCACTATGGTCATGACGATGCGTATCACACGGTCGAAATCATATTTTCTCGTTGTTTCGTTTGCTTCCATAACTCACATGTTTTTCTTTGACAACGGCAAATTTATCTATTATTTCACAAAACCACCGCTTTTTTGCCCCACAAACACCACTCCAGCCCAGCAAATACGCACCATTGCGCACCACCCCCGGCGTTTTGCCACAAATTTGGGAAAAAAGAGGCGGTTTTCAACGTTTTTCTGTAACTTAGAGGCTGAATTGCAGAATTATCGCAACGCTGCCGCGCCTGCGCTTTTTCCGCAACCATAAAACAAACTGCATTACAAAAACAGAAACGTCTTTTGCGATGAAACATTCTTTTACCTTCACAATAAGGCTTGCCGCCATGGCATTAATCGCCACACTGGCAGCAGCCCACGCCACAGCACTCACCCTGCCGCAGCAAATAGGCGACAACATGGTGCTCCAGCAAAAAACGCGCGCCGCGCTCTGGGGCTGGGCCAAGCCAAAATCCACCGTCAAAGTGAAATGCTCGTGGTCAACCTCGCCTGTCAGTGCCACCGCCGACAGCAAGGGGCGTTGGCTCGCCAAAGTACCCACAGTGGAGGGCAACTATAATCCGCAGACCATCACCATAGAGGGCGACAAGCAAACCATCAATCTGCACAACGTGCTCATAGGCGAGGTGTGGTTTGCCAGCGGACAGAGCAACATGGAAATGACCATAGGCGGCTATCCGGCACAGCCTGTGGAGGGCAGCGACACAATCACGGCTTTTGCCAGCGAATATAGCAACAAAATACGCATGGCCACACTCGCGCTAAGCGCAACCAACCTTGCCGCCGACTCCGTGGCTGGCGCATGGAAGGTGTGCAACCCCGAAAATGTGTCCAAATTCTCAGCCGTGGGCTACTTCTTTGCCGAGACGCTAAACCGCCTGCTCGATGTGCCTGTGGGCATCATAGCGTGCAGCTGGGGCGGCTCGTATGTGGAGGGGTGGCTCCCCGAGGAGGCAGCAGAAGCGTTTCCCGAAATCGATGACAACTTCAAGTCGGTGCTCGCGGCACAGGGTCACAGCGTGTCGAAGCTGTTTAACGGCATGGTAAGTCCGTTGCGCAACTACACCATTCGCGGCTTCTTGTGGAACCAGGGTGAGAGCAACGCTTCTTCTGACTGGTGCAAATATTACGCCATTCACTTCTCAGCCATGCTTCAGGCGTGGCGCAATGCGTTTAACCAAGGCGACCTACCCATGTATTGCGTGGAAATCCCGGGCTGGCGCTACGACGGCAACAATCTGCTCATGGGCGCATTTGGACGCGAGGAGCAATGGAAAGGCGCCGACATGAGCGACAAATGCGAAATGGTGAGCGTGATTGACTGCATGCACCCCGACCAGTCCGACGACATTCACGGCAGCATGAAGCGCCCGGTGGGCGAACGGCTCGCTTTCATGGCGGCAGCCAAGACCTACGGTCTGAAAAACATGCCGTGCAACTATTCGCGTTTCACCAAGGCCGACTTCAACGGCAACACCGCCACCTTGCACTTCACCAACGCCGCCAACGGCTTCACGCCCCACGACGCTCTCGTGGGCTTTGAGGTGGCTGGCGCCGACAAGCGTTTCTATCCCGCCACCGCCACCGAGGTGTGGCAAACTGGTGACATCACCGTCACAAGTCCCAAGGTAAAGGAAATCAAGGCCGTGCGTTACTGTTTCAAAAACTGGGTAATAGGCAAAATCCACAACAGCCAGTGGCTGCCGCTCGTGCCTTTCCGCACCGACAACTGGGATTAACAAAACTCTCACAATCAAGAAAAAAAACAAACTGACAACAAAAACACCTAACGATGACATTTAACATAAAATCGACAATCATTGCAGCAGCATGCTGCATCTTCTCCTTTGCATCGCACGCCCTCACGCTGCCGCACCAAATAGGCGACAACATGGTGTTACAACAAGACATAGAGGCTGGGCTGTGGGGCTGGGCCAAACCAGGCTCCACCGTAAAAATCACGCCCTCTTGGGCCAATAAAGCCACCATTAAGGCCACAGCCGACAAAAACGGCCGTTGGAAAGCCATCGTTGCTACACCAAAAGGTTCTTACACACCGCAAACCATCGCATTTGAGGGAGACAAGCAGCGCATCACGGTCAGCAACGTGCTCATAGGCGAAGTGTGGATTGCCAGCGGGCAAAGCAACATGGAGATGCCTGTGGGCGGATTTGGCGGACAGCCCATCGACAACAACCAGCAGACCATAGCCTACGCCAACCAATATCGCGGCAAGCTGCGCATGGTCAACATTCCGCATGTGGCTGCCGACACTCCACGCGACTCCGTGGACGGCTCTTGGCAAGAGTGTACTCCTGCCACAGTGGCAAGCTGGTCGGCCTGCGCTTACTATTTCGCCGAGTCGCTCAACCGCATACTCGATGTGCCCGTGGGCATAATCCACAGCAGCTGGGGCGGCTCCCTGCTCGAAGAGTGGATGCCCGACGAGTCAATCAAGCAATTCAACGACATAAAGTTTGAAACCATCGCCCAGCTCAGCCGCAAGGCGAGCCAAGACTACAACGGCATGATTTATCCGCTGCTCAACTACACCATTCGCGGCTTCATCTGGAATCAGGGCGAGAGTCAGGTGTTCATAGGCGACTACTCGCATGCCAAGCACTTCGCATCGTTTCTCCAAGCGTGGCGCAAGGCTTTCAATCAGGGCGACCCGCCCATGTATTGCGTGGAAATTCCGGGCTACAACTATGGCGACGTCAACGGCACCATGGCACCAATCGTGCGCGAGAGCCAGTGGCAGGGTGCCGACATGGCAGGCAACTGCTATGTGATAAGCACCAGCGACCTCATCAAGCCAGGCATGGAGCACATAATCCACGGCAGCATCAAGCAGCCCATAGGCGAACGACTCGCTTTCATGGCTGCCGCCAAGACCTACGGCCTGCCCAACATGGCTTGCGACTATCCGCGCTTCAAGAGCATGGAGGTGCACGGCAAGCAAGCCACACTCACATTCACCGGCATTGGTGCCGGCTGGGCTGCGCACCACAACCTGCAAGGCTTTGAGGCCGCCGGCGAAGACAAGCGATTCTATCCTGCCACGGCTCAAGCCGACATGGGCACGTCAAACATCACCGTCACCTGCGAGCACCTCGATAAGATTGCCGCCGTGCGCTATTGCTTCAAAAACTGGGCTATAGGCACCGTGCACACCTGCCAATGGTTGCCACTCGTGCCTTTCCGCACCGACAACTGGTGATTTCACACACACTCTCCACGCCACTCAAAAAAAGACGTTCAAGAAAGAAAAACATATCTAAAATGAAGAAATACATCACTCTCGCGTTATTGTTTGTCATCGTGGGCATGCTTCAAGCATCAGCCATGCTCATTCCGCCGCAAATTGGCAACAACATGGTTTTGCAGCAAAACACCGATGCCTGCCTATGGGGCTGGGTAAAACCAAAGACGTCGGTCAAAATCAAATGCTCGTGGTCGAACTCCGAAATCAAGGCCAAAGCCGACGATAAAGGCGCTTGGAAAGTGACGGTGGCAACACCGGCAGGCTCCTACACGCCGCAATCCATCACCATAGAGGGCGACAAGCAGACCGTCACGCTCTCCAATGTGCTCATAGGCGAAGTGTGGGTGGCAAGCGGACAAAGCAACATGGAAATGCCCATCAAGGGTTTTCCGGCCCAGTTCATCGACGGAAGCGACAAAGTGATAGCCTTTGCCAACCAATATAAAAACAAGATACGCATGGCCACCATTCCGCGCAATCGCACCGACGTGCTTGCCGACACCGTGCGCGGCGACTGGAAGGTGTGCGACCCCGAAAATGTGCCCGACTTTTCGGCAGTGGCATACTTCTTTGCCGAGTCTCTCAACCGTCTGCTCGACGTGCCTGTGGGCATAATCCACACAAGCTGGGGTGGCACTTTCGTGCCGGAATGGATGCCAAAGGAGTCAACCGACAAATTCAATGACATCAAAGCCGACATAATCACCAAACGTTTCAGCCACGCCGTCAACAAGCTGTTCAACGGCATGGTGCACCCTCTGGCCAACTACACCATTCGCGGTTTCATCTGGAATCAGGGCGAGAGCGACGCCATAATAGGCGACCGCAACTATCACAACCATTTTGCCGAGATGGTCAAGGCTTGGCGCACTGCCTTTGGCCAAGGCGACCTGCCCATGTATTGCGTGGAAATTCCAGGGCACTCCTACGACGACCCCAACAAATGCTATGCCGCTCTTGAACGCGAGCTGCAATGGAAAGGCGCAGCCCTTGCCGGCAACTGCGACGTGGTGAGCATAATTGACTGCATGCGTCCCGACCAGGCCAACGACATTCACGGCAGCATAAAGCAGCCCATAGGTCAACGCCTCGCCTGGATAGCAGCCGCCAAGACCTATGGCATGACAGCTATTCCTCACCTCTATCCGCGCTTTGAGAAAATGGAAGTCAAAGGCAACACCGCCACACTGCATTTCACCAACACACAGCTGGGCTTCACCCCAAATCACAACCTGCAAGGCTTTGAAGTGGCTGGCGACGACAAAGTGTTCTATCCGGCAAAAGCTGGCGAAGACTGGTCAAAGCACACAATCAATCTGAGCTGCGACAAAGTGAAAGAAATCAAGGCCGTGCGCTACTGCTTCAAAAACTGGACCATAGGCACCGTGCACAACAGCCAGTGGCTGCCACTCGTGCCGTTCCGCACCGACGATTGGGAAATCCCCCCATTGAAGCTCTGACAGAATATTTCGCACACACAATTCCTATGTGCTCCGTAGTGCCACGCCACCACGCATTGTTTGCCCTCTGGCAACCTATCGTGGCTTCCCTACTTCTCATGCCAGATTTTGTTTAATGGTGATTATCCTGTTGTTTTTGAAGAACCACCCCTTTCAAAAAGGGATTAAAATTTAGATTTTTGCAGTTATGGAGCATAAAATAATGACCTATAGGTCAAATTTAAGGCTTTAAGGTAGCCACAAGCCACCTTTGAACGTCATTTTAACACATTTCTTCATATAGATGATGTGGCAAACACATTGTGCCACCAATATCCGCCCAACATTGTCTAACACCACAGCTGCTGCATCTCCAGGGCTGCTGTGTTATTCAAACTAAAGTGCTACATAGGCTCTGGAAAACGAAAAAGACCGAAACAGGGACTCACGCACCCATTTCGGCCTTATAACAACAAACGAAAATAAATATATTTTCTACTACTCTATAAAGTTTTTATTTAATCACTTTCTTCGTCACTTGCGTGCTGCCGTCGCTATATGTGGTGCGCACCACATTCACGCCGTCAAACGGTTTGGCGCTGCCCATGCCCTGCAAGTTGTAGTAGCGCACAGCCACCACTTGCTTTGCTGTTTCCACGCCGTCAACCCCAGTAGGCAATTTGTCTAAATCAAACTCCACTCTCAAGTGATAACCCACCGGCTTTGTGTATTCAGGCTCGGCGGCACCAGTTTCTTCGGCGTAGTTCATCACACTGTTTGCCACATACTTAAACTCGTCGTCTGGTATTGCATAGTAATACCAGTCATTGCCCACTTTCACAAAGCTCGTGTTGCGGGCGGTTTGGCTTGCAGGAATTTCTTTCACCATATCGTCTTTCACCTTGCCATACCAATACACCACATAGTCCACATAATATGGCGAAGCCGTTGACGTGAGCACAGGAATTATATCCTTGAAATGCACTCCGCAAGGTGTTTTGACCTCCATTGTGCCATTATAAACAATCGTGCGCAAATCATACATTTCATAATCCATTTGCATAGTTTTGTTCGGCTTAATCCATTTCGTCACAATGTCGCCAGCATCAGTCATTTCGTTGTATGCGCTGCGTGTGATGCTAACAGTGTATTTATCCGAACCAACCCACTTTGCCATTTCTGCCTGGAAATCGTCGGTGGTGTTGAGCGACGCCTCACAACCCACAGCTCTCCACTCTTTGCCTTCAAGCCAATCGGTTTTGTAGCCGGCGGCGGCGAAAGCGGATTTTTGAGCAGCTGTCAAGCCAGTAAATGTTTTAGCGGTTCTTGACGCACATGGGTTCACCACATAACCGTCCATGTCGGCAGGCTCCACTGGCTTCAGTATGCCGTCATAACCATCGCCATTGAAAAACGCCTTTTGCAGAGCAACAGATTTATCCTTGCCATCATCCGTTTTAACAATGCCGGTTGTTGTGTTGTCAAGGAAAATATCAATGTCGTTCACTCCCTCAAAAAGATTAGTGCTAAATGTTATAGAGCAATCCAGAAATGCAACTGTGGCATAACTTCCACCAATAACAAAATTCAACAAACCCAAGTTTTTTGTAAATGCCAGCGATTTCCCATCTTTTGAAATCGTTGCCTTAATAAATTCGTCATTTACGCCATTGCATAATTCATATTTTCCAGGATAATAGCTACTTTCTTCTTTTATGTTATATAACGCATAGACATCTTGCCCATTAGGGGACATCGCTACCTTCTGTTCTTTTTTAAACATAACAGCGTAAGTTCCATCACTTTTTTGTCCATACGTTCCTTCCAGTTTTTTATCTTCTCCATCATAACCAAACATATTATATATGGTTATCGTTTTGGGAGATACGCTTTCATCAATGACAATTCTAACTGGAATCGGTTTTTGCGCAAATCTCCCTGTTCCATTACCAACAACTTTATCAAACGAAAAGTAGCCAGTGACCGTCTTTGCCTGCATCAAGCCAACGCCCGCAAGCAAAAAGCAAAAAATTAATAGTAATTTTTTCATAATACGTTAATTTTAAAAATGTTAATGAATTGATGCCCTTCAAAGTTGTGTTTTCAAGAACAAAAATTATTTTTCATGCGTTCACACTATTTCTTCGATAAAATCAACAACTTTTCTAAATCGGTATTTTTAAAAGGTTGACTTCACGAAGTGTTTTTCACAATTCAATGAGATTGGTGTTTTTATGCGTTTATAATCTCATTGTCATGCAAGTATTTACTTGGCAAATTTAGCGCACGGCTCTCACAAATCCAAATTTTTCACCCTTTAATTTGTAACATTTTCGTAATAGCAAACCATTTCACGCTCAATGCTCTGCGTGCAACGCCCCAATTCTGCCACGAAATCGCACCTGCCTGTGCGACTTTGTTAATTAACATTAAATCGCAGAAATTTCTTGTCAAATGTTTTGCCAGTGTGAAAAATGCCCTTACCTTTGCACCAGTTTTCATGGTATTAGTTTTTAAGGTTATTAAATCAAAAACGTCGCGATGACGTAACTGTTTTTTCATTGTTTAAGGTTTATGTTAATGGTATTAGAAGGTTAATTAGTTAAGCGATCCCCGATGTTGATATCGAGGATTAATTTTTTATACACCATTACCTCCAGCCCAAAATCTGCGTGTTGCCAAATCGCCGAAAATTCAATATATTCGCACAATCTTTGTTGCAATAATTCTTTTATGAAGGAATACAAACGCAAACGACGCTCCACCGACCCCGTGCAAGAACTCAGCGCAGGGCAATACAACTTTGAGTATATTCTCAACCCAATGGGCGAGCAGCAGCGGCTCAAAGAGGGAAATGAGGCTGAAAACCAAATCCAGCTACAGAAGTCGTCGCTGCCAGAAGCTCCGGAGCAGCCATTGCCTCGCGCCCAAGTGCCCGACGTGCCGGCAGAGCAGCCGAATGGGCACACCTCATTCTCCACCACGCAATTTGTGGCTCTTGCAGCCCTTGTTGCCATAATCGCCGCGGCCATAATCTATGCCCTCATGCGATAAACCAGCAGTGCTAACAACAGAAAAATGAAAATGAATAAAGCAACTACCCTCATCATCATGATTGTGGCAACAGCCATGTTTGCCATCAATGCCCAAGGCGCACCCAAAGCCGCCTTGCGCCACAGCCACGACGTGCGAGTGGCAGCAAGCGATTCTCACCAGGCCGACAAAGCCGCTGCCGACATGGTGTGCTCCGGCCACGACGACCAAGACGTAATTCAGCGAGCCATCGACGCGCTCGACAACGGAGGAACCGTGTATCTTGCCGCCGGCAACTACTATATCGACACTTTCCACCCCTCAACTGTGGGGCCTGACTACGCCATAAAGTTACGGCTACGCAATCCAGCCACCAAAGTCAAGCTGCAAGGCTCGGTGAGAGCCAACGGCCGACCAGTGAGAGCCGACCGGGCCTACGTCACCGGCACTAACCTGCAAGTCACCCAGCGGTGCTACGACAAGCTCGCCGCCGACCGCCAGTGTGCCGTGATTCGCGGCGACGAGGACGCTTCGTTCAATGCCATTATGTCGCAAGAGTTAACGGTCAACGACCTCACAATCACGCTCCCCGACAACCAAAAGCCGATAATCTGCATCGACGGCTACTATCTCGGCGCACTCAACGTCAACGACGCACGCGTGGGCACACACCTCTACAACCGCGACCCCAGCCCCGACCAGAAGTTCCGCATAGGCGTTGACGGCTGCATAGGCATTCGCGGCCTGCAAGGCTCCAACAACGGCAGCGAGACCATCATACAATCCACCTATGCCGTGGGACTTGGCGTGGGCTTTGCACTGAGCGGCGAGCACCTGGTGGGCATTCAGCTTGGCGCTATAGGCAACAAATACGGCTACACGTTCAATGGGTTCAAACATGAGGTGGGCGTGTGGTGCCACCCCATCACCCTCATCAACTGCTGCGACGAGGTGTCGGCAAATTACCCCTATTTTGGCCCAAACGAATATCGCCAGAACGTAAACCTCATAAATTTCAACATTGAGCACTACCCCACCATGTTCTCCAAGGGTGGCGACTATGCGCGCGAGGCCGTGCCTGGCCAGTGGGGCGGCAACATCGACTACGACATTCAAGACTGGGAATACAACATCACCAACTCGCCCAACCGCCGTTTTTGGGCGGCCGACAGCAGCGGCGTGAACGTCAAGTCGCGCAACAACGCGCAAGCCTCGTCATACACAGCCGACGAGCTGCGCTGGATAGCCCCAAACATCAATCAAATCGTGTTCAACTCCACAGCCGGCAAACCTGTGATGTGCCGGCGTGCCGGCGATTACGCCTCGGCTCGCATAACATTCCGCAGCGTCAACGTCAAGCCAGGCGACATAGAGATAAAAGTGGGCTGGACCTATCGCAAGGTCAATCTGCCCAAGGTGTTTAGCTCCACACAAGAAATGGCCGACTATATCTATCGCCACTTGTTCTACAGCACCTCTTGCCGCATAGACCCTGCCGACAACAGCGCAATCGACGTGTGGAGCTGCCGCATGGGCAACACACCAGCCAATGCCGACAACCTTCAGCTACGCACAGGCAACACTGGCGTGAAAGCCGAAATAACGCTGCTAAACCGTGGCGCTGACAACTTGTGGATTGACCTCAACGGCAACAAAATGTGAGGTCTTCGCCGCGCCATAACTTGCCGTTTTTCAAGACGCAGCCAGCCGCACTGGCATATTTACAAGAAATAAAAGACGAAAAAAAACACAATGAAGCACTTTTTGCTATCTATTATAGCCACCCTTGTGGCAATCACAGCATCAGCAGCCGTCAGTTTAGAGGTCAGCACCACACCTAGAGCCGACTCCACCACCATTTTCTATCGCGATGCACCAGCCGGGTCTTGCATATCGGTTCACAAGCAGCCGTCAGTCCTCGCTATGCGCCCAGAAATCACCGTGGGTGAGCACGGCAAGTTTGGCATGGTGACATTCGCCCTCGACCCTGGCATCTACACAGCCACATGCACCTCGGCCGACGGCAGCACACTTGCCACCAAGCAGTTCACCATAGCCGAGCCACAGGTGCAAGGCACTAAAATCGTGGTGCTTAGCGACACTCACACGCTTGCTCCGTCACTCATCAAGCACGACGGCAAAGCCTTGCAAAGTGCCGAGAACGGCGACTTCAAGCTCGTGCGCCAAAGTGCAGAGGTGCTCACTTCGCTCATCGACAGCATCAAGGCCCTGCACCCTGCGCTTGTGCTCATAACCGGCGACCTCACCTACAATGGCGAGGCGGCAGCGCACCAGTTTGTGGCAAGCCAGCTCCAGGCTCTCAACCAAGCCGGCATAAAGTGCCTTGTGATTCCCGGCAACCACGACTGCAACAACCCCTACGCCCATTATTTCGACGGCGACAAGACCACACCGGCACCCTCCGTGACGCGCGCCCAGTTTGCACAAATCTATAGCCATGCCGGCTATGGCGAAGGCTCTCAGCGCGACACAGCCTCGCTGAGCTATGCGTGCGAGCCTATTGACGGTCTTGTGGTGATTGGAATCGACTCCAACCGCGACGAGGAAAACCGCCTCACAAGCCGAGGCGACAGTTCCGACCTATATCACAACGCCGGGCGCGTCAAGCCACAAACACTGTCATGGGTGGCACAGCAAGCCCAGGCGGCACACCGCCAGGGCAAGCGCGTGATAGCCATGATGCACCACCACTTGCTTGAACACTTCGACAAAGAGGCCGACCTCACACCAAACTACATCGTGGCGGCTCACGACACCGTTGCCGACGCACTCATGCGCTGCGGCATATCGGCCGTGCTCACAGGCCATTTCCATGCCACCGACATAGCCTGCGCCCGCAACTCTTCGGGCACCGACTCCATTTTCGACATTTCCACAGGCTCTGCCGTTACCTACCCCAACTATTGGCGTGTGTTCACACTCACCACTGACGGCAAACTCTCCGTGGCTACTCGCCAGCTCACCGCAACGCCGTCGTGCCCCCAACTCCAAGTCACAAGCCGCCAGACCATAGAGCGTAACGCCCCTGCCATAATGCGAAGCATGACGAGCCGCATGTGGCCGAAACTGCAAGGCAAAATCAAGCGCATACCGTTTGCCGGACAACTGCTGAAACTTCCTGACAACTCTGCTGACATGGCCGACACCCTAATCACACGTTTCGGCGGCATGGCTGCACAAGCCTATCTCACATTTCTTGAGGGCAATGAAGGGCAAAAGGCAACCGACGCACTCATATCTGCCGGCAAAGCCGAAATCACCGACTACGCTTCGGCCGTCACACGCCGCATAATCAGAGGCAAGGTGCTGTCGATGCTGTCAAAATCGGTTATGCCTCGCCTTGAGCCACTGATTACAAGCGTGCTTCACGACGTCAACGCCGCCGGCACCACGCACCCGTCAGTCACCAACGACCTCTTTCTCACCCTCCCCCAAAAACAATAAAAGACGTAGGGCTGCACCGTGAGCAAGTGTCACAAGTGCAGTCCTACACTTATTTTTCCGCGCAAGTCTGGCGTTAAAAGTTATTTAGTAACTTATAATCGCTTGATGTAGAGGTTGCGCCACCACACGCGGCTGCCGTGGGCTTGCAGCTCTATTTGCTCCACAGGGAATATGGGCTGCGAGCGGTCCCAGTAGTTTTCAAGCGTCACGCCGTCAACCACCAGCACGCCGTTTAGCTTCACCGTCACCTTGTCGCCCACCATTTTTATGTAGAAACTGTTCCACTCACCGAGTTTGTTATCAGCCACGCATTTAGGTATGCTGACGTTTTTCTTGTTGTTGTAGAGTCCGCCAGAACCCACTTGAGCGCCAACATTAACGCGAGCTATGTCCCAAATCTGCACTTGTGGAGTGCCGCGCAGATACACGCCTGCGTCTGGCTCTTTGCCGGCAGGGTCGAGCCGCCAGTCAACATACATTTCAAAGTCGCCATATTGCTCCACCGTGCACAGGTTGTCAAATCCAGAGCCCTCAAACACCAACAAGCCGTCCTCTACCTTCCAGTCGCGACGCATGTTCTCGTCGGCTTTCACTTGAGCCTCGGCAAGCTGCTGCCCGCTCATTTTAGCCCTGGCTATGGGGTTCTCCACAAGCCCTTTCCAGCCTGTCAGGTCCTTACCGTTGAACATCGACACAAAGCCCTTGCCACGGCTCTTTTTGGCAAGCAGCTTTTTCACTGCCTTGCGGCGGTTGCCGCTAAGCTTGGGCAGAGCCTTGCGCAGCAAGCCTCGCATGGCCTCGCCGTCATACTCGGCAGCGTTTGCCAGAGCCACATCGGCCACCACACGCGCAGCCACGTTTCCGGTCTGCTTGTCACCCACATGCTCACCTGCCGCAATCATGGCCTGAAACAGTCCTGTCTTGCCCATTTTGCGCAACAGCTCTTTCTGCACCTTAGCTGACTTTGCGGCCGAAAGCTCGGTGCGCAACTTCAGCAACTCATTTTCACTCGTGGGGGCGTTCTGGCAGTTTTCCACAGCCAGGCATGGCATCGTGCAAAGCAATGGCAAAGCAAAAAGCAAAGCGATTAATAGTTTCTTCTTCATTCTCTTATGGTTTTAATTTGTGTTAATAGCATAAAAAATGGTTTCAATGTCCAAAGATAGTGCAAATATTTTTACCTTTGCACATTATTCCCTACGTAAAAAATCACAAAATGGCAGCCGTGCCATGCAACAAGCGAAAAGGGGAACTGACACGCATAAGGCCACAGCCTGCGCCGCCCACAGAGCCACAACGCTCTGCCGCCAAGCCACCGCCCGGGCGTGTCTATAAAAAAGATGGACACATTGTCTAATGTGAGCTCCCGAGCAGACGGGAATACTTCTGCCAATGTCGGACCGACGTCCGACATCACCCTCGGTGACTGCAACTCGCAGACCGGGGAGTCGGTGAGATATGCTCACGACCCAAGCAAACGGTGGTTTGTGCTGCGCGCCACCTACAATCGCGCCCAAGCGGCATTTAACCACATCACATCGCTCGGCATCGAAGCTTTCTACCCGGTGCGCCACACCTTGCGGCTCGTCAACGGCAAAAAGCGCCACACGCTTGTGCCATTGCTGCCCAACATATTGTTTGTGTATGCCGAACCAAGCACTGTGCAGGGCATAATGGCGTCAGCGCCAGCCATGCACTACATCAACTATTACTACAACCACTTCAAGACCTCTGCCGATGGCACCAACCCGCCGCTCACCGTGCCCTACGACGACATGATGGATTTCATTCGCATCACCGCCGTCAACAATGAGCGCATCATGCTCGTTGACCAAACTCGCTGCCACTACAAGAGCGGCGACACCGTGGAGGTGACCGACGGCGCCTTTGTGGGCTGCCGGGGACGTGTGGCGCGCGTGGCTGGGCAGCAGCGTGTGGTGGTGGAAATCGACGGTCTGTGCATAGTGGCCACAGCCTACATTCCATCAGCTTTCATCAAACAAATCAACAAATTATGAAATATGCTTTAATCACAGGAGCTTCTCGCGGCATAGGCAGAGCCATAGCTTTGCGCCTTGCTGCCGACTACTCCGTCATAATCAACTTCAAGTCGAGTGAGCAAAGCGCGCTTACCGTGAAGCAAGAAATAGAGCAGGCTGGCGGACACGCGGAGCTTCTGCCCTTCGACGTTGCCGACCCTGCGTCAATCAACGCCGCCATCGACGACTGGGAACAGCACCACCCCGACGAATATATCTCCGTGCTTGTCAACAATGCCGGCATCAGGCGCGACAACGTGATGTTCATGATGCCCGACGACGATTGGCACAGCGTGCTCGACACCAATCTCAACGGCTTCTTCTACATAACTCGCCGCCTGCTCAAGCACATGATGCCGCGCCGCCACGGCGGACGCATCGTCAACATGGCTTCTTTGTCGGGTTTGAAAGGCATGCCCGGGCAAGTTAACTACAGTGCCGCCAAAGGCGCGCTGATAGCCGCCACAAAAGCATTGGCACAAGAGGTGGCGCCGCGCAACATCACCGTGAACGCCGTGGCTCCGGGCTTCATCGAGACCGACATGACACGCGACCTGCCTCAAGACGAACTCAAAAAGCTCGTGCCCGTTGGGCGCTTTGGCCGTCCCGACGAGGTAGCCGCCCTCGTGGGTTTTCTCACCTCGCCCGAAGCGGCCTACATCACAGGCGAGGTAATCAACATCAACGGCGGCTTATACACTTGACACGCCACAGCCTCACCTTGCTGCCACGAGCAGCTCAAAAGCAAAAACAACAACGAATTATCACACATCAGTCACAACAAGATGGAAAAACGAGTAGTAATCACTGGCATGGGCATTTGGTCTTGCCTGGGCACCAACATAGAAACCGTTAAAGACTCGCTGTTTGCCGGCCGTTCGGGCATAGGCTTGCAGCAAGAGCGCATCACCTATGGCTATCGCTCCGCCCTCACAGGCATAGTGGAAGAACCGGTCATCACCAAGCAGATGATTGACCGCCACACTCGTGCAGGTATGTCGGAAGAGGCGCGCTATGCCTACATGGCAAGCCGCCAGGCTTTTGAGCAATCGGGCATCGACGACCAGTATCTGCGCCAAAACGAGGTGGGCTGCATCTTCGGCAACGACTCATCGGCAAAACCGGTCATCGAAGCCGCCAAAATCATGGACGAGAAGCACGACTCCGCCATGCTCGGCTACGGCATAATCTTCCAGTCAATGAACTCCACCGTCAACATGAACTTGTCAACCATCTTCCATCTGCGCGGTGTCAACTTCACCGTCAGCTCGGCTTGCGCAAGCGGAAGCCACTCCATAGGCCTTGCCTATATGATGATAAAGCAGGGATTGCAAGAGATGGTGCTGTGCGGCGGCGCGCAAGAAACCAATTACTACTCCATGGCGTCGTTTGACGCCCTCGGCGCGTTCTCTGTGCGCATGGACGACCCCACACGCGCAAGCCGCCCATTCGACCGCGCCCGCGACGGCCTCGTGCCCAGCGGCGGCGCGGCAGCGCTGGTGCTTGAGGACTACGACCACGCTGTGGCTCGTGGAGCCAACATTCTTGCCGAAGTAATAGGCTACGGTTTTTCGAGCAACGGCGGCGGCATAAGCGAGCCGAGCGACAACGGCAGCGTGATAGCCATGAGCCGAGCCATTAAAGACGCCGGCGTGGCTCTCGACGACATTGACTATATTAACGCCCACGCCACTTCCACACGCCAGGGCGACATGTATGAGGCAATAGCCCTGGACCGCCTGTTTCACGGCCAGCGCGCCCTCATTAGCTCCACAAAGGGCATGACCGGCCATGAGTGCTGGATGGCTGGTGCATCGGAGGTGGTTTACTCCACCATAATGATGCAAAACAACTTCGTTGCTCCTAACATCAACTTCGACAATCCCGACGAGTATTCCGAAAAAATCAACATCACCCCCACCACGGTAGAAACCGAGGTCAATGTGGTGCTTAGCAACTCTTTCGGTTTCGGTGGCACTAACTCCGCCCTCGTAATCAAGAAGATATAACAACACAACACAAAAAAACACATTACAATCATGAAAAAGTTAGCTATTTTAGGCATCCTCGCCTGCATGGCATTTGTGCCGGCATTGGCGCAACAACTGGAAAGCGGCTCTCTCAAAGCCCTGAAAGGTGAAAAGCAAGTAAATTTGAAAGTTGACTTCGTGTCGATTCACAGCATGGACGAAAAGAGCTTCGGCGAATATGAGCAAGACTGGTTCAAGGACAAGCCCGAGGTTCTCGACATCATTGCCGACAACGCCAACAAAAAGCTGAAAAACATGATGACGCTGGGCTACTCGCAAAAAGCAAAATACACCGTGACTGTGATCGTCAACTCAATCAACCGCAAGGGCAACTATGATTGCGATGCCGTGATCACCGACCAAGAGAGCGGCGAAATCGCAAAAATCACCGGCATCAAGGGCAAGGGCGGCACATTCGGCACAAAGCTCAACCTGATTAAGGACGGCGCAGGAAGCACAGGCAAGAAAGTGGGCGAAATTCTGAAGTCTGAGCTCAAGAAAATCAAGTAACCTCTACCCCATCACAAAAACTCACTGAAATCAATGAGAACAACGACAAAAATAATCATGGCCGCCATAATGGCGCTGACCGGCATGGCAAGCCACGCCGCCGATAGCTACGGATGGTTCACGCGGTCGAGCTACCGCGGATTTGTGGAATTTGACGGCATGATGCAGCTTGGCGACGACACCGAGTTCAGCGGCACAGCCACGACCTCGCACGGTTGGCAAGTGAGCAAAAACTGGTTTGCAGGCGCAGGCATAGGCTACAACTTCTTCGACAGCGAATCGTCACTCCCAATCTTTGTGCAGGGACGGTTTGAACTTCCCGACATATTCAACCACGGCATTACGCCGTTTGCCGATGCAAAAACAGGCGTGTCAATCGGCTTGAGCGGCAACGACAGCGGCCTTTTCCAGTCGCAGACCATAGGCTGCCGGTTCAAGCTTGGCCACGGCTCGTGCGGCATAAGCCCAGGCGTGGGATTTACCTGCATGCCCAACTACAACTTTCTGCACTTGTCGGTGGCTCTTGATTTCTGAACACTCACAACTAAACAAAAACAATTATGCTCAACAAACTCCAAAAACTCCTCTCAATCGTCCTGCTATCGCTGGCAGGCACTTTTGCCGCCCAGGCATCGACCGACATGGTCGACGTGGTGTATCTCAAGAACGGCAGCGTGATACGCGGCACGATCGTTGAAGCAGTGACCGACGGCAACATAAAAATCGAGACTGCCGACGGCAGCTGGTTCGTGTACCGCACCGCAGATGTGGCCTACATCAAAAAAGAGCCAAAAGGCAAAAAGGACTCCGGCAACAAGTTTCTCGACCGATTCGACGACGACGAACTCTATGGCTGGGAGCAAGCTCCGCGCTACCGTGGCTTCGTGGGTCTGTCGAGCGTGATAGGCACCGGCACTTGGGACGACATCAGGACATTCTTCTACACCGTGCAGGGCTTGCAGATCAACCCCTACCTGTTTTTGGGTGCAGGTATCGGAGCCAACTATTGGGATTCCTACGAAACATGGAGTTTCCCGGTGTTTGCCGACGTGCGTGCAGAGTTGCATAAGGCCATCAAGCGCAACTTCTCGCCGTTTGCCGAAGTTCAGCTCGGCTACAGCATGGGCGATGCGCAAGGCCTCTATTTCTCGCCGCAGATAGGTATGCACTTCTATTTCGGTCACAAAAAGACAGGCATCAGCGCCGCAGTAGGCTACACAGTGCAGCACTGCACACTCGACGAGTACGACTGCATCTATAAAAACGGCTATTACGACTACAACGCCGAAGGCTTCAACCTGACTGTGTCGTTCGACTTCTGAAAAAAGTGTGCATAAAAAGAAACAGCACAAAAACGAAAGTATGAAATTCTCGAAATCCATATCCGACCGCTACACGCACGACCCCCTGTCGGCACGCGAGGCGCAACGCCAGGCCGAGTTCATAGCCTGGGCACCGGTCATATTCCAAGTGTCGCGCGTGATGCTCAAATTCGGGCTGTTCGACATGATCCGCGACAGCCTCAACGGCCTCACGCTCGACGAGTTGCAGCAAAAGAGCGGTCTGTCGGCCTATGCACTCAAGATATTGCTTGAGGCATCGCTCAGTGCCGGCACCATTCTCATCGACCCCGAAAGCGACCGCTACACGTTGTCGAAAACAGGGTGGTTTTTTCTCAACGACCCTGCCACTCGTGTCAACACCGACTTCAACCACGACGTCAACTACAAGGGCATGTTTCATCTCGACGAGGCTTTGCTCCACGGCAAGCCCGAAGGACTGAAAACGCTTGGCAACTGGCCCACGATTTACGAAGGGTTGTCGAAACTCGACAAGCAGGTGCAAGACAGCTGGTTTGGATTCGACCATTTCTATAGCGACCATTCTTTCGACGTGGTAATCGACACCGTGTTTGCCAGCCGCCCCAAGCACATTATGGACGTGGGCGGCAACACAGGCCGTTTCGCGCTGCGCTGCGTGCAGCACGACCCACAAGTGCAAGTCACCATTGTTGACCTGCCTGGGCAAATAGGACTTATGCAGCGCAACATAGCCGGCCACGACGGCGCCGACCACATATCGGGCGTTGCTACCGATGTGCTCAACCCATCAAGCACACTTCCCACCGGAGAGTGGGACGCCATATTGATGAGCCAGTTTCTCGACTGCTTCTCCGAAGAAGAAATCTACGCCATATTGTGTAAGGCGGCGCAAGTGATGACGCAACACACCACACTTTATGTGATGGAAACTTTCTGGGACAGGCAGAAATATGAGCCGGCAGCCTTGTGCCTCACCATGACGAGCGTGTATTTCACCGTCATGGCCAACGGCAACAGCAAAATGTATCACTCGGCCGACATGACACGCCAAATTGAGCGTGCCGGGCTGCACGTGGAGGCTGCCCACGACGGCATAGGCCAAGGCCACACAATTCTTGAAATAAAAAAGAACAAATAATAACAACAAATAAAATGGACAGAAAACAGATTGAAGAGAAAGTACGCAATTTCTTGATTGAAGACCTCGAAATTGACGAAGACAAAATTTTTGACGACGCACGGCTCAAAGAAGACATGGGCATCGACAGCCTCGACTTCGTTGACATTGTGGTAATTGTCGAGAAAAACTTCGGCTTCAAAATCAAACCAGAGGAAATGCAAGGCGTTACAACCCTCAAGCAATTCTGCGACTACATAGAGAGCAAGGTGAAATGACAACCGACAAGAAGTGGGCCGGCACCACATTCGGCAGCAGCCACATGCACCGCAGCCTCATCAGGCTTCTGCGCCACACTCCGGTGCGCGCGGTCTATGCCTTCACAAATGTGTTTGTGATTCCGGTGAGCCTGCTTCTTCGCCCAAGTGGTAAAATCATCTATCACTATTTTCGCCGGCGGTGGGGCTATTCCGTGGCTAAATCACTTGTCATGACCTACGTCAACCACTGCTACTTCGGCCAGATTGTGGTCGATAAGTTCGCCATGTGGGCTGGCAAGCGGTTCAAGCTAAGCATTGTGGGACTTGAGCACTATGAGCAGCTCGAGCGCCGCGACGAGGCTTTCGTGCAGCTAAGCGCCCACATAGGCAACTACGAGATTGCCGGCTACTCGCTTACAGCCAAGCACAAACGCTTCAATGCGCTGGTGTATGGCGGCGAGAAACCCACAGTGATGGAAGAGCGCAACAAGATTTTGAGCAAGGACAACATACGCCTGATAGCCATCAAGCCCGACATGTCGCACCTCTTTGAGCTAAACGCGGCTCTGGCTGCCGGCGAGTGCGTGAGTTTACCTGCCGACCGCATCTTTGGTTCTTCCAAGAGCATAGAAGTCACGTTTCTTGGCAAAAAGGCCAAGTTTCCAGCCGGGCCGTTTCAAATGCCCACCATGCGTGGACTCAACGTGCTTGCGGTGAACGTGATGAAGACCTCGGCCACTGGCTACACGGTGTTTGTCACACCGCTTGCCTACGACAAGACCGCTCCGCGGCAAGAGCAGATGCGCCAGCTTGCCACAGCCTATGTTGCCGAGCTTGAACGCCTGCTCACCCTCTACCCTGCTCAATGGTATAATTATTTTGAATTTTGGGACTAATGACTTTTGACGTTGCTGCAACAACCGACCAAAGTGTCGCCTCAATCAACATTCACGAGCTTCTGCCACAGCAAGAGCCGTTTGTGATGATAGGGCGGCTCACCTACTTCGACAATCGCCTCACCGTGACTGAGACCACCATAAGCGACGACAACATATTTGCCGACAACGGCGCGTTTTCCACCACTGGACTTGTGGAAAACGTGGCACAAACGTGTGCCGCGCGGCTCGGCTATATCAACAAATACATTCTCAAAACCGTAGTGCAAATAGGCTTCATAGGAGCTGTACGCAATTTTGAGGTGCTTCGCCACCCACTTGTGGGGCAAACTATCACCACCGCAGTGGAAGTGGTGGAGGAAGTGTTTGGCATGACCCTGGCACAAGCCACCGTAAAGTGCGGCGACGAGGTGATTGCAACCTCCGAAATAAAAATAGCTGTCAAAAAGCAATAACGAAAATTTTTTTATGGCAGAAATGGAACTCAAAGCTTCCAAGCAATTTGAAGTGCGATTCAGCGAGGTTGACTCCATGAACGTGGTGTGGCATGGCTCCTACCCTCTCTATTTTGAGGACGCACGCGAGGCTTTTGGGGCAAAATACGGTCTGGAATACATGAGTTTCCGCGACAATGGCTATTTTGCTCCGCTCGTGGAACTCACGTTTCACTACAAGCGCCCCATTCGCTACGGCATGAAGCCACGCATCGACATAATTTATCGCCCCACCGAGGCAGCAAAGATAGTGTTCGACTACGAGATACACGACTCCGAAACCGACGAGCTCATGGCCACAGGCCACTCGGTGCAGGTGTTTATGGGCACCGATTATCAGCTTGTGTGGGACAACCCGGAGTTCTATTCCGAATGGAAAAAACGTTGGAAACAGATATAACGGCACCATGTCGCACATCATAGCCGACAACATAATATCTCCGCTTGGCAGCACTTCCGCAGCCAACTACGCCGCTGTGAAAGCCGGCAAAACGGCTCTTTCGGCCCATAGCTGCGCCGAAATTGGCATAAAGGAAGACTTTGTGGCTTCCATGCTCACACCAGAGCAGCGTACCGCCATAGCCGTGGCAGGGCTGTCGCATTTTGAGGCAAAGGTGGTGGCATCGGTCACAAAGGCTGTGTCCACAACCGCCGTTGACCTGACCGACCCCCGCATGGTTCTGATTTTGAGCACCACCAAGGGCAACATAGAGCAGATAGCCACGCCGTCGGGCAACATGCACATAGGCGAGAGCGCCGCACGCATAGCTGCACACCTTGGCATGAGGTCAACACCCATTGTGGTGTGCAATGCCTGCATTTCGGGCTTGTCGGCAATAATCCTCGCTGACAGGCTGCTCTCACAAGGGCAATATGACTATGCCGTGGTGTGCGGCACCGACGACATAGGCCGCTTTGTGGTGTCGGGGTTCCAGTCGCTCAAAGCCTTGTCGCCACAGCAGTGCCGACCTTTCGACATGGAGCGCATGGGGCTTAACCTTGGCGAGGCTGTGGCCACTATGGTTCTTGCCGCCAACAATGCCAGTGCCAGTGCAGCCGGGTGGCAGGTGTGCAGCGGAGCTGTGCGCAACGACGCTTTTCACATAAGCGCACCGTCGAAAAAAGCCGAGGGTCAATATCTGTGCCTGGAGCAAATCTTGCAGCACACAACAGCCAAAGACTTGGCTTTCGTAAATCTGCACGGCACAGCCACCTTGTTCAACGACCAAATGGAGTCGGTGGCGGTGGAGCGTGCCGGTCTATCCGACGTGCCGGCAAACTCACTTAAAGGCTACTTCGGCCACACACTTGGCGCTGCCGGAATTCTGGAAGCAATAATTTCAATCAAGGCGGCCGACGACCACACCGTGCTTGCCACCAGAGGATTTAAGGAGCTTGGCGTGTCGGGCAAGGTGAATTTGTCAGCAAGCAACGCAAGCACCAGTAAATCGGCTTTTGCCAAAACACTTTCTGGTTTCGGGGGTTGCAATGCGGCAGCTCTCATTGCAAAGGGCGACGGCTCTGCAAGCCACACCGATTTGCAGCCCAAGCAGCTCAAAGCCACCCACCGCGTGACGATAACGCCCAGCGAGATTGTCACCGACGGCACTCCGCTCTCAACCGGCGACGCCACCACCCCTGGCCAACTGCTCACCTGGATCTACAAGCACCACATTGGCAATTACCCTAAATATTATAAAATGGACAAGATGTGCCGCCTCGGCTTCATTGCTTCGGAGCTGTTGCTGCAAGCCGAGGGCACAGAGCGGTTTGTGGAGCGTGACGACCGTGCTGTGGTGTTTTTCAACAGCCTCTCGTCGCTCAACGCCGACAAAGCCTATTTTGAATCCATAGCCCACCACGACGACTTCTTCCCAAGTCCGTCGCTTTTCGTCTATACACTGCCCAACATTGTCACTGGCGAAATAGCAATACGCAACCTGCTGCACGGCGAAACGGCATTTTACGTCATTCCGCACCGAGACGACGCTTTGATGCACCAAGTGATGCAGGCCACAGCAGCCGACACCACCACTCGCAGCATAGTGGGCGGCTGGCTCGAATATGCCGATGACCAGAACTTCACGGCAGACTTATCAATTTTTGAAATTCAATAATTTAAGCATAATATGGAAGACTTGATACAACAACTCAAAGAACAAATTATCGACGCGCTCAACCTTGAGGAAATGACCCCCGACGAAATCGACGCCAACGCACCCCTGTTTGGCGACGGACTGGGGCTTGACTCAATCGACGCTCTGGAGCTTATAGTTCTTCTTGAGAAGCAATACGGCATAAAGCTCGCCAATCCTGCCGAGGGCAAAGCCATTTTCAAAAGCGTTGCCTCGATAGCCGACTATGTGAGCAAAAACCGCAAAAAATGACCCGGCGTCATTTTTCTCCACAAAACAAAAACCCTCACAACACAACCGCTTATGAACATAGTTGTCACAGGCAAAGGCATAGTGTCAGCCATAGGGCTTAACTCGGCACAAGTGCTCAAATCGCTGCAGCAAGGCCGCTCCGGCATTGCCACGATGAAACATCTGCCATCGGTTCACAAGGAGCTTCCTGTGGGCGAGGTTGACTTGTCGGCAGGGCAAATGAAGGCTCTGGCTGGCGTTCCGGCAAGCGAAACGGCAAGCCGCACCACCCTCATGGGCATAATGGCCGTGAAGCAGGCTCTCACCGAAGCCGGCATAACCGCCGGCAGCCATAGCAGCGGCACAATGCCGCGCGTGGTGCTGATTTCAGGCACCACGGTGGGTGGCATGGACCTCACCGAAGCAAATTTCGACAAACTTGAAAGCGGTGATGACTGCGATTTCTTTCGAGAGCACGACTGCGGTAGCTGCACGCGTCACATAGCCAATCATTTCGGATTATTTTGCGACGTGACCACCATATCCACGGCATGCTCCTCGGCAGCCAATGCCATGATGCTTGGCGCACGCCTCATCAAGGCCGGCAAAGCCGACATTGTGGTGGCTGGAGGCACCGAAGCACTATCTCGCTTCCACCTCAACGGCTTCAACTCACTCATGATTCTCGACCACGAGCAGTGCCGCCCGTTCGACGCCACTCGCACTGGGCTTAATCTTGGCGAGGGAGCAGCTTTTGTGGTGCTTGAGTCAGAAGAGTCGGCACTACGGCGCGGAGCAGCTGTGCAAGCCTATCTCACAGGCTACGGCAACGCTTGCGACGCTTTTCACCAAACAGCCTCGTCGCCCGACGGCGAGGGCGCGTTTCTTGCCATGACAGCCGCACTTGACACAGCAGGCATCACACCTGATGATGTGAGCTATGTCAACGCCCACGGCACAGGCACGCCCAACAACGACCAGAGCGAGAGCGCGGCACTCACGCGGGTATTTGGTGCAAACATGCCGCCAGTGTCGAGCACCAAAAGCTTCACCGGCCACGCCACAAGCGCAGCTGGAGCCATTGAGGCTGTGATTTGCCTGCTCGCCATGCAGCACGGCTTCATTCCTGCCAACCTCGGCTGGTCGCACCCCATGCCCGACGGCATAACTCCCTGCATGGGTAAAAGCGGAGTGGTGCTTGACCATGTGCTGTGCAATTCTTTCGGGTTTGGCGGCAACGACACCGCCCTGCTGTTCTCGCGCAATGCCACCAGCTGTGCTGCGCTGACCAATGCCGTACCCGACGACCGCATACGCGTGGCGGCGCAAGTGGAAATCACCGACGAAAGCCAGCTCAAAGCCATAAGCCAATATGTGAAGCCGCTTGAGGCCAGGCGCATGGGCAAAATCATGAAGAGTTCGCTTCTGGCGTCGCTCCAAGCCTTGCAGCAAGCTGGCATTACAACTCCCGATGCCGTGATAACAGGCACAGCCTATGGCTGCTTGGAAAACAGCGAGAAACTGCTCCGGCAAATGACCAACGAGGGCGAAGCCATGCTGAAACCCACACTGTTCATGCAGAGCACCCACAACACCATAGGCAGCAACATAGCCATGCGACTTGGCTGCCACGGCTACAATGTGACCTACACCCAGGGAGCCGACTCGCTGCAATGGGCTATCCGCGACGCGCGCATGCTCCTCAAGAGCGGACAATGCAAAACGGTGCTCGTGGGCTGTCACGACGAAACCACTCCACTCTTTGCGTCGCTGTTCCAAAACCACGGCGACGAGAGCCAACCTCCAGTCAAGTCAATAGCAATAGTGCTCACCACATGCTGAGAGTCCTCTTGCTGATGATAGTGCAAAGCGCAATGCTCGCCGGAGCGCAGGTGTTTCTGAAAATCGCCCTGGCGCGCATGGCGGCATTTGGGTGGACGCGCGAGTTTTGGACAAGCGTGCTGCTCAACTGGCAGTTTGCCGCCAGCGGTTGCCTCTTTGGCTCCGCGTCGCTGCTCTGGCTCTACGTCACTAAGCACTATCCGCTCAGCGTGGCATATCCGCTCACGAGCCTCAGCTTTGTGTTTGGCGTGGTGGCGGCAGCACTGCTGCTCCACGAAGATGTGCAGGCACTCAAATGGGTGGGTGTGCTGCTCATTGTGGCAGGGTGCTACCTGATTGCTAAATAAACCCTTATGCAAACGCTCCTCTCCTACCTGACTGAACGAACAAAATGATTCTGAAAAACGAACTTTACACGATACATAGCCACGAGGTCACTGCCAGTGGGCACAGCTACACGCTAAGGCTGAACCCCGACAGCTTCATATATCAAGCTCACTTCCCAGACGAGCCGATAACCCCAGGCGTGTGCCTCATGCAAATAGGCAAAGAGCTGCTTGAAGACGCATTGCAACTGCAACTTGACGTGAAGACAGTGAAAAATGCCAAATTCCTGTCGGTGGTATCACCAAAGGAAACCACCGAGCTGACATGCACACTGGGCAAGATTGAGCACCTCGCAACCGGCAGCCAAGTTAAAGCCCAAATTACAATGGCCACCGACAGCGAGCCAAAAGCCAAAATTTCAATCATCTGCACCAAAGTATGACCCTGCACCACGACGACAACAATGCACAAGTGCGCCGCACCCTGCACGACCGAGGCATCTGCGTGGTGATACCCACCTACAACAACCACGCCACCATAAGGCAGGTGATAGAGAGCGTGCTCGGCTACTGCAGTGATGTGATTGTGGTTGATGACGGCTGCACCGATGGCACTGCCGACATTATCAACGAGATTGACGGAATAACCGTAGTGTCGTGCCCATATAACCGTGGCAAGGGACATGCCTTGAAACTCGGCTTCAAGCGCGCCTTGCAGCTTGGCTTCTCATACGCCATCACCCTTGATGCCGACGGCCAGCATTTTGCCGACGACATTCCTGCATTTCTGAAAAAGAACCAAGAGCACCCCGGCACGCTGATTGTGGGCAACCGCAACTTGCGCGGAGTGGACCGCAGCGGCGGCAGCAGTTTCGCCAACAAATTCTCAAACTTTTGGTTTTGGGTGCAAACAGGCAGAGCCTTGCCCGACACACAGACCGGCTACCGCCTGTATCCGCTGAAAAAACTCAAAGGGCTGTCGCTGCTCACCTCGCGCTACGAGGCAGAGCTGGAACTTATGGTGTTTGCCTCGTGGCACGGCGTGGAAATATGCACCGTGCCCGTCAAGGTGTTTTATCCGCCGCGTGCCGAGCGCGTGTCGCACTTCCGCCCAGCCATCGACTTTGGCCGCATCAGCCTGCTCAACACCGTGCTGTGTGCGCTTGCCGTGGTCTATGGCTTGCCGCTGCGCCTGTGGCGCGTGATGATGCGCTATCTGCGCACCGGCTACTCCATAGCGTTCTTTCTGATAAACTCGTGCATTCTCACTATGCCCATAGTGTGGTTTGAGACCCACACAGGCCCTATGACCAACCGCAAGCGCGACACGCTGCGCCGGTTCATTCACACGGCGGCACGCTTCATAATGGTCACCCACGGCATTCCTGGCACAAAATTCGTGTGCCGCAAGCCAGCCAACATCGACTTCAGCAAGCCGCGTGTCATAATCTGCAACCATCAGTCGCACCTCGACCTCATGTGTCAGCTGGCGCTGGCGCACAACATGGTTTTCCTCACCAACGACTGGGTGTGGAACAATCCCTGCTACGGCTCACTTATCCGCAACGCCGAATATCTGCCAGCCACCAAGGGCATGGACGCCATAATGCCGCAAATACGGTCGCTTGTGGAGCGCGGTTGCAGCATAGCCGTGTATCCGGAGGGCACACGCTCACGCGACGGCAGCGTGGGACGTTTCCACCAAGGGGCGTTCTACATAGCTCAGCAACTTGGGCTTGAGGTGTTGCCCATGTATCTGTATGGCGCAAACAAAGTGCTCAAAAAGAAGACCTACCACCTCAACAAAGGGCAGATTTACATAGAAGTGGGCCAACCCGTGAGCCGAGACGAGCTGGAGCGAATCGGCGACACCAGGCATCAGGCCCTACATTTCAGAAGCCTGTATAAACAAAAAACAGAGCAGTTGTCAAACAAGATAGACCAAGATGCGTGACAACAAAAAAATCATAATCATAGGTAGCGGACTGGGAGGACTGGCGTGTGGCGCAATTTTAGCCAAGAACGGCTACAATGTGGCTGTGCTTGAGCAGTCAACCCAGATAGGCGGCTGCTTGCAGTGCTTCACGCGCCACGGCATAAAGTTTGAAACCGGCATGCACTTCATAGGCAGTGCCGCCAAGGGGCAAACCCTCGACAAACTCATGCACTACCTCGAAATCAGCAAAGCTGTGCATTTGGCGCCGCTGTCGGCCACGGGCTACGATGTGGTGTCGCTCGGCGGCAAGCAATACAAGTTTGCCACCGGCAAACAGGCGTTCATCAACCAAATGAGCGAGTATTTTCCACATCAGCACGACAACATCGTGGCATATCGCGACCTCATCGACGAAATTTCGAGCGCATCGTCGCTCCACTCTCTCAAATATGCCGAGGACGACGCTCCGCTCAACACCGAGTATCAGCTTCGCCCTATAGACGATGTGATTGACAGCCTAATCACCGACCCCACCCTCGCCAAAGTGCTGGTGGGCAATCTGCCGCTATATGCCGCCGAGAAAGGCAAGACGCCGTTCTCTACCCACGCGTTCATAATGGACTTTTATAACCAAAGCGCATTTCGCATTGTGGGCGGCAGCGACATTGTGGCATCGGCTCTGGCAAAGACCATAGAGAGCTACGGCGGCTCGGTGGTCACGCGGCAGAAAGTGACACGCATTGTGTGCGACGACACCCACGCCACCGGCGTGGAGGTGAACGGCGAAACATTCATGCCCGCCGACTATGTGATTTCTGACGCACACCCTGCACGCACCTTGCAACTGACCGACAGTCACCTGCTGCGACCGGCATTCCGCCGCCGTATAAATGCCATTCCGCCCACGGTGGGCTGCTTCTCGGTGTATCTGCATTTCAAGAGCAACAGCGTGCCCTACATGAACCACAACTACTACGGCTACAACCACAACACGCCGTGGGGGTGCGAGGACTACACGGCAGCCAACTGGCCCAAGGGGTTTCTCTACATGCACTTTTGCCAAAAAGAAAAGCCTGTGTTTGCCCAGAGCGGCGTGGTGCTGTCGTATATGCGCTATGCCGACGTGAAGCAGTGGGCAGGCACCAGCGTGGGGCATCGCGGCAGCAGCTACGAGGACTTCAAGCAACACAAGGCGGAATTGCTGCTTCACTCTCTCAACCAGCATTTTCCCGGCATCATAGATAACATAGAGCACTACTACACCTCATCGCCGCTCACCTATTTAGACTACACCGGCACACAAGACGGCTCCATGTATGGCATAGCCAAAGACGTGTCGCTCGGCACAGCCGGGCGTGTGCCACATCGCACCAAGATACCAAACCTGCTGCTCACAGGCCAGAATATCAACTCCCACGGCATGCTCGGCGTGCTGGTGGGTGCGATAGTCACTTGCAGCGAGTTTGTGCCAGCCAAAGTGATATATCATCAAATCAAGGAGGCTAACAAACAATGAAATCAGTGGTAATAATAGGCGGCGGACTGGGAGGGTTGTTCACTGGAGCAATTCTCGCCAAAGAGGGCTTCAGTGTCACTGTGCTCGAAAAAAATGCCACAATAGGCGGCGGACTACAGTCGTTCACACGCTTTGGCGAGGTGTTTGACACCGGCATGCACATGATAGGCGGCATGCAGCCCGGAGGCAACATAGAGCGCCTGTGCCGCTACCTCGGCATAAGCGGCGAGGCAAATGTGATGCCGGTTGACGACAACTGCACCGACGACCTCTATTTTGCCGAAGACGACACCCACTATCTGCTGCGCAAAGGCAAAGATGGCCTCATAGAGTCGCTATCGGGCTATTTTCCTCAATCCAGACACGAGATTGAGGCTTATATGAACGACGTGTTCGGCATAGTGAGCCGCATCGACATGTTTAACCTGCGCCCCACACCAGTGTTCACTCCATTTCCTGCCGACGACTCCCTAATGGCTGCCGATGAATTTATAGCCAAGCATATCACCGACAGGCGGCTGCGCAGCGTGATAGCATATATGAACCCCCTGTATGGCGGCATGGGCGGCAAAACGCCGGCCTATATCCACGCCATAGTCACCGTGCTCTATGCCGAGGGCACAAGCCGCTTTGTGGGCGGCAGCGTGAGGTTTGCACGCCTGTTGGCCAACGTGATAACCGAGCATGGGGGCAAGGTGATGCCAGCCGACGGCGTGGAGTGGATTGAAACCAGCGACAAGATGGTGACATTCGTGCGCACACGCAGCGGGCGAAGCTATACTGCCGACCACTACATATCGGCCATTCACCCCTGTACGCTGCTCACACTCATGAGCGAGAAATCGTTCACAAAGTCATATCGCGACCGGCTCAACTCCATACCCAACTCCTACTCAGCCTTCTCGCTCTATGTGAAGATGAAAGACGGCACATTCCCCTACATCAACCACTCTGAGTATTACATGAGCCGATATGACGACATCTGGGAGTTTGCCAACCCCGACAAGAAGTGGCCGCTTGGCTTCTTACTTATGACACCGCCCGAACAAAACCAAGGCAAATTCAGCCGCAAGGTGCTGCTCACAGCCCCCATGCGCTTCGACGAGGTGAAACCGTGGGAGGCCACCACCACCGGGCACCGCGGCAGCAGCTATGAGCAGTGGAAACGCGAAAGAGCCGCGCAGCTCCTCGACATGATTGAGAAAATGCACCCAGGATTTTCGTCAAATATCAACAAAATAATAACATCATCGCCACTCACCATACGCGACTTCTATGGCGTGAAAGGCGGTGCTTTGAGCGGTTTCAGCAAAGACTGCCACAACATGGCTCTGTCGCAACTGCCGGTGGTGACCAAGGTGCGCAACCTGCTGCTCACCGGCCAGAACAACAGTCTGCACGGTTTTTGTGGAGTGGCTCTCACTGCCATCAGCACAAGTGAGGTGCTGCTGGGACATAACTACATAATCAACAAAATCAACGATTGTGCGCCTGCGTCGCAATCGCCATGCACCGCCCTATGATTTCATCACTGAAAAGAAACATAATAACCGCACTATGCACCATAGCAGCCATAAGTCTGGCCTTTGCCGCCAGCGGTGACGCAAAGCCAGAAAACATCTGGCAAGGTGTGCCCCACCACAAAAAGGTGGAGTTGACCCCCTACGTGGCTCCTGGCAAAGCCAACACTGCCATAGTGGTGTGCCCCGGCGGCAGCTATTTTTGGCACGACATGAACCACGAGGGGCGTGAGGTGGGCCAATGGCTCGTTAACAACGGCATCACAGCCTTTGTGCTGCGCTACCGCGTGGCCGATGTGCCGGCATTTGTCACAGGCTATCGCTATTTGCTGCGCGGCAACCGCTATCCCGACCCACAAGACGACCTACGCCAAGCCATACGCTACATCAAGGCCAATGCCTCACGCTTTGGCATCGACACCACACGCATAGGAGCCATGGGGTTCTCGGCTGGCGGACACCTCGTGATGTCGGCCGCGGAGCTGTTTGCCGCAAACGACCGTCCGGCTTTTGTTGCACCAATATATCCGGTGGTGACCATGAGCGAACCATACGTGCATCGCCGCTCGCGCCGTGCCTTGCTTGGCGACAACAAAAAGCACAACAAGCGGTTGCAAGACTCACTCTCGCTCGAAAAGCATGTGAAGCCCGACTGCCCTCCTGTGTTTCTGGTCAACTGCATAGACGACCCCATAGTGCGATACCAAAACTCCGTACTTCTCGACTCTGCCCTCACGGCACAAGGCGTGAAACACCGCTATCTGCAATACAGCACCGGCGGACATGGTTTCGGCGCATCGGCAGAGAAAGGCACAGCCGAGTGCCGCCGATGGAAACAAGAATTCATCACCTGGATTAAGGAACTTTTCAAAAATTCAACCATATTATGAAACTTTTTGTCAAAAAAATCTTCTTTACTTTGTTTTTGGCTCTAATTGCCTTTACCACCAATGCAAAGACCGACACAACTACCGTAAGTTTAGAGACCTACAAGCAGTTAACCGGTGAATTTAAAAGCTGCAAAGCATTTTCTGTTGATTTTGATTTAAGCAACATGAGATATGGCAGCTTGACATTCAATGATTTTCTCGTTTTTTGCAAAGGTTCTTATAATTACGAACCCGAATTCATAAACATTCTGTTCAAAAAATGGGAAGAAACTTTTTATAGCCAGCCACAATTTGTCAGACCAAATGAAGCGACAACGCCTTTTAGAATACACATAAAAGTGACCGACATCAACGAGCGTGCCGGAATGAAAGCCACGGCTCTGGTCACCTACAAAGATTCAATCAATTATTCATTAATCAACCTGTCAGTAGAAAACGGACGGTGGAACTCCTTTGACAAACTTCTAATGGAAAAGGCAGAAGACCAGGTAAAACTTCTGAACAAAGGTCTTAAAGCAAAAGAGCCGAATCTGATAATAAAAGATAAAGTGCAAATTAAAAAAGCTGCAAATGCCGAAATTGAAAAAATGAAGGAAAGAGAAAGGCAAAAATGGGCTGACCACATGTATTACCAAGACCAATATTAACATACATATTTGCTATGAATGTTTCTTTGAAAAAAGCGATTATTCTTTCAGTCATGGTTCTTGTGTTCTGCACGGCAAAAGCACAAGACAAAAACGCAGTCAGCATTGAAACCTACGAAAGGTTAACTGCCGAGTTCAAAAGATGTAATGCATTCGTCATTGATTTTGACATGAGCAACGCAACGTATGGCGACTTAACACATGATGAATTCATCACCTATTGCAAAGGCACTTATGGGTATGACCCTGAATATATTGATGTTTTGTTCAAAAAGTGGGAATGTGAGTTTTACAAAGACCAAAAATTTGTGCGACCAGAAGAAGCGATAACGCCATTCAAGATTCACGTCAAGTTAACCGACATCAACGAGTCAGCCGGAATGAAAGCCACAGCTGTCGTCACCTATAAGGATTCTATCGACTATTCTTTCATTGACCTGTCTGTTGGGAATGGGCGTTGGAACACGTTTGGAAAACTTCTTTTAGAAAAGGCAAAAGAGCAAGTGAGCAAGCTAAAAACAGCCCTTAACAGCAAAAAACCCTATCTTTTAAGCAAGGATAAAGCCTCAGAAGAAGCAATCAAGCAAGAAATCAAAAACAAAAAATCAGAACGAAAGAGAGAAAAAGAAAAGCAAAAATGGGCTGAGTATTACAAATCTTTCAGAAAGCAGCAATAATGACAATAAATGATTTCGACGACATAAGGCCTTATAACGAAGAGGAAGTGCCTGCTGCCATGCAGCGTATAGCCAGCTCCGACGCATTTCCCATTCTCTCTTCTTTCATCTATCCGGGCGAGCCGATTGAGCAAGTGCGCAAACGCGTGGGCAACTACACCACAGTGCGCGAGTTTCAGTCACAAACCATGTGCGACGTCAACCGGCGTGTCGTTGACACAAGCATCACCCAGTTGTCATTCACCGGCTTGGAGCAACTTAGCCCCAACGGTGCCTACCTATATGTGTCTAATCACCGCGACATAATGCTCGACTCCAGCCTGCTGCAATACATCTTTGTGAACAACGGCTTCGACACAACCGAAATCACATTTGGCGCAAACCTGATGATGAACCAGCTGATTATCGACATTGGCAAGTGCAACAAGATGTTTCGCGTGGAGCGGCCCGGCGGCAGCATCAAGGAATTTTACAAGGGCTCACGCCACCTGTCTGACTACATACGCTTCGTCATAACGCAAAAGCACCACTCCGTGTGGATAGCCCAGCGCAACGGACGCACAAAAGACGGCCGCGACCTCACCGACAAAGGCATAATCAAGATGTTTGCCATGAGCGAGCCCGACGACAAGATTGCCGCTCTGGAGCAACTGCACATTGTGCCCATGTCAATATCATACGAGTGGGAGCCATGCGATGTGCTCAAAACGCTTGAGATTTATGAGTCGCAGTTCACACGCTACACCAAGAAGCCCGGCGAGGACCTTAACAGCATACTCACCGGCGTGCTGCAACAAAAGGGGCGCGTACACATAGAGCTGTGCGAGCCTGTCACGGCACAGGAGTTGAGTGCCCTCGCGCCGCTCACAAACAGCGACTACCACAAGCAGGTGGCAGCCATAATAGACCGGCGCATAATCAGCGCCTATCGCCTATATCCAAACAATTTCGTGGCCTACGACTTGCATCATGGCACCACGCGGTTTGCCGACCGCTACACCGCCAAGCAGAAAAATGCCTTTGTGCGGCGCATGAAGCAATTGGAGAGCTACGACACCTGCGACGTGGAGCAGCTCATCGACATTTTCCTCGGCATCTACGCCAATCCCGTGGCCACCAAGCTGGCTATTGCCGACACCCAAAACTCCACACAAGAAACACAATAGAGCAATGACCAATTTAGTGATAGGCATCTACAACTATCTGCTGCACCACCGCATGGTGGGCATGGTGTCGTTTGTGGCAGTGACCGCCGCGTTGCTGTTTCTGATGCTGCGGCTGCAATACAAGGAAAACATTGCCGACTTCCTGCCTCTCGACAGCAGCCACCAAAAGGAACTTGGCATATATCAGGACATTTCTGGCGCAAACAAAATTATAGCCGTGTTTCAGTATCGCGACAGCGCCAATGCCGACCCTGCCGAGATGGAACAAGCCATCGACACGTTTGCAAGCCGTGTGGAGCAGCTCGACACGGCACATGCCGCAATCAACTTGACAGCGCGTGTTGACATAAGGAAAATGGCCGAAATGACCTCGGCTGTGTATGCCAACATTCCATATTTTCTGACCGATGCTGACTATCACCGCATCGACAGTCTGCTTGCACAACCCGGCTACATGAGCCAGCAACTCGCCTACGACCGCAGCATGCTTGCCCAGCCGGCCGGCAGCGTGATGGCAATAGCCATAAAGCATGACCCACTCAACTTGTTTGCACCAGTGGTGGGCAAGCTGCAAAGCTCTGCCGAAGGCATGAAATATGCCATGCAAGACGGATACATTTTCTCGCCCGACTTGCAGCGCGCCTTTGTGACACTGGAGTCGCCCTACGGCTCCAGCGAGACCGAAAACAACGCCAAGCTACTGAAACTCTTGCAGAGCGCCGCCCACAGCGCCACAGCGCAGCAAGGCTGCAACATCGACATTCGCTTTTTGGGCGGGCCGGTGATAGCCGTGGGCAACTCTCAGCAGATTAAGCGCGACAGCATATTGTCGGTGACCATAGCCGTGGTGCTTATACTGGCTCTGCTGCTTGTGGCGTTTCGCAACGTGTGGCATTTGGCGCTGATTGCCGTGTCGATAGGCTGGGGCTGGCTGTTTGCCATGGGCGGACTGTCGGTATTTCACAACGACGCCTCAATCATTGTGGTGGGCATATCGTCGGTGATACTCGGCATTGCCGTCAACTATCCGCTGCACTTCATAGCCCACTTGCAGCACACGCCATGCAAGCGCAAAGCCCTGCGCGAGATAGTGACGCCGCTTTTCGTGGGCAACATCACCACCGTGGGCTCGTTTCTTGCCCTCGTGCCACTGCAGTCGGTGGCACTGCGCGACCTCGGCATTTTCGCCTCGTTTCTGCTCATCGGCACCATAGTGTTTGTGCTGATATATCTGCCGCACGTCACCACAGTGAGCCGCCAAGCGCCACACAACGCCATTCTCAACCGCTTGGGCAACGTGTCGCTCGACAGCAAGCCCGTTGTGGTGTGGGTGGTTGCGGTGCTGACCGTGGTGCTGGGCATATTCAGCTTCCAGACCAAGTTCGACACCAACATAAGCCACATCAACTACATGACGCAGCAGCAAAAAGACGACATGGCTTATTTCCAGAAAGAAATGCTCGGCACGGCAAGCACACCAGAGGTGTATGCCGTGACATCGGGCAAGACGCTCGACGAGGCTCTTGACAACAACAGCCGTCTGCAGCCGTGCATCGACAGCTTGCTGCGCACAGGCACCATAAAAGGCAGCCCGGTGTTTGCACGCTTCATCACGTCGCAAAAGGAGCAGGCAAAGCGGCTTGCGCTATGGCGCGATTTTCTGAAAAAACACCCCACCCTCCTGCCCGACTTGCAGCGCGCCGGTTCACAAGCCGGATTTGGCACACAGGCGTTTGCCAAATTCCACGACATAATCTCCAAAGAATACGCTCCGCAGCAGCCCGAAAAGTTCAGCGCAGTGGTGTCGTCGCTGTTCGCCTCAAGCGTAACACACGACAAGGCCGACAGCACCTACAATGTGGTTAGCCGGCTCAACGTTGACGAGCAGCACATGGCGCGCGTGGAGCAAGCGCTCACCGAGTGCGGCGCGCACACATTCGACGTGGCAAACATGAACAGCGCCATAGCCAACAACCTGTCCAACGACTTCAACTACATAGGCTGGGCGTGCGGCTGCATAGTGTTCTTCTTCCTGTGGCTGTCGTTTGGCAGCATCGAACTGACCATATCGTCGTTCATTCCCATGGCTGTGAGCTGGTTGTGGATTTTGGGAATAATGGCCATTTGCAACATTCAGTTCAACATAGTCAACGTGATTCTCGCCTCGTTTATCTTCGGCCAGGGCGACGACTACACAATCTTCATGACCGAAGGCGCAAGTTATGAGTATGCCTACCGGCGCAAAATGCTCGCCTCCTACAAACATTCCATTATCATATCGGCACTAATCATGTTTATAGGCATAGGCACGCTTGTCATAGCCAAGCACCCGGCTCTGCGCTCGCTTGCCGAGGTGACCATAACCGGCATGTTCTCGGTGGTGCTGATGGCCTACCTGTTTCCACCGCTCATTTTCAAATTTCTGGTCAAGTCGCACGGCAAGTGGCGCACACGCCCCATATCGGTGCGCCCAATGGGCACAAAGCTACTTTTGCAAACCTTGCTGCTCTGGGCGCAATGCCGCGGGGTGCTGCGCAAATGCCCCAAAAAGGCGGCTTTGTTTGTACTGAAGCGTCTGCCCGGAATCAAAATAAGTCTTACAGATTTCGAGCCATCGCCGACAGTTATAGCATGTCACAGCACATCGCCACTTAATGTGCTGCTATTGCAAGCCATGGCGGAAAAGATTGCATTTGTCATCAATCCCAACGAAATAAACGACCTGGCGTTGCGCTGTTTTGTAACAAAATCAGTGATTTTCAACTCATCAAAGCCTTTAGACCACGAAGCCATGGCAACGCGGTTTGCCAGCGGCTACAGCATAGCCGTGGTGGGCGGCGAAGAAGCGTGCCGGCAGGCCCTCGGCATTGCGTCACGGCTACACGCCCAAGTCACACCAGTGGCAATATTCGGTTCGGCTGATGTGCTGCCAAGTGAATGCGAGCAAGTGTATCAAGGCACCATCACGGCAGCTCCGTTGCCTGCCATGGCAGCCACATCGCAACCCGATGTGCTGTCGCTCTGCATAGAAATGCAAGTGGAGGCCATGCGCGCCAAGACTGCCAATGCCGCCTATTACCGCGGTCTTGTCACCGACCGCTACCGCTACAAGGGCGTTGACATCTTCCGAGCCGTGTGTCGCAACTTGAAGAGCCACAAGTGCTACTCAGAGCAAATCGACGGTCAGCCAAATTCTAGCGCGGCAGTAATCGTCAATGCCGGATATGGCGAGTTTGCTTTGCTCTACGCCCTTGTGCACAAGCAGGTGCAAGTGACCGCGTGGGAGCCCGACGACGACAAACGCACCGTGCTGCGCCACTGCGCCGAGGGCATTGCGCAAAATCTGACAGTGGCTGACAGCGACATCAGCCCCAACGACTTCGACCCTGCCACTACGAGCGTGTTTATGTTCGGTGAGCCGCACGACAGCAGTTTTGACCCGCAAGCCGGCTTCCGCGTAGCAGTCATCAATTAGTTACTCATTTTTACTCAAAAATCATATTTATGGACAACAAGCAAACCATACGCCAACTGCTTGAAGAAGCGTTGCCTCTCGTGGATTTTGACTCCGATTTTCTGTTCAACGAGCTTGACTCGCTCGGCATAGCACAAATTCTGATGATTTTGTCCGACCACTATGGCATAAAGCTGGAACACTCCGACGTTACGCCAAAGAATTTCAAGTCGCTCGACAGCCTGGTGAGCATGGTTGAAAACAAACTGAAATGAACACCCTGGAGGAACATCTGCGCCACTACGCCTCGGTGCAGCCAGGCAAAACTGCCCTGAAATGCGGCAACGAGTCGCTGTCATACGGCAAACTCTATGAACTGGCGTGCCGTGAGGCTGCTGCGCTATGCGGTGGCCAAAGGCTCGTGCCCATAGTGGCTATCCCTGGCATGGGGTTCGTGGTCAGCTATCTCGCTGTGCACATTGCCGGCTGCACGGCTGTGCCGCTCGACAAAGCCACCACGCCGCAGCGTCTGAAGCAGACTAAGACTCAGCTTCGCGGCAAAGCGGCTCCACAAGACGTGGCCGACGTGCTTTTCACCACCGGCACTACTGGCAAGCAAAAAGGCGTCATGGTGAGCCACAAGGCCATTGCCGCCAACGCCGAGAACCTCGCCGAGGCACAAGCGTTTGGCAACGACCTCACTTTTGTGGTGTGCGGGCCGCTCAACCACATCGGCAGCCTATCCAAGCTATACCCCACGATAGCCGTGGGCGCAACGCTCCACATCATAGACGGCTTAAAGGACATGGACGCCTTTTTTCGCGCCATCGACGCCGCACCAGCCAAAGCGGCATCGTTTCTTGTGCCGACAAGCATACGCATGCTCATGGCATTTGCAGAGCGTGAGATTGCCGCAAGATCTGCAAAAATAGATTTCATTGAAACTGGAGCAGCACCCATGCCGCTTGCCGACATGCAACAATTCTGCTCTCTGCTGCCCCACAGCCGCCTCTACAATACCTACGCCTCCACCGAAACCGGAATTGTTGCCACATTCAACTACAATGGCGGCGAGTGCATTGCCGGCTGCCTTGGCGCACCAATGAGGCACTCGGCGATTAAAATCACTGCCGACGGCCGTGTGGCTTGCACAGGCGACACGCTGATGAGCGGCTACTGGGAAGACGACGAGCTCACACGCTCGGTAATGCCCGGAGGCCACACCGTTGTGACCAACGACAACGGCTATATCGACTCTTGCGGCAGACTCCGGCTAAGTGGACGTAACGACGACGTAATCAACGTGGGCGGCTACAAGGTGGCACCAACCGACGTGGAAGATGCGGCAATGACGTTCCCCTCCGTGCGCGACTGTGTGTGTATAGCCGCCAATCACCCTGTGGTGGGCACGGTGGTCAAGCTCCTTGTGGTGGCAGACGGCAAATTAAACTGCCGAGAGTTGGCAAAACATCTAAAAACATTGCTTGAGCCCTACCAGTGCCCCAGCATGATAGAGCAAGTGGAGAGTGTGAACCGCACGTTCAACGGCAAAATTGACCGCAAAAGCTACCGCAACGGCAATTCATAGGCCATTTGTGGCAATATAAGGCTATCTACCAGAGTGTTGCAAACTGCTAAAAACAGGCCACAAACTCTTAGCAACCGTTAAAGCGGCCGAAAAATAAGTTAACAAACATTAAATAGGTGCATTTTTTCACCAAATTATTTGGAGGGTCTAAATCATGGCTATATCTTTGCATCAGTTTTCATGGTATTAGTTTTTATGGTTATGAAATGTTGGACGTCGTGATGACGGAAATTCATTTTCATTTGTTTAAGGTTTATGTTAATGGTATTAGAAGGTTAATTAGTTAAGCGATCCCCGATGTGTAATCGAGGATTCTTTTTTTTATATACCTACCGTCCACAAAAACGTCTATGAAAATGCCCCAGACACACAGCATGCAAAAACCAGAGCAAGCACAGCTACCAAAACGCTGTCTTATTCTTACACAAATGCCAATCTAAGGCATTTTGCCGAGCAAAACGACCAATTATTCGTTTCAGAAAAATGCTTGGCTCAAAACAGCTTTTTGGGGAGGGTAACTGAAAAACTTATTCCCGAAGTTTGATTTGGCAATTATCAAGCGAATCCACAATCGCCAAACTTTCGCAGCGCACGCCGGCACGTTCTATCACGTCGCGGCCATGCTGAAAAGCTTTCTCTATGATAAATCCCATGCCCACAAGTTGCGCACCAGCTTGCCGGCAAAGTTCTATTATACCCTTGGCTGCATTGCCATAGGCCAGAAAGTCGTCAACAAACAGCACTTTGTCGTCAGCATTGAGATAGTCTTTTGAAATCACTACCGTGTAGTCACGCTGCTTAGTGAATGACGTTACCGTAACGCTTAGCATGTTGTCCATAGTAGATGGCTTCTTTTTCTTGGCAAACACCACCGGCAAGTCGAGCAGAAAGCCAAGCATAATGGCTGGTGCAATTCCACTCGCTTCAATAGTCAAAATCTTGTTGATTTCGGTGTTGGCATAGCGGCGCGCAAACTCCACTGCCACCTGTTTCATCAAATTCGGGTCCATCTGGTGGTTAATAAACTTATCCACTTTTAATATGCCACCAGGATAGCACTTGCCGTCCTTCAAAATTCTATCTCGCAAAACCTTCATAATTCTCGTTTTTCTTCGTTGCGCCACACAAACTGTGTCACGCCATACAAATGTAACTAAAGCCCAACAACCCCACAACTTTTGCCCCCGTTTTTCCCCACCACCACACGCCACACAGCCCACCACATAGCCTAACGCTATACGCGTACCTACGGCACGCACCGGACTGGGCTATCCTCGGATTCCGCCGACCGTCGCTGCCGCTCCTCAGTCAGCGGCTACCTACACACGAGCCCCTCCAGGGCTCTCCTGGGCA